>JAZQPL010000001.1:0-37697 GCA_045628495.1 Acutalibacteraceae bacterium
GCTTACGGTTATCGCAATTTTAACAGATTCAGAAAACGCATTTTACATATGTTTTCATAAATTAACGGCAGCAACTTTCGCTGCTACCGTTGTTAGTTTATTTCCTTTTCAGGGTTTTTTACCCCAACTATTGACAAAGAACCAAAATTTTATACAGGTTCACCGAAAGTGTCGGGATAATCAGGATTGAATATTTCATTACAGGTCATAACCGTAATCAAGTCTTCTGTGTCACTGAGATTTATTATATTATGAGTCCAACCTGGAATCATATAAATCGACTCTATTTTGTCACCGCTGACCTCAAATGAAACCTTTTCCCCTGTGTTAATATTTCTTTCTTCTATAAGACCGTGACCGTGAACAACAATAAACTGTTCCCATTTGCTGTTGTGCCAGTGCTGACCTTTTGTAATACCGGGTTTTGAAATGTTCACAGAAACCTGCCCGCAATCCCGTGTATGAATAAGCTCAGTAAACGAACCCCTGTTATCGCAATTCATTTTCAGTGCATATTTAATCTTCTCTTTGGGCAAATATGAAAGATATAATGAGAAAAGCTTTTTAGCAAAACTTCCGTCAGGCTGTTCAGGCATCATCAATGTTGCCGGCTGAGCCTTAAACAATTCAAGCAAATCAACAATTTCCCCGAGTGTAACCTTGTGAGTAACGGGAATACAGCAAAATTTACCGTTTTCGCAAAGAACCGCATCAACGCCGTCATACTCACAATGCTTCTCTTTTCCCTCAAGCAAATCAAACATTCCCGCAACCAGGTCATCAATATAAAGCACTTCAAGACAGGTTGAACGGTCATTTACAGTGAACGGTTCGTCATTGGCTACCGCCCAGCAAAAAGTTGAAATTGCGCTGTTATATTTGGGACGGCTGTGTCCCATTAAATTAACAAAGCGGTAAACTGCAACCTTTGCACCTGTTTCTTTACCGTATTCAAAAAACAGGTCTTCACCGGCTTTTTTGCTTCTTCCGTATTCGCTGTTTCCGAATCTTCCGCATAATGAAGCCTGAACTGAGGAACTGAGCATAATTGTTGCTTTATTATTGTGTTTTTTTAATAAATCAAGCAATAAAGAAGCAAATCCGAAATTCCCTTTAACAAAGTCTTCGGGATTTTCAGGTCGATTGACTCCTGCAAGGTTAAAAACAAAATCAGCTTTACTGCAATACTCATCAAGCTCTTCTTCTGACGAATCTATATCATACTCATAAATCTCATCAATTTTTATATCAGGTCTGGTTCTGTTTTTATTATCTCTGATGTTTTTCAGATTATTGACAAGGGCGGTACCAACCATTCCCTTTGAGCCTGTAACCAAAATGTTCATCTGTCTTTTCTCCAAACCATTTTATTTACAACATTTACATAACTCTGGATAATTCTGACAACCTTCATGCTGACACACTCATCTGTATAATCAATGCACGGATGACCTAAAACTTTATTCTGTTTCATTGTAATTGCCATATCAGTTGCCTGAAGAAGTTCTTTTTCGGAAATACCGGCAAGAATAAAGTCGCCCGCTTCAAGTGCTTCCGGTCGCTCTGTTGATGTTCGAATACATACAGCAGCAATAGGATGACCGATTGAAAGGTAAAAAGAGCTTTCTTCGGGTAAAGTTCCGCTGTCACTTACAATAGCAAGAGCGTTCATCTGCAATTTATTATAATCGTTAAATCCTAACGGTTCATTGACTCTCACCCTTGAATCAAGCTTGAATCCGGTTGCTTCAAGCTTCTTTCTGCTTCTGGGGTGACATGAATAAAGAATGGGCATATCATACTTTTCCGCAAGTGCATTTATTGCGCTGAAAAGCGAAAGAAAATTCTTTTCAGTATCAATATTTTCTTCACGGTGCGCAGAAAGAAGAATGTACTTATCCTTTTCAAGACCCAATCTTTCAAGAACATTACTTTTTTCTATTTTATCTATGTTACCGTGAAGAACCTCTGCCATGGGAGAACCTGTAACATAAGTTCTCTCTTTAGGCATACCAAGCTCATGAAGGTATTTCCTTGCCGGCTCACTGTAAGGCAGATTAACATCGGAAATAACATCAACTATTCTTCTGTTGGTTTCTTCGGGAAGGCACTCGTCTTTACAGCGGTTGCCGGCTTCCATGTGAAAAACAGGGATATGCAGGCGTTTTGCTGAAATTGCAGAAAGGCATGAGTTCGTATCGCCTAAAACCAGCAACGCTTCAGGATTGATTTCCGTCATAAGTTCATAACTTCTTGCAATAACATTTCCGCAGGTCTGACCGAGGTTGTCACCTACTACATTAAGGTAAACATCCGGTCCGCCTAAATCAAAATCGCTCCAGAAAATATCATTAAGATTTTTGTCATAATTCTGACCTGTGTGTGCAACACAGCAGTCAAAATATTCACGACAGCGTTTAATAGTTGCGGCAAGGCGGATTATCTCAGGTCTTGTTCCGACAATTATCAAAAGCTTTGTTTTACCTGAATTTTTCCATTGAAAATCGTACATATTATTTCTCCATTTTTGCGAGTTGTTCTTTAATATATGAAAGCTCCAATATTTTTTCTTTAGTTTCCTCAACATTAAGAAGCTTTGTATTATTTGAATCAAAGTCAGTCAGAACATCTCTTTTTTCATCGCCGTCTTTGAAATATTTATCATAATTAAGTCCTCTGCTGTCAGCAGGAACACGGTAAAAATTACCAAGGTCAACTGCATTTGCACATTCCTCATTTGTAAGAAGTGTTTCATACATTTTTTCACCGTGACGAATACCGATAACCTTAATATCTTCTTTATTTCCGCCGAAAATTTCACAAACAGCCTCAGCCTGAGTCTGAATTGTGCAAGCAGGTGCTTTCTGAATAAGAAGGTCCCCGTTCTTTCCATGTTCAAACGCAAAAATAACAAGGTCAACCGCTTCTTCCAGTGACATAATAAATCTTGTCATATTCGGGTCTGTAACGGTAATGGGGTTTCCGGATTTAATCTGTTCAATCCACAGCGGAATAACAGAACCTCTGCTGCACATAACATTACCGTAACGGGTACAGCAAATTCTCGTTTTGCCTGATGAACGGGATTTTGCAATAGCAACCTTTTCTTCAATAGCCTTTGTTGTGCCCATAGCATTTATCGGGTATGCCGCTTTATCTGTTGAAAGGCATATTACTGCTTCAACACCTTCTTCAATAGCGGCAGTAAGAACATTGTCTGTTCCGATAACATTTGTGCGAACTGCTTCCATCGGGAAAAATTCGCAAGAAGGAACCTGTTTTAATGCGGCAGCATGGAAAATATAGTCAACACCGTGAATAGCATTTTTAACGCTCTGTAAATCACGAACATCTCCTATATAAAACTTAATTTTATCTGCCATTTCAGGCATTTTTACCTGGAATTTGTGGCGCATATCATCCTGCTTTTTTTCATCTCTTGAAAAAATGCGAATTTCACCGATATCGGTATCAATGAAACGGTTAAGCACCGCATTGCCGAACGAACCCGTTCCGCCTGTAATCATAAGAGTCTTATTTTTGAAAAGTGACATAACAAAATCTCCATTACTTTTTTTGAACATTCTGCCTGACCTGAAAAGTGCAAGCATAAACATCCGTATTTTTATTTAACAGAAAGCGAACCTTCTGTAATAATTAAAACAGTTTTTCTGAATAATTGCGGGTACAATACATCAATTTAATAAAAAACATTTGTCTTTGAACAATAAAACATACAGCCCAGCATAAACAGCCCGTATATAGCTATTGGTATTAAACATAAAACAGCATTTTTTATCTCTTTCCTGCAAACACTTTGAACCGCCGAAAAAATCAGAAATCCGAAAACAGCGCCCAGAGTGTTATTTATTATATCATCAACTTCAGCTTTGCCTGTTTCGAACAGGAACTGCATCATCTCTATCAGAAAGCTTAAAGATAATCCGGAAAGTACACAAATAATAAAACGCTTTTTACTCAATAAATCAGAAACAATAAAACCTACAGGAATAAATACAACAACATTTCCGATAATTTGTTCCCATATAAATACTGCTGAATTTTTCCAATCCAGTAAGAACATATTTATGTACGAATGCAACGGAGAAATTTCGAATCTGCTTTCACTGCCGGGATTTCTTCCCAGAACAGTAAGAAACAAAATATCAATAATCACCAAAGCTAAAAGCGCACACTTAACTTTTTTACTGATTTTAAGATTAAACAAACCGTCTGCGCAAATAAGCAGAATAACGCAAACAATAAGAAAAACTTCAAGATAAAGCATAAACCATATACCGCCGAATTATTCTCTCTCTGCAATCCAACTCAAATCCAGTATTTTTGCGTAATAAATCGCTCCGAATTTTGTAAGATGTCTGCAATCCTGGCTGATAAAATGTCCGTCATCCGTAAAAACCTTTATTTTATTTTCGCCGGCATTTACAGATGTTATCATATCAATATAATGCGTTCCGTATCTGATTTTCATATTATTGTTTTTCTTAATCAAAGCTTCGTCAATTTCCGCACTCTGATTAAAATAATCAGAAGAATTGCGCTTTGAATAGAAAATTCCGTTTGATGCGCCGAAGCTCTTATCGCCGATAACATAAAGCTTCTGTGAAGGAACTGCTTTGAGCAAATATCCGGGAACATCTTCGTAAGAAGTATGCATTGCAAAAAACACATAGTCTGCACTGTCTATTCTGGTTCTGTATTCTGTTAACGATGATTCGTCGGAATTTTTATCAACAAAAATATAAGAAATTTCTAATTTATCGGAAAATTCAGATTCATAAAGAATATTTGCAAAATCCCTGCCGAAGCTGTTGCCGAAAACAAGAACATGAACTTTAGAGTTGTCTTCAAAATCTTTGTTCCATTTATAAGGACGGTCGCAGTATTGAGAATGTATTCCTCTGTTTGCTTCACCCTTTACAATTCCCAGTTCAGGAACATCACGAACAACACCGGCTTTATTGTAAAGCAGCGCAGAACAGCCGCATATAATCACTGCGAGAATAACACTGCAGGTAATAATAATCTTTCTCTTGCCTTTTTTATCAAAGCTTAATATTTTCTGCTCTATGAAATAATAAGATAACACTGAAACTGCAACTGTTATCAGACAGAAAATCAGGAATGAAGCAACGCTTAATTTTTTGACAAAGCTGTAATACATAAATGCTACAATAACCTGATGCCATAAATAAAAGCTGTAGCTTGATTTTCCCAAGAACAAAACCGGCGTTAAACATTTAATAACCTTTTCATTTGTTATCTCAGGTAATGCCAGAAGAATAAATGTAATTAAAACAACTGAAATCAATAAAATGCTTGACGGAATTGATGGAACGCCTTTTATTATAATAAATAATAAAAGCAAGTACAAGGCTAAGCTTACAGGTACAGAAGCTTTTGTATAACCTGAAAGCTTATTTTTAAGGCCGGGGAAAACAGCAAGCAGGGAACCTGCCGTAAATTCAAAAAGTCTGAACGGAAGATAATAAAACTTCTGAGCTGTTGAAAATACGGGAAGCAGGAACAGTAACAATGATACTGCTGTTGCAATAACAAAAATTATTTTAAGCGCAGAATCCTGCTTTTTCTTAAATATTTTAACTGAGGCAACATAAACTGCCGTCATCAGTATGTATTCTTCCAGAAGCACACCCACATACCATGTGTGCATTAACGGCTTGAAAATATTAGCAACATCCCAGTAATTTTTAGTTGTAATGCACGCAAGAATGTTATTCGAAAAAAATGTTGTCGCAATAGCAGATTCGCTTAAATTTTCATAGTCATCCGGCAGCATCATAAAATAGCCCAATATTAACGAAACCGCCGAAACAATTAAAACAAGAGGAACAAGTCTGACAAGTTTTTTCAGAATACTTCTGAAAAACGAAATATCACCTTTTTCGTTTTCACGGTGCATACTTTTATAAAACAGATATCCGCCTGTAACGAAAAAAACATCAACACCCAAATACCCGTATTCCATTACGCCTAAATGATACAGAATTACTGCAATTATTGAAAATCCTTTAAGCAAATCTATTCTGTTGTTTCTTTGACTTACCATAAAAAACACCTTTTAGAAATTATTCGTTGTCTATTTTATTATTATTTATTGAGAAGAATCCCAGTGAAATAAACAGGAAGATTGTTGACTGAACAAAATATATCGCTCCGTACATACCAACAAAAGCCATGTAAACAATAAAACATCCGAAAAGCGGCATACCGCTGTCGCCTTCACGAACTTTTTTAATTGCAATTCTTATCATCTGAACAAACAGGTTAGCATACAGTACACAACCGATTATACCGTAATCAAGTGCGAATTCCAACCATTCATTATGAGCTGATATTCCCAGCAGTCTGGATGTTGATGAGCATCCGGAACCGGTAAGCTGATATAAAAATCCTCTTGATTCAAATATTGACAACGCAGTTGAATATATCTCCGAACGGCCTGAACCGTCTTGCAGATTTTCCGAAGAAAATCGTTCAAGTATTTTTCCGCCTACAGCCTTATCCGCAACAATAACTATTACAACCAGAAGCGCTACAGCTGCTATAAGCTTTATCAATACTGTTGAATTTCTTTTTTGTCTTCCCGAAGCATAAATATAAAAACATATCATGGCAAATAATGCAATAATCGAGCCTCTCTTAAATGACATGAATACTGTAACAATAATTGCAAGAGTTGTTATATATTTATAATACTTATTCTCCGCAGAAAGTGCAACAGGTAAAAACAGCAATACATAATAGCTTGTACTTAAAACGCCTGTTCCGCTTTGAATAACATTTCTTATGATATAAGATGCGTAAATTGAAATGCCGATATAAACATAAGCTAATACCTGCAAAAAAATTCTTGCTGTTTTATATGCTTTAGGATAATCCTGAGGGAATCTGTAGAAAAAGCTGTAAAGAAACAGCCATAACAAAGACAGTCCCAAATGAATAACAAACACCCAGCTGAAATCTCTGTGCAGAACATTATCTGTAACAATCCAAAAGAAAACCAACGCAAGCGATATTTCCATAGCACTTACTTTTTTAAAGAAATAGGTGACTACATAAATACCGGATAAAAATGCTAAAAGGGCAATGGCTACATATACCAGAGTACGGTTGGAATTTGAGTTTCCTACTATAGCACTGTTTTTAAAATCAAGATATACATAAAACAGTATTGCTACATTGACAGCGTATAAAAGTACTGTACTTTTTCTGATAATCATACCATTCCCCTTTCTGTAAAATAATCAAAAACAATCAATGCTTTTTGAATCTCTTTATATACGGCTTTGCCATTGCCAGAACATAAGAATACGAATCAATCTTAAATAATTTTGAAAATCCCCAATAAGATAAACAGCCTGCTATAACCTTTATTCCCAATTCAATGATTTTTATTTTTATCGGAATAAAACCTATCAGGAAAACGACTCCTGCCATCATCACATTTATTAACAATATGGGAATAATGTCAACAAGAAATTCTTTAAATAAATAATTAAAAGATTTTTTACTGCTTGCAATACAAATAATAACCGCTACCAACTGAACAATGCAAGTTGAATAAGCAACTGCCAAAACATTTTTAATAATGAATGCGGAAACAAACAGCAGTACTAGACCTAAAGCAGTGCTCACAATCTGAACTCCCAGCATTATTCCGCTTTTTCCTATTGAATTGAAGCCCTGAGTATATGTATTTCTTATTGATTTCAGGAAGAACATTATACAGAAAATCTGAAGATACACTGTACTGTCCGCCCATTTATCAGAAAGAACTATTCGAATAATATCATCTGCACAAACAAACATTCCTATCATAACAGGACCGATTATGTACGCATTTATTTTCAATGACCTTCTGAGCATAGATTTTATGCGGATCAAATCATCCTGATATTTTGACATTGCAGAAAACAGAACTCTTGAAATAGATGAGTTGATGTTTGTTACAATAATACTCGGGAACTGCTTGCCCTTTGAATAATAAGCAAGGTTACTGACTTCAAATTTTTTACCAACAACCAGATCGCTTATTTCGTCATAAATATTCAATAAAAGCGCCGCTCCTAAAATTTTTGCGCCAAACGGCAACAGCTTTTTACCGCCCTGCCAGTCAGCCTTCAGTCCCGGACGCCATCCGCAGATTATGTAAAGCAAAATCGTATCTATTGTTACATTCGTTAAATACTGAGCAACAAGCGCCCATATTCCGAATCCGAAATAAGCCATTGCAATACCTACGACCGCAGAAGCAACCGTTCCCGGTAATGTGGTAATGAAGAATTTTTTGAATTCAAGTTTACGAACAAGATAAGCATGCTGGACCGTATTAAGACTTGCAATAGGAAGCCTTAACCCCATAACTCGGATAACAGGATTCAGAATATCCATTTTATAAAACTTTGCAATAAAAGGTGCTGAAACAAAAACAGCTGCATACAGCACAAGAGATAAAACGAAGCTTATATAAAACATGGAATTGAATACAGGTTTTTCTGCCTCTTTCGCCTGAATCAGAGCATTGCCGAATCCGTTTGAAATGAAAACATTGCAAAGTGTAATCATAACGGTAACTATGGATATTGCGCCAAAATGTTCCGGTTCTATAAGTCTTGCCAAAACGACTGAAACAACCAGACTTACAAGTTGTGCCAGTATTCGTTCACCGTAATTCCAAAAAAGCCCGGATGTGACTTTATTACTGATATTATCCAAAGCTTAGTGACCTCCCTTTATTTTGCGCACTTTCCTTATAAAAACCTTACCGTGGTAAACTAATTTTCCTTTTAGTGAATAACCAAGATATTTCCTGATTATATAACTGTAACCTTTCTCCTCGTAATCCTTCCAAAAGCGTTGGGTATTCGGATGAGGTTTTATCGGTTTTTTATGATTTTTTTCAAACAAATCTGAAACTTCATGATCTTCAAACCAACCGGGTTTTTCCATTTTTTCAAAAGCATTTCTGCCTTTTTCGGAATTTATCAGCAAAGCCGATACACCCAGTCCGTCCTTAAACGGTTTTTTTACTCCCCAAAAATCACCTATGGTAAAATCACCTGTTCTGAGCTGACCGGCATACAAGCACTTAGCGCATGACGACCTGTTGGCGATTCTCATATTAAATAGAATATAATAAAGCTGAGAAAGCATTGATGAATGATCCTGCGTACCGTTCTCAAAATAAAGGCAGTCTCTTCTTGTCCAGCCAAACCGTTTTTCACGGCTTGTATATTCCACAACAGAAGCTTTATTTTTCTTCTCCAAAAGATTTACATGGTCTTCAAAGATTTGGGGAGAAGGAACAGAATGACATAAAATATCGCAAAGAAGCAATTTTTCATAGTCTTTTCCCAAATATTTTTTCACTCCCGCAACCTGACACGGAGTACCTGTAAAGAGAACCCACTTATTGTTTTCAAGGTCTTCTCTGACCTGAGGCAAAATTTCATACATACTGCTCTGTACATACTTCGCTCCTCGGATTTTGTTTCTGCCTTCAATGTCGTTCGCTCGAATGTGGTGCACAGATTTGCAGTCGTCCGAATAAGCGGCTCCGTATATAACTCCGTCAATGCTTAATATGTAATCAGAAAGCAGAGTAAATGCTCCGCCGGATGAACTGTTTTCTCTTACTCCGTTAATATAATGCTTAAAAGCATATCCGTTCTGCTTTTCGTGATAAACTTCAAGCTCCCCTGCTACATTGCATTTTTTTATGCAAAGTCCGCAATCAATGCAAAGCTCCGGATTAACTTCAGGGTATAAAAATCCGCCTGTATCCGGTTTCATAACTATTGCATTTTTCGGACAGCTTAAACCGCAAACTCCACACCCCGTGCATAAGCTTTTATCTATCTTTTTTTCAACACTGTTTTCCATTAATTGAGTTCTCCGTAATATATTGATTTCAATTTTCAGAACTTTGTTCGCCTACAATAAACACATAATTTGTAGTTGCACTTCCACCGATATTCAACATCATAGCGTTTTTGGCGCCCTGAATCTGATATTCACCGGCTTTTCCGCTCACCTGTTTATATAAGTCTAAAAACATTCTTGCGCCGGAAGCTCCCACAGGATGCCCGCAGCCGATAAGTCCGCCTGACGGGTTAATAGGTTTTTTTCCTTCGAACGCTATAGTTCCGTTTTCAACCGCTTCATATTCTTTCCCCGGTTCGGTAATACCAAAAGCAGAAATTGCGGCATATTCACTGGAAGTAAAACAGTCATGTGTTTCAAAGCAATCAATATCATCAACTGTCAGGCCGCTTCTTCTGTATGCATCAAGAACAGCCTGCCTTGTCCACGGAAGAACATATTCGGATTCTTTATTGTCAGCTATTTTTTTATCAAAAAGCAAAGGAGCGGTTCTGTGTCCGAATCCTTTAACGACAATATTATTTTTAATCCCTTTTTCTTTAATATAATTCTCAGAACAAAGAATAACACAGCACGCACCGTCAGTAACCTGTGAACAATCTGATGTAGCTAATCTTCCTCCTACCAACGGATTAGTGTCATTGCCTCTGTCAGAAGCCTGTTCATAGCTCATAAACCACTTTCTGGTTTGAGCGTTGGGATTTCTTTTGGCATTGGAATAATTGTTCAGAGAAATTTGTGCCAATGCATCCATGAATCTTTTTTCATCAAGTTCCGGATATTTATCTAAAATTGCGTCGGCAAGTCTTCCGAACAGCTTCGGGAAAGGAAGTTCGATTCCCTTTCCTTCTTTTTCATAATAAGCAGCTCTGCCGAGAATATCCCCGCCTGCTCTGGAATCTACATATTTCATTATTTCAAATCCGACAACAACGGCTACATCAATATCGCCGGATTTTATTTTTGTAACAGCAGCTTCAAGCGCAACTGAACTTGACGCACAGGCTGCTTCATATCTTGCTGAGGGAACGCCGTAAAAAGCTTCGTTCACTTCCGTAAGGAACGCACCGAGATGTCCCTGATTTATATAGCTTTCTGCAATAAAATTACCTACAAAAGCTTCAACTCTGTTATCTTTGTTTAATCTTTTTAACTCTTCAAAAGTAAACCCTGTTTCATTGAAAGAATCGTTAATAACTTCTTTCAAAAGCGCAACAAGGTTCTTTCCTTCTTTTTTCCAGTTTCTCTCAAAGTCAGTCTGAGCACCGCCCAAAACATATACCAAATCATCCACCTACCTTGAAATAACTTCTGTAGTCATACTTTGTCGGGTAATTTGTATCAAACAAAATATTTGACATTGCTAACGGCGGGCACCAATTAAACCCTGTTGCCATTGCATCATCTGCCAAAGAAATATCGTCGCATACTTCATTGACTACATATAATGAATACTCAACATAATTTTTCAGAAATTCTTTACAAATAAGTCCTTCTTTTGACTGATCGTTTTTTAATATTTCAAAAGCTTCCTGATACTCTCCGTTGTTCAAATAAGACTTCATTGTATTGACAAACTCAAAATTATACTTTCTTGCTTTCACATATCTGTCTGTATTGATATCGTAAACCAAATGTACTTTTTTTCCATCTTCCGTTAATTCGGTTTTGAACAAACCGCAGGCTGTCTTTTTCCCAAGTCTGCCTTCATCAATCAGTTTGCAGACATAATCGGGAAGGACATATACATCGTTCATATAGTCATTTGTGTTTTCCCTGAGGTTATCGACAATAGCTTTATGCACATCAAGTCCGACAAAATCAGCTGTTCTGCAAGGGCACATGGCTCTGCCGGTAAATGTTCCCATAATTGCATCAATATAGTCAATTCCGCCTTCTTCTTTGCACTTTTCAGCATATTGCAATGCAAAATTCAAAAAATAGAAACCGATTCGATTTGCAATGAACGCAGGAGAATCTTTGCAGACAACAACTGTTCTGAGTAATTGCTTTTCAAGATATTCCTTAAGTTCCTCGGTTTGCTTTGCGCCTTCTGAAGGAATCAGCTCCAATAAAGGCATACTGTACGGCGGATTAAAAAAATGCAACCCGTAATAATTGCTTCTGATTTTTTCAGGAAGAACACTTGCGATTTCATTAATTGACAGACCGCTGGTACCTGTTGCAATAATTGTATTATCTTTTGCAAATAATCCTATTTTTTGTGTTATCTCTTTCTTAATGCTGAAATTTTCAGAAACACTTTCAAAAACCAAATCAGATTCGGAAACACACTTTCCTAATTGCGAAAAATCACAAGGTATAAGATTTTTGCGAATAGATTCCGCTCTTACTGCTTTAATCGCCTTATCCATAGCGTTGCGTGATTTTTGAATATCACGGCTGATCATATACACTTTTGCGTTGCCAAACGATGCAAACATAGCTGCTGCATTGTAGCCCATCGTGCCGTTGGCACCTATAACTGTTACAGATTTAATTTTCATCTTTTTTCATTCCATCTAATAATAAATTTTCAACTCTGTGGCGCTTCAAATCATATTTTTTATCCATAAATCCGCATAACTGAAAGCGAACTAAAAATAACGGCCACGAAGCTTCTATATTTGTTCTTTCCAGCAAAAATAAATTATTATTCTGAAATACCGGAAAAGAATTAGTTAAAAACGAATACTTATACCCTGCCGAATAAATTACTTTTGCCGCATCGGCGGTGTAATGCTGTTCCTCCCCGCCGCACCAGCAAAAAATATCTATATTTCTGTTAAGCATTTTTTCTAATGCTGCCTTGCTTTCCACTATTTCTTTATTCAAAACATCTTCAGAATCATCAGGATTGAACCTGTGGTGAGTAGCGGTATGGTCACCGATTACATGATTGGAATCCAGCAAATCCAAAAGCATTTTCTCAGTCATATAATCTGATTCTCCGACTAAATCTGATGAAACCATAAAATAACCGGTAAAGCCGTATTTATTCAGAAGCGGCATTGCAACATCATAATTGTCTTTGTAACCGTCATCAAAAGTTATCATTAAACCGGGCTTTCCGCCATTAAGGGATTCACCGTTTACAAAGCTCTTGAATGTATCAAAGTTTACATCATTATAATTTTTTTTATACCATTTTAACTGTTTTTCAAACTTTTCGGCATCTTCACTTAAAACATGGTGATAATTTACGATTCTGATGTAATTGCTGTTTGTTTTTTTGTTTAAGGATGTCATCTTAATTTTATTCACAAAAACAATATCCGCAAGCAAAGAAAGAATCATTTTAATTCTGAACATACATCTGACCTCCCATCACCGAACAAGCAAAGTATCAATCTTGTAATCAGGCAAATCAACGGTTTTGGATTCAGGTGCAAAAATCGGAACCATGCCGTTACCGTATTTACCGTCATTACTGTAAATCATTAAAACACGCAGAATATTTTTACAGCTCAGATTTTTATACCTGGAATAAACATCTGCCGAAACACATCCGTATACCATGTATACATATTTGTTTCTCTTTCTTATAAGCAGATACTTATTATATTTTTTAATAAGATTAATATTTTTATTGCCTGAAATAATCCATTCAAAATATTCTTTACTGATTTCAGGAATACTGTCTGCGTCTTTTCCGGAAAGCAGTTTGTATTTTTTTCTTTGAGTAACTTTCCAATTCATTTTTTCAAATGCAGGCAGTGAATTATTGTTGGGAAATCCGTAAACTATTGCATCTTCGGGAATAACATCTAATCCGAACAAAACCATTTTTGAAAATACTTTTTTGCCTCTGCACTCACTTAATACAGCAGAATCTCCTGATTGATATGCTAATTTTCCGTCAATATCATTCCTCAGAAAGGCCTGTATTCCTACGCATTTATTATCTAAAAATGCAAAGACATGAATCGAAGGGCCGTAAATATTATTTAAATACTTAATTTTAAATTTTTCTTTTGAATCGTTCTCATTTCCGAAAACGCTGTCATAAACAGAAACAAAACAGTTTATTTCTTCTTCGCTCAGTTCGTTTGTATACTTATGATAAATATTTACTTCACTCATTTTGTTTTACCTCTGGTTTCAATTTGTATTTCTCATAACATTCAAAAATTCAAGGAATATTTTTACACCTTATTCTTCTGCTTAAAAGCTGTTATTGCTCTGTTGTATTTTCAAGTTCAATCCCTTTCAATAAATAAGAAACGGACTTTTCCCGTTCTTCTTCCAGTTTCTGATGTGCTTGACTGTAATCATAGTCATCTTTAACAACAGATGACTTCCAGCTTTCGTCGTTTGTCTTAAACATAATCAGTCTGTCATTCATTCCCAGCAACTCATAAACGGAAATCAGCCTTGCAGCCCTTGTTGCTCTGCCGTCAACTTCCCCGTTAATTACGCCGTACACATTTTTCCCGAAGTTGATTGAAAAAACAGAACCGTGGAAGGAGTTAGTTACAACATATTCAGCATCAGCTATTAACCTGACAAATTCAGCCGGACCTGCATCGAAGATGTCATCTTTTCTGAATTTAAGGCGGTCCTTATCCTTCAAACCGAGACGGACAATTCTGTATCCTGTCTGCCTTGACAGCTCCTTTGCTATCTGTGCGATTCCTGTTTCAATAACCTTATCCCCGGGCATAATGTAGCAGAGAATGTAATTGCCTTTCAATGCTTTTTTCGATTGACTCAATACACTTTCCCAGTCAGCAGGTCTCAAAAGCAATGTGGGGTCAAGAACAAGCTGTGCATCAATATTAAACTCGTTTTTCAAAGCGGAAACCAGGTTTGATTCTCTTACCGCAACTGCATCATAGCGTGAAAGAAGCATTGCCTTTTTTTCTTTGTTTTTCAATAATCCTTTGATAGAACCGCAACTGGAACCGTACGAAATTTTTGTTGCCTTTTCCGGTGCAAATGAAAGATAAAATGAATCATCTTCTCCTGTGATTGAATCATTCCAGACCTGATCGCTCCCCGTGATATACACATCATAATGCGGAGGATGATTATTTATCTCAGCACTGGAATAATAAACCTGCTCAGACAATGAATCATTCTTGTTGATGAAGTTCTGAACACTAACCCATTTTTTATCTTTTAAAATTTTTCTTTTCAGTGTGTGATACCAGAAATTATGAAGCACCTTTTTAACAGTGTTCATTTTCTTTTCTTTCTTTTTTAAATCTGAATATTGAATAATTTCAGCACTGTAGCCTTTTTTTCTGATACATTCCTCAAGAGCGTATGCCTGAAGCACTGCCCCCAGATTATCTGACTTATAAAAAGTAATTATACCGATTTTTTTCATGATATCTTCCTTGCCAAACTATATTCTTAGTCGAACCAAATATGGTTTTGACGACATCTTTTTTGTCTGTGCAGCAGGTTATTTCATCTGTGCAACAACATCATCCCATCCACCCTGCAATTCAAAAGCCGCAGGGTTCGGTTCATACCTGAAATCGCCGTTCATCACAAGCTGCATACATTCTGCCAAAGCATGGCTGTCTTTAGCATCAAAAAACAATGCGTTCTCATACCCGTTCAAAACTTCATGGGCAAAATCCGTATTACCTGCAATAATAACGGAACCGGAAAGTCTTGCTTCAAGCAAAGGCAACCCGAAAGTTTCAAGCACCGACGGAAAAACAAGAACCGATTTTGCATATTGCTTCAACACATCACCGTACTGCATATAACCTACCATAGAAACGGGAAGACCTTTTAACGGTTTACCTTCTATTTCGCAGATATCAGTGTTCCCGGTAAACAAAACACTGAAATCAGTTACGCCGTGTTCAGACAATTCTTCAACAGCCTTAACAACTGTAATATGGTTTTTAAATTCCGACATTCCGGCAGGATAGAAAAAGCATTTTCGTGCTTCATCTGAATCCTGATATTTCAAAAAAGATGACTCTGCAATCTTCGGCGGACATATAATGAATTTTTCTTCATTTATTCCGCATTTTTTCATTACAGCATTTCTTACCCATTTTGTTTGAACAATTACACGATCGCATCTTCGTACACCGAAATAAATTGTACGTGCTATAACATGTTTATAAAACCAAAGCGTTCTGTGTTTCAAAAGCGAAAATTTCAAATCGCAAAACGGTATAAGGTTATGCATATATACAAACTGTTTAACATGAAAAACAGGTACTGTAACATTTGCAAGGGATATAATTAAATCCGGCTTTTCTTCAGAAACTAATTTTCCCAGTGTTACATGATCATAAAACATACGGTGGAACCAGGATTTTTCTGCCTTTTTTGCAACTTCAATCCTAATGTGCTTCTTCTGTTCAAAAATATTAAGGCAAACCACCTTGGGATTGATAACAAAAACCCATTCTATATCTGTTCTCTCACAAGCATAGGCATACGCCTCTTTTAATACTGTCAGAGCTCCCCCGAATTTTGCCGGGATATCATACACCAATATCTTCATTTTTTATCACGCTCAAGAATCTCAATCAGTTCATTGTTAATTTCGGAAATCGGTCGCATACAATCTATTACATACTGCCAGCGATTATTCTTAATTTCCTCCATGTAATGGTCAATTCTTATTATTCTTTTTTCAATAGGCTCCGGACGGGGCTCATGCTTTAATTCACTGCGTCTCATAGACTCTTCAGCAGGAATTGTTAAAACAAAAGAATGTGTGGGCTTTTTAATAAGCTTAATCATCAGTTTCCAGCAAAACCAGTTTTGGAAATCGTACTGAGGATAACGCATAAGGAAGTCAATGTATGTATCCCACACATAACGGTCACATATAATCTGCGTACCTGTCAGCTCAATCCAACCGTAAACAATACCGTAAAATCTGAGCATATCCCAAATAGATGCTTTAAGGTAAAGCTTGTTCTTCCAGCTTGTTTTTACAACATTCTGCCTGTATTCCTCTTTTTCTGCACCTTCAAGGCCCTTATCCTGTCTTACAAGTGTTTTAAAACCTTCAACCCATGAGGTATAGCCGCCTCTTGACCAGATAACACGAACTTTTTTTCCTTTATCCTCATAGTATTTTTTTATTAAATCTATCTGTGTAGATTTACCTGAACAATCAATTCCGCTAAATGTAATCATTTTTTCACCACATTCATTATTTCGTTAATGGTAATGTTAATGCAGTTGCAGCCCAGTTCACCGGGGACCATCAAAGCATCCGTCAATTTGAAAGACAAATCCTCCAGCAAAAGAACTGATACAGCCTGCTCAACTGAGCACTCTCTGCCGCTGTCAAAGCTGTAAACAGCCTCAGCAATTTCCGGATTCATTTTATTTTCCAGAATATGCTCCCAGCTTCCTCTTCTTCTGATAAACAGCTTAGCTGTTATTGCATCATACCAAATACTTCTTGTTTTATATGTTTCCCAATCAATTAAGTACACTTTTCCCTGTTTGTCTACAACAATGTTGCCTGTCTGAAAATCTCCGTGACTGACAGCAACAGGTATTTTCTCAATCGTTGACACTTCTTTCAAAAGCTTTTCAATCTGCTTTTCTACTGCGCTACGATCGAATTTAACATCTTTTTTTATGTTAAACAGCTTATCTATATTGACTGTAATTTCCTGCTGCAATATTTTTGCATAGTCTTCGCCTTTTACATAATGCTTAGACTTATCAATCATATCGCCTAAATGCTCCATTGCTTTTTCCAAAGAAGCTTCATAAATAGACCGGTCGGTTACCCTTGCAAGAGAACAACCGTCAATCAGCTTTTCTCTGTACCAATCATCTCCGTATTCAATAATCGGAACCAGATAATCTGCTTTATTATTAAGCCGGAAATCCATCTCATTTCTGAAATAATCATCTTCAAATCCGGATTTCATAATTACATCCGATGTCATCTGTTTCTGATCGTTGATTCGTATTTTTTTATTACCTCCGCATATTTCATGAAAAGGTGTAAAAACCGACAAATCAGAAAAATACATACTCTTGGCTGATAACATCCCGGCACTGTAAAGCAGCATTGTAATATAAAGCTTGGCGCATATTCTTTTAACAGGGTTATCGTTGATACTGAAACCGCTGTACACTCCTTTAACAATTCTGCTGTTCGGATTTCTTCTGATAATTCTGTTGAGTTTCGGATAAACCACTACCGAATTTGAAAATTTTTTATCATCTACTCTTACGGTTACATCAGTATGTAAAATATCCTTATAATAATGATTGAGTGTATGTTCGAGAATGGTATAAAAATCTTCTCGTTTGACTAAGTCGTCAATCTTCATTGTAATCCCCCAATCGCAAACTTAAGATACCGCCAATATCCGTACAATAATCCCTTGCCGGCTTTTCCGTAGTACTCCATCAACCATTTCTTATCCGGGAAAAAAGTATGTAAAACTCCGCCTACAAAACTGTAACTGTCAGAATAGAACTCTGTTAACTGCCTGTCCATTCTGCCGGGCGAACATTTAAGACATCTTAAATCTTCATCACAAATAATATGAATCAGCGGTTCTGCCTTTAGCTTCTTATCGTTTTTCATATCAAGAAGCCACTCAGGAACGGATGTCCCGAAAAGACAATTCGCAACATAGGCTACGGCAATCACACGGGTCAGATTTTTGTCTTTCTTCGCCCACGATACTACCTGTTGCCAATCTACCTGCCCTATAGAACAGTTATAAACATCAACATACAACCGTATATCAGGAGACCTGACATAACCGTGTACGGAAATTCTCATAATATTAAGATACAATAACACTTCTTTAGTAGGTATTCTGATATGCGTGTCGTTATAAAACCGCATATTCTTTTCACTGATAATATCTTCACACACACCAACAGGCATACGATACCTTACGAGAGGTTTGAACATAACATTAAATCGGTAATCCATATCACCGATTTTGCCTTTGTAACCAACTCTGAAAATATTGTGGCTTTTTTCGCTCTGTTTTTTAAGCTCGAATCCATAATTTTTAAAAACACGGTCTATTTTTTCAAATTCATTTTTATCTGCGCACATATCAACATCGCCTGAAGAAAACAATGCTGTATCGCAACCGGAAATAAGCAACCCGCCGAAATTTTCATACACAAAAATTGATTTTATGTCTTCTTTATAAAAACTGTCAAAAAGCTCTGTTACGAATTCAATAACAGCCCTGTTGCGTTCTTTATAAAAATCATACTGTTCCTGCCAAAAATCGGTATCAATGCCCAAGTTTAACATATGCTTTGCAACAAAAGGAAGATATTTCTTTTGTTTGCTAAGCTCAATAATTTCATTTTTAACTTTTTCACTGTAGTTTTCTACAGTGGATTTTTTTAATTTTTCATCGGGAATTTGCATTGAAAAAGAATTTCTTATTACTATATAAGCTTCGTTTGTCATATTTGTCACCGTTAAATTTCTAAACCGATTTTATTCAAGCCTTCAACAATCTGATTATATGCAACTTGTGTTGTGTAATTGTTTTCGTAATGGATTCTTGCATTTTTGCCTTTTTCTTCTATTACAGAGGGATTTTTGCAAATATCATCAATAAATTTACAAAAATCAGAAACTTCTCTGCTTTCGCACCACCAACCCATATCTCCTTGGGCAATCACATCGCCGACATCGGTATTTTTATCGGTGGCAGCAAGAATCGGCATCTGATTTATCATTATGCTCAACATTCTTGACGGGAAATTGGGGATTGTGAACCTGTTATCAAGAAAAATGAGCCCGATATCGCTGGCTCTGCTGACCCTGTCAAAATCATACGGAGAAAGCATGGAAACATATCGAACATTATCAGGCTTTTCTTTTTCAATAAAATCCTCTATCTTTTTCTGGTCATTTCCGCCGCCGCAAATAAGGAAAAATCTGTCCTGCTTATTTTTATTTGCTTTCATAACATCAACAAAATATTGCAATCCCTGAGGTTTGCCCAGATTTCCCCCGTACAGGAATATTATTTTATCCTGAGGCAAATCAAACTCGTTGCGGACTTCTTTCCTGTCAATCTGAAGTAAAGGCTCGCAAGCGTAAGAATTAACACAAAGTCCTACCTTGTTTTCGTTAAGCTCCGAATTATGTTTTAATATGTATTTCTTGTTTGCTTTTGACATACAGCCGATAAAATCACTGTTTACATACAGCTTTTTTTCTTTTTTTCTGAAATATTTATATGCAACCGACATAATACCGTTTTTTTTCATCATTCCCATATCAACGGCATTTTGAGGGAATATATCTTTAAGCATCAAATAAGATTTTGCACCAAACTTTTTCTTGGCCCAGATAATAGTATTAACAAGTGTAATCGGTGGAGTAGAATAAAGAACCAAATCTATTCCATCCGGTATAGTAGCTTTTTTTAATGCATTTTTATAAATACTGTCTGTAAGAAGAAAATTTTTAACTTTTTTTACAATGCCTATTTTACCTACAGCATCACCGCTTTTTACAAACAGATAATTCATGCCTTCAATATTAACAAAATCCCCATTGACTGAATTTTCCTCATCATCGGGACATACGATATATACATTATGCCCGTGGTTAAAAAACGCCAATGCTATATCTCTGTTCATTTTTTGTGCCTTTTTTGGTGAAATAGTCAAAAATAAAATATTCATATAACTCTCTTTCCTAAACAGGTGCTTACTTGCATTTTGAAATTAAGGTTTTATATTTTCCATTCTTTCCGGACGGAATATGATCCGTTCTGATAACTTTAAGAACGGAGCCTTCTTCTATGCACGGTTCAAGATTTCTGTAAAAATCCTCATCTGTGTATTTCGGTACTTTTTCTATTACATATAAAGTAAAGTCACCTATTGCATTCTGAACAAGCTGATATTTTTCAACGCCTAACATAGAACACATATAGTTGTTTACTGATGATGAACTTATTTTTACGCCTGATTTTTGTATTATCATGTCAGATAATCTGCCCTGCAAATTTCTGAGAGTGACAATTCCGAAACGATTATCATCGTCTGAAATAGCCAAATCTCCAAGCTCATACCTGATAAGCGGCATTGCTTTATTGTATAAATCAGTAATTACAACTCTGCCGATTTCTCCTTTTTCGGCATATTCATCTGAATCAAGCTTGAGCAATTCAACAAAATAACTTGAATAATTTATTTCAAAAGGTTCATCAACATCGTATGAAAAACCGATAAGTCCGTGTTCTTCATTTGAATATCTGTCAACAACATTGCAGTTGAGATGTTTTTTCAGTAAAAGTCTTTTATCACTTTTCAAAACATCCGAATCGGATATTACAACTTTAAGACTGTTTGTATAAATATTATTTTTTTCAAGATAATCCGCAAACTGATTTAACGCAGAACCGTAGCCGAGAATCATTTTTATTTTTTTATCTTTTATAATGCGTTCTGAAACATCCTTCATCATTTCTTCGTTTAAGTCAAGAACCTCAAAAGATAAAACATTATTTTTAATATTATGAATCCAACTGTTAGGATATTCAGTCCATGATCTAAAGAATATATATTTTTCGCCTAAATTCCAACCGCATTTTTTTGTAAAATACAAAAAATCAGCTGTGTGTTTGTTTCTTTTTTCGCCGTCCTGAACGCCGTGAAACGGAGTTCCGCTTGACCCGCTGGTATGATATGTATATAATTTCTGCCCTGCAAATTCAGGCGACTGAAACATATCATAATCAGCAAGATACATTGATTTATTCATAACAGGAAATGATTTAATATCAACTGATTTTATGTTTTTATAATACGGAACATTGTCAACAGCATATTGCAGAATACTCTTTAATCTATCCGTATCAGGCGCAGAACGAAGCATATCGCTTTCAATCTGTTTTATTCCGCTGCGCACTTTTCCGCCCTTAATATAATCAATAATCCAAAAAACTGAATTTCGTATGTTCATAATATCCTCTTTATTTCTTGATCATAATCTCGTTATATTTCATCATATAAACGCCTTCATCGTAAGCGCCTATATTTTTAACATTCGCTTTACCGTTAAGGTTATTTTCAATAAGTTTAATATGATTACATCCGCACTCATAAGCATGAGGATATCCGCCGCCGAAACGGGGGTTAACTTCGCTGATATAATACTCTCCGTCTATATCAAAAATATCAATATCAATCTGACCTTTAAAACCTGCTTCCGCAACAAATTTTTCAATAAGTCTGAAAAGTTTTTCATCCTTAAATGAAACAGCCTTATCAGTTTCGCCGGCTCTCATTTTCAGCTTTTTCTTTGTGAAAATTGATACCACTTCACCTGAAATCATATCAATGTACACATCTGCGCCTATTTCCTGACCGTTGAGGAATTGCTGAATCATAAGATTATCATCATGTTTGAAAAGAAGCTCAAGTGTTTCTTTATCTGTAACTTTAAATATAGAAATACTTGCGCTGCCGTTTATGGGCTTAACAAACACAGGATAATTTATCTTTCCTGCTTCAACATCAGAATAGAAATCTTCTTTGTTTGTGTATGTCTCAGCACATTTGTAATCATGAGTTTTCAGCCACTGAAACATTTTCATCTTATCAAGTGTCATCTCACATTTTTCATAAGATGAACCGATTACTGTTGCGCCCAAAGCTGTGAACTCATCTATATGCTTTGAAAATAAGGAAAGCTCGGGGTCAATCAATGATAAAACACCGTCGATTTTTTCTTTTTTGCATATATCAAGAATAATGTCAATATAGCCCGGCTCGGTAATTTTCGGCACAAGATAATACTTATCTGCATCATATATAGCAGGAGCTAATTCGCTCATATCAGTTGCAATAATATTACCTTTTCCGCAAAATTCTTTTTTGAAATACTGAACAACTTTATTTCGTGTTCCGGCGCTTGAAATAAGAATATTCATAAATTACCTCACCTTTTCTTTCATTTCAGCTTCTCTTTCGGCAGCAAAGTTTCCCTCTACAGCATTTGTGTCTTCTGCAACATCACTTTTTGCTAAAACTTTTTTTACCGTGCTGAGTAAAATTTTTATATCAAATCCTAAAGAAAGATTTTCAACATATTCAACATCTAATTCAAATCTCTTTGTCCAATTGACTGAATTTCTGCCGTTAACCTGCGCCCAGCCTGTAAGACCCGGCCGCACCTCATGCCTGCGCTGTTCCCTTTCGTTATAATAAGGAAGATATTCAACAAGCAGCGGTCTCGGCCCTACAAAGCTCATATCTCCTTTTATTATATTGAAAATTTCAGGCAGTTCATCAAGTGAAGCCATCCGAAGAAATTTTCCGAATTTTGTAAGCCTAACATCATCCGGAAGCAACTTACCGTTTTCATCACGCTCATCCGTCATGGTACGGAATTTATAAAGCTTGAATATTTTTCCGTCTTTCCCCGGCCTGTTCTGTGTAAAAATAACAGGACTTCCCAGTTTAACTCTTACTGACACCGCAACTACAGCATAAAGCCAACTCAGTAAAATCAGTGCAAAAACACCGCAAACTATGTCAATAAATCTTTTCAGATATTTTCCGTACAGTCCCTGTGACTTTCTATTATCTTTCATATACTATTTCCTTTAATCAAAACATCTTTTAATAACTTCAATTATTTTTGCCTGCTGTTCCGGAGTCATTTTATTATCTGAAGGAAGGCAAACACCCCTCTGGAAAATATCTGCTCCCACATCTGCTACAGAACCTTCAATGTATGCGTTGGTTTTTGCTCTGCCGCTTCCGCTGACAGTAATAAACTCATGCATTCTGTACATTGGCTGCATATGCATCGGCTTCCAGATAGGTCTGCCTTCGGCATTGATTGAAGCAATAGCCTCAAGAATTTCCGTAGGACAGGATTTCCCTTTCTCGGCAATATATATAGCCTCAGTTTCGCTTCTTACCTGTCTGCACATAGCATCTTTATCAATAATCATTGCACTGAGCCAGTAATTCGGCACACTTTTATCTTCCTCAAAAGGATTCATGGAAACAGGAAGTTCCTTTAATCCTTCTTTATATCTTTCATAAATTGCTTTTTTCTGAGCAATATGCTCTTCAAGATAATTATACTGTCCTCTGATAACACCTGCGATTACATTGGACATTCTGTAATTATATCCGACTTCCTCATGCTGATACCATGCGGCATTTTCCCTTGCCTGAGTAGACCATTTTCTTGCTTTATTGGCTACCTCAAGGCTGTTTGTAAGCAGACAGCCGCCGCTGCTGCCGGTAATAATTTTATTTCCGTTGTATGAAATTGCAGCGTAATCACCGAATGAACCTGTCTGCCTGCCTTTATATGTTGCACCCATTGACTCTGCAGCATCTTCAACAAGAAGAGCACCGTGCTTATCGCAGACAGCCTTAAGTTCATCAACTTTTCCCGGGAAACCGTAAAGATGAGCGGCAACAACAAGCTTAACTTCAGGATACAATTCAAACGCTTTTTCAAGAGCAACAGGGTCCATATTCCATGTATCCCTTTCCGTATCTATAAACACGGGAATACCGCCTTCATAAACAACCGGATTCAATGTTGCATCAAATGTCATATCAGAGCAAAAAACTCTTTTGCCTTCAACAGCACCGTGACCGATTGAAGGTTTACCGTATAATTTTTCACCTGCAAATTTAACACATAAATGAAGTGCGGCAGTACAGCATGAAAGTGCAACGGCGTATTTAACCTCTGCCTTTTCTGCGGCAATTCGTTCAACCTCATTTATGTTGACGCCCACAGTAGACATCCAGTTTGTTTCATACGCTTCTTTAACATACTGCATCTCTTCACCGTGCATAGTCGGCGAAGCAAGCCACACTTTTGATTCAAAAGGTTCAAATTCATCCTTGGAATTAAACATTATTTTTCATACTCCTTATTTGTTAAATGCCAGCAATCAATGTGCTATTTGATAATATATCCGTTTATGAGCTTAGCCCTTTCTTTGCCTTTTTTTATTGATTTTTTTTCAAGTTCAGGGTTTCGCTTTTTCTTAAAATAATTGATTATTCTCTTAAAATAATATACCGGTAAAAGCCACGGCTTAATATATAAAACAGGGAAAACATCTGCCATTGCACTGAACGATGGGAATGCAAAGCGAATCATAGCAAACCTGCGGCCCGACCCTTTGATTGAAGTATAGGTGCTTGCATATATATTTTCCGGATTGTTAAAGCCGAATGTCCCTCCGTTAAGCAAATCTCCGCACAGTAACTTCGGATTCTTTTTTTTGAATGCAGTGTCAAAACTATACCCGAGCATTTTCATAATTTCCAATGTATCAGCATAAAAAGAACCCTTAATATATTTCGATATTTCTTTTTCCGCAAATGAGAAATCAATTTTTTCTTTGTTTTTTTCTCCGAAAACAGCTAAATCCATTATATGCCGGATACCTGCCCCCGAAGACATAAAATGCTTAAGATAATGTAAAAATAAGTAAATATAATTATATGTGTATGAAAGCGTGTAATACTTTTCACCGCAATAGTCAACCTGAATTATATCGTCCTTCATACTGTTAAACACATCATCAAGGCTTTTCTGAATTTTTGTCTGTCTTCCGATATAATCAAGATGAACTTCAATAATAAGCGAAGAATTTTCACTTTCAAAATTAATCGTATGAATATTTTTAAGAACCTTGTCGGTTACAGCAATATTATTTTTAATACTGTATCCGTTCTGTTCGAGGACTTTTCTGCAAGCAGAAAAGTCTTCTTTTTTTATATAAATATCCTCATCACCGGATGCTCTGTGATTCTCAAACTTTCCGTATGCAATCCGGCATATCAGACCTTTAAGAACAACAGGTGAAATCCCTTCATCTGTCATTTTTTTATATAAGCTGCAAAATTCAGCTGTCTTCTGAGTCTGTCCTGCTATACAGGCAGATGAAATCTCAAGAAGTTTTATTTTATGTGAAACAGGAATACTGTATTCATTGTCATATCTGACTAAACCCTCTAAAAAAATCGGAACAACACTCTGCTCATAAGATAATCTTACAAGCTTTTCAAAATCCGGTTTTTCAAGAGCATGAATGTTACCTGTCAAACCCGTATTTAATATTTTTAAAAAATTCTCATACTGTTTATTCATTTGCATATTTTTCTTTGTTCAGCAATTCAATGCCGCCTTCTGAAACAGAATATATAACATCTGACAAATTAAATACACTTGGCTTATGAGATGTTAAAATTATCATTTTTTCACGGCTGTTGTTCAGTATATTTGAAACAACCGCTTTTTCCGTCTTTTCATCAAGAGCACTCGTAGCTTCATCAAGCAAAAGAACAGGTGTACCTGCCAGCAAAGCTCTGGCTATTGAAATTCTTTGATTTTGACCGTCTGAAAAACACTGTCCTCTTTCGGTAATAACTGTATTTATATTATCAGGCAATACCTCGATAAATTCCCATGCGCAAGCCTGTTTTAATACTGAAATAATTTCTTCATCTGTTGCGTCAGGTTTAACAAGGCGTAAATTTTCCGCAATAGTGCCTGAGAACATTGTATTGCTCTGAGGAACATAGCTGAAAAGTTCTCTTGTAGCGGCACTGAGAGAAATGCTGTCTCCTTGTTCATTGCTGATTGTAATACTGCCCGTTTGGGTATTCATAAGCCCTAAAAGCAACCTGAGAGTTGATGTTTTTCCTTTTCCCGAAGCGCCTATCAATGCTGTTACTTTTCCGCTGTGTGCACTGAAATCCGCATTTCTGTAAACAACGGCATTTTCATTGTATGCACATGTAATATTTTCGCAGACAATACTTAAATTGCCGCTTTTATTATTATCAATAAATTCTTTTTCTTCCGGTGTCAACTCATTTTTTTCAACAGGCAGTTCAAGAAGCTCCAGAACTCTGCCTGCGCTTATTCCCGCACGAATGAATGAGGGCACAAGGGATATTATGGAATTAAACGAGCTTGTAAGCGATGATGCCATCGACATAAAAAGAGAAACCGTACCGTATGTAATATCATGCTTCCAAAGCCTGTAAAAAGCGAAGCCATAGCACGAATAAGTAACCGCCTGACCCACAAGTGACATAATTATCATCATCTGATTCTGATAACGGTTTTGCTTCATAGCTATGCCGAAGCCTTTTTTCTGGAAGTTATTGAATTTTTCTATAAAAGTATTTATCAGCCCGAAAGACTTAATAGTCTGAAGATTCTGATAGCTTTCTTCTTCAATGGTCAGCCTTTCCCCTGCAAGCTCACGATTCAGCTTCTGAAATTCAGTTGCTTTTTTCAATCTGAATCTACCGGTCAGAAATGTTATCGGTGCCCCCGCAAGAGCAATAAGTGCCATAATCGGGTCATAATGCAGAATAATGAAAAACGCACCGATAAAATTAACAAGTGCAGTTACCACATTGGGAATATAATTAAGAACCATATTCGAAACAATCCCCACATCGGCCCCTGTTCTTGTCATAATTTCGGCAGAATGGTACTTGGAAATTGCAGTCCACTGAGTGTTCAGCAGCTTCTGATAAACATCATTTTTTATATTTATACCTACATTGAGACGAATTTTTAATGACAGTCTGTTGGTAAAAGCATTTATAAAAATACGGGCAATCGCAGTCCCTGCATACACAGCGGCAACAGGTGCTATTGATTTTGACACAGAACCTGTAATAGAATCAATCAAATCTTTCATAACCCAGGTTGTAAACAACCCGAGTCCTGTTGATAAAAGACCTATACACGCAAAAACAATAACCTGAAATTTATACATACGAATATAGCTGAATATCCATTTCCAGGAATGAAGGATTTCTTTTATTTTTTTGTAATCAAAAAACTTCTTTATTTTCATAAACTTAACATCTTTTCAATCTCTGAAACTGAATTTTTATCCTTTGTGCATTCAAATGAATAAACAGGTACACATTTAAGCAAGCTGTCAAGAGTATTCAAACCGTAACATTTACAGCCGTCAAACCAATCCGGCAGCATAACCTCACTGAAAATCTCTTTAAGACGCATAGAGAAATCAGGAAGAGAAGCGAAACATCGGCTGCTCTTTTTAACTGCAAATATCCCTTCAACTCTGACTTTTTTATTAACACAGTAATCAGAAGAACCGTGCCACGGTGAACCGTATGCATAAAAGCTGCCGTTGTTTTCTTTATGAAGAAAAATCATATCACCGTTAATTATCTCGGCACCGGCATATTTTTCCCAAAGCTGAGCCTGAGTGGTTTTACCTGCACCTGACGGCCCTGTAAAAATAATACCTTTACCGTTAAAATCAACAAGACTGCCGTGAAGCACCAGTGTATCTTTCCTGATAAAATTACCGTAAAGGCACACCATTGCACAGCCGTAGATACCTTTTATACTATTCTTATCAGAAATAATTGTACCTTTTGTGAAATCGCTGTTCACAGTTAAAATACTGTCAAACACGCGGAAAACCTTGTCGTTTTCTTCTGAAGGGATTTTTTCCACCGAATAAAAATCTTCATTTTTCCCTGTCAAACAAAGATTTACTGCGCACGAACCGTCACCGGGACTGCTTTTAAACAAATCCCAGTAACTGTCTGAATAATTGAATCTGACTTTATCTATTATCTGATAACAGTCTTCATTCATTATGCACAGCCCATCTCTGCAATCTGACCGCCGCCGTACTGGCCGAGGAAGGGTATAAGCTTCTGACGAACTTCATCATCTGTTGTACCGTAGAAGTCAATATTATAAAATGTATGTGTACTCCAGTCAACGCCTTCAAGAACCCATCCCTGTCCTGTTATACCTGTTGCAAGGTCCCAGCTTGCTGTTGCAGAACCGAATGTTGCCTGAGCATGACCCGGCTCCTCATTTCCGCTGCCGCCTGCATCGTATGATGCACCAAGCATTACATCATAAGCTTCTACTGCTACATAATCATCCATTGTTATTTACCTCCGTCTATAATTTGACTTAAATTTTTTATATATTTACAATAATCTTCATTAACCGTGTGCAGGCTTCCGCTTTCTGTTGCTATTAAAGCCGCACATCTTGGGCAAATATCCGAAATTTCACAATTCCGGCACTTTTCCGGCCATTGAAGAGTATCTTCAAAATTTATCAGTTCTTTCCATGCTTCACAGAATCCTGATTTTACCACATCAATATCAGGTTCATTCAGAAAAGAACAAAAACCCATTTTTCCGTTCCATTTTACTATAAAACCGCTTCTGTATTCTCTGCAAACTTCACAGGGCTTTGATGCATGTCTATTTTTTGCTTTTTCCATAGAATTCTTAACATCAATACAAAAATCGGGGTACATATCATCGGTTATTCTTAATTCTTCCGCTTCGTTTTCAATTCCCCTGCCGGATTTTTTTAACGCAGAAGAATTTACCCATGATATATTATATTCATTCATTAAATCGGAAATTGCCTGCAAATCACCGTAATTATCTTTCGTAACCGTAGTAACTGCCCTGAGCGCTATTCCCGAAGCTTTAAGCTTTTTAATGTTTTCATTAACTTTTGTAAATCCGTCATTCACTCCGCAGACTTTTTTGTATGTTTCATTACTTGCTCCGTAAATTGTAAATTTAATCTTCTGCGGAGGATATCGCATAATCAAATCCAAACATTCATCAGAAAAGCTGTAAAGATTGGACTGCAATGTAATAATAAATCCCATTTTGCAAAGCTGAGAATAAATTTCACAAAAATCCGGATGCAATGAAGGTTCGCCGCCTGTAATTGTAAGAAAAAGCGTGCCCTGCTTCGCCGCCTGCTGACCGATGGAAATCCATTCTTCGGCAGTAAGCTCTTTACCGTATTTTTCAATTTCGCTGTTTTTCAGATGAACATAACACATTCCGCAATTAAAATTACACCTTGGAGTAAGCTCGAATGTTGCAAAAAGCGGAATACCGTTTAATCTTGCTTTTATGAATGTTTCAGCCGGATAAACAGAACCGGATAAAAAATTCATTCCGTACTCCCGTCCTGTTCGAGAATATTGTTTCTCTCAAGAACTTTCAGAAAAGCGTCAATATCATTCTTCGCCTGTTCCTCAGTAACAGATTTGTATTTTTTCATAATAAGCTCTGTAAGTTCATCCGTTGAAAACTCTTTATTCTGCATATTTTCCCAAAGGTATGCCGCAGAGGAAGAAATATACACCATTGCCGGCACTTCTTTAACCCTGTCCATAACCGGAACAATAACATACTGCCCTGCAATTTCCCTAAGAACAAGCTGGTCTTTAATTCTCATCTTTTACCTCACTCCTGTTCTTCTTTTTAGACTGCTCACCGTAACCGTAGCCATAACCGTAACCGTAGCCGTATCCGTATTTGTTGTAGCCATAGCCGTATTTTCTGTACTTACCGTAGCCGTAATAATTGTAATTATATCCGCCGTAATCAAGAATACTGCTTTCAGCTCCGTTAAGCACACCGCCGATAAGTTTGCATCCTCGTGAAGCAACACTGTTAATACTGTCAAGAATAGTCCATTGATGGGTCGAGTCCTGCTTGATAACAAACAATATACTGTCGCAATACTGTGAAACCAGAAGCGTATCTGCCGTTACAGCCGCAGGCGGAGTATCAATAATAATATAATCTGCTATTTTTCTAAGCTTCTTAAAGAAAACTTTTATTCTCTTGCTGTCTATAAATTTTTCGGGATTTTTCATTGCTTTAAGCTTGCCGATAACAACAATTTCATCTGTATTGATATCAAACATATCTTCATAATTATAGTCACCGAAAAATCCGGTAATATCATAAAAATTATCGCTGAGCCTTGCTTTTCTGCTTAATGAAAGCTTTCTGAAATCCATATCTATAAGAATAACTTTCTTTTCAGGCTGCTCTGCTTTAATGGAGCGGGCAAGATTCCATGCAACAGTACTTTTGCCTTCGTTTGCCAAAGCGCTGGTAACCATAAGAACCTTGGATTTATCCTTTTCCATAGCTCTTAATACTTTAAGGGAAATTGAAGTAATATATTCGGAAATATGTCTCGTTTCTTTCTTGGACTTGTCGATATTCATTATAGAATTGCTTTTTTTCGCCGCCTGCTTTTTATCAAGAGGAATAACACCGAAGCAAGTTAAATTCAACTGGTCTCTGAAGTCCTGCTCTGTTTTAATCGTCTTTCTGAAAACTGAAAACAGAATAACTGCAATACAGCTTAAAGCAAAGCATCCCAGGAATGAAATAAGAATAATCTTTCCGTAATTTACAGGGTTATTCGGTGAAGTGGGAACTGTGCTCGGCTGAATAATATTAAGCTTTGTTTCGCCCATTACATATTTTGAAACATCAGGCAGGGTTTTAATAGCCGCATCAAGCACTTTTTTTGCGTCTTCAGGGTCTTTACTCACAACCGATATTGAAAAAAGGTTAGAATTTTTAACCGCAGAAAGAGCGATTGTGCCGTTCACTTTATCAGCATTCAATTCTTCTTTAAGTATTTCTTTATAAACAGTACTTTTAATAATATAAGGCAATACTTTCGCCATTTGCTCCGCATTGGCTGAATCATAATAGAAACCGTATGATGCCGAAATTTCAGCATAGGATGTTGTAGTGTTAACCGTAAATGAAGCACTTGATTCATAAGTAGGAACATAAGTAACCTTGAAATAAACGCAAACTGCACCGGTTACCACCAAAAAGAAAGCAACACAAGCCACCCAGACCTTTTTGAATGTTTTAATAACATCCTTAAACAAAGCGCCTAAGTTGATTTCATCATTATCTATTTGATTTTCATAATCTTTCTTTTTCATGATTATTCCTCAACCTTCTCTGCATTTGCAGAGCCGTAACCGTAATTATATCCGTACTTGCCGTAGCCTCCGTATGCGCTCTGACCTAAAAGGCGCATATTAAATCCACGGTAATCGTTTACAACAAATCCGAGATATTCTGACTTGCCTTCTTTTACTTCTTCAATGGCATCATTGATATGAGCAATTCTTACAAAGTCATGGCGGACAACGATAACAGCACTTTCCGCAATATCCGAAATAAGCTGAACATCAGTACCGACGGCAATAGGCGATGAATCCATTATAATATAATCATATTCTTTTTCAGCATAATCAAAAAATTCCTTAAGCTTCGGAGAACGGATATATAATGTTGATTTTTTCTTTGCACCGTAATTCAGAGCCGCACTTACTTTGGGATAAACATTGTGATGGATAACGCTTTCCATGCCACACTTTCCGTCAATAAAGGTAACTAAATCTTTCCTCTGCTTTTCATCCTGCATTTCCATAATTTTATAAAGAGCAGGCTTACGAAAGTCAACATCAACAATCAACACTTTTTTGCCCAGACGGCCCAACGCAATGGCAAGGTTGGTTGAAATGGTTGACTTACCCTCGTTTTCTGCAACGCTGGAAATTAAAACCGTTTTATAATTATTTTTATCCATCTCAAAACGAAGGTTTTCCGCAAATTTATTGTTGTTCTCTTCAAAAGTAAAACTGCACAGCGGTTCATTTATCAGAACGGTTTTACGCACCTTCTTGAAAAACGACTTGAAAGTCTTTCCTTTTTTCTCATGAGGAATAACGCCCAAAAATTCCCCTTCAATACTATCTTCTACATCGCTGATGTTTTTAATCGTTTTTCTTGTTACGCAGAAAAAGATTATTGCTGCGGTGATAACAGCCGCAAAGGCTAAAGCAGCAAGGCATCTGAAAAGATTTATACGGAAAATATTAGATGCTCTTGTAGGAATTTCAGGTTCTGCAACAACTTCGAGTACCGCATTGGAGAAAAGATAATCCGAAATATCATCGTAATGTTTAAGTACGGAATTACAAACTGCATAAGCAACCTTCGGATCTTTTGATGACACCGAAAGAACAAGAAGGTTTGTGCCGGAAATAACATTTGCGGTAACACTGACATCGGCGGGAACATTTCCTATTTCCTCCTCAACCTTTTCCATGAGTATATCACTTTCAAAAACTTCTTTAAGAACGCCTGCCATAGACGACGCCGTTGAAAGTGCCGCATAAGCATTTGCGTAGGTTGTGCTTTTGGCGGATACTACAAGAGTTGACGAAGCAGTGTACTCAGGTACACGAATATCCTTTGCATAAATTGAAACAGAAAGGAATCCGATAATGCCTGCCATAACAATAATCCAGAAATTTTTAATAATATCTCGCAGAATAATATAAAAATTTAACTTATTTGACATTTCTTATCCCTCTTTCACAATAACAGTGAGGAATGTATGACCTGTAAGGTGTTTCCTGTTTGTATATTCATACTTAACCTGATGGACACCTGCTGAGCGGGTATCAACTGCCGAAACCGCCTTTACATCCTTTATATCTGCGTCTTCATCATATTTATCCGTTACTGATTTGATGTATTTTTCAGGGTTGAATTTATCCCCTTTTTTAACATATATAAGATAATCCGTAAGCTCTATCTGCGGAGAATCCGAAGAATCGTTCACAATATTAACAGGAAGCTGACGGGTGATAACATCCGCATATCCGTTTGCAGCCTGGAATGTTACATTGTATGTTCCGACTGTAGAATTATCAATATCATTTACGACAATTTTCACCTTTGAGGTAATATCCCCGTCAAGGCAGTCTGTAAGCTGAATAAACGGGAACATGGACACAGTATCCCCCGCCTTAAACATCAGCGGATGATTAAGAGTAAACACCGGCTTTGTGTAATCTTTGTATATTACTCTTCTTGTATATTCACATACATTATTGCTTGAATCAAAAACAAGATATGTTATATTACATACTCCTTCGGAAATGAACTTTGAATGAGTACCTACAAGTATTTCAGAAGTAATATCGCCGTCACGGTTGTCGGTGGCGGTAAGTCCTTTGAGTAATTCTTTTTCACCGTCTTTAACAGAAAGCTCCAGTACATCACTTTCCGAATAAATTTCAGGAGGAGTGGTGTCTTTTATAACCCTGTCTACAATCTGAAAAAATCCCCATGCGCCGACTGATATAACAAACAGTACGGTTACTAAAACTCTTACAATTTTCATTATAAAAACCTTTCATTCAGATATAATTGCCGATAATATTCTACCATAGATACATAGTTATGCTATCATACTGTTTTAAAAATGTCAATACATAATACAATAAAAAAATATATATTGAACATCTGTAGTTTTATTATGTTTTCTGCTATGGAAATATAGTTGAATTTATCCCCTTTATATGATAAAATCAAGAAAAAACACAGGAGTACGGCAATGAACTTAGTTATCAGAAAATATTTTCCGGAAGACAGGGAATACCTGAGAAATATCTGTATACTTACAGCAGGTGATTTTTTCAGAAAAAGTGAAAATCTTCTTAATGCAGTTCCGCTGATATATAACGATTATTTCACGGAAAATGAACCTGAAAACATTTTTGTGCTTTCAGATGAAAACAACATTCCCGCAGGATACATTATATGCTGTGCAGACACTGCGAAATTTTCACAACTTCTCAGAAAAAAATATATGCCGGCCGCAATAAAAACAGACAGGGGCATGCTCCCCGCCTGCATAGGCTATTTATATACACTTCACACCTCCGGCAAGAAAAATCCCGTTCATCTTCATATTGATATTTCACCCGAATATCAGCATTGCGGATACGGTTCAAAGCTCATTGATCAATTAAGAGAGCATCTTTATTTATCCGGAATAAATGAGCTTCATGTTCTTTCTGTAGATAAAAAATCTCCTGCATTCAGATTTTACATAAAATACGGCTTTTCAGTTTATAAGCACTACACAAAAAATCTGGTTTCACTTGTAATTTCAACTGAAATAAAAAAGGACGGTAAAAATGCTTAATATTATTCCTCAGCCAAATGAAATAACATATTTCAATTCTGTATGCAAAAATCCGGAAAACATTATTTTTGAAAAAAAAGATAAATATAAATCCGATGAAGAATACGAATTGAAAATTAATGAAAACAGCATAACAATAAATGCCGAAAGCGAAAAGGGATTGTTTTACGGAAAAACAACATTAAATCAGATTAAAATGCAGTTTAAAGAAAATCCCCTGCCGTGTGTAATGATTAAAGACCGTCCTTCATTTAAATACAGAGGGTTTATGCTTGACTGCGCAAGACACATCATTTCTGTTGATGAAATAAAAAAAATGATTAATCTTGCCGCTATGCTTAAATTCAACTTTTTTCACTGGCATATTTCAGACGACCAGGGATTCAGAGTTGAGCTTGACTCTTTCCCTCAGCTTACAAAATACGGAAGTGTAAGAAAAAGTGATAATTTCGGTTCAATATGCAAAAGCAATAACACATATTCGGGCTATTACACAAAAGCAGAAATAAAAGAAATAATTGAATACTGTGCAGATCGCTTTATTCAGGTTATTCCCGAAATTGATATGCCCGGTCATACAAGTGCAATCCTTCATGTTTTTCCCGAACTGAGCTGTAAAAAAATGCCTGTTGAAGTTAAAACAAGGCAGGGAATCTACAAAGATAATCTTTGCATCGGTAAAAAAGAAACACTGGATTTTATTAAAAAGCTGCTGGATGAATTGTGCGATATGTTCCCTTGCGAATATTTTCACATCGGGGGAGACGAAGCGCCTGATAATTACAGAAAAAACTGCCCGGACTGTATAAAAGCTGTTAATGTTAACGGCCTTTCCGGCACTGCACAGCTGCAATGCCTTTTTTCCAACAAAATAAAAGAATATCTTAAATCAAAAGGCAAAAAGGCTATTGCATGGAATGATATTCTTAAAGGGAAAATGCTTGACTGTGATACAGTTGTTCAGCGCTGGCTTGACAAAGAAAAGCTTGCCTTAAAAGAAGCAAATAAAGGAAGAAAAATAATCATCTCAGATTTCAAACCGTACTATTTTGACTATCCTTACGGAATGTATTCGCTGAAAGATGTGTATTTTCATAACCCTGCCGGTGATAAAACACTTACTGCCGATGGTGTGAAAAATATTTTGGGAATTGAAACTCCGTTGTGGACTGAGTTTATCGACAACCCTGAAAGACTTGAATATCTATGTATTCCGAGATGGTTTGCTATAAGTGAAAACGCATGGACATATCAAAAAAACAAAAACTACCTGAGGTTTTCCGAAGCCGTGAAATTATTGTGCAATTCACTCAAGGACAGCGGTTACAACTGCGCAGAAGAAAATGATTATAATATGCCTGTTTACAGACGGATTTTTGACACAGCTCAATTTTTTAAGGCATTTTTATCAAAATAACAGTTGACATTAAAAACCGCAGTTGTTACAATTTAGTAAAATAACCTACGGAGGCTTAAGATGTTTAACACTGAATTTATTAAAAATTTTATGGATTATTACGACTATCCGACTGAAGCAAAAAAGCTTTTTTCAGAAGTTCTCTCAAAGCTTGATGAAAATAAAAATTACGGCAGAAGCTTCGGATGTCTTGTAAAGAAATTTGAAGACTGTAAAACCGATATTGATAATAAGCTTTTAGATAAATTATCAGCTCTTGCAGAAAAAATGGGCTACAGCGAATACACTCTGCATTTTTGCTTTTTGCTCAGCCTTACCGAAGAACTTAAAAACAAATATCTTCTTTTGGGAATAGAAGAAAAAATCTATTACGATACAATGGCTGATTTAAAATACAAGCTTATGGAATGTATTGAATGTGAAAAAGTTCCCGGCACATTTGTTGCAGGCTGGTTCAACGGATTTTTCAGAATGTCAAGGGTTGCATACGGCAGATTTCAGTTTGAAGTTTGCGAATACAACAATGACGAACCTTTTATTATGAAATGCGGAAAGGAAATTAAAAAAGGAGATAAATACATCAATTTCCATATTCCGTCATCCGGTCAGCCGCTGACTGACGATGTCAGGCTGGACTCATATAAAAAAGCTTATAAATATGTAAACAGGTTTTTTGATGATAAAATCGTTATTTTCGGTTGCGGCTCATGGCTTTTATATCCCCGTCACCGTGAATTCCTGCCTGAAGGAATGAACATTCTCAGATTTATGGACGATTTTGAAATTGTTGAATGGAAAGAGCGTGAGGGCTTCAGCAACGGATGGCGTGTATTCGGATATGTTTCAGACCTGCCCTGTGAGCAGTTGCCCAGAGATACAAAGCTCAGAGCGGCTTATGCTCAATGGCTTTGTGACGGTAATAACGGCGGTGACGGATTCGGACTTTTTGCTTTTGACGGTAATAAAATTCTGAAATAATTATATAAAAATCGGGGGCACAGAAGAATTTCCGTGTCCCCTTTCTTTTACAGTATCAGACTGTAATATATCAAAGATAAATACAGTCCTGTGATTTTCAGAAAATTAAATAGCAGTGCCGTTATCAATTTCCTGTTCCTCCTGTACAGGTTCAATTATTATATTATAATTCTCAATACTGTCATTTTTTGCCAGACGGAGTTTTTTGTAAATTCCGTCTGTTTCTTTATGTTGGAAAACATATCCGTCATCGGCAATATAATTTTTACCGTTTATTGTGTAATTCATATATATCCTCCTTATGCTCCTATGGTCCAGCCCTTATCCTCGGCAATGGCAAATTCTTCATCTGTAAGGCTGTCATAAATTCCCGAAGGTATTTTTATTTCACGAACATCTTCTTTCATATCTCTCAGCTTATGGGTGAAGAGCTCAATAAACTGAGCTTTATTCCAGCCTGAGCAGACACCGGAAAGGTTTATTGAAGCTCCCCAGTCACTGCAAAGTTCAAAATTTTGAATACCTGCGGCAAAAGAATTATGAATGTATGTTGCGTTT
>JAZQPL010000002.1:0-48206 GCA_045628495.1 Acutalibacteraceae bacterium
TTTTAACTCTAATATCTCTTTTTCATATTCTTTGATGTGTCTGTAACTTCTTGGCATAAAAATCCTCCTATGGTAGTTTCTTTAATTCTACCATAGGAGGTCTCTTTTTTCTATTGTCCGTTTTTACTGGACTTGTGCAATAGAATGCAGCAGACTTTTTTGCATCTGTCAGAAAGCCCAATTACCGTTTTTGAAAATCTGAATTTCTTTTCCTTCACGGGTTCTGGCGGTAATATTAAGGTCTTTTGCGCCAATCATAAAATCTTCATGAATAATCGACTGATTTATTCCTTTTTCACGGCATTGTTCAAGTGTCATATTTTCACTGCCCTTAATGCATTGTGAAAATCCCTCGCCAAGAGCAAGGTGGCAGGCGGCGTTTTCGTCAAACAGAGTATTATAAAAAAGAACGCCGCTGTCTCTGATAGGTGAATCGTAAGGCACAAGAGCACATTCACCCAGGTAAGATGCGCCTTCGTCCATACTTACAAGCTCTTTGAGAAGCTCTTCGTTTTTTTCTGCGTGGATTTCGCAGACTTTTCCGTTTTCAAATTTCAAAGAAAAATTATCAATAAGTTCTCCTCTGTAAGAAAGTGGCATTACAGAATAAACAATTCCTTGCGCTTTTCCTTTTTCCGGTGAAATAAAAACTTCTTCGCTGGGAATGTTGGGATTGTATATATTGCCGGAAAGAGTGCGTTCCCATCCTCCTTCAAATTCTGAGTTTTCTATAAGACCTACGGTCAGGTCAGTCCCGTTTGATGATGTGTAATGAAGTGATTCAATGTTAAGAGAATTAAGATAATCACATTTTGATTTAAGATTTTTGTTGTGATTTTCCCAGGATTCAGCAGGGTTTTCATCACATCTTGATGCAGTCAGTATGGCGTGCCAGAGCTTTTCCACCGCCTGATTTTTACTGTACCCGGGGAAAACTTTTTTTGCCCATGCCACGCCCGGAACTGCGGCAATGCACCATTGATATTTATTGTCCATTTCATCGGCAAAAGGTTTAATAATTTTGTACCTTGCCTGAGAACCTTTTGAATATTTTTTCTGATTTATTCCGTTAAATCCGTCAGGGTCTTCTGAAAGAAGATGTATTGTTACGGGCAGAACATTTACTCTGTATTTAAGCTTTTCAATTTCCCAATCATTAACTTCACTGAGTGTTTTAACAGAACGGTATTTTACATTAACCTTTGTAAGGGGTTGATAACTCCATTCAACATCAACTCTTTCCGCTCCTGATTTGTAGCATTCTTCTGCCACCATTTTAACAAATTCAGGCTGGTCAAGCATAGCGTAAATAATAACCCGCTGACCTTTTTTAACTCTTGCTCCCGTGTTTACAATAAGAGAAGCATACTTTCTGAGTACAGTTTTTTTCATATTGATAACCTCCGTAACAATTATTACCAATTAAACTCCCGTTAAATCAAAAGGAGGAATATATTCTTCTTTCGCAGAAGATAATTGCTGAAAATAGGCGTTTTCAAACCCCAGCGAATCAAGGTGCCGCTTCACTGTAAGATATTCTCTTTGGGATATTCTTCTGTTTATACCGGGGTAATCAACGGCTTCTCCGCAGGGAGTGTACTGGCTCATAAGGCTGATTACTGTGTCTGACGGAAGATTGTCTGCAATCCAGTCAAGAACCTTTATGGACTGACTGATATTGCCCGGTAAAATAAGATTTCTGACTATAACGCCTTTTTGCATCATTCCGTTTTCATCGTAAATATTTTCAGGCTGCTGGCGTTTCATTTCAATCAATGCCCCGGAAGCATATTCAAAATAGTCTGACGCTTTTGAATATTTTTGAGAAATTGCCGAATCAAAATATTTAAGGTCTGTAAGATAAATGTCAATGTTGCCTTCGAGAGATTTAAGTGTTTGAATTCTTTCATATCCGCTGGTGTTATAAACAATCGGAACCGAAAATTTATTATTTTCAAGCAGTTTTGAAAGCTTTGCGGCGTAATGAGTGGGGTTAACAAGGTTAATATTGTTTGCGCCGTCTTTAATAAGATTATGAAAAATTTCAACAAGTCTTTCATCGGAAATATCTTTACCGAATGCATTGTGACTGATTTCATAATTCTGGCAGTAAACGCATTTAAGACTGCACCCGGAAAAGAAAACCGTTCCGCTTCCGTTTGTTCCGCTGATACAAGGTTCTTCCCAGTAATGAAGTGCTGCTCTTGCAACTTTGAAAGTATTGTTCGCCCGGCATATTCCCACTGATTTTTCACGGTCGGCTCCGCATTTTCTCGGGCAGATATTGCATTTTTCACTCATTAAAGGTTACCTCTTTTTCGCATAGAATTCCGTACCTTGAATTAACAGGATTTTTATATGAATAATCAATAAAAAATGCGGTGTTTTCAATGAACTTTACAAGAACTTTTTTGTTATTCGAAAGCCCGGCTTCTTTTATCAGAGCAGGTGACACGGGTTTTGTAAATTTGTTAAGAGGAATAAGATGCTTCAGACTTTCAGGCGGAACTTCGGAATTTTCACTTAAATAAAAATCCTTCAACAAAGTTTTTTCAATATGAATATTATTTTTTATTAAAAATTCATTCAGCAAATCAAATAATTTTTTTGACGATACAGATGAAAATGTCAAAGATTTTTCTTTGAAAAATCCCGCTATTTTATCATACATATCGAAAGGACTGCTGAAATATTTTTCTGCTTCATTTAATGAAAGTGAAAATCTTAATGAGTTATAATATTTTTCAAGAACATCTTCTATTTCTTTAAGATGCTGAAGCTCATCGTAAGAAATATAATTGTTTTTCAGTATCTCATAAGGTGGATATTCGGTGAAAGCGTAACCGTGTTTTTCAATTAAGCCGTTGAGCGGAGCACCGCTGAGCAACTTCAGAAAACCGAGCTGAAGCTGATGCGCATTCAGCTGATACACCTGATTGAATGACTGTGAAAACCTTTCAAAGCTTTCATAGGGAAGACCGGCAATCAGGTCGGTGTGAATATTTATATTTCCGTTTTTTGTCAGTTGTTTTACATTATTAAAAATCAGTTCGTTAGGCGCATAACGACAGCTTTCTGTAAGTGATTCCCGATTTGTTGACTGTATTCCGATTTCAAGCTGAATTTTACCGTCAGGCATTTTGGCAAGCAGTTCAATCTGTTTTGAATTAAGCAGGTCGGCTCCTATTTCAAAATGAAAATTTGTGTTGCTTCTGTATTTGTTATCGTATATATATTTCCAGATACTGTATGCTCTTTGAGGCGAACAGTTAAAAGTTCTGTCGGTAAATTTAACCTGTTTAACATTGTGACGGATAAAAAAATCAATATCCGAAAATACTCTTTCAAGGGAAAGAAAACGGACTTTTCCGCAGACAGACGAAAGGCAGTAAGCGCATGAAAACGGACATCCTCTTGAAGATTCATAATATATTATTTTATTATCAAAATCCTGAATATTTTTATCGTTATAAATAAATCCCAAATCATCAAGGTTTTTTATTAAATCACAGCTTATTGTTTTGCCTGTAATATGAGAATTAAGTTCATTAGGGATTTCAATTCCCGAAAGGTAAAGAACAGCAGCGCTGAAAGCATATTCACCCTCGCCGCTGACAATCATATCGTAATTATTTTCATTTATTTTCGTATGTTTTATTCCGTATGAAATTTCAGGACCGCCTAAAATTATTTTTATTGCAGGGTTTACTGTTTTTATTGAAGAACATATTTTTTTAACTGTTTCAACATTCCATATATAAACACAAAGTCCTAAAATATCCGGCTTTTCTTTAGCTATACTGTGAATTATATGTTCTGTTGTATCGTTTATGCTTGCCTGCATTGTTTTTGTTGTAAAATTATCCTTCGGCAGAATACTGTCTGCCGCTGTTTTAAGGCAGTACGGTGCCGGAGATGAATGTATATATTTTGAATTTACACTTACTATAAGAATTTTTGTTTTTTTCACAGTTATTACCGCCGTATTATAAATGATATTACTATTATAACATAAAATTACCACTTGTCTATAACTGTTTAGTATGATATAATTTCTGTGAAAAACTTACAGAGGTGTTACTTGTGAAAAAATTTTTCTGTGTGTTAATATGTTTGTCACTTTTTATATGTATATTTTCATCATGCGGTAAAAAAGAAGATGTTTTGCCTGAAGCCGAAAATCAAAAAATTAAAGTAACAATGGAGAACGGAGAAACATTCGTTATTGAAACATATCCCCGATACGCACCTGAAACCTGCGAAAATTTTGTTAATCTTGTTAAAGACGGGTTTTATGACGGGTTGACTTTTCACAGAATTGTTGAAGGATTTATGGCACAAGGCGGTTCATCTGACGGCAGAGGCTTCAAAGGCAGTAATAAAACAATAAAAGGTGAATTTGCTTCAAACGGATTTACTGCAAATACCCTTAAACATGAACGGGGAGTTGTATCAATGGCACGGTCCGATGACCCTGATTCCGCATCAAGCCAGTTCTTTATCTGCTACGATACCTGTTCAAGTCTTGACGGGAATTATGCCGCATTCGGAAAGGTTATTGAAGGAATGGAAACGGTTGATAATTTTCTTAAAGTTGAAAGAGTGCAAAACGGTATGGATATGCAGCCGGCATCACCGGTTACACCTGTTGTAATTAAAACTATGGAATTGATTTAAGGATGGTTATTATGAAAAAAGTTTTATCTGCAATTATTTCAGCTGTTATAGTTTTCAGCGTTGCTGTTGTACCTTCAGGTGCGGCAGGAAGATATAATTACGGTGATGTAAATGCAGACGGCAAAGTTACTTCAAGTGATGCTCTTATGATTCTTCAGGCATCAACATATATTATTGAGCTTGATGACAAAACAAGAGTTATTGCCGATGTAACAGGCGACGGGAAACTTAATTCTGCCGATGCGCTTCAGGTGCTGATGTATTCTGTAGGAATTATTTCATCATTTGATAAAAGCTATGAAAATTCTCTCAAAGCAAAATATGTTGATACTGTTTTCAGCAATAAAGCCTATACCGCCGATATGGTAATCCCTGTTGACGGATTTGATACAGAGTTCGTTATTACAACAGACGGTGAAAAATATTGTGTTTCCATGATAATGGATATTGAATCCATGCTTAAAGATATAGAGTTAGATAAAGAAACGGCTGACCAGATTAAGCTGCTTTCCGCTTTAATCGGAGGCAAGCTTGAAATCAGATATTTCACAAATGAAGATGCACAGTCTTATGTGATTATTCCTATGCTTAAAAGCTATGCCGCAACTGATGACGACGGTATTACAAAAACTGTTTTTGAAACTATAGATATGCTTATGAATCAGGAATACTTTTTCAAAACAATCACAAGTGTCAAAAAAGACAGTATCAATTATACCTGTGAAACCTATGAGTCGGATTCGGATTTTGAAATAAAATATTTATTTAACGGCGCAAGCCTTAAATATATCGAAATCCATGATGATGAAAACGGCGACACAGTTTATAAAATAAACAAGCTGACCTCTTTCGCCGATAAATCTCTGCTTCAGATTCCGTCGGGATTCAAGGAAGATCCGTCACTTGCAGACATGGGTGATTAAATGGAGTTTAAGTCAAACAAAATTATCAGAAGATATCCGAAACCTGTTTTAACAAAAGATGCGGTCCCTTACCCGGCGGATTTAACTTTTAATGCAGGTGTTGTAAAAAAAGACGGCAGATATGTAATGATGTTCAGAAATGATTACGGCTGCACAAAGGACCAGTGGGAAAACGGCAGGCGTTTTGACGGTACGAATATCGGACTTGCTTACAGCACTGACGGTATAAACTGGAAAGTTGAAGACAAACCTTGTTTTGAACTGAAGGATGAAGAAATTAGAAGGGCCTATGACCCGAGAATTACTGTTATTGACGGCAGGTATTATGTGTGCTTTGCGGTTGATACTTATCACGGTGTGCGGGGCGGTATTGCCGTTACCGATGATTTTGAAAATTTTGAAGTTATTTCAATGAGTGTACCCGACAATAGAAATATGGTTCTTTTCCCTGAAAAAATAAACGGTAAATATGTTCGCCTTGAAAGACCGATGCCTGTTTATTCAAGGGGAGGCGACCGATTTGATATCTGGCTTTCCGAATCCCCGGACCTTGTTTACTGGGGCAACAGCAAGCTTGTTTTAGGGGTTGAGAATGTACCGTTCTGCAATGACAAAATAGGACCGGGAGCACCGCCGTTAAAAACAGATGCCGGGTGGCTTGTGCTTTATCATTTTGTTGATATTGACAGGGGAAGAGGAAAAAACGGCTGGGAAGAACGCTGGCAGAAACGGTATTCAATAGGGGTAATGCTTCTGGCTCTTGATGACCCGTCAAAGGTTATAGGTATGTCAAAAGCTCCTCTTATGGTTCCCGAAACGGAAGTTGAACTTCACGGCGGATTCAGAGATAATGTTCTTTTTCCCTGCGGTATGATTGATGAGGGGGAAAATATCAGAATATATTATAATGCGGGAGATGCTGTTGTATGCCTTGCAGAATGCGGCAAACAGCAGTTGATTGATGCTTGCAAAGACGAAAAAAATGATTGAAAGGTGATTCGATTATGATTTTAGCAACAAGAATAATTTCACTCATAATGTCCGGGCTTATGTTGCTTTCAAACGGACTGAACTTTATATTTAACGGGGATATATATCCTTATGAATCAGTTGATTCAACAATAGGTCTTGATACTCTCGCAAAAAGTCAGGGTATAACCACTGACGGTGAAAGCTGGATTTTCAGCGGCAAAAGCGCACTTATAAAGGTAAATATTGAAACGGAAAAAATTACCGCTGCAAATCTTAATCCTTTTAAGGAGCTTAAAGATACAGGGGTAAGCCATATCGGAGGAATAAGCTATTATAACGGACTGGTTTATGTTTCAATGGAGGACAGCAAAAAATGGAACAGTCCTGTTGTTGCGGTTTTTGATTCAGAAACATTGAAGTTTACAGGGAAATACATAATTTTTGATACTGAGCTTATGTTCAGAGGATGCCCGTGGGTATGCTGTGACAGCGAAAGACATTGCTTTTATGTTGCCAACAGCAAAAAAACAACTGAGATTTACTGCTTTGATATTGACACATTTGAATATATTAAAACAATTCCTCTCGAATCTGAAATTAAGGCAATCCAGGGAGCGGAAATGTATAAAGGGTTTATGTATGCAGCCACAAATGATTCAACAAGAGCTGTTTATAAGGTGGATGTTGAAAACGGGAAATATGAAAAATATTTTGACAGAATAATGTATCAGCCAAAGCTTATAGATAATTTCGGAGGAGAGGGAGAAGGCATTACCGTTCTTGAAATGGAAGACGGTACTGTATTCCACGCTCTAAATCTGGGAACACTTTTTATTGATGCTGAGTTACGCCATTATAAACCGAAATAATATGCAGTTTTGAAAATAATAACAAAAGGGATTTTACGGTATATCTGAATCAGATAACCTGAAAATCCCTTATTCTTTGTGAAAATATTGTTTTCTGAGCACTTTTTGCTCTTTTATTGATTGTCAGAGCAGATTATCACACAAGCAACTCGCCTGTTAAAGATATGATTTTATATGAAAATTAACTTGATTTATTATTGAGTATAAAGTATTATATATTTGTATATTTATGCACTTTATTAACTTTGGAGGAATTTAAATGGAAAAATATGTAAGATTTAATCATCAGCCATGTATGCCTCTCGGTGAGGACGGCAGGAGAGTAACAGATTCAAAAGAACATATTGCCCTTACAAGAAAAGCGGCAGGGGAAGGTATGATTCTTCTTAAAAATATAAATAATGCATTGCCTTTGTCTGAAGGAGAAAAAATTGCACTTTTCGGCAAAGCCTCTATTGAGTATGTTAAAGGCGGCGGCGGAAGCGGAGATGTATATTGCCGTTATGTAAAAAACATTTATGAAGGCTTCTGCGAAAAAGAAAAAGACGGCAAAGTTGAAATATATAAGCCTCTTTCTGATTTTTACAAAGAATATGTTAAAGAAGAAGGCAAAAAGGTTCTTACTCAGGAAGAGATAAATAAAATATGGGATGTTGTTAATGCAATGGAGTTTTGCCAGAAGCGTGACGATATGACCTATGATACTTTTAACAGAATGCATGTTACTGAGGCGCTTGTGCCTGATTCTCTTATTGAATCCGCTGCTGATTTTGCAGATACTGCGATTATTACTGTCAGCAGATTTTCCGCTGAGGGAACTGACAGAAAAGCACAGGCAGGTGACTACTACCTTTCTGAACTTGAAAAAGATCTTATTGATAAGGCAACGAAGCTTTTTAAAAAGGTTATTATTGTGCTTAATACAGGCGCAGTTCTTGACTGTGAATATTTTGCTGAAAATGACGGTGTTCAGGCTGTTCTTGAATCATGGCAGGGCGGAATGGAAGGCGGAGCCGCAATAGCTGATATTTTATGCGGCGATGTCAACCCTTCAGGTAAGCTTGCGGATACGGTGACAAAGAGCTACGATTATTATCCGAGTAAGGATGATTATGCGGAATGTTTTGAGCATGTTGATTACAGTGACGATATTTTTGTAGGCTACCGCTATTTTGAAACTATGAAAAAAGACGCTGTTCGTTATCCTTTCGGCTTCGGACTTTCATATACTGACTTTGAAATAAACGGTGCTGTCTGCGGTGAATCAGATGGTAAAATCACAGCCGCAGTTAATGTTAAAAATACGGGCAAATTCAGCGGTAAAGAAGTAGTTCAGCTTTATTACAGTGCGCCTCAGGGGAAATTAGGCAAGCCGTCACTGGAGCTTGCCGCATTTAAGAAAACAAAGCTTCTTGCTCCCGGCGAAAGTGAAATTGTTGCACTGAGCTTTGATATAAGTGACATGGCAAGCTTTGATGATTTGGGAAAAATCCGAAAATCTGCTTATGTACTTGAAAAAGGCGAATATTCATTCTATATCGGAAATTCATCCAGAGATAATAAAAAAACAGATTTTACATATAAAGTTGAAGCAGATACGGTCGTTTCTCAGCTTACACAGTATTGCAGACCGTTTAAGCTTAAAAAGCGATTGCTGGCAGACGGAAGCTATGAACAGCTACCTACAGGAGAATGTGAATATTATTACGGTGAAAATAAACTTTCAGATGCAAAAGCTCCGGAAAATGATGTTGATTTTACGAAAGTCGGAGAAACAATAACACTTGATGAATTTGTAAAACAGTTTACCGATGAGGAGCTTATGGATTTTGTAGGAGGTCATGAGCCGACCGGTGTTGCCAATACAGGCTGCTTCGGCGGGCTTAAAAGGCTGGGTGTTCCCGCTGTTCCGACTGCTGACGGACCTGCAGGTCTGAGACTTGACGAAAAACTGGGTATTCCCACAACATTGTTCCCGTGCGCAACGCTTATTGCTTCTTCGTGGGATACGGAGCTTGCTTATCAGGTGGGAAAAGCAGCAGCTTCCGAAATAAGAGAAAATAATATCGGAATATGGCTTGCTCCTGCTATGAATATTCACAGAAATCCTCTTTGCGGAAGAAACTTTGAATATTATTCCGAGGACCCGGTTGTTGCAGGCAAAATCGCCGCAGCGGCAACAAGAGGTATTCAGTCTCAAAAGGTTGCAGTGTCCATAAAACATTTTGCGTGTAATAATAAAGAGCCGAACCGTTTTGCAAGTGATTCAAGACTTTCGGAAAGAGCACTTCGTGAAATATATCTTAAAGGCTTTGAAATCTGCGTAAAAGAAGCAGACCCTATGACGGTTATGTCATCGTATAACCTGATTAACGGTCAGCATACTTCGGAAAGCTGGGAGCTTCTTACCGGAATACTTCGCAACGAGTGGGGATTCAAAGGAATGGTTACCACAGACTGGGGTGTAAAAAATGACCCTGTTAAAGAAGTTAAAGCCGGTAACGATATGAAAATGCATATCGGATATCCCGAGGACTTAAAAGCAGGACTTGAAGACGGAAGAATTACCCGTGCTGATTTGGAAGCATGCGTAAAAAGAATACTCGGAGTGTTTACAAGACTTGCATAAGGAGAATATTATGGCAGACAGATATTACAGACAGCTGAAATCTTTACACATCGGCTGTGAAGAACCGAGAGCTTATTTTGTGCCGTTTAATACGGATAAAAACATATTGGCTGACAGAGAAAATTCGGAGCTTTTCAGGTCACTTAACGGGGAATGGGACTTTTCATTTTTTGAAAATGTTGAGGAGCTTGAAATAGAAGCGGATGATTTTACTTCTCAGATTAAATGTAAAGATAAAATTGATGTTCCGTCAAACTGGCAGCTTTATTTTGACAGAGGGTATGATGTGCCGAATTATATAAATCAGGATTATCCCTATCCTGTTGACCCTCCGTTTCTTCCTGATGTTATTCCATGCGGATTTTACAGAAAAACAGTCAGCTTATATAAAAAGGAATACAAAAAATATTATATAAATTTTGAAGGCGTTGCACCCTGCTTTTATCTTTGGGTGAACGGAGTGTTTAAAGGCTACAGTCAGGTAAGTCACTGCACAAGTGAAATTGATATAACTGATGCTATTGTAAACGGAGAGAATAAATTTGAAGTGCTTGTTGTAAAATTCTGCGACGGCTCATATATGGAAGATCAGGATTTCTTCCGTCTTTCGGGTATTTTCCGTGATGTATATATTCTTGAGAGAAGCGAAAATCATATAAGAGATATTTTTGTTGATACTGATTTCAACAGTGATTTTTCAAAAGCGGATATTGCGGTGAATATTGATTTTACAGTATGTGCCGACGGTGAATATACTCTTGTTTCACCCTGCGGCAATGTTGTTTCAAAAGGCAGTTTAAGTGAAAAAACATCAATTTCACTTAATTCACCTGAAATGTGGAGCGCTGAAAATCCTAAACTTTATAAATTAAAAATATTTTCCTGCGACGAGTGGATTTTAATTCCCGTTGCTTTAAGAAAAGTTGAAATTAAAGAAAGATGCTTCCTTTTCAACGGCAAAAAAATCAAGCTTCGTGGTATAAATCGCCATGACAGTCATCCTGAAACGGGATATACTGTTTCCGCAGAACACATGATGAACGATTTGCTTTTGCTTAAAAGAGCAAATGTAAATACTGTCAGAACATCTCATTACCCAAATGACCCCAGGTTCCTTCAGATGTGCGATGAGCTGGGAATGATGATTGTTGACGAGGCTGACCTCGAAAGTCACGGAATGGGATATAACTACGGTGACTGGTACTGGGATTACTGGGCTCATCTTACAACTGTTCCGGAATGGAAAGAAGCCTGTGTTGACAGAGCAAGAAGACTTTTTGAGCGTGATAAAAACCACGGCTGTGTTATAATGTGGTCATTAGGCAATGAATCCGGCTGCGGTGAAAATCACCGTTGTATGGCTGAATACATAAGAAGCAGACAACCCAAGGCAATTATTCATTACGAAAATGCACACCTTGAATATCAGGAAAGACTGAAAAAGGATTTTACTGATATTTCCGATGTGGAAAGCCGTATGTATGCGCCGCTTACATATCTTGAAGAGTATCTTAATAATCCTGATAATAAAAAGCCGTTTTTTTACTGTGAATATGTTGCAGCATGGAGCACGGGGGATATTCCTCTTCACTGGGACAAATTTGAAGATTATGATAATTATTGCGGCGGTTGTGTATGGGAGCTTACCGACCATGCAGTGAATATCGGAACAGTTGAAAATCCTAAATACCGTTACGGCGGCGATTTCAACGATTATCCCAACGATTATGTTTATTGTGTTGACGGACTTGTCTACCCTGACAGAAAACCGAGACCGGGATATTACGATATGAAAATAACATATCAGCCTTTTGATGCCGAGTATAAAAACGGAAAAATAACCGTTAAAAATAAAAATTACTTCACATCGCTTTCAGACTATTATATTAAATGGGCTTTGGAAGTAAACGGCAGTGAAATAAAATCAGGGATTATAAATGATACTGATATCCCCGCAAGAGAAACAAGAGAATATTCACTGTTTGACGAATTTGAAATGAATGGATTTACAACGCTTATTATTCGTCTTTGTCAGAAGGATAAAACTCTTTGGGCTGAAAAAGATTATGAGGCAGGTCATAAACAGTTTATTTTACAGGATTGTCCGGTTGAACCTGAGAAAAAGGAAAAATCTTTGTTAAAGCTTTGTGAAAACCGTACTAAAATAAAAATCACCTGTAAAGATGTCGACTATGTTTATGATAAAATAACAGGCAGAATTATTTCAATAAATAACGGACGGGAGCTTCTTAAAGAACCTGTAAGCTTTAATCTGAACAGAAGCTATCATCCGAGTAACGGAACGCAGAATGAATGGAAGCGTGCAAGATTTGATAAAGCAATTCAGAAAACTTATTCCACGGAAATTATTAAGCATACAGAAGATGAAATTGTTTTGCTTTCAAAAATATCTTTTGCTTCTCCTGCAATGCCGCCTGCGATTTGGGCGGATGTAAAATATACATTTAGTTCCTGCGGAAAGTTGAACATTTCAGTTAAAGCAGATGTTGCGCACAGAGTTCCCGTTCTTCCCAGATTCGGGCTTAATATTGTAATGCCTGCCGATTTTGAAACTATGAATTATTTAGGTTACGGACCGGTTGAAACATACTGCGACAGATTCAGAAGCCAGATTATTTCTGATTATCGCACTACAGTTACGGATAATTTTGAACATTATGTTGTTCCTACTGAGTGCTCGGCCCATTACAAAACGAAATGTGCCCGTGTAGTTAATTCAAACGGAAACGGTCTTGCGTTTTATGATGTCAGCGAACAGGGATTTTTGTTTAATGCAAAGCATTACAGTGATGAACAGCTTCTTGAAACACAGCATGATGATGAGCTTGTTCCGCTTGATAAAACAATTATTTCACTTGATTATAAAATGCACAGCGACTGTCCGTCATTCGCATATCTTGAACCCTGGAGATTGTTTGATGAGAAACAATTCAGTTTTTCATTCGATATTATTCCCGAGTAAAATGTAAAAAGGTGATAAAAAATGGAACTTTTTGATGAAGCTGTGATTTTTGCCTGTAAAAAACACAGCGGACAGAGGAGAAAAATGTCAGACGCACCGTATTTTGTTCATCCGATGGAGGTTGCATCAATAGCCGCAACAATGTCTGATAATCAGGAACTTCTTGCTGCCTGCGTTCTTCATGATACAGTTGAGGATACAGATACGACTCTTGAAGAAATCAAGGAGCATTTCGGAAAGCGTGTTTATCTTCTTGTTCTTACGGAAACTGAGAATAAGCGTGCGGATTTGCCGCCTTATGAAACATGGCAGATTCGTAAAGAAGAAACGCTTACCATGCTGAAATCAACTAAAGATTTGGATGTTAAGAAAATGTGGCTGGGTGATAAGCTTTCAAATGTCCGTGGTTTTTGCAGAGAAATAAATAATTGTACGGGAAATTTCTGGGACAGATTTAATCAGAAAGACCCGAAAAAACAGGAATGGTATTACAGAACAATTCTTGATTCTCTTTCCGATTTGTCGGAATATGATGCTTATCGTGAATTTAAGGCAAGAGTTGAATATCTGTTTAACGAAAAATCGGAGGAATTTTTATGGAATACAAAATAAACGATAACGAACTTACCATATTTTTGCAGGGGAAAATTGATTCAACAAATGCAAAAGAAGTTGAAGATAATATTGTTTCGATAACGGAAGCTTCTGAATTTGATATGCTCACATTTGATGCTGAAAAGCTGGATTATATTTCAAGTGCAGGTCTCAGAGTTATTTTAAGAATGAGAAAAAGCTATTCGGAAGTTAAAATAAAAAATGTATCTTCTGAAGTGTATGATATTTTTGAAATGACAGGCTTTACAGAAATAATAAATATTGAAAAAGCTTTCAGAAAATTATCTGTTGACGGTTGTAAAATAATAGGAAAGGGCGCAAAGGGAACTGTTTACAGATATGATGATGAAACAATAGTTAAGGTGTATAACAACCCTGACAGCCTTCCTGATATAAAAAAAGAGCGTGAGCTTGCAAGAAAAGCATTTGTGCTCGGGATACCCACTGCAATTTCTTATGATATTGTTAAAGTCGGTGACAGCTACGGCTCTGTTTTTGAACTTCTGGATGCAAAATCATATTCTGCTGTTATTTCAGAAGACACGGAAAACATTGATGTTTATGTAAAAGAAATAACAAATTTACTTAAAAAAATACATTCATCTTTTCTTCCCGAGAATGAAATCGGTGCAATAAAAGGCACAGTTTTTCAGTGGCTTAATACTGCAAAACCTGAGCTGGAAAATGAGCAGTATGAAAAGCTCTACAGCATGATTGACGAATTGCCCGATACTCTTAATGTTGTTCACTGCGACTATCACACAAATAATATAATGTATCAGAACGGAGAAACGCTCCTTATTGATATGGATACTCTTTCACAGGGACATCCTGTTATAGAGCTTGCAAATGTTTATATTACTTTTGTAGGATTCGGCGAAATAAATCCCACGATTGTTGAAAATTTCCTCAGTTTCCCGTACAGTGTTGCCTGTGAAATCTGGAAAAAGTTTTTGCCTTTATATCTTGAAACAGATGATGCAGACAGAGTAACGGAAGTTGAGAATAAAGTCAGATTATTAAGCTATTTGAGATTTATGCGTCATATAATCAAGCGTGGTCAAGAAAAACAGGAAGAAGGCAGAAAGACAGTAGATTACTGTAAGCAGAAAATTGCACAGCTTATAAAAGAAGTTGATACGCTGGATTTTTAATCTAACACATTTATATAACTAAAAATTATAAGGAGCTTAAGGGTACAGTTAAAGAACCCTTAGCTCCTTTGTTTACAAATGTACATTATTTTTGCACATATATTTAACCGCCGAAAAGCAAAAATGGGGCTGTTTTGTCACAGCCTCATTTTTATAGATTTATTCGAGATTAAAAATTCTTATAGCATTACGGAAAAAAATCTTTTCTTTTTCTTCATCTGTCAACGGAAGGCTTTTAAGTCTTTCGACCTCGACGGATGGATTCCACATGGGATAATCCGATCCGAAAACAACATTGTCTGTGCCGTATTTTCTGATAATTCTTACGATGGTTTCATCATCAAGCGCAAAAAACGATGATGAGCAGTCGACATAAAGATTATCCTTTCCGCTCAGTATTTCACACGCTTCTTCCCACAATGAATATCCGCCTAAATGGGCACCGATAACTCTGAGGTCTGAATAAATATCAAGAATCGGGGCAAGTCTGTTGGGATTTGAATTGTCATATCTGCTGTCACCTGCATGAAGCAGCATGGGAAGACCGTACTTTTCACACAGTTCATATATTTTAAGACAGCGATAATCGTCAAGCTTGAAGTTCTGCATATCGTGATGCATCTTTACGCCCTTAAGTCCCAGGGAAATGAGATGCTTCACATCTCCGTGTAGGTCTTCACTGTCAGGATGAAGTGTCCCCAATCCGTACATAATACCGTCGTAGCGTTTTACTGTATCCGCAATAAAACTGTTGATAATTCTGACCTGTTTCGGAGTTGTCGCAACAGACTGAATAATAAATTTATCAATCCCGGCAGATTTGCCTGTTTCAAGTAAAGCTGAAACAGTTCCGTCATATCTCATTTTCAGGCTGTAAAATGAACCTGTTGCATCGGAAGCTTTTGAGGCAACTTTATCCGGGTAAACATGGCAATGAGCATCTATTATCATTCTATCACCCGCAAATCAAATCTCATTGTTTATTATCTGATAATTCAAGGTCATCAGACTGTCTTTAAGATGTACATTTTCCAAAACAGTGCCGGGATATTCGGCTGCAATATCAAAATGACTGAAATTCCAGAAATTGTTTATTCCCGAAGAAATAAGAACAGGTACAAGTTCTTTTGCGGAGCTTTCGGGAATACAAAGCACGGCAACGGACGGATTATAACGGTTGCAGAATTCTTCAAGTTCGGAAATATCGGTAATGGGAAGACCGTTTACCGTTTCGCCGACAATATTGGAATCAATATCGAACATTCCTATAACTTCAAATCCGCTTTTTTCAAATTTCATGTGAGCGGCTATGGCTCTGCCGAGATTACCCATGCCGATAATAATAGTCGGATGACTGTTATTCACACCTAATATTGCACCGATTTCATTATGAAGCTGTTCAACATTATATCCGTACCCTTGCTGACCGAATCCGCCGAAACAATTCAGGTCCTGCCTTATCTGAGAAGCTGTAAAGCCCATTTTATTAGACAGCTCTTTTGAAGATATTCTTTCAACTCCGTTCTTTTTCAGGTTACCCAGAAATCTGTAATATCTGGGCATTCTTTTTATAACGGACATTGAAATATTATTATCATTTTTCGGCATCTTTTTTACCTCTTATTCACACAGTGAACGAACGGTTTCCATTACATAATCGCCGAATTCACTGCAGGTACAGCCTGTATCACGGCCTGTAATCCGGTATTTCTTTTCTTCGTAAAGACATTTGTCAAGTGCTTTTTCAAGAAGGTCGGCTTTATCCTGTTCGCCAATATGAGAAAGAAGCATAACTGATGCACGAAGCATTGAACACGGGTCTGCGTATTTTCCTCTTCCTTCTTTAATCATTCTGGGAGCAGAACCGTGAATAGCTTCAAACATAGCATATTTTTTACCGATATTAGCACTGCCGGCGGTACCTACACCACCCATAAATTCAGCGGCTTCATCTGTAATAATATCTCCGTAAAGATTGGGAAGAACAAACACTTTGAAGTCCTTGCGGCGTTTGGGGTCAATAAGCTTTGCTGTTGTAATATCAATATACCATTCATCAGTTGTGATTTCAGAATAATCTTTACCGATATTTTTGCAAAGATTGAGGAATTTACCGTCTGTAGTTTTAATAATATTGGCTTTTGTAATAATTGAAACTCTGTCTTTTTTATTTTTTCTTGCGTATTCATAAGCAAGCTTTGCTATTCTTTCAGAGCCTTCTGTTGTTGTAACAACAAAGTCCATAGCAAGGTCATCAGTAACATTAACTCCCTTTGAACCGACTGCGTATGCACCTTCTGTATTTTCACGGAAGAAAGTCCAGTCAATCCCTTCTTCAGGGATTTTAACAGGGCGTACATTTGCAAAAAGGTCAAGAGCCTTTCTCATTGCAACATTTGCACTTTCAATATTCGGCCACGGGTCGCCGGCCTGAGGTGTTGTTGTCGGTCCTTTAAGAATAACATGGCAGGATTTAAGCTCCTCCATAACATCGTCAGGTATTGCTTTGTTTGCGGCAACACGGTTTTCGATTGTGAGACCGTCTATTACCTTAAACTCAACTTTTCCGGCTTTAACTTTGTCTGCAAGCATATATTCAAGTACTCTTGCACTTTCTTTTGTGATAATCGGGCCGATACCGTCACCACCGCAAACACCGATAATAACTTTATCAAGATTTGCATAATCAACAAAATCGCCTTGTGCCTTAATTTTTTCAGAACGCTCATTCTGTTCTCTTACAAGAGCTTCGAATTTTTCAACAGCGTTTTTCATTTGTAATTCTGTCATAACATCTACTCCCATATATTATTTATTTGATTCTCTCGTGTAATCAAGAAGACCGCCTGCCAGGATAACCTGAACCTGTCTTTCTGAAAGCTGATAATCAAGCTCATAGCTTTCATCTGTTGTGATGTTTTTAAGAACAGCGGATTTGCCGTTTTCAATGATATCTCTGATATCCGGAAGCTGAAGCGTATCGTTTACACTGATTTTGTCATAATCCTCAGGATTTTTGAATGTAAACGGTATTATGCCTGCATTAACAAGATTTGCGCAGTGTATTCTTGCAAAGGATTTTGTAATAACTGCTTTAATTCCCAGATAAAGCGGAACAAGAGCGGCGTGCTCTCTTGAAGAACCCTGACCGTAATTTGCGCCGCCGATAATAATACCTTCGCCTGCCTGCTTGCAGTGTTCTGCGAATTTTTCATCACACTGTTTGAAGCAGAAATTTGAAAGATACGGAATGTTAGAACGGTAGGGCAGTATTTTTGCACCTGCCGGCATAATATGGTCGGTTGTAATATTATCGCCGACTTTAAGAACTGCTTTTGCCGTGATACTTTCAGGCAACGGTTTTGTTGTGGGGAACGGTTTAATATTCGGACCGTAAATAACCTCCACATCATCAGCTTCCTCAACAGAAGCAGGCATTACTATCATATTATCGTTAATAATAAATTCATCGGGCATTTCAATTTCGGGTGCTTCGCCAAGCTTTCTCGGGTCGGTAAATACGCCTGTAAGAGCAGAAGCTGCGGCAGTTTCCGGGCTGACAAGATAAATACCTGCATCAGCAGTACCCGAACGGCCTTCAAAGTTGCGGTTGAATGTTCTTAATGAAATACCTTTTGAATTAGGTGACTGACCCATTCCTATGCAGGGACCGCAGGCAGATTCAAGAACTCTTGCACCTGCATCAATAATATCTGCAAGGGCACCGCAGCGTGAAAGCATATTAAGAACCTGTTTTGAACCCGGTGCTATTGAAAGGCTTACACCGGGATGAACGGTTTTGCCTTTAAGAATTGCGGCAACCTTAAGCATATCAAGAAGCGATGAGTTTGTGCATGAACCTATGCAGACCTGGTCAACTTTAATTTCGCCGATTTCTTCAACTGATTTAACATTATCGGGCATATGGGGCATTGCTGCAAGAGGTTTAAGATTATTAAGGTCAATGTTTATTATTTCATCGTAAACCGCATCTTCATCAGCCTTAAGCTCTGACCAGTCTTTTTCTCTGCCCTGAGCTTTAAGAAAAGCTTTTGTGATTTCATCAGACGGGAAAACGGATGTTGTTGCACCAAGCTCTGCGCCCATATTTGTAATTGTTGCTCTTTCGGGAACAGAAAGAGTTTTAACTCCTTCTCCGCCGTATTCAACAATTTTACCTACGCCGCCTTTAACTGACATAATTCTGAGAACTTCAAGAATAATATCTTTTGCGGCAACCCACGGCTGTAACTTTCCTGTAAGATTAACTCTTACCATTTTGGGCATTGTAATATAATACGCTCCGCCGCCCATTGCAACTGCAACATCAAGTCCGCCTGCTCCCATAGCAAGCATACCTATACCGCCGCCTGTCGGGGTGTGACTGTCTGAACCGATAAGGGTTTTGCCCGGCACTCCGAATCTTTCCAAATGAACCTGATGGCAAATGCCGTTACCGGGGCGTGAAAAACGAAGCCCTCTCTTTTTCGCAACACTGCCGATAAACCTATGGTCATCTGCATTTTCAAATCCTGTCTGCAATGTGTTATGGTCAATATATGCAACAGAAAGCTCCGTCTTTACTCTTTTAACACCCATTGCTTCAAATTCAAGATATGCCATTGTACCGGTAGCGTCCTGAGTAAGAGTCTGGTCAATTCTTAATCCGATTTCACTGCCCTGGGTCATATCCCCTGAAAGCAAATGGTTTTTAATGATTTTCTGAGCTATTGTAAAACCCATTTTATCTTCCTCCGATTAAACTTGTTTAAATTTTTAACAATCTTTATTGTATATTGTTTATGCTATTTTGTCAATAAAATTTTGCTGTTGATTTAACATAAAAAAGGATTTTAAGATGTATCTGATAGATATTATCCTAAAATCCTTAATTTGTTTATTAACTTAATTTAATTATTTCTGTCTTTCAAGAGTTGCAGGGAATTCTCCGAAAAGATTTTCGGCGTCTTTATCAGAACAGGATTCAAAAATCAATTCATCTTTATTTTCAAATTTATATTCAAAGTATGAATCGTCATCATCGTCAAAGCTGTCTTCATCATCTGAAAGATAGATTTTGCCGTCTTCAATTTTATAGTATGACTCTTCATCATCAATTTCGGGAACAAAAGCATCGCTCGAATCGGCAAATTCATCTCTTATCTGGTCTTCTGTAATGCCCAAACCGCTCAGCTTATCACTTAAAGCACCGATAAACTGGTCAGTAAATTCTTTTGAAAATTTATCTCTTGCTTTATCAGAACATGAAAATTCAACTTTACCGTCTTCATCAAAAACAAATGTAAAATCAAGGGTGAGATTCTTAAACTTAAAATCACCGATAAGGGATTTGAGCTCATCTTCTTTGCCCAGTTCATCATTTACATACTTTGTGAAATCTGCTTTACATTTCCATTCGCCGATGATTTTCTTTTCATCACTGCCGCAGCCGTAAAATGTAAAACAAATACCAACAACAAGAAGCATACTTACTATAACAGATAAAACTCTTTTCATAATTACTCTCCTTTAATTAAAATGTTGAGCTAATTCTAATATATTATAAAAAAAATGTCAATACTTCACTCTTTTAATCCCCATTCACCGATTATTTCAAAACCGATAGATTTATAAAACTCCGTAATAGAATCATTTTTACAAAGGAGCATGGTGCGTTTGCCGAGGCTTAACATTTTATTGCCCAATGTTTTAACCAGAACACTTCCGAAGCCGTTGCCTCTGTGTTCTTCTTTTGTTGCAACCGCACCCAGCAGGGCGCTGTTTTCCGTAATAAAAAGAGCAGAAGCGCAGGAAAGCATTTCATCACCGTTATAAACTGCCGCAGTAAGAGATGCGCCGTGATTTGTTCTGTATGAAATATCCGAAAGCCACGGCAGATATTCGCCCACTCCTACAAGACCGGCACATTTTATAATCGAATACATTTGTTTGAAGTCTTTGTTGAAGCTGACATTTTCGCTGTTTACCGGCTGAATATTTTTATACTCAACAATATATCCCCATAAGCTTTCTTTTATCCCTGTCTTTTTCATAACGCTGCGGTCACATTGTAATGACAAATAATCCGTCATGTCAATAAACGCTTTAATTTCATCAAAGTCCGCACTGTCACAGCAGGTTAAAGTCATATCACCTTCAACAAGGGAAATTGCCGCAACGGGGTTTTCATTATCGTCAAGCTGAATCCACACCCTGACAAAATCAAACTTTCCCCCGTAGGTGTTAAAGTAGGACAGTATTCTTGTTCCGAAAACATCTCCGGAGCAGATTTTTTTAAGTAATTCACATCTGTTTTCAACCAATCGAATCATTTGCAAGCTCCTGTGAAAGAAGTGAAATCAGCTCGTATGAAGAATATAAATCTTCCTCTTTAATAACACACGCCGGTGAATGAAGATATCGGCAGGGCAAAGAAACGGCAACAGTTTTTATTCCGCCTGCGGCTTTATGAATCGAACCGGCATTATTGCCGCCCGTAACTGACGCTTTCGGCTGAACTTTAATATGATTTTCCTCAGCCTTTTTCAAAGAAAAATTAAACAGTTCTTTATCGTAAACAGTTGCTCTGTCCATAAAAGAAACGGCAGGGCCGTATCCTGATTTGCAGACAGTTTTTTCTTCGGGAACTCCGGGTAAATCTGCGGCAGTTGTTGCTTCTGCAACAATAGCGTAATCTGGTCTTACTGTAAAAGCCGCCGCTCCGGCTGCTCCGAGTCCCACTTCTTCACCTGCTGAAAAAGTGAAGTACAAATCAAAAGGCTGTTCGTTTTTTATCATTTCCATAAGAATTGCACATCCGGCTCTGTCATCAAGAGCTTTTGATTTTATAAATCCGTTTCCGAATTTAATGAAGTCAGAGCAGAAATATGCACAGTCGCCGGGAGAAACATATTTTTCAGCTTCATCTTTTGAACATGCTCCTATGTCAATTACCATTGAACTTTTTTCAGGGTACTCATTCCTTTTTTCTTTGTCTGAAAGATGAATGGGGGTAACTCCTATTACACCGGGGATTTTCTTTTCACCCACAGTGACATGGATGCCTGTCATAACAGATGTGCTTATTCCGCCGACACATTCAAATAAAAGGCTACCGTCTGAATTGATTGATGTTATTATGAATCCTACTTCATCCATGTGAGCATCAAGCATAACTTTTTTCAAAGAGGGCTTTCTGCCTTTTTTGAATACAATAATATTCCCCAGAGGGTCAACTGTAATTTCATCAGCAAAAGGTTTAATTTCACTTATTATATAATCTCTGATTTCGTTTTCTCTGCCGGATGTACCGCATAATCTGCAAAGATTTTCAACAGTTTTTATCATAAATCGGCACCTCCGTCACTCAGAATATATTCAGCCATAAGCTGAGCAGTATATTCAATATCGTCAATCGAAACAACTTCTGCCGGAGTATGCATATTTTTCAGGGGAATTGAAAGCAGTGCCGCTTTTCTTCCGCCTTTTGAAATTGCAAGCTTGTCGGCATCTGTTCCTGTACTGCCGCTCATAATTTCAAGCTGAAACGGTATATTTTTGCTTTTTGCAATATCCGCAAGCTCATTGCTGAAATTATAGTCAAGGCAGGGAGCGTATCCTATCAGTGTACCTTTACCTGTTTCTGCCGTAATACTTACAGGTGTATTGCGGGTTTTTGCAAAGCTTACATCAACGCTGATGCTCTTCTGAGCATCACAGCAAAATCCTCCTGCAACAGCACCGCTTCCTCCTGTTTCCTCCTGTGAAGAAAACAGTACGGTGATTTTTTTACTGCAATTCTTTTCTTTTAGAATTTCAAGACAGCGAAGTACGGCGCATACACCTGCCTTATCGTCAAAATAAGCACCGCAGACAGTATTGTTTAGCATCTCTCTGCATAGGGCAACGAAAGAAATTCTGTCCCCTAAACCGATAAAGTTATGAGCTTCGCCGTGGGTAAGTCCGGTATCAACCGTTATTTCATCAAACCCTACGGCTGATTTTGAATTTTCCGCAAGATGGGGAGGCACAGAAGTTATTACTCCGTAAATATCTTTTTTGCCGTGAATTACAACATCGTGAGCCGACAGTGTGCGCAAATCAATTCCGCCGCACTTGTCCATACGGATAAAACCGTTATCTCCGATTTCAGTAACTGTCATTCCGATTGAATCAATGTGAGCTTCAAGCATTATATGACTGCCTTCACCGTCATTTTCTCCGATAATATTGTTAAGAGCGTCTGATTTAACAGACATATATTTACTGAGATATTCAGTTATTTTTCTGTATGTTCCGCTTTCGTCACCTGAAACAGACGGGCATTCCGCAAGTTCAAAAAGAACATTTTTTATATTTATAATAATCACTCCCCAAGCTTAAAACGACCGCCGAAGCAGCCGTTTAATATCAATATAATTTTGTACCGCCGATATTTCTGATTTTCAGAATATGACAAGTGTTTTCGCCGAAAACATCCTCGATTTTTTCCTTAAATTCATTAAGCATACTGTCCGGGACAAAAGCCTGAACAGTGCCTGCAAATCCTCCGCCGTGAACACGCCATGCACCTTTGCCGTTAAGAATATTTTCGCACATGCAAAGCGCAACCGATACGGGTTGACCGGAAACATTTTTTGTTGAAAAAACATTCTGATTAAACATATATGAAGAATGTCCGCTTTCAATGATTATGTTTTTAAATTTATCAAAATTATTTTCGGATAATGCTGCTTTCAGTTTATCAACTCTGTGATTTTCATTATAAAAATGTGATGCACGAAGAACTGCTCTGTCACCGCATTTTTCTCTTATTTCGGGTATTTTTTTATAGAATTCGTTTTCGTCAACTTCTCTTAATACCTGTTTGCCGAAAATGCCTGCGGCGGCTTCCATTTCTCCTCTTACTGCGGCATACTCATCTGTTAAATCGGCGTGACTGCCTTTTGTATCAATAATGCACAGAGAATGACCTGTTTTTGCAAAATCAAAATCAATTTTAGAAATAACGGGATTTGAGTTATCCTTAAAATCAATAGAAATAAATCCGCCTACCGAGCACGCCATCTGGTCCATAAGCCCGCTTGGCTTTCCGAAATAAACATTTTCGGAAAACTGAGCAATTTTTGCAATGTCAACGCTTGAAACTTTTCCGTCGTTATAAAGATAATTAAGAATAGTTCCGATAAGAACTTCATACGCAGCGGAAGATGAAAGACCCGAGCCGGAAAGAACCTGAGTTACACCTGTTGAATTAAATCCGCCGATATTATATCCGTATTTTCTGAATCCGGCGCACATTCCTCTGATTAGCGCACAGGACATACCGTATTCATTTTCATCAGGTTCAAGGTTTGTAATGTCAACCTTATTCATTCCGTGACCTGATGATTTTTCAAAAATAAAATTATCGCTTCTTTTTGATGCTGCGGCTATAGTATCAAGATTTATACTTGCCGCAAGAACTTTACCGTGATTATGATCGGTGTGATTACCGCCGACCTCAGTTCGGCCGGGAGCACTGAATACAAAAATATCACCGTTATCACCGTAAAGCTCCGAATATGTATTAAGCACTGAAATGTGTCTTTCTTTCTGTATGTCAAGCAGGTCAGGTGTATATACACTGAGAAGCTCATTGTCCAGTTCATTATTTTGAAGCTTTTGCTTCAATATTTTCAATTCTGCCATTTTTCTTTCTCCTTTTTTCGCTGTAAAACCAGCAGACTTTTATTACATAGGAAATAATAGCTCCCAATACTGCAAGAATTATAAGCGGCAACAGGAATCCGGGTGAAAGGGGATTATAAACATTCCTGCCCACAACAGTATATGAAATCAGCAGGGGAGAGTACCCCAGCAGGGAAAGAAGCAAAAACTTCTTATAATCAAAGCCAAGCGAACCGTAAAGCTGGCTTATGGGATTTACCGGCACAAACGGTATCATCCTGAAAGCTACAAGCAGCCACGGATTACCTGTGTCGTCGGTTTTCATAATAGTGCGGATTGTTTCGTTTCTTTTCAGAATTACATTTGCTCCGCCAGGTCCGAGCTTTCTTCCCAAAGCATATTTCAGTGAATAGTGCATTGACATACCTAATATGTTTACAGGTATTGCCAGATAAACCGGGAATACCGCACCGGTGGCGGTGCACACAAGGGACAATGGGTAAAGGGGAATAAATGCTTTGAATGCAAACAGAAACATAATAGTAAACAACAGATAGCCTTTACTGTCTGTTACTTCAACTCTGTTCTGTGCCGCCGTAAGATAATCCTGATAAGTCTGCCACCAGTTCTGAACTCTTTCACTGTCAGAAATAATAAGGAGAATAATAAGCACTATTGCTAAAACAGAGAATGAAATTGTTGCAAGATTAAGCAGTCCTCTTTTTAAGGCACGCCTTTTTTTTCGTTCCAGCTTATATTCCCCCTTTATACAAAATTACATTTTATTTTATAATATTTTTTTATTAAGGTCAACAGTTTTTTGCAAACCTGACGGATTTAGCGGCAATTTTCTCAAGATAATTCGATATCGGAAGCATAATTGCAGCGGCAAACAGGTTAAAGACAGTGTGTATTACAGCGATATCCACTGTATCTGCAGGGAAAAATATTGATTTTTGAGGCACAATTCTGATGAAAACCATGAATAAAGCATAAAAAATCACTGCGCTGAAGGTGTTGAAATAAAGGTGAACAAGGGCGGTTCTTTTAGCGTTTATACTTGTTCCCGCACTGGAAATAACAGTTGTAACACATGTTCCGATATTCTGACCGAGAATTATGGGAATGCAGGAATAAACAGAAATTCCGCCGGTAAGTGACAGGGTTTGCAAAATCCCCACAGATGCCGAAGAAGACTGGACAAGAGCAGTTAACAGTGCTCCTGAAAGCACACCTAAAACAGGATTTTTAAAAAATGTCAGCATTTCCGATATCCAGGGTTCATTTTTTATTCCCTCCGCAGATTCAGCCATAATATTAAGACCTGTCATTAAAACAGAAAATCCTAAAAGTACGCTTGCCGCATCTTTTTTTCTTTTATTTTTTCCGTTATAAAGTAAAATCCCTATTACCCCACTGACGGGCGCAATAGACGAAGGCTTTAATAAATTCAGAAAAAATGTTCCCCCTTCAATTCCGGAAAGGGAAAGTATCCATGATGTTACGGTAGTGCCGACATTTGAGCCTATAATGACACCCACTGCGTTGGTAAGCGACAGAATGCCGGAATTAACAAAACCGACGGTCATAACAGTTACGGCAGAGGATGACTGCATAAGTGCGGCACTGACAGCTCCTGTCAGAAATCCTTTATATTTGTTTTTTGTAAACCGTTCAAGCAAAGGTTCAATTCTTGCCCCTGCGTGCTGTTCAAGCTTTTCTCCCATATATCTCATGCCGAAAAGAAAAAGAGCAAGTCCGCCTGCCATTTTTATAATATCAAAAAAATCCAAACTGTTGACCTCCGCTGTAAAAAATCAAAGCGTAATGCCGGTACTTGCATTACGCCTTTTATAAATATGCAAACCTCAAATATTAGTTTGCTCAGATTTTTTTATTTCAGCTCAAATATCGAAAATTTTTCCGGTGTAAAATCTCCCTGTTTCATAATAATATCTTTTATCTGCATTGTAATATTATCATTTAGAGTTCCTTTGGCGGTTATTACCTGGATATCTCCGCTGTCTATTATAACTATACATTTATTTCCTGTTTTTGCGGATATCAATGTTTCAAGGTCATTTTCCCGCTTAATGGCTTTGCTCAGTTCTTCAAGTGACTCGGTTGCATTATTTACCGCCTGTTGTGATGAGTCAGGGCTCTTAATAACTTTTTCGAGGGTTTCCTTTGCCTCGGCATGAGCCGTTTTTCGCTGATTTTCAAAATCGGCAAAGCTTTCATTCTGACCGTCTGCCGCAGTTGCCGCAACATACTGTGCATCACCGAGATTTTTTTCACTTACAGTTGTTTCTTTCATGTCATTTATGTTTTCTTTGGTTTTCGGTGAAGTATAGTACCAGTTAATAAATACGGCGGCGCTGAGTGCAAAAATCATTGCCGCAAGAGCCGCATAGCCTTTTTTTATTTTAATGCTCATAATTATCCTCCGTTGTGGTTTTCATTGTTGTTATACTCACTTTGGCTGCGCTTATTCCAAGCACTGCCGTAACTGTATCTGTTATATTCTGCCTTACAACCGCTGAATTTCCTCCTGTGCAAACTATTGCAACTCCACGGATTTCGGGCTGTGAGGCAGTAATAAGTATTCCGCTTTCTCCGTCTTCCGATTTAATTGTTACAAGCTTGTTTTCATAGCTCGAATTGTTTCCGGTGCTTTGCTTTTCTTCCATTGCATAAATATTTCTGTCAGTTCTTTCAAGAGTTACCATAACGCTTACTTTGCCTGCACCCTGAATTTCAGAAAGTATAGAGCTTAATCTTTGCTCAATGTTTTTTTCGTAATCAGTGCAAACCGTATCTGCAGCTTCATTACTGTTATCATTTTTTATATTCGCCTCTTTTCCGGGTAGAAATTCTGAAATAACCAGCAAAATTACTCCTAATATTCCGATAACAATTACAACTGCGGATTTTTTATCAAGGTTTATTTTTTTAATGACTGATAAAAATATTTCTTTAATCTTTTTCATTGTTCTTCACCTGAACTTCAACACCCAGTGTATCTTTTATTAAGGCTTTCACCTTGCTCTCGTCAGCATCGGGGTTTACAACTGTGATACTCTGAATCACTGCGGCGTTATCAGCTGTATTCATTTTTATGATTACATCATCACAAAATATTCCGTTATTTCCGAGCAATGTGATTACAGAGCTTCTGAGATATTCTTCACTTTGACGGTAAGCCTCCTGCGAAAGTTTTTCAGCCTGGGAAAGACTTTCGTCTGAAACGAACAAATCATCCTGAAATATATCGCTTCCCGAGTCAGAAAAAGGTAAAATCATAGTACAGATAATAAATACGGATACTACAATACGAATGCTTTTTTCAAAAGAACCTGACGGCGAAAGGGCAATAACAACAGCACCCGTAATTGCCGAAATACAAAGTCCCAACGCCCATGTGCGTATAAATTCCATGTAAATATTTCACCTGTTATTTCAGATTTATAACCATAGCCATTGAAATAATAAACAGAATACCGTTAAAAAGAAGAACAACATTCAGAAGCGTTAATGCGGACGAAAGAGAATCAAACAGCTTTGATATTTCATCAAGCATAAATACCTTACCCACAGCAGAGATACCTTTGAAAATAAAAATCCATATAAGCAGGTTAATAACAGAAGGCAGAGTTATTACGCATACGCTGACAATGCCGAAAATCCCCAATGTACTTTTTACAAGTGTCAGCGAGCCGATAATTCCGCTGTATGCTTCGCTCAATGCGCCCCCAACAACCGGAACAACTGAGCTGATTACAAGCTTTACTCCTTTATTTGCAACTGAATCCGCAGAATCGGCAAGCAAACCTTTTATTCCCAAAAACGATACATATAAAGTTGATGTAAATGATAAAACCGAAATAACGGTTTTTTTAATAAGCTCAGTTATGCCGTCAAGCCTGTATTTCGGAATAACAGAGCCTGAAATATCAACTGCAATTACTGCCCCCACAACAGGCATGATAAAGCTTTGACAAAATGAAGAAATAAACTGTGCCGCCGCAAATGCCCATGACTGAAAGCTTATTGCAACGGCAGGGTTGCCTGAGGCAATAACTGCGCCTGCAAGAACGGGAATAAGTGTTTTCATAAAAGAACAGCACATTCCGATACTTGACACTGCGGATTCTATCCCGTGCCAGACAGGCGCACTTATAACCGCTACGGAAAATAAAACCCCTGCCGTATTTATAACGCTTTTCATTTTGTCATTATCTGCAATAAACGCTTCACCTGCAGAAATAATTATGACTGTTGAAATAACCTTGGCTGCCGCCTTTAACGGTTCACCTGCTTTGCCTTTTACCGTTTGGGAAACAAGGCTGAATACTCTTTGAGGCGTTATATCATAAAGTGACTTGAAATCCACGCTGTCTATTCCGAGCTGAGAAAGGAGGTCCTTTGATTCATCATCAAGAAAAGAATATATTTTTTCAGCATCTGTTGATTTTATCTGGGAATCGTAATATTCACCGGTATCAATACAATGTGCCGAAAGTGAACAAATAAATATCAGTAAAAATGCTGAAAGTATTTTGAACAAAGTTTTCATTTTTATCCTTTCAATAGTCCCGATGTAATTTCTGCAAGGTTTTTAAGCATAGGCAGACAAAGAGAAATAATTGCCGCTTTTGCCGTAAGCTCCAAAGCGAAAGCAAGCGCTGACGAACCGCTGTCTTTACAGATTTCAGAACCGAATTTTGACACTGTCGCTATTCCCAATGCTTTGAAAAGAACAAGAAAATATCCGTCTGAAAAAAATCCTCCGGTAAAATTATATTCGCAATAATCTCCAATCTCTTTAATCACCGGAAAAAATGACAGAAAAATTCCGATAATTCCCGCTATCTGAACAAGGGGGACATATTCGGGAATATATCTGCTTACAATAACAGTAACAACTGTGCACACTACAGTTACCCCGACAATTTTAATTATTTGTTCTGTCAAAACCGAAACACATCCGAAAGTGAGGAATAAAGCTCTGAAATACCGGGCAGAAGCATAAGAACTACCGCAACAATCCCGGCAAGCACGGTCAGCATTGCATAATCGTCTCTGCCTGAACGGGAGAGAATCTGACCGAGCACCGCAACGGTTATGCCTGTTAACGCTATTTTAATAATCAGCTCCATACTTCACCTCACATAAAAAGTATCAATACCGTCAGTGAGCAGGCAAATCCTATGCCTTTTGCCGGTCTTGAAAGCATTTTTTTCTCATTTACTGCGTTTTTCAGTTTTTCTTCAAAAAATCTTATGTGCATTTCACAGTTGTTCATCTGCCCTGATGAATCGGTTTTTCCCAGTGAAGAACCGAATGAAAGCAGTAATTCAACATCTTCTTTTTTTAATCCTCCGATATTTTCTTTTACAGTTAGTGATTTTTTCCATGCAAAATCAAAATTTTCTCCGTCTGACAGAATTTCTTTCAGATTATTCAGAAACGGCAGTAATCCGAAATCGCCTTTAGTAATAAGACTGTCGATGATATCATTTATGTTTTGCGCTGAAAATTCAATTTCTGTTTTTATTTCAGATATCATTAAAATTATTTTTTCTAATTTTTTAACTCTTAAATCCAGCTTTTTGGAAAAAAGGTACCCTGCGCCGCAAAAAGAAAATGCTATCAGAAAAGCAGAAACGGTTCTCACAATACCAAATCCTTTACATCAATAATTTTATTGACACTGCACGGTTCTCCGCTTTCAAGAAAAACAATCTTTGAAAAAGCTCCGGCTTCGGTAAGTTTTACAATTTCTTTTTTGTTTTTCAGTTCCCATTCATTGCATGCGTGAACCGCCGCCGCAAAACAGACCCCTGAATTTATTCCGTGCATTACTGCCTGAACATCATCTGATGTTCCGATTTCATCGCAGACGATAAAAGACGGTGACAGTGTTCGAACAGCCTGAATTATTCCTTTTGATTTACTGTATCCGTCAAGAACATCAGTGTTTATTCCCACATCATTCTGAGCAACTCCCCTTGAAACTGCGGCTATTTCACTGCGTTCATCAACAACTGCAACTTTTTTGCCCATACTGTCGGAAACAATTCTGGCAATGTCACGAAGCATTGTTGTTTTACCTGTTGACGGTGCTCCGCAAAGCAGAACGCTTTTTAATTCATCAGAAAAAATTTCACCTGCAATATTCTGAGCACAGCCTTTGAATTCACGGGCAATTCTCAAGTTGATACCTCCTGTGTCACGGAAGGAAACAAGAGAGCCTTTTTCATAAACAGCAGTGCCGTAAATTCCCGCTCTGTGTCCGCCGCCTACGGTAATAAAGCCGGCGGAAATATCTTTGGCATAGCTGTAAACCGAATATTCGCATATTCTCTGAAAACTTTCCTTAATATCCTGACCGTTTACGGTAAATAAAGAGCTTTTCGGTATGCCGGTGACTCTGCCTGTTTCCGTAAGATAATAAATTCCGCTGAAAGTTACAAGAGATAACGGCTTTGAATTTCTGAGTCTTATTTCACACACACTTTTAAGAAAATCTTCATCAAGCTGTGTCAGTGCGGTAAATATTCTTCTTGACAGATAGCCTGCCGCTCTCTTAAATCTCTGCATCGCATCACCTCGGTTACTTAATCAGTATGAAGCCTTGTCCTGATTTAGAACGGTATATTTTAATATAATGTTAATTTTGTTTATACTTGTTGAAAGCGGATAAAATATATGGTAAAATATTTACATAAATTTTCATAAATTCCGGGAGAAATTCAAATGAAAAAAAAGTTAAAAAAAGAAACCCGCTTCAGCAGGTTCTTAAATAAATATATATATATTGCACTGGCTTTTATATGTTCCTCAGTGCTTATGACAATAGTTTATTACTGTTTTGATGTTATACCGTTCGGCAATAAAACAATTCTGAGAATGGATTTGTTTCATCAGTACGGTCCTCTTTTCGGTGAGCTTTACGACAGAATAACTTCACTTAAAAGCTTTCTGTATTCAACTACATCCGGAGGAGGCAGCAGTTTCCTCGGCAATTATTTTAACTATATGTCAAGTCCGATTTCATTTATTATTCTGATTTTCGGCAGAACCAATATTCCGGAAGCCATCGGAGCCATGGTGTTTATTAAAAACGCACTTTCGTCATCCGCTATGGCTTATTATCTTAAAAAAACATTCAATAAAAATGATTTTTCAATTTCCGCTTTCGGTATTATGTATTCATTCTGCGGATTCTTTATTGCATACTACTGGAACATAATGTGGATTGATGCAATGTATCTTCTTCCGCTTGTTGCTCTGGGTATTCAGAAAATAATAAACGAAAGAAAGGCGAAACTGTACACAGTCAGTCTTGCAATAACATTTTTTGCAAATTACTATATGGCATATATGGTATGTATATTTTCGGTATTTCTGTTCCTTGTTTATTATTTCAGCAATTATTCAATCAAGAGCTTTATTAAAGAACCGTCAACTTATGTTGACAAAAAAGGCGTTACTCAGTATAGCGCATTTGACTGTATCAGATATTCAAGATTTCTCAGAACAGGTGCGGTTTTCGGGGTTTGCTCCGTTCTTGCCGCCGCTCTTGTTGCATTTGCCCTTATTCCCACATACATTATACTGAAAAGCTGTTCCGCAACATCCGGAGTTATGCCGGAAGAACTCACATCTTACGATATTGTTTTTAATTTTCTTGCAAATCACCTTGCTTCTGTTACCCCTACAATCAGAAGCAGCGGCGATATGGTTATGCCGAATGTATATTCAGGTATGCTTACTCTTGTACTCATGCCTCTTTACTTTTTCTGCAAAAAAATCAATATTAAAGATAAAATTGCAACAACTTTGTTTTTAGCTCTGTTTTTCTTCATTTTTAATTTTAATGTTCCGAATTATATTATCCATGCGTTTCATTTTCCCAACGATTTACCGTTCAGATTTTCATTTGTTTATTCGTTTTTCATAATTGTAACAGCGTATAAAGTTCTGCTGAATATTAAATCGTTTACAGGCAAAGAGATACTTGCAAGCGCTTTTGGAATTGTGGCATTTATAATTCTTGTTGAAGCATGGGGACAGGATAATGTTACAGAAAATTCAGTTTTAATAAGCATTGTTTTCGCAGTTATTTATTCTGCTGTTCTCTGGCTTATGAAAAACCCGAAATATTATCAGCCTACAGTTTCTTTGCTTCTGATGTGCTGTGTTTTTGCCGAGGCCGCTATTGCAAACACGGATAATTTTGAAATCACACAGGAAAAGCCGAACTTTGTTAACGGTTATAATGAATTCAGAGAGCTTAAAAATATTCTTGATGAAAAAGAACACGGCGATAATTACAGAATGGAGCTTACCAATCTTAACACGCTTATGGATAACTGCTGGTTCGGATACAACGGAATATCCATGTTTTCATCAATGGCGTATGAAAGATTTGCAAATGTACAGGATGATTTGGGAATAAAGAGCAATTACATCAACAGCTATGTTTATAACCCGAACACTCCGGTATATAATGCGATGATGTCGCTCAGGTATATTGTTGATAACAACGATTTGTCAATGAATAACCAATATTATAAATATATTGATTCCGTTGATAAATTCAAAGCATACGAAAACAAATACTGCCTTCCCTTAGCGTATTGTGTAAACAGCAGTGTAAAGGACTGGCGTGCAAGCCTTGATACAGACCCGTTTGTTTCCCAAAGTAAATACTGGGAGTATGCAACAGGTGTGTCAGATGTGTTTATGCCTGTTGAAATTTCCGACTATGCACTTTTCGGCCTTAATGAAGAAGACTGCAGTATTGAGGGAACAAACTTCACTTATTCAAAAAATGACTCATCAGAAGGGGGAGAGTCAATTCAGGCAAATTATGTAATCCCCGAAAGCGGAAATATTTACACTTATGTTGATTCAACATCAGTTGAAAATGCCACAGTTTCTTACGAAGGCTTTTCAACTACGCAGGATTTAAGTGAGCCGTATATTCTTGATTTAGGATATCATGAGGCAAATGATGTTATTACCGTTGATCTTCCTGTTAAGGATGACTTTTATTCGGGGAATATAGAGTGTTATGTTTATTCTGTAAATGACAGTGCGTTTAAAGAAGGCTTCAATATTCTTAAAAATGGCGGAATGAATATTGAAGAATACAGCGATACTTCTGTAAAAGGTTCTGTAAAAGCCGAAAAAGCCTGTCTGCTTTATACTTCAATTCCTTACGATAAGGGCTGGAGTGTTACCGTGGACGGTAAGCAGGCAGATATAAAGCCTTTGAGTAATGATGCACTGCTGGCAGTTAAGCTCACAAAAGGCAATCATAAAATTGAATTTCATTACAGAGCAAGAGGTCTGTTTGAAGGATTGTGCATTTCAGGCGGAGCATTGTTATTTGTTATTATTTATCTTATTATAAAAAAAATAATCATTAAGCGTAATGACAGAAAAAAGGCGGTATATATATCGGCTGGGAAAAACGAAAATTCTCAGCCGGAGATAACCGGAATTGATGCGCTTTTTGAACAGGATTTAGGGCCTGACGCAACTGAGGAAGATTCCGAAGCTCTTCTTGAACAGGAAACGGAAATTCCCGAAGAATAACAGATAAAAAAACAAGGATTTTAAGGCAGTACGGTGAACACCTTAAAATCCTTGTATTTTATTATAATTTGCAAAATGATTTACTGTTTAATCATTGCGAAAAGATCGGAGAAGAAATTGCCGAGTTCTGAGAAAGTAGTCTTAATTGTGTCGAAATTAAGATTGTCGGTAATCATTTTAACAACCTCGCCGAACTGATTAACATCAAACATACGGAAATATTCAACCAATGTTGTAATAACGGAGTTGAGCAATTCAATAATTGTTTCCATAAAATCAAAATCTCCTTTCATCGTATTTGGTTTGTAACCGTTTGTAATTTTATCATATTTCCAAAAAAAAATCAACAGTTCTAAAAAATTTAATATTCTGTTTTAACTTTTTATCTTTTTTATTGCTCCTTTTTCAAGTCGGCTTACCTGTGCCTGCGAAATACCCACTTCTTTTGCAACCTCCGTCTGGGTTTTGCCGACCATAAAACGAAGATTCAATATATGCTTTTCACGGTCAGATAAGTCTTCCATTGCCTGACGGATTAGTATTTCATCAACCCATCCGTCAGAAGCGTTTCCGTCACCTATCTGGTCCATAACATATATAGCGTCGCCCCCTTCGCTGTAAACAGGCTCATAAAGGGAAACGGGTTCAACTATTGCTTCCATGGCAAGAACAACAGCTTCTTTTTTCATACCGATATCTTTTGCGATTTCCTCAACCGTCGGGTCACGCTGAAGCTCATTGGAAAGCTTTTCTTTTGACTGAATTGCCTTGTATGCGGTGTCACGAACGGAACGGCTCACACGCACGGCGTTATTATCCCTGAGATATCTGCGTATTTCACCTATTATCATCGGGACAGCGTATGTGGAAAAACGAACATCCTGTGTTAAATCAAAGTTATCTATTGCTTTAATAAGGCCGATACATCCCACCTGAAATAAATCATCCGGGTTTTCTCCACGGTTCATAAATCTCTGAATTACACTGAGCACAAGCCGCAGATTGCCGTTTATCAGTTCTTCCCTTGCCTGCATATCTCCCTGTCTGACTTGTTTTAATAAACTGATTTTTTCTTTTTCTTTAAGAACTTTTAATCTGCTTGTATCAACACCGCAAATTTCTACTTTGCCAAACTGCACAAAATCATTCCTTTTTTAAGATATGTAAAAATGTGCAAAAAAATCAGACAATAGAATTATTGACTGATTTTATTAAAATATTAGCTTTTTCGTATTTGCGGGGAAGTTTTTTGTTTTTTATATTACTGCGGGCAGTGAAGGGATAAAGTTGATGCAGTACAGATTTTACGGGTCTAAAAAGAATGCCTCACAGATTTTAAGACAGGTTCACAACGACGACGGAATTATTTAATTTCTCTGTAAACAGCTTCACTGAGTCTGCCTAAATCTTCCATTGACAGACTTTCGGGCCTCAGTGTGGCGGGAAATCCGGCGTTTATAATTGCATTGCCGATAATATCTTTAGAAATACCAAGGCCGGCACTGAGTGAATTTGAGGCTGTTTTTCTTCTTTGAGCAAATGCGGCTTTTACAACTCTGAAAAAGAATTTTTCATCAGAAACATTTACAGGCGGAGAATTTCTGATATCCAGCCTGATAACGGCGCTGTCAACCTTCGGTGATGGAATAAAGGAACCTCTTGAAACATCAAACAGCTTCTGAGCTTCCGAATAATAATTGACTGCTACCGTAACTGCTCCTGAGTCACGGCTTCCCACATCAGCGCAAAGTCTCTGAGCGGCTTCTTTCTGAACCATAACCGTTATTGATTTTGCAGGGAGTCTGCTTTCCAACAGCTTCATAATTACAGGTGATGTTATGTAATACGGAAGATTTGCGCATACAACAAACGGCATATCGCCGAACTGTTCCTTCGCAATTTTATTAAGGTCGGCTTTCAGAACATCTTCATTTATTATTGTAATATTGTCAAAATCACTGAGCGTTTCGTCAAGAACAGGCAATAACCGTGTGTCAAGCTCTATACATACAACTTTTTCCGCCCGTTTTGCCAGTTCGGCAGTGAGAACACCTACGCCTGCTCCGATTTCCAGTGCTCCGAAGCCTTGCGCAGCTCCTCCTTCATCTGCAATTCTGGGGCAAACAGACGAATTTACAATGAAATTCTGACCGAGAGCTTTGGAAAAAGTGAACCCGTGCCGCTCCATTACATCCTTTACAACATTTATATCTGATAAATTTTTCATATTATCCTCTTTTTGTATTGAAATTATTTTTAATTTTTATATAATAGTATTATGGATATTATACTTTGGAGGAAAGAATATGTCAATATTAGTTACAGGCGGTGCAGGATTTATCGGTTCACATACCTGCGTAGAACTTCTTAATGCAGGGTACGAAATTGTTGTGCTTGATAATTTTTATAACAGCAGTGAAGAAAGCCTCAACAGAGTAAGAAAAATAACAGGTAAGGATTTCAGGTTTTATAAAACCGATATTCGTGACCGTGCCGGTCTTGATAAAATTTTCAGTGAAAATAAAATTGACGGTGTAATTCATTTTGCAGGACTTAAAGCAGTCGGAGAATCATGCATGATGCCGCTGGAATATTATGAAAATAATGTGGGCGGTACTGTTACATTATGCGAAGCTATGAAGGCCGCAGGATGTAAAAAAATGGTATTCAGTTCATCTGCTACAGTTTACGGCAGTGAAAATACATCACCTCTTACTGAAAACATGAAAATCGGCGGAACAACTAATCCGTACGGAACAACAAAATATATGATTGAGCTGATTTTACAGGATTTGTATAAATCAGATAATGAGTGGAGCATTGTAATCCTTCGTTATTTTAATCCTATAGGAGCTCATGAAAGCGGTCTTATCGGTGAAAATCCCAACGGAATACCGAATAATCTTATGCCTTATGTTTCTCAGGTTGCTATTGGTAAATTACCGTGTCTTAATGTTTTCGGGGATGATTATAATACTCATGACGGTACCGGAGTTCGGGACTATATTCATGTTGTTGACCTTGCACTGGGACATATCAGAGCAGTTGAAAAGGTTCTTTCCTGCAGTGATGTTAATATATACAATCTCGGCACAGGCACAGGCTACAGTGTGTTGGATATTGTTAAAGCTTTTGAAAAGACTTCAGGCAGAAAAATTGAGTATAAAATTGTCCCGCGTCGTGAGGGTGATTTGGCAATCTGCTATTCCGACCCGTCAAAAGCCATGAAAGAGCTTAGCTGGAAGGCGGAGCGGGGAATTGAAAAAATGTGCGAAGATACATGGAGATGGCAAAAAAATAATCCAAACGGATTTTAACAGGAGACATTATGAAATTAACGGAAACACACAATGAAGAACCTGAAAAGGTTGTACTTGTGGGTATAGATATCGGTTTATACGATGCGGAGGATTCTCTTGATGAGCTTGAAGAGCTTGCACGCACTGCAGGCGCAGTGGTTACAGCAAGAGTAATTCAGAAAAGAGATAAGCCCGATACTGCAACTTATATAGGTTCGGGCAGAATAGAAGAAATAAAAGAATACTGCGAAAATAATGAAATTGACTTGCTTATTTTTGATTGCGAGCTTTCACCTTCACAACAGCGCAACATAGAAAATGAAACAGATGTGCGTGTAATTGACAGAACAATGCTTATCCTTGACATTTTTGCCGCAAGGGCAAGAAGCGGAGAGGGTAAAATTCAGGTGGAACTGGCTCAGCTTAAATATTCTTTACCCAGGCTCGGGGGAAAAGGAGCAGAGCTTTCAAGACTGGGCGGTGGTATAGGTACAAGAGGACCGGGTGAAAGCAAGCTGGAAAGTGACAGGCGTCATATCAGAAGAAGAATACAAAATCTTGAAGAAGAGCTTGTTGAAATAAAAAAACGCCGTGAACATTTACGGCACAGGCGTGAAAAAGACGGAGTTGAAACAGTTGCGATTATCGGTTACACAAATGCGGGCAAATCTACATTGATGAACGCACTGACCAAAGCAGGTGTTCTTGCGGAAAACAAGCTTTTTGCCACACTTGACCCTACATCAAGGGGGCTGACCTTACCTGACGGCAGAGAGGTAATGCTGATTGATACTGTCGGACTTATAAGAAGATTGCCCCATCATCTGGTGGAAGCTTTCAGGTCAACTCTTGAAGAAGCCGCAAACGCAACTGTTATCCTTAATGTATGCGATGCTTCCGACCCGCATTGCGGCGAGCATTTGCAGGTAACTTATGATTTGCTGAATGCACTTGGCTGCCAGGGAAAACCTGTAGTTTCTGTTATGAACAAATGCGATAAAGCGGATAATTTATATGCTTTACCGAATACGGGCAAATTCTGTATGATTTCCGCTTTAACCGGCGAAGGACTGCCGCAGCTTCTTGCCACTATTCAGATTTCACTCCCTCCCACAAGAAGAAAGGCGGAGTTCCTTATTCCCTATAAAAACGGCGGCGTTGCGTCCGCAATAAGGGAAGACGGGGTTGTTATCACTGAGGATTACCGTGCTGACGGTATATATATGAAAGCAGTTGTAAGCATTATTTTAATTGAAAAAAACAAACAATTTTTGATATGAGGAATATTTATGAAGTTTAAAAACGGTTGCTATGTTTCAGGCAGATTTACACAATTCAAAAAGAAAAATTATTCGTTGGAAAGTGGACTTTCCGATTTGCATATAAACTGTCTTTGTCTGTTCGAAAATAAAATACTTTTTGCCGGAACGGATAAAGGTCTTTTTAAGCTTGAAGATGAAAAATTTGTGCCTGTATTTGAAGATGTTCTAAAGGGAAAAATAAATTATCTTACTGTTCTTGAAAACGGAAAAATTGCCGTATGTATGGAAAATGAGCTTTATTATTACTGCCAAAGCTCCCTTAAAAAAATCAGAACATTTGATGATGAGCTTGTGGAAATTTGCGATAAAAGAGGCAAACTCTGGGTTTTAACAAAAAGCAGATTTGCAGGCACTGATTATGAATGTAAAAATGATTTTGTAAACAGACCTCTCGAAGGCGGCAACGGTCTGAGCCTTGCTGTTTCCGATAAAGAGATTTATGTTTCAACTCAGACAAACATAAGCATAATTCACGGCAAAAGAATGGAATGGAAAAATATTTTGCCCAGATTCAGCTCAATGCCTTCACAGCAGGCTCATACAGTCAGCTTCGACAGTACGGGCTACCTTTGGATAGGCACAGATTCGGGAGCCGCAATTCACGATAATAAAAATCTCTGGCTTACTGCGGATTTTATACGAACATTGCCGGCTAATCCGGTTTACAAAATCGTATGCGATAAATCTGGAGGAAGATATTTTGCTTCCGATGTAGGCGTTATATACCAGAAAAACGGTAAACTGAAGTATTTTTCTGCCGAAAGATGGGTGCTAACAAATAAAATTAACGATATTGCTGTTACTGATGACGGAAAAATGATTTATGCGGCTACAGATTGCGGTGTTTCCCTTATTATGTCTTATGAAACATCATTACTTGAAAAGGCAAACGAGTTTGAAAACATAATTGAAAAGTATCATATCAGAAGGGGCTTTACAGCATCACGAAGAATAGAAAATTATGATATGGATAACGGCAGAGTTGATGTTTCGGATAATGACGGTTCGTGGACAGGTTATTATGTTGCGGCTGAATGTTTCAGATATGCCGTAACGGGGGAATCAGATGCCCTTGAAAAGGCAAGAAGAGGTATGAATGCAATGCTTCTTCTTACAAAAATAACAGATTTACCCGGTTTTACGGCAAGAGCTGTAAGATACCCTGACGATGAAGAATTCGGCGACGGAAATCATGAATGGGTTGTTTCACATGACGGCTCGTACGAGTGGAAATGCGAAACATCGTCTGACGAAATGACAGGTCATTTCTTTGCACTTTCAATTTATTACGATATTTGTGCCGATGAAAAAGAAAAAGAAGAAATACGCACGGCTCTTTTAGGAATAACAGAGCACATTATAAGAAACAATTACCGCCTTATTGACCATGACGGACTTCCTACTACATGGGCGGCATGGGACCCTGCTCTTCTTAATCTTGACGATAAATGGTTCTTTGAAAGAGGAATAAATTCTTTGGAGCTTCTGGGATTTCTGAAGGTTTCATACCATATTTCCGGTGATGAAAAATATAATGAGCTTTATGAGAAATTTGTAAAAGAGCACCACTATCCTCTTAATGTTATGCAGCATAAAATCCGTGATGCTCATATTTGTCATATTGATGATAATCTTGCATTCTGGGCAATGATGACTCTTTTAAGATATGAAGAAGACGAGAATCTCAGGTCATATTATCTTTGCGGACTTGAGGACCATTGGCAGTATGAAAGAGTGGAGAAGCAGCCTATGTTTGCCTTTGTTCATGCAATGCTTACAGGCAGAGATGAAGATTTGCTTGAAGGAGTTGAATCTTTGAGACAAATCCCGGTTGACCTTATTCACTATGCAACTGAAAATTCAAAGCGTAAGGATTTGGTTTACGACACTGAGCAGGAGGAGTGGTATGAAGCTCCTCAGTTAAAATATCCGCTTCCTTATGATGAAAGAAATGTCAGCAGACCTGACGCAAGCGTTTTCGGAACAGATTGTGATAATACCGGAAGAGTTCTTGACGGAACTGTTTTCCTCCTTCCGTACTGGATAGGAAGATATTACGGGCTGATAAAAGAAGATGATGAATAATATTTATCGAATTTTATCAATATATGCGGTGAATACGCAGTTTTTCTTGACATAATAGAATTTATGCTTTATAATTTTCAATATAAATATTGTTAGGCGGTGTTTATTGTGACAGAGAATTTTACAGACAATGCAAATATTTTCAAAGCTCTCGGCGATGAAAACAGGCTGAGAATACTTGCTCTTTTGCTTGACGGCGAAAAATGCGGAAGTGAATTGCTTGAAAAAATTAAATTGGGGCAATCAACTCTTTCTCATCATTTGAAGCTTATGTGCGTGTCCGGAATAATTAAAAGCAGAAAAAAAGGCACTGCAACATACTATTCGGTTAATCCCGAAGGGGCAAAAACGGCTGTTTTGCTTTTAGCGGAACTTACGGGAATAAACGGCTGTGAGATTATTGACGCAAAAGAACAGAAAGCGGAGCAAACTGATGCCGTACAGGAAAAACCCGCAGTGCGTCAGAAAGGAAGCCGCCCCAACGGATGGCTGCTTTAAGAGAGGAAAGATTTTGTATGAAACAGTTTATGGATAAAGATTTTTTGCTTAACAATGAAACAGCAAAAACATTGTTTCATTCTTATGCTGAAAAAATGCCGATTTTTGACTGGCACTGTCATTTGTCACCGAAAGAAATTTATGAAAATCAACAGCCTGAAGATATAGCTTTTCTCTGGCTTGCAGGTGACCATTATAAGTGGCGTGCTATGAGAGGCTGCGGCATAAACGAAAAATACATAACAGGTGATTCTTCCGGGTATGAAAAATTCAAAGCATGGGCGGGTGCAATGCCTTATTGCATAGGCAATCCGCTTTATCATTGGACTCATCTGGAATTACAGCGTTATTTTGATATTTACGAGCCTTTAAGTGCAAATTCAGCGGATAAAATCTGGAATGAAGCAAATGCAAAAATACAGTCGGGCGGCTTTAAACCCCGAGATTTAATTGTCAATTCCAATGTCAGATATGTCTGCACAACAGATGATGCGGCAGATACTCTTGAGTATCATAAGCTTCTTAAAGAAGATAAGTCTTTCAAGTGCAAAGTTCTCCCCGCATTCAGACCGGATAAAGCGCTTAATATTGAGCAGGCAACATTTGTTCCTTGGCTTAAAGCTCTTGAAAATGTCAGCGGAGTTAAAATCAGCAGTTATAAAGAAATGACTGAAGTGCTTAAAACAAGAATTGAGCTGTTCAGAGAGCTGGGCTGCCGTGCAAGTGACCATGCGTTTACTTATGTTCCCTATAACAGAGCAAGTGAAGATGAGCTTGAGGCCATATTCAAAAAGGGCGCAAAAGGCGAGGCTCTTACAGTAACTGAATGCGATAAATACCGTACTGAGCTTTTCAGATTTTTTGCAAAGGAATACGCCCGCCTTGGCTGGGGATGTGAAATTCACATCGGCGCAATGAGAAATAACAACACTCTTATGTTCAATAAACTCGGGCCTGATACAGGCTTTGATTCTATTGACGACAGAGAAATTGCAATGGGACTTTCAAGAATGATGGATTCTCTTAATTCTGAGGGCTGTCTTCCCAAAACAATTTTGTTTACTCTTAATCCTAAGGATAATTATGTTTTAGGCTCTATGCTCGGCAATTTCCAGTCAGATGAAGCCGCTTCAAAAATTCAGTTCGGTTCAGCATGGTGGTTTAACGATAATCTTGACGGTATGCGTGAACAGCTTAAAGCATTAGGTAATTTAGGGGTTTTAGGTAAGTTTGTGGGAATGATTACCGATTCAAGAAGCTTCCTTTCTTATCCTCGCCATGAATATTTCCGCAGAATTTTATGCGGTATGGTAGGCGATATGGTTGAAAACGGGCTTTACCCGTCAGATGATATGGAGCTTCTGGGCTCAATAATGCAGGATGTTGCATATAATAATGCCGTTAAATACTTCGGCGTGGAATAACAGATAAAATATCAGCAGGATGGAATAACTTTTTCAGAGTTATTTTCATCCTGCTTTTTTGTTTATGATAGGGGCAGTGAATTGTTCGGAATAATAAAAGCTTGCTTTAACTCTGTTTGCGGTTGCGATGAACAACTGAAAACTGCTGACCAAATGAAATGGATAGGATTGATGAATAACTATCGGTACAGTGCAGAGCAAATAATTTTCAAAGAATCAATATATACATAAAAATGTGGCAGACTGTGGTTAAAACTACAGTTTGCTATCAAATTGTATATTCCGTTTTAGTGCTTTGAGGAGACTGTTTACTCTTTAATGCTTAAAGTTTTTTATTGATTTTATTATTTCTTTGTGATAGAATACAAGTACCACGCAAGTTAATATTTAGCACAGTACGGTATGTGTTTTTACATCTGGTAAAAACATATGCTCCGGTTTTGCATACATGTACTGTGTGTATAAACTTGCGTGGTGGCAGGAGTTATGTGTTTTTCGGCGTAGCTTCGGCTGCGCTTTTTTATTTTTAAGGGGATGTTAAAATGAGCTTTGCAGAGAATTTTAAAAATGCACGAAAGGCAACAGGCATGACACAGGAACAGTTGGCAGAAAAACTCGGTATTGACCGTTCATCAATAGCTAAGTACGAGACCGGCAATAGCACTCCGAATGTAAAAAATCTACAACAAATATGTGAAATTCTTGATATTCCAATAGAAAAACTTTTATCAAATTAAGATAATCTTTTGATGACCTGTTGCAACAATACAACTGTTAATTATATCAAAAGTTAAGTGGCTTATCTGGATTCTGCTTTTAGGTTTCCTGTGGTATTGATAAACTGAATAGCGTTTTTCCGCTGTGCTGTAACGGTACAGCGGATTTTTTATGCTTTGCAAAAAAATCGTCGTCTCAGCTCGTGACATTACGAGGAGAAACGACGAAAAAATTTAATTTGTCTATTTCGTTTTTCTGAATTGAACGGGGGTAAGTCCGTGGATTTTTCTGAATTTTCTGTTAAAGTGTTCTACGCTGGGGTAGCCTGATTTTCCGGCTATAGTTTCAACGGTCATATTTGTTGTTTTTAATAATTCCTCAGCTTTTTTCATTCTGATTTTCTGAACATTTTCGCAGAAAGTTACGCCGGATTTTTCTTTTATATATTTTGAAACATATTGTTTGGAAAGGAAAAAATGGTTTGCCACATCAGTAAGAGTAACTGTTTCATAATTGTCGTAAATAAAATCCAGCATTTCTATAAGACGGGGGTCTGTATCTACGCTGAATTCCTTAACTTTTTTCAGGTGATTTACAGCAACCGTAAGAGCGTTTACAGATGATTTGATAATATCTCTGTCAATCCCCGCACCCCAGAATGAACTGTTTTCGTATTTAATGCAGACATAAGAAACGGCATTGGATTTTGAACCTGTTGTAAGTGCGTGTTCTTCATATATGTCAATATCAAACTCCACCCCGAAATATTTTTTGAAGGCGTTGCTCACTGCATCAAGTCTGCCGTTCCCTTCCGATTTTATATTAAATACCGTTCCTGTACACAGCTTTATTGATGTTTCGGCTTTTATATTATCATCCTGAACAAATACGCACCCGGGGCAGGTGAAAACAGGTGTGTTTTCCACATATTTTTCAATAAACAGGCGATACAATGCTTCCGATTTCAGTTCTTTGCCTTCATTGTCGGAAACGGATTTAATTATTTTTGCAAAATCAACTTTCATTTTTGCAGGTAATTGCAAGCCGTATTTTTTTGAAAGGATGTAACCGATACCGCTTTTGCCTGAAAGATTGTTGATTTTCATAACATAAGAATTATAATCTTTACCTATGTCCAGCGGGTCAATTACAAGAAAAGGATTATTCCACTTTCTGCCCGGATTTTCTTCTGCTTTTTTTATACTTTCTGCTATATTGTGCTGGTGAGATGCTGAAAACTCAGCGAATGCGGAACTGCCGGAGTAAGGCATTTTACTGTAAATACTGATGCCTGTAAGCCGCTCATAATTTTCACATATATACGGCATATTCGAAAAATCAAGCAGCGGGTCAACGCCGTATGAATATAAATTCAGCGCAAGGGTTACAATATCCGCATTGCCGGTTCTTTCACCTGAACCGAACAGTGTGCCTTCAATTCTTTGCGCTCCTGCCAGCAGGGAAAGCTCTGTTGAACAAACAGCGCCGCCTTTATCGTTGTGCGTCTGAACGCTTAAAATAATATTTTCACGGGTGCTGAGATTTTTGTTTATATATTCAACTTTAGAAGCAAAAATGTGAGGCATAACTTTTTCGGATGTTGATACTAAATTTATTATCATTTTACTGCAATCTGACGGTGATACAATATCTGTAACATTGTTGCAGATATTAACAACATCTTCTGACGATGAGCTTTGAAAATTTTCGGGTGAGTATTCAATAATAAATTCATTCGGCGATTTATCCGCCGCAATTTTAAGAATGCTTACCGCTTCAAGTGTTGATTTTACTCTTGCAACAAAATCATCATCATCAATATGAAGAAAAAGAGAATCCTCAATTTTAATAATTGCTTTTTTAATATCTGAAACAGCGTTCAGGGTTTCGATTACAGCTTCTTTTTTTGCAGGTGAGGATACAACAGGCGTTACATCATCGGGAATAAGATTTTTTTGAATAAGATTATTTATAAACAGTTTTTCGCTTTCATTGCCGTAAGGTGAACCGATAAGAATTTCTTTGAATCCTATTTTACAAAGCAACTTAAAGTATTCTTCTTTTTCATATTCAGTCATCATTTGTGAAGAAAAATTTATGCCGTTGCTGAAATCAATGTTGCACCATATAGGGGCGGCCTCAATTGAGGCTTTATTTATCCATTCACTGCCTGTATAAAGAGTGCTGACATTCACCTTGTATTTTTCAGGATTATTCAAATGAATCACCTCATTTATTTATCTGTTCTTTTTTGAAATATCAACGGGCACAACACCTTTTGTTTGATTTTTATATGCTTGTGATGTGATTAGCTTTATTTCTTTGTCCCCTTTGATTTTCATAAAATCGACTCCGTCAAAGGGATATTCGGTTTCATCGGTTATCCACCCGTCAGGCAGATAAAGAGTACATTTCATATTATCGGGAACCTGAATTTTAACAGTTGCAAAATCTTCGTTTCTGTCCCAACGAACGGAGATTTTTCCGTCAGGTGCATCATAGCTGCTTTCGGCAAAGCGTAAACCTGATATAAAATTCGGGGTAATGTCAACACGAAGCAGGTCGTTGCCGTCAGGATTGAATTTAATGCCGGCAACAGCTTTTATAAACCATGATGATACATCGCCCCAGAAGTGATGATTCATGGAATTCCTTGTTTCCGGATAGAAATCCTCCCACAAAGATGTTGCACCCTGACTCAGCCAGTAGCCGTAAGAGGGGAACTCAGGCCCTTTTATGATTTTATATGCCAAGTCAGCATATCCGTTATCGCTCAGAACATGGAACATAGTTCTGCCGCAGATAAATCCGCCGTCAAGCAGGTCATTTGACTGATGTATTATTTCAACCAGACGGTTAACTGCAAGAGGAATTTCAGATTTTTCAAAAACTCCGAAATAGATTGCCATTGAAAGGGCAGTCTGCGTATTGCTTAAAACACTCATTTTATTGAATGAAACAAGGTGCGTTCTTATTGCGCTGCGAAACTCATTATAAAGTGACTGTGCAAAGGCTTGCTGAAGAGATTTGTTAAGTTCTCCGAAAATAAACGCCGCTTTTTCACAGATTGACATTGAAATAATTGAGTCGGTAACAATCAGCGGACACTTGGGTTCACCGGCGTCTCTGTTCGGATGAAGCCAGTCGCCCAGACCGATTGCAATAAGTCCGTTTTCATCACGCTTATTTGAAATGTAGTTAAGATATCTGAAAATTGCATCTGCATTTTCAGCAAGAATATTTTTATTCCCTGTGTACTTGTATGTATAGTAAGGAATGAATGTGAGGGCACTGTCCCACATAGGGCCGTTACCCCATTGATAGCCCCATTCACCGGTGGGAATAATCCCCGGGAGTTGACCGTCTTCTTTCATTGAACAGCGGATATTCCGCAACCATTCTTCATAGCTGCGCTGAGCGTCAAGATTCATAAGAATATGCTCGCATGAAACAGAAGCATCACCTGTCCAGCCGTTTTTTTCACGGTGGGGACAGTCTGTGGGGAAATAGTAAAAATTAGCAAGGTCGGAATTTCTTGCGGCAAGCTGAACTTTATTAAGAACTTCGTCTGAACAGTAAAAATTGCCTGTTTCACGAAGATTACTGTGAGCTTCAATATAAGTAAGTGCCCGGGGAGTTGCTTCGCAGTCTTTAAGCCCTGTTACAAGGCAGTAGCGATAGCCGTGATAAGTGAAATCAGGTATGAATGTTTCTTCTCCCCCTTTACAGATGTAAATATCTCTCTGAGCATAAAATTCAGGATAAAAATTATAAAATGTGTACGGGTCAATATCTCCGTCACTGTCGAGAACTTCAGAAGTAAAAAATTCAATTCTTCTTCCCGGTTCTGCGCCGCTTATTTTAAATTCAAAAACACCTGCGGAATTTTTGCCGAAATCATATATATGGCCCTGAAGAGCTTCAGGCTTTTCAAGGGTATCCCAGTTTTCTTTTCTGTCCGGCTGATAGTGCTTTATACCGCCTTTGGTAATTGATACAGGGGCAATTCTTGCACAGGCTGTTATGGGGTCTGCCCTGCAGATTGCAAATTTTCCTCTGGGAACTTCGCAGAAATGAGCATTATTCCAATGACTGTCATCAAAATCAGGCATATTCCAGTTGGCCTGTTCGTTAAGAGCATTATAAAAAACTCCGCACCTCAGGTCATCGAACCATATAGGCGAATTGCTGATCTTAAAGCTTTCGTCTGTTTCAATGCGAAATTTTTCACCGTTGTCATATTCTCCCTCAATAATAAATGCCAGTTTGGGTGCGGAACGCCAGCGTGCAAGGTCAAAATCCCAGATTCTTCCTCCCGGAGAATTCTGCATACCGTTGCCGAGGATTACACCTATTGCGTTTTTGCCGTGCAAAAGCAGAGGCGTAATGTTGTATTCATCAAAATATATTATATGGTCGGGATTTGAAATATACGGTGCAAGAAAACCTTTTGTAATGTCTTTTCCGTTGATATAAAGCTTATAAAAACCCAGTCCGGTGATTGTAATTGATGCGCTTTTTACCTGCTTCTTTATTTCAAAGCATTTTCTGAATAAAGGTGCCGGAATATGTTGATTGAAAGTTGTATATTTATATGTTGCGCTGATAAAGTTTTTTGAGAAGCTCATAATTTTTCCTCCTGCGATTAGTTGATTTAATTATAAATTATAAAAAATAAAAATTCAACAAATATTTAACATAAAATAGGGTGTGAAAAATCATAAAGTTATGATATAATATACCAAACATAAAAAAATCGAG
>JAZQPL010000003.1:0-27326 GCA_045628495.1 Acutalibacteraceae bacterium
CCCAGAAGCCTCCGTTAATATTAACCTTATTAAAATGCACCGGTTTCATTGCTATTTTCCCCCCCGGATTTATAATCAATCATAATTATACAAATATAATCAGATAATGTCAACTGAAGAACAATCAACTGAAAAACAAAAAGGATTTCAAGAATTATCTCTTTATCAGACATAATCTTAAAATCCTTTTGATTATTATCGCAAAACCTAAAATTATCGTTTTGAATTTATAACAGAACTATTTCGTTTTCTTCAACATCAACTGTTACACTGCTTACCGGTGTATCAATATTATCAACAATAAGCGAAGCAATTTTATCTTCAACATTTCTTCTGATAAAGTTGCGCAAATCTCTTGCTCCTCGCTGACCGCCGACAGACTTTTCTGCAATAAGCTTAATTGCAGATTCTGTATATGTGAAAGAAATGCCCTTATCTCTCAGTGGTTCTTCAAGCTCATCAAGCATGAGTACGGCAATTTTTTCAAAATCTTCTTTTTCCAGCGGTCTGAAAACAACAACCTCGTCAACCCTTCCTATAAACTCGGGACGAAGGAATTCTCTGAGCGCTTTCATTGCCTTTTCCGAAGATGCCGAAGCCGCAGTTTTGCCGAATCCGAGAGCTGTATCTCCCCTTTCACTGCCTGCATTTGATGTCATAACAATAACGGTATTGTCAAACGCAACAGTTCTGCCCTGAGCATCGGTAATCTTTCCTTCATCAAGTATCTGCAGAAGAATATTCATTACATCAGGATGAGCCTTTTCTATTTCATCAAAAAGAATAACGCTGTACGGTTTTCTTCTTACTTTCTCAGTCAGCTGACCGGCTTCGTCATAACCTACATATCCGGGAGGAGAACCAATAATTCTTGAAACACTGTGCTTTTCCATAAATTCAGACATATCAAGTCTGATAAGTGTTTCAGGGGTATCAAACAACTCGTTTGCAAGCTGTTTTACAAGCTCGGTTTTACCCACACCTGTCGGCCCTACAAAAATAAATGATGCAGGCCTTTTACGGGGACTGATATTAACTCTGCCTCTGCGAATAGCGGCAGAAACAAGGTCAACCGCCTCATTCTGACCTATAACCTTAGATTTAAGCTTTTTATCAAGGCTTGCAAGTCTGCGAAGGTCACTTTCAACAATTTTCTGCGCCGGAATACCTGTCCAAAGCTGAATAACTCTTGCAAGGTCATCCTCAGTAACGGAAATATTTTCCGTAAGTTTTTCAAGCTCATCAAGTCTTGCCTGCTTTTTAATGATATCCGTTTTTATATTGGCAATAGCTTCATAATCAATAATTTCGGCATCTTCCATAAGCGATTGCTGCTGAATTTTAAGCTCTGCTATTTCCTGCTCTGTTTTTTCCTGTTCGCTTATTTCTTTGTTGCGTAAATTTGCGCAGGTACACGCCTCGTCAAGCAGGTCAATCGCCTTGTCGGGAAGAAATCTGTCGTTAATAAATCTTTCAGAAAGATTTACGGCTCTGTAAATAAGATTATCACTGATTTTTACTCTGTGATATTTTTCATAATACTCTTTTATTCCTCTGAGCATTTCGCAGGTATCTTCAATCGACGGTTCTTCCACCTTAACAGGCTGCATTCTTCTTTCGAGGGCCGAGTCTTTTTCAATATGCTTTCTGTATTCTGTAAATGTTGTAGCGCCGATTATCTGCACTTCTCCCCTTGAAAGAGCCGGTTTAAGAATATTTGCGGCATTCATTGAACCTTCCGCATCTCCGCCTGCGCCGACAAGATTATGAACTTCGTCAATGAAAAGAATAATATTTCCGTCAGCTTTTACTTCTTCAACAAGTCCCTTTACTCTGCCTTCAAACTGACCCCTGAACTGAGTGCCTGCAACAAGGGATGTTAAATCAAGTAGCTGTATTTCTTTATTCGCAAGCTTTGCCGGAACATCGCCGGAAGCAATTTTAAGCGCAAGCCCCTCTGCAATAGCAGTTTTGCCGACACCAGGTTCACCTATAAGGCAGGGATTGTTTTTACTTCTTCTGCAAAGAATCTGAATTGTACGGTATATCTCGTTATCTCTGCCGATAATACGGTCAAGCTTGCCTTCTTTCGCTCTTTGTGTAAGATTTGTACAGTAAAGAGGGAGGAACTTTCTTTTTTTATTATTTTTTTCGCCTTTTTCCCTGCCCTTTTTTTTGTCTTTTTTCTTATCTTTTTCTTCGGCTTCACCGTCTTCTTCCGGTTCCTTACTGTTGCCCATATTCCCCATCATACCCTGAACGAACGGGAAAGTAGGAATACCGCCAGGTTCAAAACCTTCGCCGTCTTCTCCCATGCCCATCATAGCACCGAACTGGTCGCTCATTTCGTCAATATCGTCCTCAGTAATACCCATATTTTCCATCATCTGTTTAATCGGGCCTGTGGATTCCATTGCGCATTTAAGGCAAAGCCCTTCAGAATCAGACTTTTTCTCTCCGTCCATTTTAGTCATAAATATAACAGCAGGACGCATTTTACATTTACTGCATAAAACCTGTTTCATAAATTAACTCCTGAATTATTTGCTTTCTTTATTTTTAAATTTGCCGATAATCTGTTTAGCGGTTGAGGGAATGTATCCTATAAAAGCAACCACTGTAAGAACAGCAGATAAAATGACAAGACAAAGTAACGGTTTATCAGGTATAGTCCAGAAATCTTTAAGAAGACCAACCTGAGGAGCAAACATAACTATAATTATCATTACAAGATAAAAAACCATCGTGGAAGCTTTGCCCCATATTTCCGCCGCACACGGACGAAGTCCGATTGCAAGCATAAATGCTCCGAAAAGAACCATTACTAATTCTTTAATTATAAAAACCAGAAAAATCCAGCTGAAGGTTTTAATAAGACCTTCACCGTTGCTGAATGTAATATAAAAAATAACAGCTATCGTAATTTCAGTAAGCTTGTCAGCAATAGGGTCAATTATTTTACCTAAATCCGAAACCTGATTGAACCTTCTTGCAATTTTACCGTCAAAAAAATCGGAAAGACCTGACACAGCCAGCACAATAAGCGCCGCTGCTATGTATCCTTTAAGGAAAAGCACTGCAAAAACAGGCACAAGCACAATTCTTAAATATGTAAGCCAGTTTGGAATAGTATTCCAGCCCTTAAGTAATTCTTTCATAATAATTTACTCCTTTTCTGAACAAATTCTATAATAAGCTGATAATATTTTGAAACAATATCAGAGCTTACTTTCATTAAACGGGAACATTCGATACATTCTGTCAGCCGTACATTTCCCGACAATTCAAATACTTTAATCAATACAACAGCCGCCAAAACAAGTATTACACCGCACAGTGCGCCTAAAACTCCGCCTAAAAGCTGATTGGCTGTTTTAATAACAGGCAATTTGAAAAATTTGTCTATATAATAAATTATACATTTCAGTGCGGCGGAAATGAGAATAAACAATACAACTGCACTGAACAGCTCCGCATTCTCTTCAGCCCGCTCTCCGCTGAAAAAATCTGTTTTGTTCAAAATAAATTCAGCTGCTTTTGATGAATACATTCCTGATACAAAGCTTGCCGCAAAATAAGATAAAAACTCAAGCAATGACCTTACAAAGCCTTTTTTATAATAAAATATAATACTGAATATGAATATCAGAAGCAGTATTCCGTCAATAAGATATTCTTTTATATAATCCATACTGCACCCCCGTCAGAATTTTTGACAGCTGACTGATGACGGTGTCATAAGATAAGCAGTTCTGTTTTTAATAACAACCTCAGTTATTGCTGCGTCAACTGCCAGTGCCTCTGCTAATTTGCCGTTTTTGTTTTTATAAATAAGAAGTCTGTTTGTTGTCAGAACCGCCGTATATTTTTCAGTGCAGAAAACATCTTTTATTTCTTTGGTTGTATCAGCTGTAAATACAAGCTTATCTTTTTTATAAATTTTTACCGTTCCGTAATTGTCTCCTCCGTATTTTTTTAATGCAACAGCGCTGTATTTCTTTTTAGATTCGCTGCATTTGAAAAGAATATGAGACTCAAAGCCGTCAACTTCACACAATGTATCATTATCTTTAATATATGCCCTGCCTGTATTGCTCACAACTGTGATATTATGTGCGTTATCATATCTTACATTAACAACCGCACTGGAATTTAAATCAAAACAGGAAACATAATCTTTACTGTCAAACTTAAAAACATATACTTTTGAATTTATTACTGCATTTTTTGACCATATCGTGCTGACAACTGCATATTTTCCGTCATCAGACAAATCTATATCGGTAACTTTTTCGTTTTCAAATGTCCACGAAAAAACTTCTTTTGACTGTTTGTTATAAGCTGTTACCTTGCTTTTTGTGCTGGACAATGCAGTAACATCGGCATAATTTCCTTTCTTGCCGATTGTTGCCGTAAGAATTTTATTTTCCGCTTCTTTTTCCGTAATAATCTGTGATGTGCTTTGTATTTTCAACTTACCTGAATCTCTGTCAAAAATACAGGCTCTTCCGTTTTCATATCTGATTGAAGGGTTCCCGTACTCAATGGGAATTTCTGATAATTTTTTTGCAGTTGTGCTGAGAAGCACCGTTTTATCGTCACTGAAGACAAACACCTTTTTGCCGTCTGTATATATCTGCTGTGCCGAAGAACCTGTCAGCTCGCAAGGATATCCCGAGCCCCAGCCCAGTGAAGAAAAAAATATTTTTATATCTCCCATAAAGCTTGTAAGCGTAACTCCGCCTATTGTTCTGGCTCCGATAAATATTATTGAAACAACGAGAAATAAAATGAGAATAATTTTCAGCACAGCGGATGTTCCCGCATCTTTTATATTAAACTTTTTTTCATTTTTATTGTTCTCTTTGTGCTTTTGAATTTTTTTCATTTTATCACCCCGGTCTTTTTTACTCAAGATTGTAAAAAACTTTATTCAGGTATAATCCGCACGGCGGTGCAGTTCTTCCTGCTTTTGTTCTGTCCTTTGAAAGAATAATTTCAGGTAAAACATCTTTTTCAATTTTTCCTTCGGAAATTTCAAGCGCAGTACCCACCGCAATTCTTACCATATTATATAAAAAGCCGTCAGCCTTAATCCTGAAAACAACTTCTTCTTCGCTTTTTTCCACGGTAAAATATTCAACGGTTCTGACAGTGTCATCAACCGTACTTTTAGATGCGCAAAAGGATGAAAAATCATGTTTGCCGTAAAAATACTTCAGCTGTGTGTTAATGAGATTTATATCAATTTCTCTTTTATAATGTAAATATCTTCCCTCACAAAAAGGATTTCTGCACGGAGAATTCCAAATTTTATAAACATACTCTTTTCCGAGGCAGTCATACCTTGCATGGAAGTTTTCAGACACCTGAACACAGCGTTTAACCGCAATATCATCAGGTAAAACTGCGTTCATAGCACCGATAAATCTGAACGGAACAAGTTCTTTTTCTGTTCTCATGTTAAAGCAGAATTCATTTGCATGAACTCCTGCGTCAGTTCGTGAACAACCGATAATATTTTCTCTTTTCCCCAATATTCTTTCAATAGAATCCTGAATCGTTTCCTGAACGGTTCTGCCGTTTGGCTGGACCTGCCACCCGTGATAATCTGAACCGTCATAAGCGATTGTAACAAGAAAATTATTCAAAAAATCACCTATATCAACGAAGTGAAAAATTTATTGCATAAAACAATACCCGCTATTACTGCGGCAGTGATTAAAAGCGCAAATAAATCTCTTAACCCGATTTTCATTTTTTTCATTCTTGTTCTGCCCTTACCGTCTGTATAACAGCGGCATTCCATAGCATCCGCAAGCTCAAACGCATGCTTTATTGACGAAACGAACAGCGGAACAATTACCGGCACAAGTGCCTTGACTTTTTCTCTTAATCCGCCGGATTCAAGGTCTGCCCCTCTTGCCTTCTGCGCATTGGTTATTCTGTCTATCTCATCAACAAGAACAGGGATAAATCTTAACGCAAGAGTCATCATCATAGTAAGCGTATGAACAGGAATTTTTATTATTTTAAGCGGTGACAGAAGTTTTTCAATAGCATCAGTCATCACAGTAGGGGTTGTGGTATAAGTCAGCAGTGAGCTGATTATAACAAGGCATATTATTCTGATAATCATAAATAAAGCGGTAAAAAGCCCCTTTGATGTTATATGCAGAAAATGCCACTGAAAAAATACTGTTCCGCCGTTAATATAAAAAATATTAAGTATTGCAGTAAATGCAACAACTATCGCAAGCGGTTTTACGCTTTTAAGCACCATTTTAACAGGTACTTTTGAAATAATAATGAACAAAAATGTAGAAATCACTACAATTCCCAAAGAAATAAGACTTTTACAAAGAAAAATCCCTACTATAAGCGCAAGCGTGAGAACTATTTTAACCCTTGCATCAAGTCTGTGAACTATTGAATTTCCCGGGAAATAGCTTCCGATTGTGATATCTTTTATCATCGTGTTCCGCCTCCGTTCATAAGACGGACAATATCCTCAACTGCTTTATCAACAGTATAAATCCCGTCAGAAACAGGAAGTCCTTTTTCTTTCAATTTTGCAAAAACTACAGAAATCTGCGGAATGTTCAGCCCGATTTTTTTCAGACAATCAGACTGAGCAAAAACTTCTTCTGTTTTGCCGTAAAGTGCCACCCTGCCCTTATTCATAACAAGAACCTTTGAAGCAACCTTTGCAACATCCTCCATACTGTGAGAAACAAGAATAACTGTAGCGCCTGTTTTTTCACGGTAAAGCTTCAATGTTGAAAGTATTCTGTCTCTGCCTGCAGGGTCAAGTCCTGCTGTTGGCTCATCAAGAATAAGAACTTCCGGCTCCATAGCCATAACGCCTGCTATTGCGGCACGGCGTTTTTCCCCTCCGGATAACTCAAACGGGGATTTTTTCATGTGTTCTTTTTTAAGACCTGCAAATTGTGCAGCCGTAACTACTCTCTGAGCAATTTCGGCATCACTTAATTTCATATTTTTTGGTCCGTATGCAATATCCTTTTCAACAGTTTCCTCAAAAAGCTGGTATTCAGGATACTGAAAGCACAGACCTACCTTAAATCTTGCTTCACGAATTGACTTTTTATCCCTGAAAATACTTTTATTATCAATTAACACATCACCGCTGCATGGCTTGATTAAACCGTTCAAATGCTGAACAAGTGTGCTTTTGCCGGAGCCTGTATGACCGATAAGCCCTACAAAATCCCCTTTTTCTATTTCAAATGAAACATCGTCAATAGCTGTATTAACATTGGGCAAGCCTTCGTTATATCTGTATGTTAAATTTCTGACTGTAATTATTGCAGACATTTTTCCACCTCCGTTAAACGAAGAACGGCATCTGCACATTCATTTTCGTCAAGAACATTATAATCAATTTTATATCCCATTTTATATAATCTGTAAGCAAGCTCCGTAGCCTGCGGAACATCAAGCCCTAAAGATTTGATTTTTTCAACATCTGAAAAAACATTGCGTGGTGTTGAATCAAGACAAACTTCCCCGTCATTCATAACAATTACTCTGTCAGCCATAACAGCTTCGTCCATATAATGAGTAATAAGAATAACTGTAATACCAAGCTTATCCCTGAGCATTTTTATTGTATTTAAAACTTCAGCTCTTCCTCTCGGGTCGAGCATGGCAGTCGGTTCATCCATAACAATACAATCAGTCTGCATAGCTATTGCACCTGCAATGGCAACACGCTGTTTCTGCCCGCCGGAAAGCTTATGAGGCTCTCTGTCCTTAAACTCATACATATCCACTGCTTTCAGAGCATCGTCAACTCTTCTGCGTATTTCAGAGGGTTCAACACCGAGATTTTCAGGCCCGAATGCAACATCATCTTCTACAATAGTTGCAACAAGCTGATTATCCGGATTCTGAAAAACCATACCGACTTTTTTGCGTATTTCCTTTATTCTTTTTTCATCTGATGTAGGTATTCCCTCAACGGTTACTTCGCCATCGTCGGGAACAAGAAGTCCGTTCATCATCTTTGCCGCAGTAGATTTACCGCTTCCGTTATGACCTAAAATCGCAACAAACTGCCCTTTGGTAATTTCAAAGGACAGATTTTTTAAAACAGGTTTAACTTTTTCCCCTGCATCATCTTCTATAACATAAGAAAAGGTGACATTATTAAATTTTATAAAAGAATCCGACATAATGTTCCTTTCCGTATATTTTATACACTGAATAAGATTTATACTGTTATATCGCAGAGTGCTTTATCACTCTGTTTTTCAATAACATCAGAAACTGTCTGTATTTACACTGTCGTTCAGCCACATTGCAGAAGCACCGCAGGGAAGCGACATTCCGTTTTTCTTAACGGAAAGACCGATTTCATCGCAGGTAAGCTTTCCTGAAAATTCAGGAACAATAAGCGAACCTAATATATATTCCATAACAGACGGAGAAAGTCCCGTTGTATATGAATTAACAAGAACCATCAGCGGATTATCAGAAAGAACGGCTTTGCATATTTCAACAAAAGAATAAATTTCATTTTCCAATTTCCAGACTTCTCCGCCGGGACCACGACCGTACGACGGCGGGTCCATAATAATAATATCGTATTTATTTCCTCTGCGTATTTCACGCTGAACAAATTTTATGCAATCATCAACAATCCAGCGAACAGGGCAGCCTGCAACTCCTGATGATGCGGCGTTTTCCTTTGCCCATGCAACCATACCTTTTGATGCATCAACATGAACGACCTCTGCCCCCGCCTTTAATGCGGCAACTGTTGCACAGCCTGTGTATGCAAAAAGATTAAGAACCTTAACAGTTCTGCCTGCATTTTTTATTATTTTGCTCATAAAATCCCAGTTAACAGCCTGCTCCGGAAAAATCCCGGTATGCTTAAATCCCATGGGTTTCACATTAAAAATAAGTGACTTATATTTTACATTCCAGGAATCGGGGATTTTTTTATAAATTTCCCATTTACCGCCGCCGGATGATGAACGGTGATATCTGGCATGAGCATTTTTCCATAAAGGGTGAGTTTTAGGCGTTTTCCATATAACCTGCGGGTCAGGTCTGATGAGGATAATGTTCCCCCACCGTTCAAGACGCTCACCGTCTGAACAGTCAATAAGTTCATAATCCTGCCATTCACAGGCACTGCGCATAAAACCACCCCTAAGCTTTGATTAAATAAGTCTTTCTTTTACAACATCTGCAATTTCTTCGGCAAGGCGCTGAATCTGTGCCTGATTTTTACCCTCAAGCATAACTCTTACAAGAGGTTCTGTTCCTGAAACACGAACAAGCACTCTTCCGCTTTCTCCAAGCTCTTTTTCCGCACTTGAAACTGCCTTTTTAATTTCTTCATCTTTATCATATCTGGCTTTACCCATCTGAGAAACCTTAACATTTATCAGAACCTGAGGATATACCTCCATCTGCGCTGCAAGCTCAGAAAGCTTTTTGCCCGTTCTTTTCATAACAGAAAGAAGCTGAATTGCGGTAAGCTGACCGTCACCTGTTGAAGAATGGTCAAAGAAAATAACATGACCTGACTGCTCTCCGCCGATTTTATATCCGTTGGCTTTCATATTTTCAAGAACATATCTGTCTCCGACTTTTGTTTTCTCACATTTTATATCGTGCTTTTTACAAAATTCAAAGAATCCCATATTACTCATAACGGTAACAACAGCAGTATTTTTTGAAAGCACTCCCCGTTCTTTCATATCAGCCGCACAGATTGCTATAATCTTATCGCCGTCAACAATCTCACCGTTTTCGTCAACAGCAAGCATTCTGTCCGCATCACCGTCAAACGCAAAGCCCACATCGCAGCTGTGTTCAAGCACAAGATGCTGAAGCCCATCAAGATGTGTTGAACCGCACTTACGGTTAATATTTACACCGTTGGGAATTGAAGATTTGATGTGAATGTCTGCGCCTAAATCGGTGAAAAGTTCCGGAGCAGTAACACATGAAGCACCGTTTGCGCAGTCAAGAGCAATTTTATACCCTTCAAAGGTGCAGTCAACCGTTTTTTCAAGATGACGGATATAGTCGAATATAGGCATTTCAGATGTGCGTATTCTGCCGATATCTGCGCCGATTTTAACAGGAGGAACAGTTTTTCCGTCAAGAATTATTTCTTCTATTCTTTCTTCAAGTTCATCTGGGAGCTTGAAGCCGTCCTTCTGGAAAATTTTAATTCCGTTATATTCGCACGGATTATGGGAAGCTGTAATCATTACAGCTGCATCGTAATTATATTTTTTAACAAGATACGCAACAGCGGGAGTAGGTAAAACGCCCAGATGCATAACATCTGCGCCAACCGAACAAAGCCCGGCGGTAATGGCGGAACAAAGCATATTGGATGAAATTCTTGTATCCATACCAATCATAACTTTCGGTCTTTTAACTTTGCCGTCAATAAGAACCATTGCAGCCGCTCTGCCTATCTGCATAGCAAGCTCACATGTAAGTTCTGAATTTGCAACTCCCCTTGCACCGTCAGTTCCGAATAATCTGCCCATAACAATACCTCCGTTATAATTATTAAAATAACTGCTGCTGACCCGGCATAGGATATCCTAAATGCCTGTAGCCTGCAGGAGTAACGCATCTGCCTCTTGGTGTTCTTGAAATAAAACCTATCTGCATAAGATATGGCTCATAAACATCCTCTATGGTAACTGCTTCTTCGCCGATTGCGGCGGCTATTGTATCAATTCCCACAGGACCGCCGTTATAATTTTTAATCATACAGTTAAGAAGCATTCTGTCGATTGAATCAAGTCCCAGGGAATCAATTTCCATCTTTTCCAGTGCCATATTTGCTGTGGCATCCGTTATCATTCCGTTACCCAGAACCTGAGCAAAATCACGGGAACGCTTAAGAAGCCTGTTAGCAATTCTCGGTGTTCCTCTCGAACGGGATGCGATTTCCATAGCACCGACTTCATCTGCCTCAACACCTAAAATGCCCGCACTTCTTTTTACAATTCTCGAAAGCTCTTCAGGTGTGTATAATTCAAGGCGGAGAACAACCCCGAACCTGTCACGCAAAGGAGCGCTGAGCTGACCTGCCCTTGTTGTTGCACCCACAAGAGTAAAATGAGGGAGGTCAATTCTGATGCTTCTTGCCGACGGCCCCTGACCGATAATAATATCAAGCGCATTATCCTCCATAGCAGGGTAAAGAATTTCTTCAACCTGTCTGTTCATGCGGTGAATTTCGTCAATAAAAAGAACATCACCCTCATCAAGATTCGTAAGCAATGCCGCCAAATCCTTAGGTTTTTCAATAGCAGGGCCTGAAGTTAATCTGAAATTTACTCCCATTTCATTTGCAATAATACCCGCAAGAGTTGTTTTACCCAGGCCGGGAGGCCCGTAAAGCAAAACATGGTCAAGGGATTCACCCCTGCTTTTAGCGGCTTCAATATAAACGGATAAATTTTCTTTGACCTTTTCCTGCCCGATATATTCTGCTAATGTATGAGGACGAAGCTGTAATTCAATTTCCGAATCATTACCTGTTGTGTATTCCGGGGCAACAATTCTGCTTTCGTAATCGGATTCCATTTTATCGCTCCTCTTTATATCAATGATTTAAGTGCAAGCCTGATAAGCTCCTCAACGGAAAGAGAGCTGTCAAGCTTTCCTATCGCAGAAGCCGCTTCAGAACGGCTGTAGCCAAGCATAACAAGAGCTTCAACAGCTTCGGAAAGATTGCCTTTAGCAGTGGGAGCAACAAAAGCGCTGTTTGCGCAAAAGCTTTCATCAGCAATACTTTTTGAAAGCTTATCTTTTAATTCAAGCACCACTCTTTGTGCTGTTTTCGGTCCTATTCCCTGCGCCTGTGTAATAGATTTAACATCACCTGATGCTACGCAAAGAGCCAGCTTATCAGGCGAAAGCTGTGAAAGAATCGCAAGTGCCGCTTTAGGTCCCACTCCCGAAACCGAAATAAGCTGCTTGAAACACTCCAGCTCCTGCTGAGTATAAAACCCGAAAAGCTCCATTGCATCTTCACGCACATTAAGATGCGTATAAAGGGTAACTTTTTCTCCTGTCTTACCTATTTTTGAAAGAGTGTTAAGCGTTGTAAGGCACCTGAACGCTACGCCGGAACACTGAATTGCCGCAAAAGATTCCTCAATCGCAACAATCTCACCTGTAAGAGAATAAAACATAATTTATCATCCTCAGTATTTTTTTATCTTATTCATCAGAGAGTTTCCCGAATGTCCGTGACAAATTGCCATTGCCAGCGCATCGGCAGTGTCATCGGGTTTTGGAACCGCTTTAAGATGAAGAATCATTTTTGTCATTTCCTGCACCTGTTTTTTTTCTGCTCTGCCGTAACCGACAACGCTTTGTTTAACCTGAAGCGGAGTATATTCGTTAACATCAAGTCCGTTTTTCTCAGCCGCAAGCAAAATGACGCCCCTTGCCTGACCCACATCAATAACCGTTTTTGCATTGGTATTATAAAAAAGCTTTTCAATACTCATGGCATCAGGCTTATGCTTTGCGATAAGTAAGCACATCTCGTCATAAATAATTCCGAGTCTTTTGTTAAACTCCATGCCTGCCGGAGTGGTTATCGCACCGTAATCCACAACGGAAAAGCGGTTGTTTTCATAATCAAGAACACCGTAACCAACAATAGCATAGCCCGGGTCAATACCGAGAATTCTCATTTTTTATTATTCTCTCTTTCCCTTATAACCATTCTCGTAGGTGTCCCTTCAAGTCCGAAAATTTCACGAATCTGATTATCAATATATCTTTGATAGCTGTAATGGAACAAATCCTTGCGGTTTACAAAACAGACAAATGTAGGCGGTCTTGTTGAAGCTTGAGTCATATAGTAAATTTTAAGCCTTCTGCCTTTATCCGTAGGAGGCTGAACTCTTGCAGTAGCATCAGCAAGCACATCATTGAGCCTTCCCGTGGATATTCTCATCGCATTCTGAGTGTCAACATACTTTATAAGCTCAAAAAGTCTGTCAAGCCGCTGCCCTGTTTTGGCAGAAATAAATATTATCGGAGCATACGACATAAACGAAAAATCGTTCATAAGTTTTTTACGGAACGAATCCATTGTTTTACCGTCTTTTTCCACAGCATCCCATTTATTTACCGCAATTATACATGCTTTTCCGAGTTCATGTGCAATACCGGCAACCTTTGAATCCTGCTCGGTGAATCCTTCTGTTGCATCAATCATAATAACGCACACAGTGGCTCTTTCAACAGCCATTCTTGCTCTGATAACACTGTATTTTTCAACGGCGTCTTCAATCTTGCTTTTTCTTCTCATACCGGCTGTGTCGATGAAAACAAATTTTCCGTGCTTATTTTCAATAAGCGAATCCGTTGCATCACGGGTTGTTCCCGCAATATTTGAAACAATAACTCTCTCTTCCCCTGCGATAGCGTTAATAAGTGAAGACTTGCCCACATTCGGCTTGCCGATAACGGCAACCTTTACCGTATCGTCATCTTCCTGTTCTTCTTCGTCTTCAGGGAAATATTTAATAATTTCATCAAGCAAATCACCTGTTCCGTGGCCGTGAACAGCAGAAACACGAACAGGGTCTCCCAATCCTAAATTGTAAAACTCATAAAATTCAAGAGGCGGTTCGCCAACATTGTCGCATTTATTAACACAAAGAACAATAGGCTTACCGCACTTTATAAGCATTGCGGCAACATCAGAATCTGTTGCAACAACGCCTGATTTAACATCGGTAACAAGAACAATAACATCTGCACTGTCAATAGCGAGCTGAGCCTGACGGCGCATCTGGGATAAAATAACATCATCTGCCTTAGGCTCTATTCCGCCGGTGTCAATAAGAAGGAAGCTTCTGCCAAGCCATTCGCAGTCGCCGTAAATTCTGTCTCGTGTAACACCCGGGGTATCATCAACTATTGAAAGTCTTTTACCTATAAGCTTATTAAAAAGTGTTGATTTACCTACATTAGGTCTGCCTACAACGGCAACTATAGGTTTTGACATCATATCATTCCTTTCCTGAAATTTTATTTACAAACTCCGCACCGTCATTATGAACAGGGGTAACTTTAATTTTCAACCTTTCGCCGAGTTCGCTTAATGTGACATCATCAAGGAACATATCGCCCTCTCTTCTCAGAGAAACGGCAGGAATCAAAAGCTCCTCACCTAAATTTTCATCTTTAAGAGTATTATAAAAATCATCGCCGCAGATAAGCCCCGCAACAGTGATTTTATCGCCGAACAAAGTGTTTTTAACCTTGATTACATTAACGCTCAGTCCAGTTGATTTTTCACATATTTTTTCGCAAAGCTCTTTTATCAGCGGATAAGCGGCAACTCCCGTTGCAACACTGACAGCTCTTTCTTTCCCGTTATAGCTGTAATTTTCAAGTTCTTCATACACTTCTTTTTTTAACAGAGTCCACAGACCCACACCGTTTTCAAGCTGAAGGAAATCCCCGTATCTTTCTTCGCCGGGCATAGCTTTTTCGGCTTTTAAATAAAACTCATCTGCCGCAAAAGCAATATTCACATTATTATAACATAAAAACTCATCATTGTAAATGTTAATTCGTGATAAAACATCTTCCGCCTGCTCTTTTGTGAAAGGCGCAAGCGGTGTCAGACCGTCCCGACAGCAGGTAAGACCAACGGGAACACATGCAATACTCTGAACAGCAGGATAAAGAGCGCCTAAATCGCTTAGTGATTTTGAAAGCTCTTCACCGTCATTATAACCGGGGCAAAGAACCAGCTGTGTGTTCATTTTTATTCCCGCCTGTGCAAGCTGATTTATATACTCAAGCACTTTGCCTGCCCTTGGATTTTTCATCATTTTCACTCTAAGCTCAGGGTTTGTTGTGTGTACGGAAATATTAACCGGGCTTATATGCATTTTAATAATTCTGTCAACATCACGCTGACCTATATTGGTAAGGGTAATATAATTACCGAAAAAGAATGAAAGTCTTGAATCGTCATCCTTGAAGTAAAGGCTTTTACGCAATCCCTCAGGCAACTGGTCAATAAAGCAGAAAATACAATTATTCGCACATGAACGCTGACTGTCCATAAGATATGTTTCAAACTCAAGACCTATGTCTTTGTCTGAATTGTTAATCTTTACTTTTTTTCTTTTGCCTGATTCTTTTTCTATTTCAAGGGTAAGCTCTTCCTCGTCAATATAAAACTGATAATCAAGAATATCTCTTATTTCATTACCGTTTACGGATATAAGCTTATCCCCTGCCTTAATAAAATGTCTTGAAGCAGGAGAATGACGCTTAACGGATGAAATTTTAACAGACATGGGGTTCACCTCTTTATCAGTTTACTTTAAGAGAATCAAAATCACTGAGATATGTGCTTCTGAGATCCATATTATAAATGCCCTCATCAACGATTGCATGAGCCTTATCCGAATCAAAATACCTGTCTCTGTCGCTGTTAAACTGACTCTCGCTTACTTTTTTATCGTTTGAGCGATATTCCACATTATCGGGATTTGAGTTCATATCTTCAAAGCCGCTCCAAAGCTTAGTGAACTCATGATTTTTAAGCTCATGTATTTCTGTTGAAAAACAGCCTGAGCCTCCGTTTGATGCCAGTATTCTGCCTGTTTTGCTGATATACATTATATTTCCGTATGACCCGAATGTACCTATTTTTGTTGACTTTCCGTCATAATAAGAATATATATCCACAGCGGCGTAATGAAAGCCGCCCACAGTAAGAAGCAGTTCCGGAACATCGTCATCATCAATATTCACAAGGTAGCATTTTCCGCACCAGCCGGTGCTTTCATCATCGTTGACAGCCCCTGGGTTTTCTTCGCAAAACTTTTGCAAATCCTGTTTATATGCCTCTCTCCACTGGGCTTCAGTTGGTTTTTCAGAATCTGATGTTTGTTTCTCTTTTGAGTTGTTTTTTATGTTTATTGAAATTTCAACTTCTTCACCGTATTCATCTGTGCAGACAATCTTACCGTCTTTCATCTGAACATTCTGATATTTTCCGGAAATTTCAGGTTCAACATATTCGTCTTCAGCTTCAACACCGTAAACAAATGATGCTTCTGTATCGTTCTCCTCATCTTCAACTTCAACGGAAATATATTTCTGATTGTTTTCTTCCAGAATACCGTTAATCCGGCCGTTTTCAATATCATCTTTAACGCAGTCGCCTGCATCATCACTGATAAACCAGATTTCGGCTTTTGAAAAGTCATCGCCGTTTCCTTTGCCCACTACCGCAAAAGCTTCGTAAACATCATCAGAGTTAAAATCATCGTAATAAAACTCGATAACTTTTTTATCCGTAAGTTTTCCGAGCTTTTTTTCAAGCTTTTCACGGCTTCCTGATGTGAAATAAACAAAGCCCAATGTAACTGCGGCAGAAACAAGTGCAACTGCAAGAACAGCGCACACAATAGGCACTACCGGTGATTTTTTATTCTTTTTTTTGCTGTTCTGAATCATCTGCTGACTGCCGCATTTAGGGCAGAATGACGCCGTATCAGATAACTGATTTCCGCAATTAGAGCAAAATTTCGCCATTTATTTTTCCTCCGTTTAAGAATAAGTGCAAAATCACTTTATATTTTCAGTTCACTTTAAGAGTATCAAAACCACTGAGATTTGAGTCAAATGTTCTCAATTCAACTATACCTGAGCTTCCGTTTGACTGGCTCTTGGAAGTATCGTAATTTTTTCTAAAATCGCTCCAGTACTGGCTTTCACTTACAGCATTACCGTTTGAATAATACTTTCCTTCGTTATTGTTCTCTTCACCTGACCAGATTTTTGAAACCTTACCGTTCTGAAGTTTGTAAACAGTGCTGTGAAAATAGCCTGAATGGCCACCTGATGAAAGAATTTTTCCTGTGTTTTTGATAAAGCTGACACATCCGTATTCACCAAAATCGCCAAGATAGATTACTCTGTTATTATAATAAGTATATAATTTTGCAGGAGCAAAATGCATCGAAGCTGTTGAAATAATAAATTCCGGAACACCATCATTATCAATATTAACAAGACAGCAGGCGTATGGTTTAGAATTTTCCTCGCAGTATTTTTTCAATGTCTGCTTATATGCAGCACGCCAACCTGTTTTATTCGGTTTCTTAGTTGCAATCGTTGTTTTCTTTGTTGTAGTTGTCTTTTTTGTAGTTGTCTTTTTTGTTGTGCTTTTACTTGTTGAGCTTTTTTCAGTTGTGCTTTCTGATGTTTTGCTTGTGGTTGTTGACTTTTTCTGCGATGTCTCTGTGTTCTTGGAAATTACACTTTTTGACACATTTGTTTTGTCTTCTTCATTTTCATTGTCAACGGGTTCAACTATTGAAATTTCTATTTCATTGCCGTTTTCATCAATGTAAACAATTCTGCCGTCTATCATCTGAACATTGGTATATTCTCCTGATATACCGGGTTCAACATATTCGTCTTTATCTTCAACACCGTAAATATATGATGCGCTTGAATCATTTTCTTCGTCTTCAACTTCAACGGAAATATACTTCTGACCGTCTTCTTCAAGAATACCGTTAATACATCCGCTTTCAATATTGTCTTTTACGCATTCGCCTGCATCTTCACTGACAAACCATATTTCGGCTTTGGAAATCTTATTGCGGGTTCCTTTACCTACAACCGCAAAGGCTTCGTAAATATCATCTGAATTGAAATCATCATAATAAAATTCAATAACTTTTTTATCAGTAAGTTTGCCGAGCTTTTTTTCAAGTGCCCTCTGACTTCCCGATGCAAAATAAATAAGTCCAAGTGTAACTGCGGCAGAAACAAGTGCGCAAACCAGAATAATGCAAACAATAAGAATTACCGGTGATTTTTTCTGATTATTATTGTTGCTGCTGTTTTGCTGAATTATCTGCTGGCTCCCGCATTTGTTGCAGAAAGATGCTGTATCAGATAACTGATTTCCGCAATTTGAACATATTTTTGACATAATGTTTCCCTCCGTAATAAACAATATATTTTCAAAAAAGAATGCTTACCTACAGCCGGGCAAAAGAAAACCGGGCTTAATATGTTTTTCACCGCACCTTTTGCCTTTGTAAATATTATAGCATTGCAAAAATACTTTCCGTAACCATAATTTTATACTTTAATGATTCTCTCAAAAAACTAAAAAGGCAGAGAAGCTAAGACCTCTCTACCTTCATTTAGTTCAAAAGACTTATGCCTCTTTGCTGACTACCATTCTGCCGTTGTAGTAGCCACATTCGGGACAAACTCTGTGAGCTCTTTTGTAGCTTCCGCACTGTGAGCACTTAACAAGCTCAGGTGCTTCCATTTTCCAGACATTTGAGCGTCTCTTATCTCTTCTTGCTTTTGATACTCTTCTCTTTGGTACTGCCATTTCTGAGTCCTCCTATTAAAACTAAAATAATTACTTTTGATTAGTCCTCATCGTCGAATAACGAAAGTGCATCCCATCTCGGGTCGGTTGCTTTTTTGCACTCGCACGAGCCGTTGTTGAGGTTTTTGCCGCACTGCACACACATCCCCTTGCAGGACTCTTTGCAGAGAACCTTTGTGGGAAGGCTGAGAACAATGTCCTCAGTAACGAGAGGGTCAATATCGTAACTGTAAGAATCTATTACGATAAGCTCATCATTATCTTCGTTTTCAACCTCGGTAACCAAGGTATGCTCAACAGGGATACTGAATGAACGCTCAAAGCCCTCTGCGCATCTGTCGCAGGAAAGACACAAGGTGAATTCTGCCTTTGCAGTAATTGAAACGATGCCCGTTAAATTTTTAACTTCACCGCTGACTTTAACCGGTTCGGTAAAAGGAAAGCCACCGTTATACCAGTAATCACTTAAATCGAGTCCGTATTCAAATGACTGCGCCGCCCCTTCGTTATTGAAGACAGGCTCAAGCTCTAAAAAGAACATTTTTCACACTTCACCTCGTATGTCATACTTGGATATTATATAGTTTTTATTCAGGTTTGTCAACACTTAAATATAATTTTTTAACACTTTTTTTGCTGATTATTTGACAATAAACACCAATGCTGATATAATATTTGTTGCAATAACAGTATATTGCCTGACTGAAAACAATATTGTTTTTGTTAATAAAATTAAAACACAGGAGATTGCAATGAAAAAATTTATTAAACTCGCCTGCATTGTGCTTACAATGTCAATTATGTACACCGGCTGTTCCCATGAAATAAAAACTCTTGATTCAAATAAAGCTGATAAATCACATTCGCAATCCGAAAAATCAGAAGTTAAGTCAACATCAAAAAGCATTGATGATATTTTTTCTGATAAAGAAAGTGATAAAACCGAAGCTGAAACCTCGGACTCAACCACACTTCCTGCTGACGATACAGGCGAATATCCTGCACCGGAAGTTAAAAACATTCAGGGTCTTACTTACATCAAAGGCATACTTGTTGTTAACAAAACCTATTCCATCCCGTCAACATACAATCCCGGTGTTGATTCAACTGCACAGGCTGCCCTTAATAAAATGACCGCTGCAGCTTCTCAGCAGGGAATTTCTCTTTTCGTGGTTTCCGGATTCAGAAGTTATTCTACACAGCAGGGTCTTTACAATAATTACGCCGCTAAAGACGGTCAGGCCGCCGCAGACAGGTACTCTGCACGCCCCGGTCATTCTGAACATCAGACAGGACTTGCATTTGACCTTAACTCCCTTTCTCAAAGCTTTGAATACACAGCAGAAGGGAAATGGCTTGCTGAAAACTGCTATAAATACGGATTTATTATCAGATTCCCAAAAGGAAAAGAAAGCTCCACCGGTTATATGTATGAACCATGGCATGTAAGATATCTTGGTTATGCAACCGCAAAAGCCGTTCATGACAGCGGAAAAACTCTTGAAGAATATCTCGGTATTACTTCTGTTTACGGTAACTGATAAACAAATAAAATATTGGTATTTACAAATCCCGCATCCGAGTAATCAGATGCGGGATTAAATTTGCCTGATGTTTATTTAATTAATTGAAAATAGCAGAAAGTATGGAAACAAAGATATCAAGTATTCCGAGTAAGAAGTCTATTATAATATCAAATATTGTCTTCTCGCCAACTTCATGATCAATTATTCTTTCGATTGATTCTGAAAGCTCCTCAGAACTGATTGCATCATAAGCTTTTCCGCCTGTTTTCTTTGCAAGATACTCAAACTGGTCTTCTGTATCCGTATCACCGGATGTTGATATTGCGTAAACAGCGATGCTTCCTCTTTCAGAAGCCTGTTCACCGATTACTGAGAAAGCGTCTTCCATAAACTCTTCTTCATACTCAAAGCTGCCGTATCTGAGCTTTGAAATAGCCTTAGCCATTGTATAACCTGTAATCGGCTCCGGATCAAGTGCAGGTGCGTCGCCCATAAGAATGATTGACTTTTTCGCATCAGTTCTCCATGAAAGGCTGTCTACACCGTCAATAAGAGCAGAGCAAATCGTCTCACGATAATCTCCGCCGTCACCGGTATGCAAACCGTTAATTGCACGAATTATATTATCATAGTTGGATGTGAAGTTAAGCTGAACTTTATACGGATAATCGCCACTATCACCTGTTCTGCTGGCAAAATCTCTGTAATCAACAATAGCTATTCTGAAGTCAACTCCGAGATTTTCAAAATGATTAAGATATGATTTCATATTGCTTTTAACTGTAGCAATATTATCATCCATTGAACCTGTAGTATCAATAACGAATGCAACATCAAGCGGTCTTGCTTCTGCTGAAGCACCAACTGACAATGTTGCAAAAGTAAGAATTGCAACTAATAAAATTGCAACAACTTTCTTTAAATTTTTCATAAAAATTTTCCCTCCGATTTTATATTTGCTTAGTTTTGATTTGATTTCTCTTTATCCCCCCTCAGAATCAAACCGTCAGAATTTAATACATTGAAAAAATTGAATCCGCTTATCCAATGTTTACCGTATTTTACCATACCAGAATAAAAATGTCTATACCGTTTTGAAATATCTTCTCATTTTTTACGGAACACTTTATAATCTTACAATCAAATTTCTGAAAAAGAAATGTTTTCAAAAGAATATCTTGAATCAAAACACCGGCCGTGATATAATATGCGTGTATTTCGTTTCGTATTTAATCTGCAATGCAAACAGATATGCGAAACATGAAATAATTCGGGAATAAAATTATTTTTTCAGGAGGACTATATGCTGGAAATTATTTTCGGACTTATATCATTTGTGATAGCAGCCTTTGCATTCGGATTCGGTATTGCCAGGTTGTTCAAAAAGAAAAAGCCCTTATATCTTCAGATTCTTGTATGTGCGGCAGGCTGTTTCGCTATAGAACAGTTATCCTATGTGGTTAATCTCTGGTGCGGAATTACCGCAGCGGTAAGCATCGGAATGTTCGGCATTTTCGGTTGCAATTTTTTCCTGCTTTCTGCCAACTTCGGCACACTGGACAGGATTGTTGATGACGGAAAAGGTTCGCAAAAAGCGAGGACGATGGCATTCATTGCGCCTGTAATTACCGCTCTGCTTGCCATTACCGCTTCTTTCAGCTGGAAAGATAAAGATATGTTCTGTGCGATAATGTGGTTTATTATGCTGATACCGGCACTTCCCGCATCTTATTTCAACCTGAAACATATTCTTTTGCCCATGGACCCGTTTGAGTTTTTACGGGCAACTAAACCGTGCAATATAGCCGCATTGGTATTCTATGTGATTACTGCAATATATATTGCAGGAACAGCCATGGAGAACAGTGCTGTAAGCGGAGTGCTTTCCGTGATGATGTCACTGTCCGTTCTTTGGCTGACAATCAGTGCTGTAAGGGGGGCAAAAAAATGGGGAATCTGAATTTAATTCTGTTTATCAGCTTTGCGGCACCGCTTCTGATGACCCTGTTTGTGTGCAAGGATAAAGCCAGGACACTGCTGCTGTTTTTGTTTATAGGTACAGTTGTATGCCTTTTCTGCGGAGAGTTCAGCACCATCGTTATGAAAATGCTTCCATTTGACCGTAAATACTATACTTCTAATTTCACGCCTTTGTTTGAAGAACTGTTCAAGGCTCTGCCGATACTTGTTTACGCATTTTTATACAAGCCTAAAAAGAGAACACTGCTGGAATGTTCTATTCTTGTGGGTGTCGGCTTCGCCGTACTTGAAAACGCTTTTATTCTCGGAGGAGCGGCTTCGTCCGTATCTGTTGTTAATGCCCTTATCAGAGGCTTCGGTGCAGGTATGATGCACGGTCTGTGTACTCTCGCAGTAGGTTACGGCATGACTTTCGTTCATACAAAAAGAAAACTCTTTTATACGGGAACAACCGCACTTCTTACTGTAGCAACAATTTATCATTCTATATATAACACACTGGTTCAGTCCCAGCATCAGTTCATCGGATTCCTTCTTCCGACTCTGACATTTATCCCTGTGCTGTTTCTTCTGAACAAAAAAAGTAAATCTTAGGCAAAACGACAACATCATTTTACCTAAGATTAAGATTACTGACAAAGTTCATTCCAAAAGGAGTGAACTTTGTTTTTTTATATATTGTTTTTATTAAAAAGGAAAAGGCTGTGCAGTTGATGTAGGGCCGTAAACGCTGATAGTATATCCGTCATTTGTTTCAACAAATTTACATCTGTCAATACAAAGCTTTCTTGCGTGCACCTGCGTTGTTGAATAATGGCAGTGATAAGCAATAATCAGCTCTGTCCCGTCAGGCGAAGTTGTAAAAGAATGATGTCCGGTACCTACTAACGGTCCGCATTTTTCAAGAATTGTTCCTTTTCCGTTATAAACTCCCAATGGTGAATCTGAAACAGCAAGACGAACTGAATAGTTATGATTATCATAGCCGTTTACTGAATATGTAAGGTAATACCTGCCTTTATATTTTAGCATAAACGGGCCTTCATTTACTCCGCCTTCATCTTTTTTGCATGATGTAAGCCTTGTTACAGTACCGGGAACAACGCCGCTTAAATCCTCAGCCATTTTACAGCCGTAAATCTCTTCTCCTGTTTTCCCCCAGTATGCCATATACATATATACCGAACCGTCATCATCAAAAAGCAGATGTCCGTCTATGCATTTATCTTCAAGTAAATAGCCTTCTTTTGTTTTCATAAACGGACCTGCAGGTGAATCGGAAACAGCAAGTGCCAGATGCTCATCAGTGCTGTAAAGCATATAATATTTGCTCTTGTATCGGTACACCTCGGGAGCCCAGAATTTATCGTTGCCGTATATATCACCTTTTTGTGCGCAGAAGCCAAGATTTTCCCAATTTACAAGGTCTTTTGAGCAAGCCACACGGTATCCGCTGCCGGCATCTGTTGTAGCATAAAGGTAATAATTTTCCCCGTCTCTTAATATATAAGGGTCCGGCGCATTTTCATAAACAGGGTTTGTGTATGTTTTATCATATTCGGGCAGCTGACCGGGAGAAACATTGAAATTTTTGCAGTCATCCTGCTTGCAGAATACTCCGTACCCTGTTTCATTTGATACATAATACAAATCAAAAACAGGGTATGGGTCTGTGTCAAGGGGATTATCCGAAAGATAGCAAAGAACCCTGTTATCACAAAAAAGAACTTTCATCTGATAATAATTTTCCGGGGCAATATTAACACTTTTTGATGCTGTCATATTGTATTTTCCGTCTTTTACATTATAAACAAAAGCTTTACCGTAATAGGGATTTACGGCAAATAAACCAAATTCACTGTTATTTTCATTCATAGCAAAGCAAATCCCTGTGCAGGAATTGTTGACTGCTTTTATGTCAGCTGTTGCAATTCCTTTATCATTGCTTATTTTGCGAGCCTCGTTTTTTTCTGATTCAATAACAGAATACCTGCATTTTATTGTAAATTCAATTTCACTGTTATCATACATAACCTTCACTGTGCCCAAATCCGACTTTTTTTGATTAAAAGAAATAAATGCATTTTGAATGCCGTATTTAATTGTTGTGTAAGCCAGTGTCAGCGATTTATATGCATGAGCAAGTTTTAGAAGAAATCTCCTGATAAATTTTGTATTTTCAAATTTTGAAGCAAAATTCAGCACTCCTTCATCCTCGGAAACACGGAATTTCAAGCTGTCATATTCATTAAAAGCTTCAACAAAATGTTCTGTTACACCGGGGGTAAGATAATAGTCAGTTAAAGGATAATCCATTTGGATTCGCATATCGGCAATCTCATCAAGTGAAGTGTTTTTAACAGTTGCCCAAACAACAATTTCCTCACCTTTTTTGTATGACTGCTTTTCGGAATACACCTGATATGAAAACGGAACGCTTGAATCACTCTCTGACGCTGATACATTAAAAGTCAAAGAGGAAAGAACTAATATAAAAGAAAGAATAAGACATATATGTTTTTTCATAAATCGACCTCATTTCTTTATATTTCTTTGTGATTATATCATAAAGAAAAATGTTAGTCAAAAAAATGTCATTGCAATATACAAAAACACAGAAGAGCAAAAACTCCTCTGTGCCGTAAAACAAGAATTTAATAGTTATCGCCAGATAAACCAGATAAGAATGTATCCGGTTGCAACAGCTGAGAGAGTAAACGGAACGCCGTATTTCATAAATGTTGAAGATTTAACCGTATACCCTTCTTTGCGAAGAATGCCGATACCTGCAATATTAGCGCTTGCGCCGATAGGTGTAAGATTACCGCCGAGAGTGGCACCGCACAGAAGTCCGTAATACAGCAGCCTGGGTTCTATTGCGGCTCCCTGAGCGATAACGGGAACAAGTGCAAGCATTGTGGCGGTATACGGAATATTATCAATAAACGCTGAAAGAATCACACTCATCCATACAATTACAGAATAAACGATAAAAGCGGAGCCTCCGCCTATTGATGCGATTTTACTGCCGATAAAATCAACAACACCTGCGCTCTTTACTCCTCCGATAACCACAAAAAGGCCGGTAAGAAGTATTATAGTGTAATAATCTATTTCCTTAAATGAATTGATAACAATTTCTTTATTTTTCTTAACAAACAACTCTCTGACAATACCGATAAGGAAAAACAGAATACAAATTATGCCGTTGGTAATATCCGGCTTATAAAATTCTCCTTCTGCCGCTGATGCCTTATACGGAATAAATGAAACTGCTATAAGACAGACAACTGTTCCCACAAGAAGAAATGTCGGAAATTTGTCTTCAACTTTTGTTCTGCCGCTGAATTCAATGGGCTGGTTTTCTTTTCTGAACATTAAAAGAATTATCACGGCACTTACAACTGCACCCGCTTCAACAACCCAGAACATACCGGGTTTTCCACTGTCAACAAAGAAATCGGAGAAATCAAGATTTGCCGCTTTTGCCAGCAGAATTGAAGTTGTATCACCGACAAGAGTTGCCGCTCCCTGCAAATTTGAAGAAACAGCGATACAGATAATTGACGGTACAGGCGAAATATTAAGCCGCTTGCAGAATGCCAGCGCTACGGGCGCAATCATAAGCACTGTAGCAACATTGTCAACAAATGCTGAAACAATTCCCGCAAACAACGACAGAGCCACTACAACCCATTTTACTGAAGGCATACGGGATATAAGTATATCGCTCATAAGCTGAGGCATCTTTGACTCAATAAAAAGATATACAGTACCCATAGTACCTGCAATCATCATAATTACATTCCAGTCGATTTCTTTCAGAGCCTCAAGCGGAGTAAAAGAAAAATCGCCTAAGGTTCCCGGGGCAGCTATCTGAACAATGCCCATTGCAATAAATACAAGTGCACTTGCGACAGCAACATGAGGACGAATCTTCTGAAACATCATCATAAGGATATAGGTAACTGCAAAAAGAATAAGTGCGAATAAGGTGATTTTTTCCATCGTGAGCATCTCCTGTTGAATATATTTGGAGTTTTACGATTACTCAATCGGGATGGAAGTCAAAAAAAGACAGAATTCCTTCGGATTCTGTCTCATTTCGTACAATATTTATACAGAAATACAATCCCTCAAAATAGAACATAAAGTTCTATGACAGACTCCACCACTTTTTGGAATTGCAGATTTATTATATATAATATTCATCACTAAGTCAATATTTTTTCAAAAACATATTGAATATATTCTCATAAATTATCTGCACTCTCATCCCGTTGCAATAACTCATTATTTGATAAACAGGAAATTATCTCTTTTTGTATGTGAATATAATACCGATCACGGATGCAATAAATACAATCGGTGCAATATGTTTCATAATAATCCTCCGATAAAATCATTTTTTAATATGATATCATAAAATGATTGCCGATACAAATAAAATATGAATTTCGAATCCATCAATAAAAAATACATAAGAGTTCGAATATGATAAAAAAATAGAGTTTTGAAAAGAACAACACCTCAACCGACAGTCAGCTTATCAACAAATAATTTACTATGCCCATTTTTGAAGATTTTTCAAAAATTTGTATACCTTTTTCCTTTTCGTTCGTATAAAGAGATAAGGACATATAAAGGAGCGTTTTGTTATGAAAAAATTGCAAGCCGAATTTTAACGGCGGTTCTGCTTGCCGCCGTGCTATCCGTGTTTGCCGTTCCGGCGAGCGCGGCAACTACTACCGTTAATTTTAGTGATAAGATGACGGTTTCGAGCCTGAAAATATATGACAACTTGACTGTTTACGGTCTTCTGATTATGGGGAAAAACGCCCAACTCACTTATTGCAGCTATTTTAATAAATATATTGCCAAAAGGCAGCGAATGTGCTATGATTGATAAAATATAATGTTATTATGCTCAGTTTCCCTTGAGAACTCCGTAACCGCCGATCAGCTTGGCTGCATTATTTATAATTGATTCGCTGTAATAGGATATATAATAAGGAGGTTTTATATATGTTCAAAGACAAAACTAAAGACAAGGCTACTGAACATGAGCTGAAGAATATTTTAACAGAAGAAGAACTCGAATTAGTGGCAGGAGGGACTCGCGACAGATCAGAACTTTTGACGGATACAGACGGATCTAATCAAGCAAATCAATGATGATGCTAAATAATAGATTAAAAATACCGGTCACACATGAAGATGGTTGCGGCGATATGGTGCTTATGTCATCCTTCCTCAGGGAGCTTCGTAACATCTATCGTGATGCAAGAATAGTTATATATCATTTGATTGGGATTTACAGGATAATAATAAGGAGGTTTTATATATGAGCAAAGACAAAACTAAAGACAAAACTAAAGACAAGGCTGCTGAACATGAGC
>JAZQPL010000004.1:0-90315 GCA_045628495.1 Acutalibacteraceae bacterium
TTATTTCTATAACTACCAGCGAATTCAGTTGAAAACAAAACTGACTCCGATGGAATACCGAAGTCAGTTTGTTGCTTGATTTTTGATTTTTGCTACCATAGGGTCTTTTTTTGTGCTGTCTGCATAAATTGGGGCAGTTCATTCAGTGCACAAGGTCTTAAAAAGGTTTTCTTTATTGTTTCCTGTTTTATTAAAAGAATAAAAAAGTTTGTATTATTTGTTGTTAAACAGGATATTTGTGTTTTGTTTAAATACAGAGGATTATTCCCACTCAATAGTTGAAACAGGTTTTTCAGACATATCAAAGAGGACACGGTTTACGCCGGGAACTTCTTTAATAATTCTGTCACGGATTTTGAAAAGGAGTGACATAGAAAGCTCAGGTACAGTTACTACAACTGCGTCAACAGTATTAACCGCACGGATAACAACAGCCCAGCCCATATAACGCTTTCCGTCTTTGATTCCGGTTGATTTAATATCAGGTATAGCTGTGAAATACTGCCATACAACACCTTCAAGACCCGCTTTTGCAAATTCTTCACGAAGAATGGCATCAGACTCTCTTACTGCTTCAAGTCTGTCACGGGTGATTGCGCCTGTGCAGCGAACGCCCAGTCCCGGACCGGGGAACGGCTGACGGTAAACCATATTATCGGGAAGACCTAATTCTTTACCTACTACACGAACCTCATCTTTGTAAAGGAATTTAACCGGCTCAACAAGTCCTTCAAAATGAATATCGTCGGGAAGACCGCCTACATTATGATGTGCCTTTACACCGTCTGATTCAAGAATATCGGGATAGATTGTGCCCTGAGCAAGGAAATCAACATCGTCAAGCTTTTTTGCTTCCTCTTCAAATACACGGACAAATTCTTCGCCTATAATCTTTCTTTTCTTTTCAGGCTCTTCAACACCTGCAAGTTTATCAAGGAAGCGGTCCACAGCATCAACATAAACAAGATTTGCATTTAACTGGTTGCGGAAAACCTCAACAACCTGTTCCGGTTCACCTTTACGGAGAAGACCGTGGTTAACATGAACGCAAATAAGCTGTTTGCCGATTGCTTTGATAAGAAGAGCTGCAACAACTGATGAATCAACTCCGCCTGAAAGGGCGAGTAAAACTTTCTTATCGCCAACCTGTTCTTTTATTTCTTTCACCTGTTCATCAATAAAGCTTTTAGCAAGCTCGGGGGTATTTATTCTTGCCATTGATTCAGGTCTGACATTATTACTCATAACATCTATCCTCCTATAAATAAAATTTCATTTTATTATATTACATTCTTTACACATTTTCAATTGAAATTCAAAATATTTTGCAATTTTTTTTGCTAAAGGCTCATCGGTAAAAAATTTGTCGAAAAATTTACCGGACATTTCGACTGAAGCTCCCATTCTACTCATTTCAATAATGTCAGGGTTAAACCCGGGGAAATAAAAGACCTGCCGTTTTTCAGGCAGATCTTAGCATATTATCTTTTGAATATCTTAACGAATAAATATAAAATTATTTCATATTTTTAAGACGCTTCATAACATCGTTTGCGCCTTTACCGAAATAATCGTGAAGAATTTTATATTCAGCGTAAAGCTTATTATATATTTCAACATTTTCGGGTATGGGATAATAAACTTTGTCTTTAACTTTACCGAGCTTTGCGGCGCCTTCATAAAGGCTGTCGTATCCGCCTTTTTCAGCTCCTGCAGCACACGCCCCGTAAATTGCGCTGCCCAATGCGCCTCCCTGTTCGCAATCTGCGATTTTAACAGGCATATTGATAACATCCGCATAAATCTGCATAGTCATCGGGTCTTTCTGGCTGATACCGCCAGCTGCATAAAATGTGTTAACATCAACGCCGTTGTTTTTGAATGCTTCAACTATAACTCTTGTGCCGTATGCAGTTGCTTCAATCAAAGCTCTGTAAATATCTTCCGGTTTTGTCTGAAGAGTCATACCCAGAATCATACCTGTAAGGTCAACATCAACAAGAACAGAACGGTTTCCGTTCCACCAGTCAAGAGCAACAAGACCGCTTTCACCGGGCTTTTTCTGTTCGCATTTTGCTCTTAAATATTTATGAATATTCATACCCTTGGCTTCGGCATCGTCATAATAGCTCTTGGGAAGGCAGTTATCAATAAACCACTGGAAATGGTCACCTACACAGCACTGACCGGCTTCATAAGCATAAAGACCGGGAAGAATTCCGTCTGCAACAACACCGCAGATACCGGGAACCTTCTTTTCTTCCTCGCCAAGGAGCATATGACAGGTTGAAGTTCCCATAATAGCAAGCATTTCACCCGGTTTTGTTATACCCACAGCCGGAACAAAAACATGAGCATCGATAAGAGGAACAGCTACTGCAGTGCCTTCTTTAAGACCTGTTTTTTCGGCAAAATCAGCGGTAATTTCACCGGCTTTTGTACCCAACGGAAGAATATCTCTTGAAAATTTATCATCAATAACATTTTCAAGTCTGGGATCAAGAGCTTTGAAAAACTCATTTGAGGGATAACCTTTTTTCTTGTTCCACATTCCCTTATAGCCTGCACAGCATGAATTGCGGATTTCTTTGCCGCACAGCTGCCATGTAATCCAATCGGCTGCTTCTATGAATCTGTCTGCTTCATCATAGATTTCGGGAGCTTCGTCAAGAACCTGCCATAACTTCGGTATTGCCCATTCCGATGAAACTTTGCCGCCGTAAAGTTCGAGCCATTCTTCACCCATTTTGTCGGCTGTTTCGTTCAGCTTTGTTGCATGAGCCTGCGCTGCATGATGCTTCCATAATTTAACATAAGCATGGGGTTCATCTTTATATTTTTCCATAAAGCACAAAGGTGTTCCGTCTTTTTTAGCAGGAAGAACGGTGCAGGAAGTAAAGTCAATACCTAAACCTATAATATCGTCAGGGTCAACCTTACTGTCACTGATAACCTTCGGTATTGTGTATGTAAGAACATCAATATAATCCTGAGGATGCTGAAGAGCCCAGTCCTTACCGAGCTTTTTGCCTGAAGGAAGACACTCATCCATAACACCGTGAGGATAATCAAGAACAGCCGTTGCAAGTTCTTCACCTGTTTTAACATCAACAAGCAACGCTCTTCCTGAAAGCGTACCGTAATCTACTCCGATTGCATATTTACTCATAGCAATCCCTCCATAAAAATAATATCTCATATATTATATTATAATAAGGAAAATATGTCAAAGAATTTATTATGTATTTTTTGCTTGACATAAAAACAATTTTTTGCTATAATCTTTGTCCGTGGTAAATTTTATACCACATCCTTGGCACTTATGTGCCCATTTTGTCCAGAAGGAGGTGCGTTAAGAGATGAATAAGTACGAAACTATGTTCCTTTTTTCACTTAAAAACGGTGAAGAAGCTGTAACAGAAGCAGTAGAGAAAATGAAGAATTTAGTTTCTGCAAACGGTACTCTCGAAAGCGTTGACGAATGGGGTAAGCGCAAGCTTGCTTACGCTATCGAAGACGAAACAGAAGGTTACTATGTTCTTATGAACTACACCTGCAACCCTGATTTCCCCGCAGAGCTTGACCGTATTGTTAAGATTACAGACGGTATTCTTCGTGCTCTTATCATTAAGAAGTAAGGAGGACATTCCCTATGATTAACAATGTTGTTCTTATGGGCAGACTGGTGGCAGCACCTGAACTGCGCAGCACAGGAACAGGGACTTCCGTTACTTCATTTACTTTAGCTGTTGAACGCAGTTATGCAAAACCCGGCGAACAAAGACAGGCAGATTTTATTGACTGTGTCGCCTGGAGAAATACTGCTGAATTTATTTCAAAGTATTTTCAGAAGGGTTCAATGATTGCCATTACAGGCAACATCCAGACCCGTAATTATGAAGATAAAAACGGTAATAAGCGCAAGGCAACAGAGATAGTTGTTGACAGTGCAAGCTTCTGCGGTTCAAAAGCAGAATCAGGCACAACAGGCGGCTACTCAGCTCCTGCCGAGCCCTCTGCTCCTGCTCCCTCATTTGCTTCCGGCAGCGAAAGCGATTTTGAGGAAATTTCAGAAGATGACGACCTTCCGTTCTGAAAGTCGCCGTCACACTTAAATTAAGGAGGTTTTTAACATGGCTTACGATAAAAGCAGCCGTCCTAACAGAAAGGGACGCAAAAAAGTTTGCTCTTTTTGTGTAGACAAAGTTGATTATATTGATTACAAAGATATCAACAAGCTCAGCAAGTATACTTCTGACAGAGAAAAAATCCTTCCCCGTCGTGTAACAGGCACTTGCGCAGCTCATCAGCGTGCACTTACTACTGCTATTAAGCGTGCTCGTCAGATAGCTCTTCTTCCCTACACAAACGACTGATTTTTTAATACAATAGTCAAAACCGCATCAAAGGTTTACGCCTTTAATGCGGTTTTGTTTTTTCTTTCTTTATATTATCTCAACCGTCAGCTTTACTGTTTTGCGCCTTCATCAAATTTTTCAAGTGCTTTAACAGTTACCGCATAGCAATCTGCAAGACCCTGAACGCTCATATTATCGAATGAGTCTTTACGGGTGTGGTAATAAGATTCCAATTTATGATTAAGTCCTGTAATACCGGTTGCTCTGAATCCTGCCTGTGCAAATGCAGCTGAATCAGTAGCTCCTCCCATGGGGGGAACCATCCCTTTTGAAATCTGAATATTAAGATCCTGCGCAGCTTCGTAGAACAGGTCTGAAACATCTTTATCAGCTTTAACTGTTCCGTTAAGGTCACGGTAATTTACCATAAGATATTTCGGGTCATGAATTGTGTCATATGAGAAAATAAATGTAGGAACATCGTCAAATTCACCTTTATGAGCTTTGCACCATGCTTTTGCTCCTCTGAGGCCTGCTTCTTCCGAACCGGTAAGAACAACACCGAGTTCAGTGTTTTCAAGCTCAATACCCTCATCCTTGAGAGCTTTAAGAAGTGCAATTCCCATATAACAACCGGAAAGATTATCGTTTGCACCGTCAACAACTCTTCTGTAATCCACCATGAAATAAAGGCCTATAATAAACGGCGCAAATGCAAGTCCGCCAAGTGCGCACTTACCGAGAGTTGTGCCGATTTCAATGCCGCCGAGTCCGCTGTTTACAATCTGAATAATAGCAAGCGCAAGGTAATAGAAAGCTCCCGCAAAGCCGATAATTGCGTGTGCTTCAAATGCAACACCGCCCAGCGCATAGTTCACAGGCCATTCCCATGCGGCATCGGGATGTCCGTTAAAAATAAGTCTGCGTTTTGTTTCGCCTTTGCATTTTTTAATCGCAGTTACATTGTGTCCTGTTTTTTTCGGGAAAAACTTATCAACAGTCTTTTTGTAAAGACCGAATTGAAATACTGCAAGTGCAAGAGCTAAAACAATAAGAATAATTGAAGCAACAGGTAAAAAGAAAATAAGCGGAATTGAAACAAGAACAAATGTAAGAGTAAAGAAAGTCCAGCCGAAGAATGAGCCGGGATTTTCTTCAAATGATTCAATCTCTGTTCTTTCGCACCCGCAATCCTCTTTGAGAACCTTTGCCATATATTCGCAGGCTTTTTTCTCTCCTTCAGAGCCGGGATCACGCTTGCCTAAATTTTTGCAGATATATGTAATTTCATTTATCATATACTCTGCTGACTGAGTTTTTTTGCTGATAAGAGATTTCAAATCCATAAAAATTCCTCCATGCTGATGGTTTATTATACTTTATATTTTATCACAGTGTCAGTTTTTGTCAATAAATAAACGAAATAACTTTAACCTGATATTATGCTGAATAACATAAAATTCCTTTGTTTTATTATTATTCAGTTATTTTGCTTTGTATATTTCTTTTAATGAAAAACTCCATATCTTCAGGCACAGATGCGCAAAAGACCATTTTTTTGTTTGTAACAGGGTGAATAAACTCAATTTTTTCACAGTGAAGCAGTTGATGACCCAGATTAAAATTATCTTTTCCGTAAAGGCTGTCCCCTGCAAGAGGCATATTAAGATAGGCAAAGTGGACTCTTATCTGATGAGTTCTGCCCGTTTCTGTTTTTACTCTTACAAAAGAATAGCTCTCGTTCCCGCTTATTTTTTCGTACCGGGTCAGAGCATAATCGCCTTTTTCATCAACACATCGGATTGTTTTCATAGGGTCAGGTCTGTAAATCGGAGCTTCAATCACTCCGTTTTCATCTGTTTTTCCGCATACAACGGCAAGGTATTCTTTACTGCTCGTTGCCGGTATTCTTGCGGCGGCGTGGGAATTTAATGCGCATACTACAACACCCGAGGTACCTTTATCAAGCCTTCCGACAGCTCTGAAAACATTCGGCTTGCCTTCTTTTTCAAGGTGATTTACAAGTGCGTTTGCAAGAGTATCCCCCTGGTGATTATGAGTAGGGTGCATTGCAATAAACGGTGATTTGTTTATAACAATAAAATCGTCGTCTTCATAAATAATATCAATGGGAATATCCGCAGGCTCAATATCTGAAAACTTATCGGGAATATTTACTGCAAGGATATCTCCTTTTTTCAGCAAATCCACAGTTCTGATATGTTCACCGTTAAGGGTGATACCGTCAGAATAAGTTTTAAGAGAGTTCATCAGTCTGGAAGAAATTTTTGCTTTTCCTCTGAGATAATTCTTAACTTTCTTACCGTCATATTCATCGTCTATGATGTATTCGATTTTTCTTGCCACATTTTCACCGCCTTTCAGATAAACATTATACAGATATATTTATGATTTTTCAATAAGAATAATTGATATTGTACAGTAAATACTTATAATGATTGTGAATTATTGCTAAATATATATTTACAAAATGATTTTTTTGTAGAATTTTCCAAAATTTTAATAACAGAGTTAATTTTTTAACAAATCTATTGAAAAAATATAAAATAGTGATAAAATATATAAGGTTAAATTTTAAAATTATTAAACATTCGGAGGTAATTCAAATGTCAGTAAAAGTTGCTATTAACGGATTCGGCCGTATCGGTCGTCTCGCTTTCAGACAGATGTTCGGCGCAGAGGGATATGAAGTTGTTGCTATTAACGACCTTACAAAGCCCTCAATGCTTGCAGATCTTCTCAAGTATGATACCGCACAGGGCGGTTACTGCGGCAAAATAGGCGAAAATCTTCACACTGTTGAAGCTGATGACGAAGCAGGTACAATCACAGTTGACGGTAAAACTCTTAAAATCTATGCTATGGCTAATGCTGCTGAGCTCCCCTGGGGTGAAATCGGCGTTGTTGTAGTTCTTGAATGCACAGGTTTCTATTGCTCAAAGGCAAAGAGCCAGGCTCACATTGATGCAGGCGCAAAGAAAGTTGTTATTTCAGCTCCCGCAGGCAATGACCTTAAAACAATCGTTTTCTCAGTTAACAACGATACTCTTACAGCTGATGACCAGATCATTTCTGCTGCATCATGCACAACAAACTGCCTTGCTCCCATGGCAAAAGCTCTTAACGATTATGCTCCCATTCAGAGCGGTATTATGAGCACAATTCATGCTTACACAGGCGACCAGATGATTCTTGACGGTCCTCACAGAAAGGGCGACCTCAGAAGAGCCCGTGCAGGTGCTGCAAACATCGTTCCCAACTCAACAGGCGCTGCAAAAGCTATCGGCCTTGTTATTCCCGAACTTAACGGTAAACTTATCGATTCTGCACAGGGTGTTCCTATTCCCACAGGTTCAACCACAATCCTTACAGCAGTTGTTAAGGGTGCTGATGTTACAGTTGACGGCATCAATGCCGCTATGAAAGCTGCTCAGTCAGAATCTTTCGGCTACAATACAGATCCTATCGTTTCATCTGATGTTATCGGTATGAGATACGGTTCACTCTTTGATGCTACTCAGACAATGGTTTCAAAGATTGCTGATGACCTTTATGAAGTACAGGTTGTTTCATGGTATGATAATGAAAACAGCTACACAAGCCAGATGGTTCGTACAATCAAGTACTTTGCAGAGCTTGCATAAGTTTTGATAATAATTTTTCAGTGCAGTTTCTTTTGAGGCTGCACTTTCTTTTTTTAACAACGGATACTTCGTTTCGGCATGGATAATAATAAATCTATTCCGATGGAGCAACACATTTAACTGAAAAACAAAGCTGAAAACTATAGAATAATTACGGAAATCGGTGAAATATATGGAAGAAAAATTTGAGATATTTTATATTCGTCACGGAGAAACTTCAAATGACCTTTTTGAAGAGCGTGATACCTGTGATGTTAATCTGACTGAAACGGGAGTCAGGCAGGCTGAGCTTCTGGGCGAAAGATTTGCAGGCTGTGAATTTGATGCTGTTTTTTCTTCTCCCCTTGTAAGGTGTGTGAGAACTGCGGCGGCGGTATGCAAAAAGCTGAACAATCACCCTGAGATAGAAATCCTTCCTCAGATAATTGAAAACGGTTCAACCTACGGATATTTCGGAGAATCTGTTGATTACCTTAAAAAATACTATGATAAATTCACGCTTAATAATGACCTTCCTATTATGTATGATAATCTTGAAGATAAAGATAACGACGAAAGAGCAAGAACTGTTATAAAGTATTTCAAAGATAGATTTACATACGGTCAGAAAATCATAGTTTTTGCTCACGGTTCATTCGGAAACCATTTTTTGCCTCAGGCTGTTGAAATGGGTGAAGGGAATTATATCCTGAGTATAAACAACACAAGCGTTTCAAAGGTGAAGTACACTTCAGATGGGAAACAGCGGCTGTCTTTTGTAAACGATTTTTCACATTTAAGACCTTTAATGCCCGATTACGAATTCACCGTATAATAAATTCGACAATTAAATCTATACACAAAAAACGAAGACAGCTTCCCGCCGTCTTCGTTTTTTATAATTACTTTTTTAATTTATATTTTCGTTTTTATCTTGCAAGTGAAAAAAGAACACCTGCAAAAACGCCTATAAACATCAATCCTGCAAGAAAAAGGGATACAATTCTTACAAATTTTCCGTTACCGCCCATTATTCCGCACCAACAAAACCTTTCATGCTTTCACTTATTTTATCAGTAAGTGTCTGTGCCGAAGCTCTGTCCTTACCTACGGCTGTAATATAAATCTTGATTTTGGGTTCTGTTCCGGAAGGACGGATTATAGCGCTGTTTCCTCCGGGCAAAGTGTATGCAAGAACATTTGACTTAGGAAGAGTGAGCGTGGATTTTTCGCCTGTCAGGGTATCAATCGCAACACTGTTAAGGTAATCGCTTACCTTTGTAACTTTCATTCCCGCAATCTCTGCAGGGGGATTTTCACGAAGCTGAGACATAATGGATTTCATTTTATCCATACCCTCTGCACCGGCAAATGCGAAGTTAAGCAGTGTATTCATATACATACCGTATTCATCATAAATATCCTGCATTACCTGATAAAGATTTTTGCCGCAGGTCTTTTTATAATAAGCTGCCATTTCGCAAACAAGTGATGCGCCGTTCACAGCGTCTTTATCTCTTGCGTGTGTTCCGGTAAGATAACCGTAGCTCTCTTCCATTCCGAGAATATAACGGTCAACCTCTCCCTTTGCTTCAAGCTCTGTTACAAGTTCGCCGATATATTTAAATCCTGTAAGCAAATCAAATATTTCGCAGTTGTATTTTTCTGCAACAGCAGTAATAAGGTTGGTTGTAACAATAGTTTTTATTATTACGGGTCTTTCCGGAAGATTTCCTTTTTCCTTTTTGCATGAAAGAAGATACCCTGCAAGGAGTACGCCGACTTCGTTGCCTGTCATGAGCTTATATTCGCCGCCGTCGTTTACGGCAATACCGACACGGTCACAATCGGGGTCCGTTGCAAGAAGCAAATCTCCTCCGACTTCATTTGCGAGTTTGATTGCTTCTTCAAAAGCCTGCCTGATTTCCGGATTCGGGTAAGGACAGGTGGGGAAACGGCCGTCAGGGTTTTCCTGCGAAGGAACAACGGTAACATCTTTAAATCCCATCTCTTTAAGGATATGGCGTACAGGTTTATTTCCTGTTCCGTTAAGCGGAGTGTAAATGATTTTCAAATCGCTGTTTTTTGTAATTTCAGGATTTATGCACTCACTAAGTACCGCACTGTAAAATTCATCATAAACTTCTTTGCCGATATATTCAATCATTCCGTTTTTAATGCCTTCATCAAAATCAAGAAGCTTAACTCCTGAGAAAATATCAACATTCTGCATATAAGCATAAGTTTTAGCCGCACCTTCATCAGTCATCTGATAACCTTTTTCATCATAACATTTATAGCCGTTATACTGTGACGGGTTATGACTGGCTGTGATAACTATACCTGAAGAACATTTTAATTTGCGAACTGCAAAAGAAAGCATCGGTGTAGGAACAAGCTCCGGATAAAAGTAAACTTTAATCCCGTTGCCTGCAAGAACTTCTGCCGCACTCTTTGCAAAAACATCAGAATTTATTCTTGAATCATGAGCAATAGCAATAGACGGATTTTCAAAAGCTTCTTTAAGATAATCGGCAAGTCCCTGAGTTGCCTGATTAACGGTAAAAACATTCATTCTGTTTGTGCCTGCGCCGATAACACCTCTTAATCCGCCTGTACCGAATTCAAGATTACGGTAAAAACGGTCAAGAATTTCGTCGTCCTTACCCTTAATTGAAATAAGTTCATCATAAACTTCTTTTTCATTCTTTGCCTTTTCAAGCCAAAGCTCATAAAGTTCGTTAACATTATTCATAAAAAATTCCTCCGTTTATTTTTTTGATTTATCTGCAATTTTTTTAGCTTTTCTTTTCTTGAAAACATTATTTTTCTTAAATGCTGTTACAAACATACCCGCAAGTGCTCCTCCGCTTCCGAAAATAAGGTCTATCATCGTGTCCATAAGGCCCGATTCGGAATTAAAAGCCGAACGCTGAAGCGCAAGACCGTAAAGCTTATCCATAGTAAATTCATAAAATTCCCAACCAACCATAAGCGTAACCGAAAAAGCCAGAGCAAAAAGCGAAGCCAATGCCGGGCTTATTCTCTTATCCTGCGGCTGACGCATCTGCATTATTACGGCAAAATCGTATCCGCCCGCAGCGGCGATAAATCCTGCAAAAAAATGTTCAGGCAAATCAATATATGCAAAATCCGTAAATTTATTTACAGTTGAACCGATTGCAACGCCGAATGTAATAAAGCAGTTAAGGTATGTGAAAATATAATAGGGAACATAAGTTATAAAGCTTTTTCCGCCGAAAAGCTGAAACATATCCCAAAGATGCGTAAATATTATAGCAAACATTGCTTCAAGAAATTCCGTTGTGTAGCCCATAAAAAGCATAACCGTTCCCCAAAGGAAAAGAATGCCTCTGCATACCCACCAGGTTATCTGGTGAAATTTAGGAATTTCGGGTATCTGATTTAATTTTTTCATAAATTGCCCACCTCGAAAACCGTATAAAATAAATATACGCTTTTTAAGAAAAAAAATCAATAACCGAAACCGTTTTTATTTCAAATCTTTATTATTTTTATATAAATTATACTACCGTAATATTGATTTTGACTGCCTTCTATGTTATACTTAAGCGAATATTTTTTAGAATATGATGCTTTGAAGAAGCAAATGCACCGGATAGATTCAGCGATTATTTTTGTGTTCCCGTACCTCACCGGTTCACAGACGACGGTAGGGCTCTGTTAATTATATAAATACGAATAATCTTATGGGAAACGGATATTCTCAACCCGATTGTTCAACATAAAAACAAAATCATTGAATAAATCGGTAAAAATTCGCTTATATTTTATGCGTTGGAGCCTGTTCGTTATTTCACAGATTTTTTGCTTAAAACAGCAAACGGAGTTGTGAATTTTACACCTTCCTGAGTATTGTCATTTATTGTTATAATATTCGCAATGATGTTTATTCTTGCCGTAAGCAGTACTCTTTCATATATTATCGGCAGATTTTTCCGTTCCTTACAGGAAAACCGTATAAACAAAAAGCCCGGATTAAACCGGGCAAAGCATTTGATTATTCTGCAGATTCTTTTTTATGTCTGTGAATAACAAATCTGTTAAGAGGATAAGTCCACAATGTAGGAATTGTCATACCGATTATTTTTATTACAAGGTCTGCCAAATCGCCGGTCAGATTCTTTTCTGCGGCAAATGTTGTCATAGCGGAACCAATCCATCCGTTTGCAAAAATTGTGAAAACAACCATTAAAACATAAAGGAAAGTGCTGAGTGCAACATTAGAATCAGCCTTGAATGTAAATTTACGGTTCATAATAAAAGCGATTGTGTAACCTACAAAAGTTGAAATCAAAAAAGCAAAAAGATAACCCTTTGATTCAATACCTATCATATTCAAGGTGGGATTTGTAATTTTTTCTTCAACCAAATCCTTGAATATAACCTTAAGAAGCAGCATATGAACGCCAAGCTCAACAAGTGATGATGTCATACCCGCAATAGTAAATTTAATAAATTTCCACAATTCCTTGAAGCGTTCTGTAAAACTTTCACCTTTTTTTGCTTTATTTTCATTGCTCATAAAAAAACTCCTTTTTGTTTTTTGCACAGTCATTATAAATCAATCCTTTCAGCTCGTCAATACCTTATCGTAATTCTAACATATAAATATCTTTATTAAGGGTGTGTAATTTATGAAAGAACTTAAGTTTAATCAAAACGGAAAATTCAGAATTCTGCAAATCTCCGATATGCAGGATACGAAAGCAACATCGGTTGATACTCTCAAATTCCTTAAAGCCGCAATATCGGAAACGAAGCCGGACCTTATTGTTCTTACAGGCGACCAGCTTGATGTTTTCGGACTTTGGGGTAAAGGTGAAATTCTTAAAAAAAATGTTCGTAAGGCTCTTGAAGGCATAATGGCGCCTATCCGTGCTTCAGGTATTCCGTTTCTGGTTACCTTTGGCAATCATGACCGTCAGACAGGTGTTTCAAATGAAGAACAGGCAAAGATTTATGCAGAAATGGAAAACTGCATCTGCTTTGATTCTGATGACGACAGACCGGATACAGGCACATTTAATCAGATTATTATGTCCTCTGACGGAAGCAAGCCCGCTATGAATATTTATATGATAGATTCAAATTCATCTCATCCTGACGAAATGAACGGTTACGATATAGTTCATCCAGAACAGCTTGAATGGTATAAAAATAAAAGCGAACAACTGAAGAAAGAAAACAACGGCAACGCTGTTCCGTCAATTCTTTTCCAGCATATTCCCGTTTGGGAAATCTATGATATTTTAAAAGAAGTTCCCAAAGGTACTGCCGATTCACTGCCTGCCTTCAGAAGCAGAAAAGGAAAGTTCTTTACACTTGATGACGAAAAAATATGGTATGAAGGGACCTTCGGTGAAACACCGTCAGTGCCTGAAGTTCCGTGTGATGAATTTGAAACTGTTAAAAACCAAGGCGATGTTTTCGCAATGTTTTTCGGTCATGACCATTATAACAGCTTTATCGGCAAGCTTGACGGTATTGATTTAGGTTACTGCCCCGGAGCAGGGTACAACACCTACGGTTTGAGCCCGAGAGGAATGAGGGTTTTTGACTTTGACGAAAATAATGTAAAAGATTACAAAACCTTTGTTATCCGAGCAAACGATTTGTACTGGGAACCTCTCTATCAGCCTGTTAAAAATTTTGTTCTCATAAACGCTCCTTCAAGTGTTGACGCCGCAGTTCCTATGATTGAAAAAGCTCTGCCTTGTGTTGCAGCTGTAGTTGCAGGTTCCGTAGTTTTACACAAAAAATGTCCCTCGGTATCGAAAGCTGTGTGGGGTTCTGTTGCAGCTGCTGCAATGGGATACAGTGCATATTCTTTTATAAAGAACAACAAGGAAAGAAAAAATATTCTTTCTGAATTAAAAAAGTAGGGAGCTTCATAATGTTTGAATCAATTTTTACATCAGATTGGCTTTTAACATTCGACATGAATATCTATAAGTTTTCTGAAAAGCTGTGGCTTGACGGTTCTGCCGGAAGTATTATGGACGGTTTCTGGACTTTTATCAGTCACTTGGGAGATGACGGAACATTTTTTATTATTCTCTCTGTTGTTCTTTGTCTTTTTAAGAAAACAAGAAAGCTCGGCATTTCCACCCTTTTTGCAATCGGGTTTTCTTCTCTTTTTAATACCGTTATTCTCAAGGACTTTTTTGAAAGAGCAAGACCGTATGTTATGGATAATTCAAACTGGCAGAGAATATCAACAGACGGATGGGTGTACACCATGCCTTTTGAAAGCCTTAAAGAAAAATCCTTTTCTTTCCCGTCGGGACACACTGCAACCGCATTTGCGTTTTCAACAGGAGCTTTCTTTGCAGACAAGAAAAAAAGCATTCCGTTGTATATTCTTGCATTTTTAATCGGATTTTCAAGAATATATATTCATGTTCATTTTCCGTCGGATGTTATCGGAGGAATGATTTTAGGTATATTATTCAGTATTATTTCAAGCCTTATCCTTTTCAAAATTTTGAACAAACCTCTGGAAAAGCTTAATGCAAAATGCAACTTTAAATTGTTCCCCGTTGACGGTGATAAATAAACATATTTAAAATTTTCAAGGAGCTGTCACATACAGGCAACAGCTCCTTGAATTTTTATTTTACATAAGCTCTTTTAATATTTCAGGATTATCGGTTATTTTTTCAGGCTGATGGTCCTTTTCTTTTTGAAGCAGATTAACATCTCCGCCCTCGTTTCCGCAAACGCATCTGAACTTTTCCCCGTCAAAAATAAGTGCCGCACCGTTTTCTATCGCAATACCGTTTTCATCTCTCTGTCTTATAGCTGTTGTAAAGGTCTGCCAGCTTTCGCTTTCAGAGTGAGGGCAACAGCAAAACGGAAAAATTCCAAGACATTTTACAAATATAAATGCGTGGTCTTTGCCGCAATCATCATAAGCCGTATCAAACCAGCACACTGCTCCTGCGCTGTAACCGGACATAACAGTTCCTTTGTTATATGCTTCAACAAGATATTTGTCTGCGCCTGTTTTTTTCCATGTGCGCATCATAAACCCAACATCTCCGCCGCCTACATAAATAATATCGGCACTTAATATTGAATCTTTAATCTGCTGTTGTGTAAGAGTACTGTCTGTAAGAAAAAGTCTGTCTGTAGTGCATCCGTTATCTCTGAATGCCTGCTCCATGTACTGGTCACCGTCAACATTATCATGACCTGCCGTGGGAAGAAACAGCATCTTCGGAGCTTCTTTATCGCATAAATCTCTGATGTCCTTGATTATTGAAACGATTTCTCCGTTTTCGTATCTTCCTCCGCCTATTGCCGCTATTTTTCCCATTTTTATTTCTCCTTTTTTCTTAGTCTTAAATCTTTAAAAAAGTCACTGAGCAATTCAGAACATTCTTCCTGCATAAATCCGCTTTCTGTTTCAGGCTTATGATTATAGTTAAAGTCAAACAGATTTATCAGCGTACCGCAGGAACCTGCTTTTTTATCGTACGCACCGAATGTAACTTTTTTAATTCTGCTGTTTATTATTGCCCCTGCACACATAGGACACGGTTCAAGGGTAACATACATTTCGCACTGCCATAAACGCCAGCCTCCTAAATTGCGGCATGCATCATTTATTGCCTCAATTTCAGCATGAGCAAGTGCATTTTTGGATTTTTCTCTGCGGTTTCTTCCTCTTCCGACTACTTTATCCTCAAAGGTTACAACTGCGCCTACAGGGACTTCACCCTCAAGTGCCGATTCTTTTGCAAGGCTGATCGCCTCAAGCATAAATTCTTTTTTCATCTTACAATCACCGAAGCCCCGGAAAGCAAAAGGTAAATCATTGTTAAAAATCCGATAACACAAAGAATAATAATAGAAGCCGTATACGCATTTTTATTTTCTAAAATATCCGACCTGCAAACCTTATAAAGAGAAATAATTGAAACGACCAATGATAACATATAAATCACAGCAACAAAAAATACGCCGCCTGAATCAGATGTGTCAACCATAAGTGCAGTTTCAAGCATAAGAAAATACAGAGAAAGAATTACCGTAGGTGTTGCAGTATATAAAGCCACCATGGTTTTTAACGGTATACCAGTTGCAGGTGCTTTGTTGAGCATTTTTCTGTTCGCATTTTTGTACATTGAAAAGAAAAAAACAAGCGCAATAAAGGCTCCTACATAAAAAACGAAAAACCTCAGTATTTTTAACGAATAAACTAACGATGTAAAAATAAAAATACCTACTGCAATACATAAAAATAATTTATCTTCTTTTGGCGCAACAGTAAATCCAAGCCCGTAATGCTCAGTTTTAACAAACTGTATAAGGCAATAAACACCGACACCGATAATAACCGCCATTGACAAAAGGAAAAATGCCGAACCGAATGCAGTGTTCCCCGAAACAAAAGTTGTAACAACTGCGAAAAAATTATTGAGAAAATGAATAACAACACTGGTCCAGATGCTCTTTGTTGATATCGCAAAATAACCCAAAGCAAGACCTGCTACAAAGGCGAACGGAATCTGAATCATATTGCCGTGCATAAAGGCAAAAATTACAGAAGACATTACTATTGCAAATCTGTCTCCGTATTTCCTCAGCGGCTGCATAACCACGCCTCTTATTGCATATTCCTCAACAAGTGCGGGAACAACTGCACATTCCAGCGTAAACATCAGAAATTCAGTGAAATTTTTTGGGGACTGTGAGCTGATATCCTTAAACTGAACTCCGAAGCATGACACAAACCCCGAAAATCCGTCTGTTACAAAATCCCCTATACAGCATACCATAAGCCCTGCAAAAACTGCATATAAAAATGCTTTTGCGCTGACAGGCTTCCCGAAATCATAACATTTTTCTTTATCTCCTTTTGAATAGCAGGCATAAACTATTCTGAAAGGAATAAAGACCGAAAAAATTGAAATAATCGTTCCTACAGCAAGGCTGAAAACATAATTTGAGCTGTACAAATCTGCAAGGCCTTCTATTCTTAACATAAACGAAAGAAAATACTGAACAAACAAAAGCCCCAAAACTCCTGCGCCGGCAAGAATACCGAGCTTTTTAATATGCTTTGCTTCATTGCCCACAAACGGGTCACGGACCACATTCTTTCTTGTGTTAAACCCTGCATAACCCGGACGGGAATAATTGCCGTAATAATTTCCGCCGTTTTGAGTATACTGATAATTCTGAGTGTACGGATTATTATAATTATTATTGTTATTTTCATAAGAAAAGCTTCCCTGCGGATTATGCTGTTGCTCTCCGCCGGAATAATTGTTTTCTGTATTATTGTAATCAAACTGATTTTCCATAACAACGACCTCATAGTTTTTTCTATTATATATAATATATTAATTTTCAGCTTTATTCAACATCATTATATAAACAAAATGTAAATTTTCAACACTGATTTTGTTTTTGTGCCGTTAATATTCTCTTAAATACTTGTAATAAATTTAAAAATGTTATATAATGCCACTGTATTCGGTCAATAATCCGAATGAAGACAGTTTAAGGAGTTGTTTTAATGGACCCGATTAAGGTAGATTTTTCTTCCGACGATAAAAAAGGCAGCAAAATAGTTATCCCGCCTGAAAAAAAGAAATTTAAGATGATAATCAGCCTGCTGATAACCGCAGTTGCCGCAGGAATCGGTTATTATTTTTATCTTCCTGCATTTAATTTCAAATGTATAAACATGTATATTTATCTCGGTGCTGTAGTTTTATTCTATTGTGTTGTAAGATATGTTTTATCCGGTGCAATAAGAACCCCGGATTACTCTTCATACGCTAAAAAAAGCATTAAAATCCCCGGCATTATTTTGGCGGTGCTTATTGCTGTTGTTGCAGTAGGATTTATTATTTCCTCAGTTCTTTTCAGAGCAAAGGATTACAGCAAAATTATTGATGTTAACACTGATGTTTCATTTTCAAAAGAAGTTGCAAGTTCAACGAAAGATAATTTTGACACTGTTCCGAGAATTGATTCAGATACAACAGCCGTTCTTGCCGAAAGAGCGTTATCTGACCTTTCCAAAGATTATGTTTCCCAGTTTACCGTTGAACCTTCATATAATCAGATAAACTATAAAAACAAGCCTGTAAGAATTGCAACCCTTCAGTATTCCAACATTATTAAATGGCTTACAAACAGCAAAGAAAGAATACCTGCGTTTATTAAAATTGATACCATTTCTCAGAAATCTGACCTTGTAATGGTTGAGGGCGGTATTCAGTATTCTACAGCAGACCATTTTTCTCATAATATTAAGCGTCAGCTTCGCTTTAATTATCCCACATATATTTTTGATAATCCTCAGTTCGAAATTGACGATAGTGACAAGCCTTATTGGATTACCGCTGTTCTTGACAAGAGAATAGGTCTTTTCGGCGGTACTGATGTTTGCGGCGTTGTTATCTGTGATGCTGTTACAGGAAAATGCCAGGAATATTCAATGGAACAGATTAAATCAGACAAATCCCTCGCATGGATAGACAGAGTTTATTCAGCAGACCTTCTTGTTGAGCAGTATGACTATTACGGAACTTACAAGGGCGGTTTCTGGAACTCATTCCTCGGTCAGAAAGACACTTACTGCACAACCGAAGGTTACAGCTACCTTGCAATGAATGACGATGTGTATCTTTACACAGGCGTTACTTCTCTTACAAATGACGAATCCCTTACCGGCTTTACACTCATAAATATGAGAACAAAGGATGCTAAATATTATACTATTTCAGGCGCAAAAGAAACTTCTGCACAGACATCTGCCGAAGGTCTTGTTCAGCAGTATGAATACACTGCCAGCTTCCCGCTTCTTCTTAATATTGAGGGCGTTCCCACCTATTTTATGCCGCTTAAAGACTCAAGCGCATTGGTTAAAATGTATGCTATGATAAATGTCGGTCAGTATTCTGTCGGCGGATACGGAACTTCTCTTTCAGACTGTATTGACAATTATGTTTCAGAACTTAAGAAGAACAACATTTCCGTAGGCAATGTTTCAACAGATAATATTACAGAGTCCACCGATGCAGACAAAGATAAAAATCAGGAAGCAGATTTAGTTGATGTTACAGGTAAAATCACCGATATCAGAACAGCTGTTATTGACGGCAACAGTGTTTATTACATTAAGCTTGATTCTTCCGCAAAGTATTACTCAGTAAAAGCCGCTGATTTTGACAAAATTGTAATAAGCAATACAGGCGATACAATAACATTCTCTGTTGAAGAAAGTGACGATGCTATTATCCCCGTTAAGGAAGTTAAAACAAATCCTGCAAAATAAAGCTTAAATATACTATATCAAGACCTGCACTTCACTGTGCGGGTCTATTTTTCAGTCACCTGAAGCCCTGCGGCAAAATAAACAAAGGATGCTATGTAAGTAACAGCTTTATTTTTTATTTTCAGATTGACAAACAGCTTTAATAAGGTTATAATTTAAGATGATTATTTGTACAATTATGAAAGGGGTAGCCTTTTATGAAAAAAGATAAAAATATTGCTGCTGAGCAGACTCAGCCTTACAATGTCAAAGACTATCAGCAGGAAGAAGATAAAGATGTTAAAGAAAAGCATAAGGTCACAAAATGGATTATTATTATCATTCTTGCCATTGTAATTTTCTTCGTGTGCCTGCTTATTTGGTTTATACACGATAAATCTCAGGAAAAATTCTACGATGTTAACGGTGTTCAGTCTGTTGCGAACGCACAGGAAGGCAATATTGAAGACATTGATGTTGCAGGGTGTGAGTTTGATTTTTCAAAATCAGGCAATACTGTTGACATTACAATTCCGCTTAAATATTTTGAAGGTAATCCCCCCGCTCAGGAGCTTACAGAAGAACAGAAGCAAAGCGGATATGTTGCCGTTAAAAAATCAGGGGATAACATTATTTACACTGTAAAAACATCTTATTATCAGAGTATAGTTGATAACCTTTATGAATTTCATCATGATGAATACCGCAGTGAAAAGTTCCTGAATGACAATGACATTCTTCTTCTTGCTCAGTTTGAATGTATGGATAAGTTCACGGTTACAATCGAGAAAAAAGATGTTTATGAAGCAAATAAATATTACGATATGCTTTATCACGCATATAATCAGGCTGCTATTTATCAGTGCTATCTCGGCAGAAAACCCGCTGATATCAAAGTTGATTTCCAGTTTAAGACAGCCGGCGCTCAGTGGACATTTGTTACATACAGCTTCCCGCAGCTTGAAGGTAAAAAACTTTCTGATGTTCCGTATAATAATGACAAACGGCTTAATAAAAATGTTGAAACAGCAGACCCCGCTTCAAGAGATAATAAATAAACCTTTTAATAATAAAGGAGCATAGGTTGATAAACTCAATCTATGCTCCGATTTTTTTGCTGTTTATATTGCAACATTTTTCACTTTGCCGCCTAAAGAATTGCCCATAAAAATCAATGCCTGTTTTTCAAAAAATTCAGCATTGTCACTGACAAAATATTTTCTTTTACTGCCGCAGGTTTCTTTTAACAGATTTCTTTGTTCAAGCTGATTTTTCAGCGTTTCAGCCGCCGCAACTGACGAGCTGATAATATTAACACCGTCTCCCATTATTTCTTTGATAATATCGTGAAGCAAAGGATAATGGGTACAGCCTAAAACAAGAGTATCAATTTTTTGCTCTTTTAACGGTGTAAGATATTCCCATAAAACCTTTTCTATAACCTTGTCGCCTTTTTTGAATCTGCCTTCCTCAACAAGAGGAACCAGAAGGGGACAGGCAAGGCTTATCACCTGTGCCGACTGATTATATTTCCGGATTGTTCTTTCATAAGCGTTGCTGTTTACTGTTGCATTTGTTGCAATAACTCCGATTTTCCCGTTTTGTGTAATTTCCGCAGCTTTTTTTGAAGCAGGCTCAACAACGCCGAAAACAGGAATATTGCTGTATTTTTTTTCAACTTTTTCACGGGCAATGGAGTCCGCCGTGTTGCAGGCAATTACAACCGACTTGATGTTGAAAGTGTTGAGAAATTTAACATCATTAAGAACATATTCGGTTATCTGTTCTTTTGAACGGGTTCCGTACGGAACATGAGCAGTATCGCCAAAATAAATGATATTTTCATCGGGCATTGATTCAACTATGCTTTTTACAACTGTAAGACCGCCGATACCCGAATCAAAAACCCCTATATATTTTTCATTTTCCGTCATAATAAGACCTCAAAGTGAATTTACAATTTTCTTAAAATGCTCTCCTCTTTCTTCAAAGCAGGAGTACTGGTCGAAAGAGCTTGTTGTGGGAGAAAGAAGAACAACATCGCCTGCAACCGCAAAGGTATTTGCCTGTTCAACAGCCTGATCAAGTGTTGAAACAACAATACCGTCTTCACCCACAAGGTCATCAACAAGCCTTTTGCCGCAGGCACCGAAACCGATTACTTTTTTAACACAGCCGAGATGCTTTTTCATTTCATCCATTGAAAGGCCTTTTTCAAAACCGCCAACGAGAAGAATTACTCCTTTATCAAACGATTTAAGTGCAATAATTGTTGCGTCGGTATTTGTTCCCTTAGAATCATTATAATATTTTATACCGTTTATTTCACGGACAAATTCCATTCTGTGTTCAACTCCCGTAAACGCAGAAATGGCATCGCATATAACACCGTCAGATATTCCGGCAGCCTTTGCGGCACTTACCGCTATCATAACATTCTGAAGGTTATGCTTGCCCACAAGCTGAATTTTGCTGACAGGCATAATTCTTTCACCGTCAACACAAATGTACCCATCTTTAACATAATTATCGGTATCGCAATTATCCAGGCTGAAGCTTTGCACCTTGCATTTTACCGGATACTTTTCCGTATATTCTTTAATAAGCTCATCATCACTGTTATAAATAAATATATCTTCACCTGTCATATTTCGGTAAATCTCTGTTTTTGATTTGTAATACGCATCGAGACTTCCCATAACATCAAGATGGTCAGGTGTAAGATTGATTATCGTTGAAATTTCAGGTCTGAATTTGTCAATATTTACAAGCTGAAAATTAGATATTTCAAGAGCAATATAGTGTCCTTCATTTTCTAAAAGGTTATTCTCAAGAACAATTTCACAAAGCGGTATACCTATATTTCCGCAAAGGTGAGTAATACCGGGAAAAGCCTTTGAGAAAATTTCATAAACAAGTGTTGTAGTAGTAGTTTTTCCGTTTGTTCCGGTGATTGCAATATAATGCTGCGGCTTTGATACAATATATGCAAGCTCGATTTCTGTAATTACAGGGATATTTCTTTCCTGAAGTCTTTTTATCATCGGACTTCTGAAAGGCACTCCCGGATTTTTAACAACAAGGTCGTAATCCTGTTCAAAAACATCAGGGCTCTGGTCAACTATTTCTATTCCGTTTTCATTAAGAAAATCAATTTCTTTAATATCTTCTTTCTTTTTGCTTTCAGAAAGAATAATTTTTTCCGCTCCGAGTTTTTTAAGAACTTTTATTGCAGCCATTCCGCTTCTTGCTAAACCGATAACCAAAAATTTTTTACCTGAAAAATCCATAGATAATCTGCCTCCGACAAATATAGGTAAAATCAACTGAAAACAATGCCGTACAACTAAAGCATACGATTTTGCCTTAAATATTATATTCAAAAATATATTAAAAGTCAATCAAAGAAATAAAATGCAGTACAAATAAAAATCATAACCACCCGATAAATAAATAAACGGGTGGTCTTAAATGCTTATCTTTTATCTGTCACGCTTATGACATACTAATCCGTTAAGAAAAAACGGGTTGTAAATTATGACACTTTTTTCATTCTGTTTCTTAAAATACTCCAAACGACAACTGCAATTGCGGCGATGGTATCGAGCCAAATAACAATATTGTCCATCTCTCTGAATTCCTGATATTCTGCGGTTCCGACAAACAGGAAATAAACAATCACTAATATTATCAAAGCAGGCAGCGTAATCGAAGCATATTTTTCTACGCTGAGATTTTCAAGTGATACGCTGTACTTTTTAAGAAGATAAACGCAAATACCTATTGCCGCAACAGCAGAAATTACAATTCCCGCAATCATCAAAACCGTATTGGCTTTACTGAGTTTTTCGATTACCGGTCTGACAATATTTATTCCCTGAACAAAGCCCATACACAGCAGGAAAGATATGATGTTTCTCGGCTTTTCGGGAATAAATGAAAACGCTTTTTCCTCAACATCTTCCTGTTGTTTCATTTTTATAAGAACAAGAGTTATAATACCGCCTGCAATAAATCCTGTGAAAAATTCCCATGTTCCCCACGCAGGCATCCATTTCGGCAGAAAACTTTCGTGTGCTTTATGATATCCGCCGTTACCAAGATAGAACAAAACATCGGAAACAGTGATTGAGAAGGCAAATGCCGCTGAAACAGCAAACCCGATATTTGCACTGCGCTTGTCTTTAATGATAAATCTGTCTGCAAGTAAAACAGCAACAGCACTGATTGCAGATGATATGATGTCTATTTGTGAAAAATAATTTCTTCCGTAAGGGATTTTTTTAGCCCATGCGGTATTCGCAAACTTTTTCATATAAACAGCATAAGGAGTAGCGTCAGAGTCAAACATCTTTAAAAGCTCTTTGCCTCTTTTAATCATAACTGAATATTGCTCCGGAACATTATTCATTTTTGCAACAGTGCGTGCCTGATTTATTCCGTCCTGAAAAGCGTTTACAGATGCAGGCTGAACAAGCTTTAATATCCAGTGAGAAACACTTGCCTTTGCAATAAGGTCAACTGCAAAAAATACTGCAAGAAGAATAATATAATCCTTAATTTCCCACTGCTTACTGCTGAAGGCTTTTCCTAAAAGAACTCCCCACACAACAGCTATGCCGAATCCCAGACAAAGCATTATAAAAAGTGCAGATACGGGATTAACATAGTATATTTCTTCATTCATATCGAGATTATCAGGGTTTAATATGCCTGTAACAGAGTTGAGCACCGTGCCCCAGGCCGGTACAGTAAGCATAAATGAACCGGCCGCAAGAGCTATCTGCCCGTAATTAAGCTTTTTTCTTTCACCTGCTGCTAAAACAGCAAATAAAATAAAAACAAACCCTGCAAGAAGAAGTCCCCACGAAGAACCCCAACCGTGACTGCCTCTTACGCTCCAGCAAAGTCCCATAGCAAATGCACCTGCAAGAACAGTAAACACTGCGTTCATTCCTGTGTTTTTTTTCATAATATCCGTCATCATTCTGACCTCCTTTATGCTATTCCTAATTTTTTAGCCATTTCCGCCGTTTTAAGTTCAAGAAGCTTTGACACTCCTTCTTCCTGCATTGTTACTCCGTAAAGAACATCAGCTTCCTCCATTGTTCCACGGCGGTGAGTAATAAGAATAAACTGTGTATTTTTCGTCATTCTGCGAACATACTTTGCATATCTTGTAACATTTACATCATCAAGTGCGGCTTCAACCTCATCAAAAATACAAAACGGTGACGGTGAAACCTTAAGTATGGCAAACAAAAGAGCTATTGCCGAAAGACCTTTTTCTCCGCCTGAAAGAAGGTCAATATTCTGAACATTCTTACCCGGGGGCTGAACTTTAATTTCAATATTACATTCAAGAACATCAAGCTGATTTTCAAGCAGAAGTTCTGCTTTTCCTCCGCCGAAAAGCTCAACAAATGTTTCGCCGAAAAAGCTGTTGATTTTCTGGAACTGTTCTCTGAACTGTTCAGACATTTTATCAGTAAGTTCTTTTATAAGCTTATCAAGCTCCGCACGGGATTTTTCAATGTCATCAAGCTGTGCGCTCATAAATTCATAGCGCTGAGAAACCTCTTCATATTCTTCAATCGCTCCCACATTAACATTGCCGAGACCTCTGATTTTGTTTTTAATATCCTGCAGATTTCTTTGCGCCTGCTGATAATCTTCAATAATAATATTAAGCTCCTCAGCCTCACGGCGTGTAAGCTGATATTCATCAAACAGTTTATTTACGGTATCATCAAGCTGTTTTTCCATTGATGACTTTCTTTCTTCCAGTCTTGCAAGTTCTCCGCTGATTTTTTCACGTTCTGCCGTTTTCATTCTTTCTTCAATGCGAAGCTGTGCATCTTTTGTATCACAGTCAGAATGTTCTTTTGACAGCCTTTCGATTTCTTCGCTTGCAGCTGAAACCTGCGAATGAAGCTGTGATGCCTCATTTTCAAGCACTGCGATTTTTGCGGAAATTTCCTCATTAACATCAAAGATTGCCTTGATTTCACTGTTAAGGTCTTCAACTCTGCCTTCATGACCTGCCATACGGCTGCGAAGAATTTCAACAGCTTCTCTGCGTGCCTGAGCATCCTTTTCAAGAGCAAGAATATCAAGGTTTATCTGTGCTTCCAGTTGTGCCAGCTGTTCCTTCTTTGCTTCAAGCTCCTCTCTTGAATGAGAAGTATTTCCCAGGCTTTCTTTTAAATCGGAAACTTCTTTATTTAACTGCTCAATTTCTTTAACAGACAGTTCCTTCGTCTCCTCAAGCTGAGTAATTCTCTGTGAAGAACGAAGCTTTTCACGGCGAAGCTCCTCAAGGGCTGCGTTTGCAGTGTCAAGCTTGCCATGAACAAGTTCAAATTCACTTTCTTTTCTGATAATTTCTTCCTGAGCCTTCGCCAGGTCTGCCTGTGAACCTTCAAGCTCTGCCTGCGCCGAGGAAAGCTCCTCTGTTGCCAGTTTGTAATCTTCTTTTAATCTTGCCGTATCTTTTTCAAGCTTTTCTGTAATTGCGGTAAGCTTCTCAATTTCGTTGCTTCTGTTAAGAAAACCTGCATTCTGTCCCCTTGAACCACCGGTCATTGAACCGCCTGCATTGATTATCTGCCCGTCAAGAGTTACTATCTTAAATCTGTAAGAATATTTTTTTGCAATAGATATTGCACAGTCAAGGTCTTCTGCAACAGCAGTTCTTCCCAGAAGTGATTTGATTATTTCAGAATATTTTGCGTCATAATCAAGCAGTTTATCTGCCATATCTACAAAGCCGTAACATTCGTCTAAATCTTTTTCCGTAAAATCTTTTGCTTTAACTGATGTTAACGGCAGGAATGTTGCTCTGCCTGCTTTTGTTTCTTTAAGATAATTTATTGCCCGTTTTGCATCGTTTTCATTATCTGTAACAATATTCTGAACCGTATTGCCCAAAGCAGTTTCAACAGCAACGGCATATTCGCTTTTAACGCTGATAAGCTGAGAAAGCGTACCGTGAATACCTTTTAAAAATCCGCCCTTTGATTCTTTAATAACTGCTTTTACACTTCCGGAATATCCTTCCATATTCTTTTCCATATCTTCAAGAATATGAATTCTGCCTGTTTTCTGATGGATTTCAAGAGTTTTATCATCAATTTCGGCTTTAAGAATCTGGGCTTTTTCACTTTTTGACTGAACACGCATATTGTATCCCGCAACCGCATTTGCCGTTTCGTTTGCCCTCTGCCGAAGTTCTTCAAGTTCAGCTGAGCATTTATCTACTGTTGCAGTTAAACTGTCTACATATTCTTTACGGGATGCAAGAACTCCTTCAATGTTTGATATTCTTGCTGAAATTTCTTCAATAGATGAAGATGCAGTTGTTTCTTCAATTCTTTTTTCAGATATTTTTTCAGTAAGAGCCGTAATCTGACCGGATATCTCTGCTAATTTTTCCGCAAATTCCGAATTTTCATTCTTTACGGAAATAATTTGTGCATTTGCTTTGTCAAGCTCTTCTTTTTTGCACAAGATATCCTGTTGGATTTTTTCTATGGCTTCTGTTCCTTCATTTATCTGAATACTGAGTGAATTTTCCGTATCAGTAGCCTCACTCATGTCTTTCTTTAATCTTTCAACAGTGTTGAGGTTATGCTCAATAGTATTTTTTTCAACGGCTACAACAGATTCCTTCTGTGATGCCTGTTCTTCCATTTGCTGCCTTGATTTGCGGATTTCTTCAATTTGCAGATTTATATTCTGACCCGCCGCAATAGCGGCATCCATTTCTTCACGGATTGTTTCAAGCTGATTTTCAGCCTGCTCATACTGAGCGTTGGCTATTGACAGCTTATCTTCCTGGTCTTTAAGTTTTTTCTTTGACTGCTCTATTGTATGAAGCCATAAACCGATTTCAAGATTTTTCTTTTCCTTTGCAAGCACAAGAAATTTTTGCGCTTTTTCACTCTGAATTTTAAGCGGCCCTACCCGTCCTTCTAATTCCGAAAGAATATCTCGTAGTCTGACCATATTTTCTTCAGCCTGTTCAAGTCTGCGGTTTGCGTCGGTTCTTCTGTATCTGTAATGAGATATTCCTGCTGCTTCTTCAAGCATTTCCCGTCGCTGACCCGATTTGGAAGAAATCAAATCAGCAACTCTGCCCTGGCTTACAAGGGAATACCCGTCTCTGCCAAGACCTGTATCCATAAACATTTCGTGAACATCACGAAGTCTTACAGTCTGAGCATTGATACAATATTCGCTTTCTCCCGAACGGTAGTAACGCCTTGTAACCGCAACTTCATCACTGTCGCAGTTAAGCGAACGGTCCTTATTCTCAAGGCGCAAAGTAACTTCTGCGTACCCGAGAGCCTTGCGGATTTTTGTTCCGCCGAAAATAACATCCTCCATTTTTGAACCACGAAGGTTCTTGGAAGACTGCTCACCGAGAACCCAGCGAACAGCATCGGCAATATTGCTTTTGCCTGAACCGTTTGGGCCGACAACTGCGGTAATTCCGTTATTAAAATTAAAAATCGTTTTATCAGGGAATGATTTGAATCCCTGCATTTCAAGTGCTTTAAGTATCATATTCCGTATCCTTTACAAGTACCTGATATTTTTCAATGCCGTGAAGCTCTTTTATTGAACATTTATACCCGAGTGCTTCCAGCTTTTTTATATTTTCTTTTTTATGTCCCATAGCCTGAGACACCGCTCCTTCGGGAACATAAACATACAACCTGCGAACAGAGAATTTATCAAGCTGTTCTTTTATTCTGTTCAGATAAATTCTGCTTTCACATATTTCCTTAAACGCCGGGTGAAATGCACCGGCAACATAATCCTGTTCAACTCCGCCGCCTGAGTGAAGCCCTACTCTTATAATTCTGATATTCGCCTTATTAAACATTTCAATAAGCCGGGCACAGATGTCTGCTGCTGAATCCACAGTCTGAGCCTTGTATTTTCCGCTTTTATAAAGCTGTGCCAAAGGTGTGTTTTCGATTACAACAGTGGGATATATTCTTACTGTATCAGGGTGAAGGTTTATTATTTTCCTGCCGGTTTCAAGGCTTTCGTTATCATCTGAACCATAAAGTCCCGTCATCATCTGAAGTCCTGTTTCAAAGCCGTATTTCTTCAATAAGCTAACGGCGTTTTCAACATCTCTGACTGTGTGACCCCGCTTATTAAGACTGAGAACTTTATCGTCAAGACTCTGCGCTCCCAATTCAACCGCAACAACTTTGTTTTCTTTCAAAATTCTGCAAATTTCGTCATCGACAGCATCCGGTCTTGTGGAAATTCTTATTCCTCTGAACTTTTTTCCGTCAATATGTACTTTTGCCGCCTGAAGAAGCTCCGTCATATAGCTTCTTTCAATAGCTGTAAAACTTCCTCCGAAAAATGCAATTTCCCCGTTTTCAAGCTCAGGATTTTTCAAAGCAATTTCAACTGCCGAATGAACATCTTTTTCCGTGATGGTCTTACATTCACCTGAAATGCTTTTCTGATTGCAAAAACTGCACTGATGGGGGCAACCCCTGTGAGGAACAAAAAGAGCTACTGTTGTATGTTTCAAAGTCCCATCAGCTCCAAAGCTTCTTTTGCAGCAAGCTGTTCGGCTTTTTTCTTGCTTTTTCCTATGCCTTTTCCTATCACATTTGAATTCAGGTGAACCTCTACTGCAAATTGTTTGTCGTGGTCGGGGCCTGATTCGCCAACAAGAACATATTCAATAGTCTCTCCGGGATTTCTTTGAATAACTTCCTGAAGCACTGTTTTGTAATCCTTAAAACCTCTGTGTTTATTTATTGCATCTTCAATATATTTCAGCACAAAACCCTTTGCCGCATCAATGCCTCCGTCAAGATAAATTGCGGCAATCAATGCCTCAAAAGCATCTGCTAAAATAGAAGGTCTTTCATTTCCTCCTGTGCAAAGTTCTCCTTTACCCAAAAGGATATACTTTCCCAAATCAATGTCGAGAGCGTACTCGTTTAATGATTTTTCACACACAGTTGCAGCACGGAGCTTTGTAAGCTCACCTTCAGGTAATGAAGAATAATTTTTATAAAAATGTTCCGCTGTAATAAATCCTAAAACAGAATCACCTAAAAATTCAAGCCGTTCGTTGCTTTTGTTATGGTCTCCTCCGCATTCATTTGCGTAAGATGTGTGAGTCATTGCTCTTTCAAGATAATGTTCGTTTTTAAATTTATATCCGATTTTTTTCTGTAAATCTTCAAATCTGCTCACAGCCTAACTGCCTCCTCTCTCATATATTCCATACTCCTTTGTGAAAGTGCTTCATATCTGAGTTTCTTATCTCTGATTTTTTCTTCAAGCGGGGGCAAAACTCCGAAATTTGCTCCCATTGGCTGAAAATCCTTTACACTTTCATCGCTTATATATCTGCTCAATGCACCAATCATTGTAAAATCAGGTAAAATAACGGCAGGTTCATTTTTAAGCAGCCTTGCCATGTTTATACCTGCCATAATACCGGAAGCCGCAGATTCCATATAACCTTCAACTCCCGTTATCTGACCTGCAAAAAACAGATTATGTCTGTTTCTGAACGAAAAATCTCCGTTAAGAAGTTCCGGCGAATTTATAAATGTGTTTCTGTGCATAACCCCGTACCTTACAAACTCAGCGTTTTTTAATGCCGGAATAAGAGAAAAAACTCTCTTTTGTTCGCCGAATTTAAGATTTGTCTGAAATCCGACAAGGTTATACATAGTGCCGTCTGCATTTTCTTTGCGAAGCTGTAAAACAGCCCACGGTCTGTGCCCTGTTTTCGGGTCACGAAGTCCTACGGGCTTTAACGGGCCGAATCGCATAGTGTCCGCCCCTCTTGATGCCATAATCTCAATCGGCATACAGCCCTCATATACGCCTTTCTTTTTATCAAACGAATGAAGCTCCGCTGATTGTGCGTTAATAAGCTCATTATAAAAAAGCTCATATTCTTCTTTGTTCATAGGGCAGTTTATATAATCATCTTCACCGCCACGGTCATACCTTGACTGAGTAAACGAACAGTTTTTATCAATACTATCCGCTGAAACAATCGGAGCCGCCGCATCAAAAAAGCTGAGATTCCCGCCGCATAATGCTTTGATTTTTTCAGCAAGAGGCTGTGAAGCAAGCGGACCTGCCGCAATAATAACATTCCCCTCGGGAATTTCAGTAATCTCTTTGCAGATGACCGTAATCAACGGATGGGATTTGATTTTATCTGTTATTAAAGACGAAAACTTTTCCCTGTCAACAGCAAGAGCTCCTCCGGCAGGCACTTTTGTTTTTTTTGCACATTCTACGCAAACAGAACCTAAAAGTTCCATTTCCGCTTTCAGCAACCCTGCCGCCGAACCCAAGCGCTCTGCCTTGAGTGAATTTGAACAAACAAGCTCGGCAAACAAATCGGTTTTATGGGCAGGAGATTTTTTCTCCGGCTTCATTTCGGCTATTGTAACGCTTATACCTCTGTTGGCAAGTGCCCATGCAGCCTCAACACCTGCAAGACCGGCACCTGCAATCAGTACATCACTCATCCTTTTTCTTCTTTCTTTCCGCTTTTTTCTCAAATTTACAGTTTTCGTTAAGGCAGGCGAGTATTCCTCCCTTTTGCTTGAAAAGTGACTTTCCGCACTGAGGACAAATTTCATCTGTAGGTTTATCCCAAGTCATAAAATCACATTCCGGCCAGCTTTCGCAACCGAAAAATGTGTGGCCTTTTTTAGATTTTTTCTCTATAACAGAAGAACCGCATTTGGGACATTTTGCATTTGTTTTTGTAATCAGCGGTTTTGCGTTTTTACATTCAGGATAACCGGGACAAGCTAAAAATCTGCCGAATCTGCCTGTTTTTATAACCATAAGCCTGCCGCATTTTTCGCAGGGAATATCAGTCACATCTTCTTCAAGTCTGATTTTAACATCTTTCATGTCTTCCTTTGCTTTTTGCAAAGTTTTGTCAAATTCATCATAAAATCCGTGAAGCATAGCTATATAATCAGCGTTTCCTTCTCCGACTTCATCAAGCTGATATTCCATCTGAGCGGTGAATTTTGCGTTTACTATTTTCGGAAATCTTTCTTTAAGAAGACCTGTTGTAGCTTCGCCCAATTCTGTGGGAACAAGCTGTTTTGCCTGTCGTTTCACATATTCTCTTTTTGTAATTGTTGTAATTATGGTCGCATAAGTACTCGGTCTGCCGATACCGTTTTCTTCCATCGCTTTAATAAGCGACGCTTCTGTGTATCTTGCCGGCGGCTGTGTGAAATGTTGATTTCCCACAAGTTCCTTAAGCTTCAGCGAATCTCCCTTATTGAGCTCGGGAAGCTTCTTTCCGCCTTCTTCATCTTCTTCGTCGTTACTTTCTTCATAAAGAGCCGTATAACCGTCAAATTTAACGCTGTAGCCTGCCGCAGTAAACAAACAGAACTTTCCGTTTGATAAATCTTCATCTGTTGCGCCGGTTATTTCAGCCTTAACTGTGTTCTGAACACATGAAGCCATAAGTGATGCTATAAACCTTTTCCAGATAAGAGAATAGAGCTTATACTGGTCAGATGAAAGACTGCCCTTAACTTTTTCAGGTGTAAGTGACGGAACTGCCGGTCTGATTGCTTCATGCCCGTCCTGAGCGTTGCTTCTTGATTTGAAATATCTCGGCTTTTCGGGAAGATATTTTTCACCGTATGCAGATAAAATATATTCATTTGCGTTAGCTCTTGCTTCTTCTGAAATTCTCAGAGAATCCGTTCTCATATAAGTTATAAGACCTGTTGTGCCTACCCCGGCAATATCAACGCCTTCGTACAGCTCCTGAGCTGTTCTCATTGTTCTCTGTGACTGAAATCCCAGTTTTCTTGAAGCTTCCTGCTGTAAGGTTGAAGTGATAAACGGGGGTGCGGGATTTTTCTTTCTTGTTCCTTTTTTAAGGGAAGATACCGTATATTTTGCTCCTTCAAGTCTTGAAATATAATAGTCAGACTGTTCTTTACTTGTTATTTTTACTTTACCTGTTTCATCCCCTGCAAATGTTGCCGAAAAAAGTTTTCTGCAGGGGGCATTGAATTTAGCATCAAGAGTCCAGTATTCTTCGGGAACGAACGCTCTTATTTCATTTTCTCTGTCAACAATAAGTCTTACTGCAACGCTCTGCACTCTGCCGGCGGATAACCCTCGGCGGATTTTCTGAGAAATAAAAGGACTTAATTTATAACCAACAAGACGGTCAAGTATTCTTCTTGCCTGCTGTGCATTTACCAAATCCATATCAAGTGTACGGGGAGACTTCATTCCCGCTTCAATGCCTGATTTTGTAATTTCATGGAAGGTTATTCTGTTCTGCTTTGCGGTATCAAGTTCAAGCAGTGTTGCAAGATGCCATGATATGGCTTCTCCCTCACGGTCAGGGTCGGTTGCCAGATAAACTTCTTCGCTGTTTTCAACCTTTTCTTTAAGCTCCTTAACCAGCTTTTCCTTACCTTTTATTATTGCATATTTGGGCGCAAAATCATTCTTGATATCAACGCTCAGGCGAGCTGCCGGAAGATCACGGACATGCCCCATGGAAGCCGTAACATCATAGTCTTTCCCCAAATATTTTTTTATTGTTTTAACCTTTGTAGGTGACTCCACTATAATCAGCTTTGACATAATATCATCCTTGTTTGTTTATTTTATAGTAAAGCTTTCCTGCATCTGAAGCAATAAGCTCCAGAAGTTCAAGCTCTGTAATTGAACTGAAAATCTTTGAAAACCCAAGTCCGGTTTTTCTCACAATATCGTCAATATGAACCGGCTCATTGCCGAATATGGCATAAACTGTTTTTGCTTCCTCAGAAAGCGATGATAAATCTTCAACTCTTTGAAATAAATCCGGACAAAAAGCAACTTCATTTTTATTCGGTTTTATTTGTGCGGTTTTTGTGTTGATTTTTTCAACTGTACCGGTCATTTTAAGCTCTGTTTCAATCTTATCATAATCAATAGCAGAAGGATATCTCATCGCATACCCTTCAAGTACATCCATTGCAGAAAAAACAGGTGTGGCTCCTTCGTTAATCAGCTTATGAACGCCTTTGAATTTATTACTCATAACATCGCCGGGAACCGCAAAAACATCTCTGCCTTGTTCAAGCGCTATATTTGCCGTTATAAGAGAGCCGCTTTTTACGCCCGCTTCAACAACAACTGTTCCGTGAGAAAGTCCTGAAATAATTCTGTTTCTTATAGGAAAATTCCTGGGAATTGCAGGTGTCAGCGGCGGATATTCGGTAATAATTGCTCCGTTTTCCGAAATGCTTTTTCTAAGCTTTTCATTTACACTGAGGTAATTTGAACCAAAGCCGTTGCCTAAAACCGCAACCGTTTTTCCTCCTGCTTCAACAGCTCCCGTGTGCGCCGCACTGTCAACACCTAAAGCTCCTCCGCTAACCACTATTGCACCTGAACGGCACAGGGAAGCTGAAAGGCTTTTTGCTATTGCAAGGCTGTTTTCGTTAGCCTCCCTCGTTCCCACAACAGCAATAGCTATTTTATGAACAAGAAAATCAAGATTCCCCTGATAATAAAGAACCGCAGGGTAATTGTCAATATATTTTAACATCCTGGGATAATTCTTATCATCAGGTGTTACAATGCTGCATTTAAACATCTGACAGCTTTTTATTACATCTTCTGCCTGAGCGTATGTTGTGCTTTTTATTTTTTCAATCTGACCTGAAGTAAAAATACCGGAAAGCTTCCACTCTCTTTCATCAGAATTAAAAAAATTTTCAATAGAACCGAAATGCGAAACAATCATGGGAATTTTGCGGCTGCCCGCTCCGAATGCAAGCTGATACCTTATCCAATGTTCAACTGCCACGCCGCATCATCTCCCAAATAATAATTGCCGCCGCAGTTGAAGCGTTGAGGGATTCAGCTCTGCCTTCCATAGGTATTGTAACTTTTACAGTGGCATTTTCAAGTGTTTCCCTGCTTACTCCGTTGCCTTCATTGCCTACAATGCAAATAACACCTGAAGAAAAGTCAACATCGGTTATTTTTTTCGCATTGCAGTCAGGTGTAGAAGCGGCTACAGTCATATTCATTTTCTCAGCATCTGCAATAAACTGCTGTAAATCTTCACATGTAATTACATTCAGCCTGAAAAACGCTCCCATAGATGCTCTTAAAGCCTTAGGGTTATATATATCACATCCGCCGGAAACTATCATCCCGTCAAGCCCGAGAGCTTCAGCTGTTCTTGCGACTGCCCCGGTGTTTGATGGGTCCTGAACATTTTCCAGAAGTATATATTTCCCGTTACTGTTTATTTTATCCCATTTGGTGCTTTTGTCAACACCTCTGCACACACAAAACATACCCTGAGGAGATTGTGTGTCAGAAAGCTTTTTACTTACATCTTCGTTTATTTCATAACTTTCACAAGCGCAGAAACTTATTTTTTCATAATACTTTGCGTATTTTTCTTTTGCACCGGAAGTGAAAAAGAATTGCAGAATATCAACTTCGCTTTCAGCCGCATCAAAGCAAAGACGGGCTCCCTCTACAAAAAATTCGTTTGATTTTTTACGGGCAGAGGAGTTGTCTTTTAAGCAAACGGCATATTTGATTTTTCCGTTATTTTTCGATGTGATGTTTTCCAATTTTATTTCACTTCCAAAGAAAAGCACGCCCTAATCGGTGAAAAGGGCGTGATTACAGATTATTATTTAAGAGCTTCTTTAGCCTTTTCTGTAAGAGCAGTAAATGCTGCAGGGTCTGCAATAGCAATTTCTGAAAGCATTTTACGGTTAAGAGTAATTCCTGCTTTGTTAAGGCCGTTCATAAATGTCGAGTAGTTCATACCGTTCATTTTGCAACCTGCAGAAATTCTTGTTATCCAAAGGCGACGGAAATCACGCTTTTTCTGCTTACGACCAATGTAAGCATACTGACCTGATTTCATAACTGCCTGTTTTGCTGTTTTGAAAAGCTTGCTCTTTGAGCCATAGTAGCCTTTTGAGAATTTAAGAACTTTATTTCTTCTCTTACGGGTCATTGTTGCACCCTTAATACGAGCCATGTTAAGTTACCTCCAATTATATTGTACTTTCGTTATTTTTATTATTTATAAGGAACAAGACGCTTAATCTGCTTCTGATTTGTTACATCTGCAACAGCAGTCTTGCGAAGACCTCTTTTACGCTTAGTTGATTTTTTATTAAGGATGTGTGACTTATTTGCATGAGCACGAATGGGTTTGCCGTTTTTGGAAATCTTAAAGCGTTTTTTAGCACCACTGTGGGTTTTAATTTTAGGCATTGACTTTTCCTCCTTATTTAATTAACTTATTTAGATGGTTTTGATGCAAGGAACATCAGCATTGAACGGCCTTCAAGCTTAGCAGGCTTCTCTACAACACCGAAATCAGCACAGGCATCTGCAAAATTCTGCATAGTAACCAGACCGTGCTCGGGGTGAGCCATTTCTCTGCCTCGGAAACGGATTGAAACTTTAACCTTATTGCCTGCTTTCAAGAATTTGGCAGCATGGCTTACTTTGGTTTCAAAATCGTGGGTGTCAATATTAAGAGACAGCCTGATTTCTTTTGTTTCAATAACTTTCTGATTTTTCTTAGCTTCTTTTTCTCTCTTTGCCTGCTCAAAACGGTATTTGCCGTAATCCATAATTTTACATACGGGCGGTTTTGCCTGGGGAGCAATTTTTACCAGATCAAAATTATTTTGCTCTGCAAGTTTGAGAGCATCGGCAGCCGACATTATACCAAGCTGCTCGCCTGTGTTTGAGATTACTCTGATTTCCTTATCGTGAATCTCTTCGTTGATCTGAAGTTCTTTCGTACTGATATTCAAGCACCTCCAAAAAATAAATGCGGACGATATTCCTCGCCCGCATAAATCAATAAGCATAGTAACTCACAAAGAGCTTGTTTATTGACCTGCACCGGACGATACCGTGTAGGTGGGAACAACCGTTCCGCTTTGTTGCACTGGTATTATATACCCGATATAACCGTTTGTCAAGAATTTTTTTATTTATTTCTTTTCAAAACCGTTTCTTCCAGTATATTCTGATTTTTATCAGTAAATCTGACTGTAATTTCATCATTTTCAACACTGAATGCAGTGCCGATAACATTTTGCCCTTTTCCGTTAACTTTTACGGGCTTTCCGCCTAAAACTATATTGCCGCCAAGGCCTTTATTGTCAATTTCACCGTTGCTGTTAAACACTTTTGTAACATGAAGGTGCCCAAAAACGGAAAGCTCAGGCTTGATATTTTTTCTTATTTTGCCGCACCATTCAGTATAAAGTTCTTTTTCAATATTAAAGGGATTTTCCCCTTTACATTCACTTTTATCATCATAGCAAAAAGGAATATGGGCAACAACAATCTTTTGATTTACTCCGTCTTTATTATATTCACTGTCGCTGTTTTCAATCACACCGTCAATAAATTTCGTTTCTTCTTTTCTGAAAATATGATAAGCAGCTGTACCCGAATACTCAATATGACTGTCTTCTTTATCCTCGCCGCAATCAAGAATTAAAAACCATATTGAACCGAGCTTTGCGGTAAAATATGACCTGCCGTTTACAGCCGGAAGATATTCTGTCAGCTTTTCTGCACATTTTCCTCTCAGGTCATGATTTCCTCTTGTAATAATACAGGGGATTTCTCCTTTTGTAATGGCGAAAGCAATTTTATAAGTAAGCATTATATCCTTTACAGTGTCACTGCTTGAGGAAATGTCTCCGTTAAGAATAAGAATATCCAGATTATCCTTAAAATAACATCCTGCTTTTACTGCGTACTTTTCAAGGCCGTGAACATCTGAAAGATGATAAATATTTATGCCGCTTTTCTTTTCAACAGGCTTGAATTTATATTCTGTGCTTACTGCTTTTTTCTTATCGCAGGTGTATGAATGCCTTGATATAATCTCTTCGTATGTAACTGTATATTTTTTCTCCCTGTCAAGAAGCTTTGAAGGTACTGTGAATTTCTGAACACGGGTGTCGCTTATTCTTATGCCGTTTGAATGACAGTAAAAAACTTCATCCCCGACACGAACATTCATAAGCACCTTTTTATTTACAGGCACGCAGATGATATAACTTTCTTCTGACGCACAAACAACCGGCCCGCAAAGCAGAACTTTGTTGTCCATTTAAAAAACACCCCTCAGCCTTGCCGCAATAACGGCTATACTTGTCATAATTATCTGAAACAGCATAAGCGGCCACATTCCGGTAACACTGAAAAGCTTCAACGCCGCAAGTCCGCCTGCAACGGCAATACCTGCTATAACATTTATCAGCTGAATAAGATTTTCAACCTTAAAAGTGCCGCAAACTGTGTAAGACATTGTAAAGCTCCTCATAAATGAGAACGAGCTTCCGTCATGAATAATACCCGATTTTGCAAATTCTCTTATTCTGTTTCTGTACTTTTTATAAATTCTTCCTGCGGTGTTGTTCATCATTTTAATATTTGTGAATTTTACTCCGAAGGTTTCATTTATCATATCTGTTGTAATATTGGAGTCGTTATTTTTTAACAGAATTGTTACTCCGTCTTTACCTAACCGTTTAATAAACGGTGCCAGATTTTTATTAGGCGCATAGCTTACAACAAGCATTGCGCAAAGACTGTTTGCAATAGCAAGATAAATCACTTTTCTGCCGTCATGGGTATATTTTTCTTCTTCAAGACCGTCAACATCAAAATTATGGTGCTTCATCATGTTTTTATTTCCCATAACAACCTTTTGCTCGTTTATCCAGCCGGAAATCCCCATTCTTTCTTCATAACTGAATGAACGGACTTCGGGAAGCAAATCCCGCCTTGTAACAACCTGACTGAAAACTTCTGCAAGAGGTCCGCCGGAACGCACAACCATTGCCGCAGAATAAAGCATAATGTCATCAACTCTGACACGCTTAAAATCCTTAAAACCGTGCATACGGCAGTTTTTAGTATCAAAAAGATCTGCACTGTCAAGCACAATGGAATTTGATTTACTGTATTCCTCAACAGCCTTCTGACCTGTTATCAGTCCGCCTGTTTTATTCAGTCTCTTATTAGCCCATCTTAAAGGCAGCTGAATTGACATAAGCCCAAACGACGGAACGCAAATGCATACAGTTCCCGCCCAGATGCTTACTCCTGTAAAGAAATCTTTTGATGCAAGTGCTCCGATTATTCCGCATAAAAACGCTCCGCAAATACTCAAAGGTAACAAAAGCCTCTGAAGCTTATCGGCAGATACATCGTTTTCGCACTGCTCAATAAGCCTTTTCGGGAATTTTGCCCTGCATGAATACCGAATATCAGGCGAAGTCATAAGAAGGTTTCTGCCTATTTCAAATCTTTCGTTTTTATCTTCGATTTTCTGTATTGAATATAATCTGTCCTGCAATTTGCCGGTGCAGAATTTAAATGCATCATATGTTCTGGCATGTCTGTAAAAAACACCCGCTTCATTCAGCGCAAATGCCGCCGCCGCACAGCCGGAAACTGCGAACGCTTTATATCCCATTGTTGTTTCAGCCGCAAGGGCGCAAATATTCTGAACAAGTGCCGCAAGGGACGCCACCGTAATTGCACTTTTCATATCGGGAGCTTTTTTGAATATTGCAATAACACCGCTGTTAATATCCGAAATTCCGATAACAATGCACAATAAAATAAGAGCAAGGTTGAGCACTTCAATAATTTTTGAATCATATCCCACAGTGACACATGAAACTATATTGAGCGCAAGCAATATAACTGTTATTATCGAATAAACACTCAGTTTTATAAAAGAAGATGTTTTGATTTTATATAAAGTTCCTCTTATTCTTATTGCATCTTTTTTGTTTTTATATTCAACGCCTGCATTGTTTGTTCTTTCAGGCTTATCCTTTTTCTTTTCCGGTTCATTCGGTACAAAAAGTTTTTCAATATTTTTGTCCGGTTCAGCTTCCGAGCCTTCAGCTTCGGCAATACCCATAAGCTTAAAAGTGCTTATTTTTTCACGGCGGTTTTTCTGAACATTTTTTTCTGCTTCGGCTTCACTGATAATAACAGGCTTTTCTTCCTGAACATCAAAGCCTGTAAACATCATCTGACCTTCTGCCCAGCTTTCGTTTTCAGCTTGTTTTTCTTTATACAGTTCACGGTCGTTTTTGGCTGCTTCAGCATCAAGGATTTTCGGTATTCCCTCAAGTCCTTCTGCAAAATTTGCTTTTGTTCTTTTAACAACAAACCCGGGGCGTTCGATTACTTTTGTGTCATCAAAATCTTCTTTCTCATCCTCAAGCTTCATAACCTCAAGAAATCTGCGCCTGTTTTCGTCAGTTTCCATAGAATGTTCTTTTTTAGGAAGCAAAGGCTCATCAAAAATAGTTGTTTTTTGTTTGTCGGAATCAGGCTTTTTACTTTCTGATTTTATGCCGTTTACGATATCTGCAACCCTCTGCTTCGCTGTTTTGGTTGAAATGCCCACATCGCCTGTATATGCATTATGTACACCTGCGGCAGGAATAGTTTTTGTTTCTTCGCTGTTTTCTTTATTTTCAATAGGTTCAACTCTTGTTTTCTGTTCCGCATCAACAGTTTCAACCGCAACTGTGTCGGCAAGTCGCATAGTTCTTGCAAAATTTTCAACTACCGAGCCGTTGTCTTTTTTTGTTTCCCGAATAAGTCTGTCAATATCATCCATTGACCAGCTTTTTTTACCGTCGCTCATACACTTACTCCTTTGCTTTTATTCCGGCTCTCTGCCTTGACACTTCATATATAAGAATCCCTGCCGCTACTGAAGCGTTCAGAGAATTTACTTTCCCTTTCATTGGTAAAGAAACAGTGAAATCACATTTTTCTTTTACAAGCCTGCTGACTCCTCTGCCTTCCGAACCGATTACAAGCCCTACTCCTCCGGAATAATCAACTCCGCACCAGTTCTCTCCGTCCATATCCGCAGCGTATATCCATACGCCCCGTTTTTTCAGTTCTTCAATTACTCCGGCAATATTTGCGACCCGTGCAACCGGAACATATTCCACAGCACCTGCGGAAGCTTTGCCTACAACATAATTCAACGAGGCGTTTCGTCTTTTGGGGATAATTATTCCGTGCGCTCCTCCGGCTTCGGCGCTTCTGATTATTGCGCCCAGATTGTGAGGGTCTTCTATTTCATCACAAATAATTATAAACGGAGCTTCGTTTCTTTCTGCGGCAAGGTTGAATATATCCTCCACATCAGCATAAGAATGAGCGGCGGCATACGCAGCAACGCCCTGATGAACAGCTCCGGAACAAAGCATATCCAGCTTTTTCCTGTCCACTTCTTTAACAACAACACCTTTTTCCCTGCACTCTTTCAGAATTCTGCCGAGAGAACCGTTCTTTTCGCCGTTTGTTACCAGCAAAGTATCAATAGCCCGGTTGTTTTTCAGCGCCTCTGATACCGCATTCCTGCCGATTATTAAATCGTTGTTTTCTTTTTCACGAGTATTGTCCATAACTGCTCCTTTTGCAACAAAACACCATTATAATCATTCATAGTTATTATATCACAGTTAATTGACAAATTACAATAGTTTTTTACATCCCCCATACGACTTATTTTGCTTTCTTTAATGTTTATAATCAATGGGTAATATCTTAAAACGGAGGCTTCAAATGGTAAAAAAACGACTGCTTTATATATTAAAAATCCCGTTTTATTTTATTGCGGGGATTGTTTTTTCGATGCCTTATATCGGGGGAACTTTTGCTCCGTTCGCCTCGTCTTTTCCTTCAGCGTGCGACGGAATATATATGCTGGCCGCATCATTGGGTTCGGTAACGGGAATTTTTGTTTTTCATTCCGGGCTTACTGCTTTTCGATATTTTGCCATACTCATCACTTCTGTTTCAACTCTCAGAATTGCAGTAAGCGGATTTAAGTTTGAAAAAGAAAATACCATCAGAATAATTTGCCCGGGGATATGCTGTTTTGCAGTTAATTTTGTTTTTCTTCTTTCTCAGAAAAGCAGTGCGGATTTGTTTCTCAGTGTAATAATTGAATCTGTGCTCTGTTCGGCGTCAGTTCCTGTTTTCCGTGAAGCACTGGTTCAGATAAAGGACAAAACCCTTTTTAATAATATTGAAAATAGAGAAAAAGATTTTATATGTTTTGCGCTTTTTGCAAGCATTTTTTCAGCACAACTGCGAAGTACAGGTGAAATCGGGGAATGGGTATGCCTGTTTTTGCTGTTTTTTACGGTTTTATTGTTTTCGCAGGTAAAAAATCTGTACGGCGGAATAATAACGGGAATATGCAGTTCTTTTGTTTTTGCATTAAACGGTGAAGCGGATTTTACCTGTGCAATGTTTTCACTGTGCGGCTGTATATGCGCTTTTCTCAGTAATGACAAAAAAATTCTGAAAATATTGACGGCGGTTATCTGTTCCGTTGCAGGGTGCGCTTTAGGTGAATACACTGATTTTATCCCTATCGTTCCGTGCGCCGCACTTGCGGGAATTGTTTTTTTCTTTATTCCGGACAGCTTTTTTTCAACGGCAGAAAAAAAGTCTGCAGCCAATAATAAATCTGTTTCATTTGACAGCGTAAAATCAAATGAAATTGCACTCGCAGTTGAAAATATAAGCGACTGCGTTGAAGCTGTACGAAAAACAATCAGTCCTCTTGTCGCTCCTGAGCTTAAAGATGAGCTTATAAGAGCACGGGAAAATATTTGCGGAAAATGCGAAATATACGACAGCTGTATAAATGAAATTAAAAAAAATGATAACCCGTGCTTTCAAAAAATTGCAAATGCTTTTAACTCGGGCGAACCTGATTTTGCCTGCTTCCCCGATAATTTTGTTTTAACCTGTTACAACTGTGACGATATGCTTGCAGAAATGAAAAAAGCATATTTTATTCACTGTGAAAATGTTAATTCCGGCAACAAAATCAACCGTATGCAGGCTCTCACAGGTCAGCAATTTAAAACTTTCGGCAGTGTAATAGGACAGGCGTGCAACACTGTTTCGGGAATACCCCGGGCTGATTCCGGATACAACTCCGAAGCTGCTTTGTGTCTGAAAAAATTCGGAGTAGAAGCTGAAAATTCTCTGCTATGCACAGACAAGGCGGGAAGAATATTTTTTGATTTATCGTTTCGCAAACCGAAAAACAATTTCAGTGTAACAGCTCTTACAGAGAAAATCCAATGCGACACCGGGTATGAGCTTGAATTTCCCACGCTCGTTCAAAACGGAAATATATATGACTTAATTTTCAAGCAAAAAGAACTGCTTTCATTCAATATTTCTGCGGCGGTAAAACCGTGTACAGGTAAAAATGTGTGCGGGGATTATTACCGCTGCTTCAAGGATTATTTCGGAAGGCAGACTGTTCTTTTAAGCGACGGTATGGGAACAGGGAGCCGTGCCGCTATTGACTCTGCTTTCACCTGTGAAACATTTACGAATCTGATAAAATCAGGCCTTGATGAAAAAGCGGCTGTTGCCGCCGTAAACTGCGCTATGATGATAAAATCAACAGATGAATCCCTTGCAACTGTTGATTATCTGCGCCTTGACCCTGTTTTGCAAACAGGAGAAATATTCAAATGCGGTGCCGCTCCGTCTTTTATTTTACATAAGAAAAAAATTTCTGTAATAGAAACAGAAAGCACGCCGATAGGTATTCTTGATAATGTGGATATGTCCCGCAGTCATTTTGAAATTGCTCCCGGGGATGTGATTATTCTTGTTTCAGACGGTGTCGCAGATGAAAAATACAACTGGATTTACAATGAAATTAAAGCGGTTTCTGAAAATAATCCGTCAAAAATCGCAAAACATATTCTGCAATGCGCTTCAGACAGAAAAATCGGCAAGCATCATGACGATATGACCGTTATCGCCGTTTGCGTTGCCGAAAAAGAATAATTTATTCTGTCTGTTTTTTAGAAGTGTTTACAGGAGGTGCAGTTATGAATAAAAACAAGCTTAATATGATTTCCATTCCCAATTACACGGTAAAAGAAGAAAAAATCAACTCTTTATCACACATAGCCGGCGCATTTTTCGGAATTGCCGCCATGATAATATCAATTATCATTTCATTCAGAAATAACAGTGCCGTTTCCATGTTCAGCAGTTTTATTTACGGTGGTTCACTTATTGCACTGTTTTCCGTTTCAGGAATATATCACGGATTAAAGATTTCAAACGCAAAAAGGATTTTCAGAGTTATCGACCATTGTGCCGTGTTTATTCTGATTGCAGGTTCATATACTCCCATATTGTTATGCGGTGTTCGTTTAATTGATGCTCAGGCAGGCTATATTATGTTTGCCGCAGTGTGGGCGCTGAGTATTGCAGGGGTAATTCTGAATACAGTTAATTTTAATAAATTCAAAAATGTTACGCTTATATGTTGCATTTTGACAGGCTGGGTTGTTTTATGGGAAATTTATCCTTTATATCTGAATTTCGGCAAAGAACCGATTATTCTGCTCGTTGCAGGCGGTCTGTGCTACACAGCAGGTTCTCTGCTTTATGCGATAGGTAAAAAGAAAAAATATTTTCACAGTATATTTCACTTCTTTGTTTTGGCAGGTTCGGTTATTCATTTTATAACAACAGCAAAATATTTTCTATAAAACATAAGCGGGTCAGTTACACTGTTTTACAATGTTCTGACCCGCTTTCCTGCGTTTTATTTTTCTGATTTATTCTTATGCTTTTCTTTCATAAATTCTTGAAGCGTTTCTCTGCCCTGAGGCGTAACAGGCTTAATCCATTTTGCCGAATACATATGAATCTGCATCAAAACAAACCTTATAGGTTCGTCAATGTAACAGCAGGCAAACACAACAAGAACAGGTAGCTTCAACACCAGTCCGGATATGCACACAGCCGGTATTACCATGAAATACATGAATACTATTTCAAGTACTGTTCCGTACGAGGCATCTCCTGCTGAACGGTATGTATCATTCTGCGCCCAGTTGCACATTCTGATAACAGATGCAATGCAATATATACCTGCAAAACCTGTCCCTATTCTGAAGCTTTCCCCCGAAAGGCTCATAGCTTTTAACAGCGGAGTGTGAACGCACATAATTATTCCGCCTGAAACAGCAATACATATTCCGCACAGCCATACTATGCGCTTTGCGCTTTCGTAAGCTTTTCGATGATTTCCGGAACCCACATTCTGACCGACAATAACAGATGCAGCATTTGAAAATCCCATAAAGAAAGCAATTATAAGACCTTCTATTGTTCTGAACACTGCCAGTGCCGCAATGGATTCTTCAGATTGTCTGCCTAACACAATATTGTTCACAGTAAAGCCTATTCCCACAAGAAGTTCGTTGCAGATTATCGGGAAGCACTTTTTCAGATATTCTTTTATCCATTCCTTTGACAGCCGTGGATTTTTTATAAAATGAAAAATATACGGATACTTAGCAGCTTTTACAAGTGCAATAATCACAAGAACATTAACTGCCGAAGCAATTACAGTTGCAATCGCAGCTCCCTTTTCTTTCATCTGAGGCAATCCGAATTTACCGTATATTAAAACATAATTGAGAAAAACATTTACAGAAACAGAAACAATACTTCCAATCAGCGGAATGCGAACCTTTCCCGTTGAACGGAGCAGGGAACTCATAGCAATAGAAATAACCTGTAACGGATAAGAAAAACAAACTATTCTTAAATATCCCGAGCCGATGCTTTGTATCATTTGCTTATCGGTATATACGCTCATGACAAATTCAGGATTAAAAAAAGCTATTCCCGTAAATATCAGTGCAACGCTCATCATAAAAATCAGTGTTGTTTCGTATGACCTGTCAATACCCCGTTCATCACGGGCTCCCCAATACTGGGCAAAAAACAACATTCCGCCGCCAACAAAACCCCAGTAACATGAAAACAAAAGAGTCGAAACCTGGGCACACAGTCCCACCGAACCGACTACTGTTTCGCCTAAAGGGGCAATCATCATAGTGTCAACCATACTGCCGGTGGTAGTTAATAAATTCTGCAACGCTACGGGTATCGCCACAGCCGCTACACTTTTCAAAAAACCTTTATAATCGAATCTGCTGTTTTTTATCATTATATCTCCGTTTAACAAATCAGCCTCCAAAATGATGCAATCGTTTTGAAGGCGTTTTTTTAATTATTGTCAAAATATTTTTTTATGTTTTGAATTAAAACTGATTTTGCGCTTTCAAGCGGTCCGCTAAGCTGACATCCTGCCGCTCTGATATGCCCTCCGCCGCCCATACCGGCACATATTTCCGCAGCATCCGCAGGTGCATGCGTACGCATGGAAACCTTAAAGCTCCCGTCCGGTTTTTCACGAAGGGTTGCACCGATAACAACACCTTCTATCTGACGGGGCAGTGCAGCTATTGCATCACATTCGCTTTCGTCAGAGCCGCTCAGGCGGAACATTTCCTGTGTAACGGTAATAAGGGCAAACTTTTCATCAAAATATGTCTCCATTCCGGAAAGACACATTTTTTCAAGCGCAACATAAGTTTTAGTTTTTGTTTCAAACATTATAGTGTTAATTTTAGAATTATCCGCACCCGCTTCTATCATTTCCGCACCCATTCTCATAGTACGGGGCGTAACATTTGAATAACGGAAACAACCTGTATCTGTTGAAAGGCCCGTGTAAATACACTCTGCGATTTCGGTAGTTATTTCCACACCAAGCTCTTTAATAACAAGAAGCATGATTTCACAGGCAGCAGCGGCAGATGAATCCAATAAAGTTTTCTTCGCATACGCTCTGTTTGAACCGTGGTGGTCAATGCAAAGGTCGATTTTATCAGCATAAAGCTGTTCATTCTTCTTGCCCAGAAGCGTTGTATCCGCAACATCAACGGCAACAATATATTCAGGCGTAAATGACAGCTTCTTCATCCCGTCCGAAAGATAATTATATTTTCCCGGAATTTCATCTGAGCAGTCAACTGCCGCATTTTTTCCAAGGGAAATAAGCGCACGGCAAAGAGAGTACCCGCACCCCAGCGTGTCTCCGTCGGGATGTCCGTGTACAAGAATAAGAATATTATTCTGCTCTTTTAATATTTCAGCCGCAGCCGAAGGGTTTTCAATCATCATTTTTGTCATCGACCTTTAATTCTTCCATTATTTTTACAATATTCATTCCGTGCTCAATAGAATTATCCGCAACAAATTTCAGCTCAGGTGTTTTTCTGAGATGAAGTCTTTTGCCGATTTCCCTGCGGATATAACCTGTTGCGCTTTCAAGCCCTTTAACTGCTTTTTTGGCAACATCAAGCCCTTCCATTGCGCTGATATATACTTTTGCAAAGGATGCATCTGAGCTGACTTCAACTCTGACAACCGTTATCAGCTTATCCATTACCCTGGGGTCCTTCAACTCTCTGATAACAGCAATGGTTTCTCTTTTAATGTCCTCGGAAATTCTGTCAATCCTGTATCCAGCCATCAATAGTCACCTTTAATCCTCACGGTATTCCTCAGTAATATATGCTTCAAAAATATCGCCTTCTTTAATATCAGAGAATTTGTTAAGACCGATACCGCATTCATAGTTTGAAGCAACTTCCTTAACATCGTCTTTAAATCTGCGAAGAGATGAAATCTCATCATCTGCAACAACAATGCCGTCACGGACAACTCTGATTTTACTGTTTCTTGTAACCTTACCTTCAGAAACATAACAGCCTGCGATTTTACCTACAGAAGAAATTGTAATAACATTTCTTACTTCTATTCTGCCCAGGTCAACATCACGATATTTGGGTGCAAGCATTCCTTTTATTGCCGACTGAACATCTTCAATGCAGTCATAAATAACACGGTACATACGCATTTCAACACCGTCACGCTCAGCAAGTGTTTTGGCAACATTATCAGGTCTGATATTAAATCCGACAATAATTGCATTTGAAGCAGTTGCAAGCATAACATCTGATTCACTTACAGCGCCGACACCGTTGTGAATAACACGAACTCTTACTTCTTCGTTGGAAAGCTTTTCAAGATTCTGTTTAACTGCTTCTGCGGAACCCTGAACATCAGCCTTAACAATAATGTTAAGCTCTTTCAGCTCGCCTTCCTGCAATGATGAAAACAGATTGTCAAGAGTAACTTTCTGAACTGATTTGAACTGTTCCTCTTTAGCTTCCTGTTTTCTCTGTTCAACAAGCTCACGGGCAAGTTTTTCATCTGAAACAGCATCGAATACATCGCCTGCCTGCGGAACCTCTGCCAGTCCGGTAATTTCAACAGGAACAGACGGGCCGGCGTTTTTAACGCTTTCACCTTTATCGTTTTTCATAACTCTTACACGGCCTACCGACATACCTGCAACGATAATATCGCCTGAGTGAAGAGTACCTTTCTGAACAAGGAGAGTTGCAATCGGTCCTCTGCCTTTATCAAGTCTTGCTTCAATAACAATACCTTTTGCGGCTCTTTGGGGATTTGCTTTAAGCTCCTGCATTTCAGCAACAAGAAGAACGGATTCAAGCAGTGAATCAATACCCATTCTTGTTTTTGCCGATACGGGAACACAGATAACATCTCCGCCCCATTCTTCGGGAACAAGTGAATGTTCAGTAAGCTGCTGCTTGATTTTTTCAGGGTTAACATCCGGTTTATCCATTTTATTTATAGCAACAATTATGCTTATTCCCGCCGCTTTTGCGTGGTTAATTGCCTCAATAGTCTGCGGCATAATTCCGTCGTCTGCGGCAACAACAAGAATTGCAATATCTGTTGCTTTTGCGCCTCTTGCACGCATTGATGTAAATGCTGCGTGACCGGGAGTATCAAGAAATGTAATTTTCTGACCGTTAAGGTCAACTCTGTATGCACCGATGTGCTGAGTAATACCGCCGGCTTCCGTTGATGTAACAGATGTATTTCTTATAGCATCAAGAAGTGATGTTTTACCGTGGTCAACATGACCCATAACGCATACAACCGGGTCTCTGGGCTGAAGGTCTGCTTCGTCATCATCGCTGTCATCAATAATTCTGTCTTCAATAGTAACAACAACTTCTTTCTGACACTTTGCGCCAAGCTCAGTTGCAACTATTTCCGCTGTATCATAGTCTATAACTTCGTTTACTGTAGCCATCTGTCCCAAAGCAAAAAGCTTTTTGATAACCTCGGCCGCCGTCATATGAAGAAGCTCTGCAAGAGCACCTACAGTGATTTCTTCCGGAACGGTAATAACCATCTGGGGCTTCTTTGCTCTTTCCGCCGCAATTCTTTTAAGCTTCTCAGCTTCTGTTTCTCTTCTTGAAGAACGCATACCCTGTTTGCGGTACTGCTGTGACTTCTGTTTAAGCTTCTGCTTTGAAGCCATTCTGTCAGTGCGCATATTCTGACTTACAGGAGAAATGTTTTCATACTTTTCGTTGTATTTTTCAAGGTCAACATTGCTTGCTCTTGTGTCAACTGTTCTTGCTTCTCCTTTAGTTCTGCGCTGAGGAGCGGCATTGGGGTCTTTTTCTTTTTTCTTTTTCTGCATTCCGCCGTTATTCTGAGCAACAGGCTTCTTATCTGCAGCCGGCTTATTATCTTTTGAAGCTTTTTCTTCTTTAACCGGCTTTGGCTCTGCTTTTTTGGTCTCTTTCTTTTCAGGCTGAGGCTTTTCTTCCTTTTTCTCATTAGCAGTTGCAAAGTAAGCGTCAAAGTTTTCAACTTCGTTTTCTTTTGTAAATGTTTCAAATATAATGTCAAGCTCATTTTCTTCAAGAGCCGTCATGTGTTTTTTGGTATCGTCAAAATATTTGGCAAGCAAATCAACGACTTTTTTGCTCTGCATACCAAAATCTTTTGCCACCTCATGTACTCTGTATTTGTTAATCATATATCAATTTCCTCCACGAAAGTATTTTTTTGAAAGTTTTTCATCAATGATTCGGCAAACCCCGAATCATTTACTGTAATAACCCCTGCTTTATAACCGATAAGACGGTGTATCTCATTTATGTTCAGCGGAATAATAAAGATTTTTATGCCGTTTTCTTTGCATAGAATAGCAAATTCCTCTTTCATTCTCTGAGAAGCTTCATTGCTGATAATGCAGAGAGCCGCTTTTTTATTTCTGATTGAGTTTTTGCACATATCGTGACCCATGCTCAACCTGTTTGCTCTGCGGCACAAACCCAGCAAGCTGAAATCATTGCTGTTCATCTTCTGTCAACTCCCGCTCCATTTTATCAAATATTTCATCAGGAATTGCACATTCAAAAGACCGCTCTATTCGTTTTGATTTTCTGGCAATCTTAAGGCATTTGATATTGGGGCAAATATATGCTCCTCTTCCGTTTTTCTTACCTGTCAAATCAAGGAAAATTTCATTTTCAGGTGATTTAACAACACGGACAAGCTCCTTCTTCGGCTTCATTTCGCCGCATCCGGTGCATTTTCTCATAGGTATTTTTTTATTTTGCATTTTCTGTGCCTCCCGTAAAATAAACGCCGGGGAATTATAATACTATCGTGGGTGCTTCGCTTCCGCTTTCAGGCTTGATATCAATTTTCCACCCTGTAAGCTTTGCGGCAAGGCGTGCATTCTGTCCACGGTTTCCGATTGCAAGGGATAACTGCATATCCGGAACAACTACCCGGCAGATTTTCTCTCCTGAATCGTCTACTGTTACAGAAACTACTTCTGCGGGTGCGATTGCCGCCGCAATAAATTCAGCAGGGTCTTCGCTGTATTTTACAATATCAATTTTTTCTCCTCCGAGAAGGTCAACAACTTTGCCGACACGGGCACCTCTCGGTCCTATGCAGGCACCTACGGCGTCAACATTCTCATCTGATGAATATACTGCCATTTTTGTTCTTGAACCGGCTTCTCTTGAAACTGATTTTATTTCAACCGTTCCGTCATATATTTCGGGAACTTCTGTTTCAAAAAGACGCTTTACAAGGCCGGGATGGGTTCTTGAAATTGTTGCACGGGGAAGTCTGCGTGTATTATCTCTTACATCTGCAACATACACTTTAATAAGGTCGCCGGGTTTGAGCACTTCATTCGGAATCTGTTCGCTTTTAAGCAAAATCTCATTTGCGTTTCCGATTTCAACAACAGCATCGCCTGTTTCGGGGTCAACTCTTGAAACCTTTGCGGTAACGATTTCCTGATTTTTGCTCTGAATTTCTTCTCTCATTCTGCCATGTTCAGCTTCACGGATGCCCTGGCGGATAACATGCTTTCCTTTGTCAGCCGCAATACGGCTTACTTCTTTTGTTTCAAGCTCAATTTCAATAATATCGCCCGGCATAGCAGTTTCTTTGTATTTTTTCGCCTGTTCAACAAGAATGTCTTCATCCGGGTCGGAAATTTCAGAAACAACATTTTTTCTGACAAAAACTCTCATTGTTTCTTCTTCGGGGTTAAGCTCACAGAAAACAATATCTCTGTTGTTATAATCACGCTTAACAGCTGTAACCAATGCTCTCTGAATACCTTCGCAGAGCACATCCATTGAAATTCCCTTTTCTTTTTGCAGCATTTTCATTGCTGCAAATAAATCTTTGTTTACCATTTATATTTCTCCTCCAAAATCGTCAAGCTTAATATATGACGCTTCTTTTTTATTTATCATCATACCGCTTCCGTCAGCCAGCTTAATCTGAACCGTTCCGTTTTCGTATCCTTCAAGAATACCGGAAAATTCACGCCTGCCGTCAACCGGTCTTATGAGTTTGATTTTTACTTTCATTCCTTTGCATTTTTCAAAATGACTGTCACGCTTTAAATCTCTTTCCACTCCTGGGGAAGAAACTTCAAGGCAATAGCTTTGCTCTATCGGGTCAGCTTCGTCAAGGGGTTTATCAATGGCGTGTGACATATCAACACAATCGTCAATGGAAACTCCGCCCTCTTTATCTATAAATATGCGAAGATACCAGTTTGCGCCCTCTTTTTCAAAGCGGATATCCCATAAGCTCAATCCCAGAGAATCTGCTATGGGCTGCGCTATTTCCCACACAGCGGCAACAGTAGAACCGCCTTTTCCTTTGGATGGCATAGTAAGTCTCCTTTTCTGTTTTAGTAAAGCCTTAAACAAACGCAAAAGAGCGGGTCGCCCCACTCTTTTGAACCATTCAAATCTTACTTTACAAGTATTTTATCACAAAAATTCAAAAATATCAATAGTTTTTTAAATTATTTTATTTTTTCTTTTTAAGAGGATTCTGAGGCTTTACTCCGCCTGTAAGGAATCCGCTTATATACATTACATAAGCACCCACAATAGATACAACCACACAAATGGGTATCAATGTACCTGTTCCGAGACTTCCGTTAAAAATCAACGCTATAACAGCAGTTAAAATAGGTACAAAAGAAATTCTCCAGTGCTTTGCGAAATAACCTGCCCCAAGAGCACCGAACAGCGCAGGAAGAACCTGATTGAAAGCAGGAGCAAAAACAGAATCTTTTGCAGTGATTTTAGGAAGAATCGGTGTAAGAGCCAGCACGCCCACAGCAAGAATTACTGTTGTTACAATAGTTGATGTTGCTGTTGCGATAGTTGAAACAACCTCGTCTTCATCGCTTCCCGGCTTCGGCTTTGCAATCTCTCTGGCATTAAGCACGCAGGGAAGTTTAAGGTTTGTTGTGTTGCCGGTTACAAAGGAAAGGTATGATGCCCCGGTTCCCAGCATTGGCGCATAAACAATAATTTCAAGAAATGCCGCTGTCCAGAAAATAACCGCAACTTTAATAAATCCATCAAAAACCTGAGCAAAAGAAGGATGTGCATCATATCTTACTGTAATAAGAACGGGAACTGCCATTAAAATTATAAATGCAATTACCGAAAAAATTCTGCCCCAAAAATGTGTCTTTTCTATGTAAGGAGAATTTACTGTTTTCTTTTTACTCATACAACAGGCCTCCATTCAAACAAAGCTATATTTTCGGGAAGAACGGCATAAAGCAATATTGCCATTCCCATACCTGCAAACATACTCAGCGGCATAACGAAAGGTTCGAATTTTTCCCACTTATATTTAAGACAAAGCTTTTGCAAAATAAGAAGCACTATTATTGAGGTAAGCAAAACAGCAACCGACATTATACCGGCGCCCATACCTATTGCCTCTGTTTTACCGTTTTTAACTATTGTTGAAGCTTTTCCCGCAAGAGCATTTCCTATGAACGCCGCAATAAGACCGATAAATGTTGCGGCTGAAATAATATCGCCGAATTTATTGTCTCCTTCCGAACCGCCCATAACCTTGCCGACTTTATTCTGAACTGTTTTAAGAAAAAGAGGAACCAGAATAAGGTAAATAATAACTCCCAAAGTCATTACCCATGCAACTGCGGCAAAAACCGTAGGGTCAGTTATTTCCTGCCCGAACGCAACCGCATTTTCTCCGCCCTTAAAGGCTTCCATTGCAGACTGAGCGGCTGTTGCTTCATACTGAAGATTTCCTACAACCGTAAGTCGAATCCAGGGCAAAACTATGCCCAGTGAGCTTGAAAGTACAACAACCGTTGCCATAATTGCAATAGCAGGGGCCACCGTAAACAATGCGCTTGATGTAACAACCTTTTTTAATGTGTCGGTTGACATTCCTATTTTTTTGCCGTGACGCCACGCTCTGACAAAAAAGAAAACAGACTGTGCTAAAACAAAAACAATAACGGTCACTGCAATGGCATACATAAAGCCGTTTTCTTTGAAATCCATTTCTTCACTCCGTTCGGATTAAATAATTTAAAATCTGCCGATAATATCAATAATTATATCTGACAAATGTGTTTCCTGAAGATTATTCATGCTTCTGTAATCTTCTGCCGCAGTATCTTCGCTGTCGTCAGAAACTTTTCTTATGCTCATAAAAGGAACATTGCAGGAATAGCAAACGCTTGCAATAGCACCTGTTTCCATATCAAATGTATTTATTTTGAATTTTTCATAAAAATCTGCTTTAACATCTTCTTTTGTAAGGAAAATGTCTCCCGTTCCGCACTTAAAACGGAATATTCCCATATCTTCAGGAATTTTTGAAAGCAAATCTTCATCTGCTTTATATGACCAAACATCCTGATTGGGCTTCTGTGCAGGCAAATAACCCAGCACACACATATCGAAGTCACATTCAATAAACTCAGTTCCTGCAAAAACAGTCCCTCTGTTTACACCTTTCACTCCGCCGGAAAGACCTATATTTATTATACAATCCGGTTTTTCCGTAAGAATAAGCATTGTTGTTGCAGCAGCAGCATTTACCTTGCCTATCCTGCACTGAACGGCAATGATTTCTTTTTCATCTATTTTGAATTTTATTGTTTCATATCCGTTGATTTCGCCGTTTTCATATCCGAATTTTTCTGCACACTTTTTCATGGGAATAAATTCCATGTCATCGGCAATAATCAATCCTATTTTTTTGTATTCCATATCTTTTTCCTCCTTTGGTAATGCCCTGTAATTATACATTATCTCATTGCTTGTTGTCAATAATTCTGCAAAGGCATTTCAATCAGGATAATAAAAACCCGACGGAAAATCCGCCGGGCAAAACAAATTCAATATTAAAGACCGTTTTTGATTCTTTCTTCTGCAAAACGCTGAGCGATAACGCCTTCGGGTTCGCCTGTTGATTTTGATTCTTCAAGAATGTTGTAAACAGTGTTGTAAATATTGTGAACCTGCTTAAGAACATTTTCTTTATCATAAACTGTATATGCTTCCTGACCTGCGTTGATTACGCCGCCGCCGTTGATGATAAAATCGGGAGCATAAAGGATGCCCTTCTTCTTAAGAGCTTCGCCGCATTCGTCATCAAGAAGCTGATTGTTTGCAGCACCTGCTATTGCACGGCATTTAAGATTAGGAATTGTATCATAGTTGATTGTTGCGCCGAGAGCACAGGGAGAAATGATGTCGCATTCTGTTTCGTAAATCTTATCGTCAGCAACTTCTTTTGCGCCGAGAGAAAGCATATATTCCATATTCTTACGGTTTGAATGTGTTGAAACATAAAGGTCTGCACCTGCTGCTATAAGCTGTTTTGCAACATCGAAGCCAACATGACCGAGACCCTGAAGAGCAATTTTAACACCGTTAAGGTCATCAGAACCGTTAAGGAATTTAGCTGTTGCACGGATACCGTCGAAAGTGCCGATTGCTGTGAAAGGTGAGGGGTCACCGCTTACAGATGCTTTACCGACAACCTGCTTTGTTTTGTGCATTGTCCAATCCATATCCTGAGTTGTTGTATTAACATCTTCAGCTGTAAAGTAACGGCCGTTAAGGGATTCAACTGCTTCACCGTATGCTTCAAAAAGAGCTTCGCACTTATCTTCGGGTCTTGCAATAATAACGCCCTTTGCGCCGCCGAGAGGCATACCTGCTGCGGCATTCTTAAAGCTCATACCTCTTGAAAGACGAAGAACATCAAAGAGAGCTTCTTCTTCGCTTGCATAAGGATAAAGACGGCAACCGCCTACTGCGGGGCCAAGCTTAGTGCTATGAATAGCAATTATGCACTTAAGACCTGCTTTTTCATTGTTGAAAAAAGCAACTTCTTCGTGTCCGTAAACACGAATCATTTCCAATGTATTCATTATTATCACTCCTAAAAAAATATACAATATTATAAATTCATTCCCGCTGTTTGTCAACAAAAATTTTTTATTTTATACAAATTTTTTTATAATGTATATGATTAACTTATTTAGGAACAAAACAACAACCGGATTTATAATATTCTGTCTGTTTCCGCATTTATTACACGCCGTATCAGCTCGTTCATTTCCGCATAGGAATTAACTTTTGTACTGTTTTCGATAATTTTTGATTTTATGCTATCCGGCAGTTTTTCAATACTGTTTTTAAGTTCTGAATTTTCATAAAAATAAGACATACCATCCCTCCCTCGGAATAGTATGCCTTAAAAATATAAATTTATTTATTATTTGATTCGTTTTTTTCAGGCGGGGCAACTTGGTCTGACTCTTTTTTCGGCCTTTCAATTACCTTAAATACTATATTTTCAACCTTCTTCAAAAGAAAAACAAAAACAGCTGTCAGGATAATCGCACAGATGTTTATTATAACATAATGATATTCACTCATTTTATCTGTGCAGAAAACAACCATTTTTTCATGTAAAAGATAAATTTCAAGGGTATATGCTGAAAGTAAAGCCGCAGGTTTATCCGTAATTTTTATTTTTCCGAGAACGCTGAAAGCCATAGCTATCGGCAAGGAAAGCACTGTGCAGCTTATTCTGTAAGCATAAATCGGAAGGAACATCCTGACTGCGACCAAAATGCACACGGAAATCATTCCCGCTGTCACAACCTGCCATTCTTTTATTTTAAGAACTTTTTTCTCTTTTACAAATTTTCCTATGTATGTTCCGATTATAAATACAGGGACTCTGCTCAAAAGCATTTCGGAATTATTCCATATTTCACCGTTTAACATTTTGAATGATATATTAAACAACTCATAAACCGCAATACATCCGATAAGGCAAAAAACAGACCAGTCTGCTTTCTTAAACAACTTATACAGCCACGGGTAAATCATATACATAATCAGTATTGCCACAATAAACCAAATAGTTTCAAGCCCCGTTGTAAAAAAGCTGATTCCCGAAATATCAAGCAAAAAACGGATTATCCGATTTGTTCCCGACAGCATATCTTCAACAAAGAAATACGGTATTCCCACCAGAAGCGACGGAACAAGAATTCTTTTTAATCTTTTAGCATAAAACTGTCTGACAGAAGAATATTTTTCTATAGAAAAGAACAGGGACATTCCCGATATCATCAAAAAAATATCCACACCTATATTTCCTATATTCTTAATCTGAGCCAGCGGATAAAACCACTTCCAGTTTAATTCAAATGTGGAATGAAAAAACACAATCCAGATTATGGCAATCGAATAAATGATATTTCTTTTTTTACTCAGGAATCCCAAATTATAATAGCTCATGTTTTCCTCATTTCAAAGGCATACAGTTCCTCCCTCGGAACAGTATGCCCTGACAACTTTTATTTATTCTTTTCGTTATGTGACTTTCCTTTAAGCGAAACCGGCCCGAATTCTTTTTCAACAGGCTCACAATAATAAATTTTATCGTTTGCTTTATCTTTAACCATATTTATTCTGTTGCGTATCGCTTTTTTCTTGTTGCCCTTAAGCATTTCTCTGATTTCTTTTTCGGAAATATAAATTTTTCGATCTCTGTCTGAACAGTTTGGATGGCATGAACCGCAATTCATGCAAATGTATATACCGCAAACAGGACATCTCGGACTTTCAGACGAATTAACCTCATTTTCGCAATTCCAGCAATAGCTTTTATAAGGATTATACCTGGGATAATGGTAATTTATATAAACATTACACATAGATTCTTCTCTTTCGGTAAAATTACCGTATTTCAGGCTTGCAAAAAAGTCGCTTATAGAATCCTTGATGTTGAAAAATATTTCAATAATCCGACGGTGAAAGAAAATAAATAAAATGCCGCACATAGCTGCAACTGCCAGCAACCCGATTTTAACATATGCTAACATATATTCACTTCCTCCTTCCGCACAAAAATCATCTAACCTTTATTATATACCATTTTGTAAGATTGTGCAATAGTATTTATTCTGTTTTTTATATCTTTCTTCTTCATTCTTACAAGGCATTTTTTATAATACACAGGATACATCTGTTCCGCTGTGTCATCGTCTGCAATTCTTACAAGATATATACTGCTTCCGTAGACCATTATTTTTAATTCGCCCTTTTTTATTTGTGAAATATTTTCAAAAAAGCCTTTGGGATACGATGTGTCAAACGAGCTTATCATTTCTGCGCTTCCGTTATATTTCGTAATATCGGGATATTGCTGTGCAGCCGTATCCATGCCTGCACCTGACACTGCAATCTTCTGAAGTTCCATGAATTTTTTTGTAAGCTCATCTTTATTATTCTTGATTTCAGCAGAAATTATTTCTGCTGAAATGTAATTTTTATTGTAATATGCTTTAATTTCTTTTTCCGGAACAGGACTTTCTCCTTTTTCCGAATATATTTTAATAATTATATCGTCAACAAGATAATTATATTCTATCATTTTGTTTAAGGTCTGTTTGCTGACTGAATATTTCTCATAAAATTTTTCATAATACTGCCATTGAGCCTTCGTTTCTTTTGAAATCATAACTTTTTCTTCCGCAGAAACAGAAACCTTATATTTTTCCGCAAGCTCACATCCCGCCGCATAATTCCTGCAAAGCTCCAGTGTAATGCCTTCCTTATCGTTATTTCCCGAATATTCATAATCATTTTCCGCAACAGATTTATAATAATTGAAAATTTCTTCATCAATGTTCATATTATTTACTGTAAGTGAAAACTTTCGTAACGAGCATGAGCACAATGATACTGCGCACATTACTGCCGCAATAAATAACGCCGTAAATTTTTTCACACTGTTTCATCTCCAAAATAAAATTATCAGTCAAAAGGATTATCCGTATTCCTTCGCCAGTGGAACAGATACTGCTGAGCAATCCCCTGAACATTATCTGTACAGCGGGGCAGACCGTCAGGATAAAGCTCGCTCATTATTCTGCGAACCCATACATCAACGGGGAAGGCTTCTTTTCTGCCGAATCCGTAAAGAAGAACGCACTCTGCAACTTTAGGACCTACTCCGCTGATTTTTTTTAATTCTTCTCTTGCATCTTCCATTGAAGAGTTTTTAATTTTTTCAAAATCAACTGTACCGCTGCAAACTTTTTCAGCCGCATCAATTATATACTTGCTTCTGAACCCCGCTCTCAGATCAGCAAGAGCTTCAACACTCTGGGTCGCAATAATTTCAGCTGAGGGAAAAGAAAAATCTCCCTGTTCCGTTCTGTTCCCGAAGCAGGCGCACATTCTGTCAATTATTCCTTTTATTCTCGGAATATTATTATTCTGAGAAATTATGAATGAGCAAAGAGTCTCCCACGGTTCCTGCTTGAGTATTCTGATACCCGGGTATGCCGTAACAGCTTTTTCCAACCACTTATCGCATAAAAAAGACTGGCAGATTGATTTGTAATCCGTGTCAATATCAAAATACTCCCGCCATAATTTTTCATCATCACGGCAAACATCTCCGGTAATAATCAGGCTGTCTTTTTCCGTTCTGACATCTACGCTTTTTCCGCAAACAATACCGTGCCAAGAGCCGTCTTTATTTTCAAACCAGCGAAAACTCTGTCCGCAGTCTAATGTTAAAGAAATATCAAGGGGATAAATGCCGTCAATAACAATTTTTTCGATTTTATTATCCATTATCTCTCATTCCTTTTGTCAAGTCTTTTTTTATTGAAAAATTATATAAAAATCAGGCTCATTTTATGTCAGATTTCGTAGTTTTCAGCAGAAAAAAATGAGTCTTCAAAGTTGTTAAAATCTTAACAAAAATATGCACAAAAAGGTTTTTAACAGCAAAATCAAGCAAAATCAAGGCTTTTTTGAAAAGTTATACACATTTTGCACAGAGTTTTGCACAGGTGGAGACTGATTTTGTTATAAAACAGGCAAAAATACACAAAATCTCTTTTTGTAATAAAATGTCGTAAAAAATCACATCAAAATAAACCCTGCCGCTGCATAAAAATATATATCAAAACCAATGCTAATACAGAAATTATCTAATTAAAAGGAGACATTTATGATTCAAGGAGTAAATCATCAGATTGTTGAAATAACCCGACCGGAATGTGAATATTTTGAAAGAATTATTTTTTTCATAAAGCCTGAATTTTCATCCGTAAGCGAAGGAACGCTCCGTGAAAGAGCAAATTCAATCGCAGGCAAAGCAGGTTCTCCCCCTCCGTCAAAAATAAAATCCGACAGACTGATGCTGTTCGCAAAGCTCAGCGCAGCCGCACTTACAGGAGCATCAATAGCAATAATTATTGCCCGTTTTGTTTTTTGAAGGAACAAAAATCTTTCATTGAACATTCATCACATTTAGGTCTTCTTGCAACACAGACTGCTCTGCCGTGAAGAACACAGCGATGACAAAAGTCATTGCTTTCTTCCGGGGGCAGTATTTTTTTCAGCTCTTTTTCAACTTTTTCGGGATTTTTTGTTTCAACAAGACCTAAAAGATTTGTAATTCTGATAAGGTGCGTATCAGCCACAACAGCAGGTTTTTTATAAATATCACCGCAGATAAGATTTGCGGTTTTTCTGCCGACCCCGGGCAAAGATGTCAAATCCTCAATGTTGTCCGGAACCTTCCCGTTAAAACGGTTGAGAATTTCTTTTGCCATGCCGATAATATCTTTTGCCTTTGTGTGATAAAATCCGCAGGGCCTTACTATATTTTCAACATCTTCAAGCTTTGCGCAGGCATAATCTTCAATAGTTTTATATTTATTGAACAGTTCCGGGGTAACAATATTTACCCGTGCATCCGTACACTGAGCAGACAGTCTGGTTGCAACAAGAAGTTCAAATTCATTCCCTGCATCAAGTGAACATATTGCCTCCGGATAATCTTTTTTCAATGCTTCAACTGCAAGCAAAGCTTTTTCTTTTTTATTCATTAAACATCCTCTTTTCGGTTTCCTGGCGTATTCGTTGATGTTACCTGCCTATATTAACATAAATTTATTATAAAATTAACCCTTTTTCATTGAAAATTTAAATATTCTGTGATATATTTATTCTACGAATAATAAAGCGAGGTGCATTTTAATGAAAATCTGTAAAAAATGCAAAGCCGAATATGACGACAAAGAAGAAAAATGTCCGAAATGCGGTGAAACCGAATTTGAAGAAAAAAAAGAGGATAAGGCTGAAAAAGCTGAAAAGAAATCTCTTGACCCTAAGAAAAAACGCATAATAATCATTGCAGCTGTTGCCGCAGTTGTTATTGCCGGCATCATTGTTGCAATAATCAATCTTTTGCCTGAAAAAACTCCGGATAACGGCAAAGAAGTTGAAAGTGCTCCCGACGCAATTTCTCTTGACGGGGGAAAGGTAATTGAAGATGTTACCGCTATTACGGGTTCTGTTGATAAAAACGGAAAAGTTATTGATGCCAAAGGTATCATTGACAAGGAAGGTCACAGAATTTACAACACCGGATATAAGAGCAAAAACGGCAAAATAATTTATACAACCGGTAAAAAAGATGCAAAAGGAAATATCCTTTACACTCTTAATGAAGCAAACAACATCGGCAAGCTGATATATTACACAGGCACTGTTAAAGACGGTAAGCTTCAGATTACAAGAACAGATGCTATACCAGATTATACAACAAAAGAAAATTCAAAGCTTGTTAATAGAGACAGATATTCAACCACAAAAACAGTCGAGTACAAGCCCAACAAAAATGAAGTATCCGCAAAATCACTGACAAAGGGCTTTACCTCATATTTCGGCGGTTCAGGTGATGATGTTGTTAAAAAAGTTGTTGCAGTTAAAGACGGATATATTGTTACAGGTCACACCTTATCCAAAAACGGATTTTTTGAAGGTGCCGGTGAATCGTGGAAAAACGCATTCGGATTTGTTGCAAAAATTGATACCAACGGTTCGGTTGTATGGAAATATATGACAGGCGGAAATTCAAATATTATGCTTCGTGATGTCTGCCAGCTTAAAGACGGTTCTGTTGTTGCAGTAGGTGAAACAACTGCGACTGATACTGCGGCACCGAAAACAGGCATTGCAGTTGCGACTCTCATTGTTAAGCTTGATAAAAAAGGTGAAGAAGTATGGAGCTATACTCTGCCCTGTAACGAAGAAGAAAACGGGGACATGGGCTACAGCGTTGCCGCAACGCCTGACGGAGGATTTTTAGTAGGCGGTGAAGCGGAATCCACAACAGGACTTTTCAAAAACAGCGAAGGTAAATTCAAGGCATTCCTTTTCAAATTCAGCAAAAAAGGCGATATTAAATGGAGAAAAGTTCTCGGCGGTTCAAAAGACAACAGAATCACAGCTATTGCGGTAAACAGCAACGGTGATATTTTTGCAACTTGCTTAACTTATTCAACAGATACTGATTTTGCTGTCCTTAAACCCTATAAAACCCCTGACCTCACCAGCAAGACAGTTGTTCTTAAACTGGATAAAAACGGAAATCTTCTGTGGTCGGCACCTGTTGCAGGTTCCGGAAAAAGTGAATACAGTTCTGTTGCGGTTACTGAAGACGGAGGATGTATAATCGGCGGAACAATGTCGTTAAAGAGATCCTACGGCAGTTACAGCCAGTGCTACGGAAAAACAGACGGATATGTTATCAGATTTACAAAAGACGGTAAAGTATACTGGGCAAGAAATATAGGCGGTAAACAATCTGACTCTGTTACCGGCGTTACAGTTACATCAAAAGGAATAGTTGTTGTTGGTTATACAAAATCAAACGATATGGATTTTGCGGGACTTATCAGCTCAGGTAATAAAGACGGATTTATTATGGTTCTTAACGGAGCAGGTCAGACAACAGGCAAAATGCTCACAGGCGGTTCTGCAGATGATGTTATTTATTCGGTAACATCAAATGAGAGCGGCATTGTTACAGCAGGCGTTACAGGCTCTGCAAACGGTATATTCAAAGATGCTCCTACCGGAAAGAGAACAACAGGATTTGCAATGTTCTTTACATTAAACGATAAATAATATATTTTTCAAAGTGCCGTAATTTACACTCAGTGCAGATTGCGGCACTTTTACTTATACGAAATTAACGGATTTTTTTGTAGGATTTTTACAAATTTAATTTGTTGACTTGATTTATGTTGACTTTTCAGTGATAATTTCTGTATAATAAATAAAACTTTAATAAAGGAGCGATATTATGAAGTTGTCTAAAAAAATAATTTCAGTTGTTCTCTGCCTTTGCATGGTGCTTTCATTTGCCGTACCTGCAACAAGTGCAAAAGAACCTGAAGAAAAATCAACCAGCATTTCAGAATATCTTAATTCAACAGAGTATCTTGTTAAACGAGGGGATTTCCTCAGCAAGTTCCTCAATGTTCTTGTAAACGATATTATCCTTAAGGTTCTCAGCGGATGCATCCCCGACCTTTCTTTTGTAAGAAGTGACAATGATGCCGATGTTGTTGAGAATTTCTTTGAAGGCAATCAGTCTTTTATTCCCACTGATTCTGATAAATTTGTGTGGAATGTAGGTTACAGTTCAAAATCAATTATTCCGTCAGACTTCGGCAAGCTTCCCAAATACGCAAGAGGAAGCTATGCTCCCTGGGGATACTCCTTTGACTGCTACACAGATGATGACGGCAACAAAGAAGATATGAAAGTCAGAACTGTTATTTTTAACGACAATACAGGCAGAGGACTCACTGCATTCTGCGTTGTTGACTGCATTGGTATTTCCAATGCCGATGTCAGAACAATCAGAAGCGCTATTGCTGAATTTGCCGAAGAAAACAATATAGTATCACTTAATGTTTCCGCTATTCATTCACATATGGCAATAGATTCTCAGGGCGTATGGAATGCCCCCCTTACAACAGTTGCAAACAACCTTCTTTCTTTAACAGGACTTACACAGACCAGATTCGGTGTTAATAAAGATTACCTTAAAACAATAATCAACAGCACCAAGGCATCTGTAGAAGAAGCTTTTGCAGATATGAAGCCGGGTAAGCTTACATATACAAACCTTGACCTTGACGGATATTTCGGAACCAGAACAGTATCCAAAGAATGTGACGATGATATGCATAAAATCGAATTTATTCCTTCAGACGGAAGCAAGGGCACAATCGTTGCATCATTCGGCGCACATCCGGAAGTAACAAGTTACGGTGCCGAATTCAAAACAAAGCTTTCATCAGACTTTGTATATTATATGGAAAAACTCATCAATGCCGCAGGAAGCAACTTTGTATATATCCAGGGCAATGTGGGCACAAATTCCTGCAGCAGAAGTAAATCAAATGACGGACTTGACCTTGCAGATAATCACGAATCCGCAATGCGTTTCGGTTATGAAATGGGTTATATCTGCCTTGGCGCTTCTATGAATGAACAGCAGAGAGCCGAACTCAATGCACGCCTCGGAGATAAGCTCGGTGTTGAAAAATACAGCGGTCAGGAAGATTACACTGTTTGGTATAAAGGACTTAAAACATTTGAAGCTCAGGATGTTAACGCAGTTCTTAACATTAAACATAAGCAGGTTAAGCTTGAAGTTGATAACAGCGTTTCACTTATTCTTCTCAAGCTCGGTCTTGCAAGCAACGACCTTGCATATAATTCAGAAAGCGGAAAATATTATACAGTTACCGAAATCGGATATATGGAACTGGGAAATGCAGTTAAAATTTTCCTTTCACCCGGCGAGCTTTACAGTGAACTTTATGTAGGCGGTTACGGTCTTGATAATTCAGAGCTTACCTCACTTCGTGAAGACTACGGTGAAAATGTAATTCTGTTTGACCTTATGAACGATGCAGCCGGCTATGTTTGCCCCGATGAAACATATTCTATTCTTGACTGCCGTCACAACCCCGAATCCACATCAAGAGAAATCAGTATGCAGACTTGGTGCATGGTTGTGTCCATCGGTGAGCACGCAGCTTCAACTCTTATGAAGGGGTACTCAGAGCTTGTAGGCGAATGCAGATAAAATAATTTTTATCAGTTGGGGACTGTGCTTGCAGTCCCCTGTTTTATTTTAATATAACGGAGTGATTTTTTGATTCTTTATATTAACAGCTGTGTAAGAAATAATTCAAGAACAAACGAGCTTGCCTTGTATCTGCTGTCAAAGCTCGGCAGAGATTATACTGAAGTTAAAACAGAAAATATCTTTCCGCTTAACAGTCAGTCTTTGGAAAAGCGCTCAACGCTTATTGAATTAAATGACTATTCGGATTCTTTGTTTGACCTTGCAAAACAGTTTGCCGAAGCTGATACGGTAGTTATTTCCGCTCCTTTCTGGGATTTATCTTTTCCCGCAAGTCTTAAAGCATATATTGAAAATATTTTTGTCAACGGTATAACATTCAGATATAATGAAGATGGTATTCCTGTGGGTTTGTGCAAAGCCGATAAGCTTTATTATATCTCAACAGCAGGCGGAAAGTTTATGCAGAAGTACGGTTATAATTATATAAAATCAGCTGCGGTAAATATGCTCGGCATAAAAAACACCGTACTTATCAAAGCAGAAATGCTTGATGTTGCGGGGTTTGACCCCAAAAAAATAATCGATGAAAGTAAAAAAGAAATTGATATAATTTACTGTCCCTAAAATTAAAGAAAATAATACAACCGAGGTGCAATTATGAAAAAACCTGAATTTTCGGATTTATCAATATCCGCAGAAATAACAAGAGGGGAAAATAACCCACGAAACAGTGAAGGAGATTTTGCATTGCTTCGCAACGGTTCAATTTTATTTGCATACAGCAGATATACCGGCAACGATGCGGAGGATGACGGCGCCTGCGACATTGCAGGAATGATTTCACACGACGGAGGAAAAACTTTTTCTCATTTGCCGTATCTGCTTGCACAGGCAAAAGAACACAACACTCAAAATATAATGAGTGTTTCTTTATGCCGAATATCCGACGGTACACTTTGTATTTTTTATCTTGCAAAATTCAATGGAAATTCTGCTGTATATCTGCGCAGAGCAGTTGACGACGAAACCCGTTTCGGAGAGCCCGAATTATGCGTAAAAATAAAAAACGGAATATATTATGTAATGAACAATTCAAGAATTTGCGTAACATCAAGCGGCAATATTCTTCTTCCTCTTGCTCGGCATAAAATCGTTACTCAGCCTGACGGAAAAAAATGCGGCGAATATTTCGGGACAGCTGTGATTTTCAGCGGGGATAAGCACGCAAAAAACTGGAAACAGCATTCAAATATTATTTCATTGCCGGATCCCGGTTATTCTGAAACAGGATTACAGGAACCCGGTCTTGAATTTTTGCCTGACGGAAGATTATACGGATATTTTCGTACGGACAGAATGTTTCAATATGAAAGCTTTTCCGAAAATGAAGGCAAAACCTGGAGCAAACCTGTTCCGTCAAAATTCACTTCCCCCGATTCACCTATGTTAATCCGAAAAAATCCATTCAGCGGAATTTACTATGCAATATGGAACCCTGTTCCGAACTATAACGGAAGAATAGCCCCGGGTTCAAAGTGGATTACAGCAGGCAGAACTCCGTTTGTAATCGCTCAAAGTGATAACGGGATTGATTTTTCCGAGTACACTGTGCTTGAAGACCACCCGACTCACGGATACTGTTACCCTGCGATATTTTTCCTGAATGAAAAAGAAATGTTGATATCCTACTGTTGCGGCGGCGAAGAAGACGGTGTATGCCTAACCCGAACAAGAATAAGAAAATTAAAAATCAAATAAATAACTCCCGCTGTTTGATATCGGCGTAATTTGCCGGTTTGAACAGCAGGAGTTTTCTTTTTGCGGATATTTTATTTTCCCAGATAAAGTGAATAGTCGCCTGATTTTAATGTTTCTGCAAGCCGGGCTGAATTTTTAATTCTGTGATTACACTGAATACCGAAACGGTTTTCAAAAACCTCCCAATGAGCATCTGACCCTGCGCTGACCAGAAGACCGTGCTCTTTTGCATACTGTGATGCTGCAATGTTTTCATTTTCGGGGTTTGATGCATTATATGTTTCAAATCCGTCAATAAGCTCTACAGGAATGTTTTTATTTGGTTCGGGAATATACGACCTGCTTCTGTAAGGATGTGCCTGAAAAACCAGCCCGCCGAATTTTCGTGTTTCTTCACTGATTTTTTCAAGGGATGCTTCTTTTAATTCAGGGTGTGCATACAAAAACTCAGGTGTTATTCCGTAGAGCAAAACCTCTTTCCCTTCTCCGATATGTTCTTCGATACCGAAAATTACATCAAAATCTTCTCTATCTCCTGCCTCTTTTGCAAGAAGATAATCCTTTTCATAAAAAGAAACGAATTCGTTCCACGGAAGATTTCTGTCAATTCCCGTGTTGCCGTGAAGGAAATGATTTGTTAAAACCAACCCGGAAAAGCCGGCATCTTTAAGAGCATAAACCGTTTTTACAGGGTCGCCCTTTGCGCAGGCGCTGCATGGATATGTGTGCTGATGCATTTCGTATAAAAACATAATATTGTTACTTCCTTTTATCTGTCACAGCAGGAAATTGCTTTTGCTATTTCGCTGTTTATTTTTTCACGGGTTCTCAAATGCCAGTCAGAGCTTCTCGGGTAATCTGAAAAGGATATCTCTCCTTCCCTTTGAAGAACAGAAAGTGTTTCTTCTCTGCCGATAAGGCTTTCAAGCAGGTTCAACGCCCGCTGATCCTGCAGACCCTCCCTGAAAGCTTTAAATCTGATTGAAGAAAGAGGCTCTCCGTTATTTCCGGGGTAAAGAACAAATGCGTCACCGGCAGGAAATGCGCCGTCTGAATCACTTGTTTCAAAAGGATTTATCGGATGGTCAGATAACTGAGAATACCAGAAATTCAAACCCCACTGGAGAAATCCTTTAACATTATATTTGTACATCTGATATCCCAGAACTCTTGTTCTCTGCATGGGCATACCGAAAAATCTGTTTGTATAATAATCTTTATCCGGACCGCAGCAATAATAAACCCACAGATTATCCACATTGCCGTAAAATTTTTCAGCCGAAGGGATACAAGGTATCGGATTTTTAATTAAACCTTTCTTATAAAAATCAAAATCCGAAAGAGCATCAATAATGGGGAATTCACCGAACAGATTCCGGATTAACTTTGACCGTTTGCCGTAGTCTTTAAGTCTTTCCATAGACGGTTCATCGGAAATATGAAAATAACAGCGGTGCATAATACCTTCTTCTTTGATAAAACCGCAAAGCTCTTTTGCAAATTCGCAAAGAAAATCAGTATATTTTTTACTTGAAGCCCATGTTTTCCACCCGAAAATCTGTTTGTTTTTTCCGTCAACACAAGCCATGATTTTCGGTGTATGCATTGCCCCCCATTGAGTAAAGAGATGGGACATTTCAAAATATTTTATTCCGCATCTGTCGCACATATCAATCCATCTGCGAAGCTTGTCAAATCCGAATGAATACTTTCCGTTATCAACAGCAACATCAACAAGCTGTACGGTTGGCCTTTCTTTTCCGACAGCTGTGTCAAGCGGCGGTGTAAAAAGCGGGGTGAGCAGCATATTTATGCCGTGCTTCACCGCTTCACGCACAAATTTTTCTGTAATATTCCAATATTCCTCACTGAAAACAGGAACATCATAATAAGTGTGAATACAGTCTGTGTGAAACCAGTTAGTGCATATTAAATCCTGTTCCGGTAAATCAACAGGAATAATTTCAACATCTGTTTTCTTTTCACAAACAGTTTTGCCGTTTTCACAAAGCATGATTTTAACGGGATACACTCCGCTTTTGATGTTATCTGCATAAATTTCAAACCACAAGCTTCTGTAATTATTATCAACAGTTATACTGCTGCATTCACAAAGCAAATCGGGATAAAGCCCGGAGGTTTTGCGAACATAATAATCGTCGCCTGTATTGCATATTTTTTTCGCAGGCACAAGCTTTACTTCAAAACATCTTACATTAAGCTCTGATTCAATTTTTATCTGATAAGTTTTTTCTTCTTCACTTTTTATTGCAAGCTGAAAGCCGCCATATTCTTTTTTAAGAAGAGAAAGATGATTAAACCCTGCGTCAACAGGTCTTTCATCCGGAAAAACTTTATTAAGTGATGATAAAAGAATAGTTTCAAGCATAATTACTCTCCCTTATTTTCTGTTGTCTGATCTATTTGCGAATCTGGGAAATTTTTCATCACTGTGCACAGAATTAAAATCATCATAAGCAAGAACATGAGCGGCAATATCAAGAGCCGTATCGTTATACGCAATGTCATCATGAGGTTGATTTTTGAAAAACCAGACTGTGTCTTTAATAACGCTTTTTGATGCGTCAACAGTGTTATCCGGCGATATATACTCCGTCTTTTCCCTGTTAAGAGTCTGACCTAAATCTGCACTCTCAGCTCCGAGGGAAGCAGACTTTACAGGTATAATTGTATCGGAGTTTATTTTATCTGATGCCAATACGGGAATAAGCTGTAAACCGTAACCTGCAACTGCGAAAAATTCGATACCCATTGATTTATAATCAGAAATTTTTTCGGGGAAAGCTTTCTGTGCCGCAAAAAACTTATCTGTTTTTTCTGCAAGAACTTTCTGATTTTTTTCGTCAATATATTTTTCTCTGAGCTGAAGATATTTTTCGGGGGGAACAGCTCCCCACATCATTGCGCAGTTTTTAAGGAGGGTCTTTGAAAGGGAATCAAAACAGCTGTCCAGTACTTTATCTTTAACTTTTTTCGGCAGAAGTCCGGTTATTTTTGTAATCGAATCAGAAGTTTTTTTATTGGTCAGAAACTCAATCAGCGAAGCTGCGTTTTCTTTTTTTATATTCATTTCCATTGTGTCTGAAATAAAATATGTTCCCTGTAAAGCGGCAACAAAATACATTACCCTTTTAATATCCTGCTGATGTGCGTACTTGTCCAAATATGCAATGGAAACAACTCCGCCCAGACTTACGGGAATAAGATTAACTTTATCGCACTTTTTTTCTTTTTTAACCTGCTGAATAAAATCATTTAATCTGTCTGCCGTTTTATAAGGCTCCCCGAATGAATTAAATGAAAAGAAATAAAGATTTTCTTCTCCGATTATTTTACACAATTTCTGCATAGGAACCATTTTAAGAATATATCTTTTTTCTTCCGGAGTACATTCTGCAAGGCTTTTATTATATTCAACAATTTTAAGATTATTTTCGGGAACCCCGTCTTTATCCGTTGCAACAGGGTATAGGGCATCTTTAACAGCCTCTCCGATTTTTTCGGAAAACCCCATATCTCTTCTGAAAATTACAGATTTCAACAACGGCTTTTTTAATTTGCTGATAAAATCATCTGTGTCAAGCTCAAGAGGCCATGCCGCTTTTACTCTTTTGTTGTTTTTATCAAGCAAGTCAACCTTAGACTGGCCTATTCCCGGTACAATAATGCATGGAGTAAAAGTTTTCATATAATCACCTGTCCTTTACAAAAAAGAATATCACAAATTAACGGTAAAGAAAAGAGCATATCTGATATTTCTGTAAAATGAAAGCTCATTAGGGAAATAAACAAATATGCTCTGATATATTTTACTGTCAGTCAACCGGGTGAAGATATCTCACTGCGCTCCAGCCGGATTTGTTGCCGTATTTAACATAAGCCCAGTCACCTTCAACACGAACAACCTCAACCTTGGAATTATTGGGGATAAGTGTAATTTTATTGTTCTTTTTAATTTCAGGTGAGCTTCTCATATAAAGTCCGCCGTCAGCCTTAACCTTGTACATATTTCTGTTGTCTTCAGTTGTGGTTGTAGTGGGGGCGGTAGTTGTTGTAGTCGTAGTAGTGGTTGTGGTGGTTGTAGTTGTTTCCACTTCTTTTTTCTTCTTTTTGCCGCTGTCTGATTCGTCAGAATAAGATGAGTCTTCCCCTTTGCCCAACATACTTTCAGCATCGGAACCGGATGTAAGCATATATGTGAAAAATGCAATACAGCCAACCGCAATAACAGCGATTACAGCTACAACTATGTACAAAGCTGTGTTTCCGGTTTTTTTGTTTTCATTGCCGGCGTCGTAATTGATTTCATTGTCACCGCTGACAACATAATCAACATTTATGTTGTTGTCATAATTGTCATAATATGAATTTCTGACATTGTTATCTTCAACAGGATCCTCATATCCGCTGCCGGTTTTAACATTATTATTCGGAGAACTTTCCTCAACATAAGGCTCTCCGCACTTCGGACAAAATCTGTATCCGCTGACAACAGGCTCTCCGCATTTTGAACAGAATTTATTCATTTTTTACACCCGTCCTTCATTTTACATTACACTGATATATTCGGTCATATCAGGTAAATAAATTTACTTTTTATACAACTCAACTTTTTTAATCGGACATTTTTATATGGCACCCTGTACCGGAATCGAACCGATATCTAAGTCTTAGGAGGACCTTATTCTATCCGTTGAACTAACAGGGCAGATGTTCAGTTTTATTTGTTTGCAAGGATTTTCAGGTTTTTGATTTGTAAAACAGTTTTTGCAATCCGGCTTCGGGCATTAACTGATGATGCTGATACATCTTTGCGGCAGAGATACAGCCCCTGCCGACAAAAAATGATATCAAATTTTACGGTAATTGTCAAGTTTAATGCTTCGGTTTATAATTCTTATCGTATTTTCTTCTGTTTTCTTTGCTCATATCGTTTATTTTTACAATTTTCAGCTTGTTCTTTTTCCTTTTTGCCTGAGCAATGCGTGTGCTTTTGCTGAAATAAACAGCTCCGGCGGCAATCGCCGCAATAAGCAAAACAACAAAAACAGGATTAGTAATTATTTTTTTAATGATTACAAGAAAAAACAGAAGATAATTTTTTCTGACATTTTCCGCATAAACAAGATTTATTTCAGCTATTTCACTGTTTGCATAGATTATTTTTGCTTTGCAGGCATAATCCCCTGCTTTAATCGGAGCGTTGACTTCATCGGGCTTGTCTATCGGCTCTATAAGAACACTGCCTTCATTTGTCCCTGTAGGTACAATAGCTCTTACATCTTTTTCTGGAACAAGCCGCATATGATCGGTTTTCCACGAATAATTTACTCTGACCTCAGAAACAAGAAGTGACGGTGAAGCAATGAGTTCATAGCTTAAATTTTTGAACGCCCATTCATACATACGGATACTGTCCATAAAAGCCTGATTTTCATCAATATTGTCGTTATCAGAATCCCGTCTGTCTCCGCCCATAGCAACAGCAAGATAAGTGTAGCCGTTTTTTGAAGCATAGGTAACAACACAGTTGCCCGCATTATCCGTAGTTCCTGTTTTTATTCCTTTGACATATCCTCTGTAATAAGTATTGTATGACTTGTTAATAAGATAGTTTGTGTTTATAATCTTTCTTTCATCGCTGAGATTTGTTTTTTCAACCATATATTCCGGAGTTGCGACAATTTTAACAAATTCCTCATATTTTAATGCTTCACGGGAAATCACGGCAATATCATGAGCGGTTGAATAATGGTTGTTTTCATCAAGGCCGTGGGGATTCATATAATGAGTATTTTTACATCCCAGCTCGGCAACACATTTATTCATCATTTCAACAAAATTGCCCACATTGCCGCCGATATGTTCCGCCAGAACAACAGCAGCATCGTTTCCGCTTGGGATAAGCATAAGATTGAGAAGCTGTAAAACCGTAAATTTCTCCCCGGCTTTAAGTCCGGCAAGGGAACTGCCTGTATCTTTTAGAACATCAAGAGAAGCCTGTGACACTGTTACAACCTGAGAAAGGTCTTTGCAATTCTGCAAAACAACAAGAGCTGTTGTGATTTTTGTTATAGACGCAGGAGCCGCTTTAAGGTTTTCGTTTTTAGAAACAACCGCAGTGTCGTTATCAAGACTCAACAGATAGTCTATTTTGCAGTTAAGAGTAATATTTGAGTTGTAGGTTTTAGCATTTGCTATGGGTGAAGCTGTAAAAACAACTGAAATAAAAACCATTAAAAAAATTATTGTTTTTTTCATAGACAAACCACCATGTTTTATTGTATTATATAGTGAGGATTTTTTATCGGCTGATTTTGCCGTTTTATACATCTGTTTGGTATTATAACAAACAATCAGCAAAAAATAAAGAGAATAATCAAATTTTATCGGGAGTGATTCAGAAATGGTATATGTTACCGGAGATATGCACGGCGATTATAAAATTTTCAAACAGCCCTTATTTGTTAAAAACATAAAAAAAGGTGATACCTTGATTATATGCGGTGACTTCGGCTTTATCTGGAACGGAGACAAATCCGAAAGAGCCATTCTCGATAAGCTTTCAAAAAAGCCTTATACTATTTGTTTTGTTGACGGCACTCACGAAAATTTTGATTTGCTTTCAAAATATCCCGTTATTCAGTTTTTCGGAGGTACAGCTCACAGAATAAGAAATAACATTTATCATCTGATGAGAGGTCAGATTTTTGAAATTGAAGGTGAAAAAATCTTTACTATGGGCGGCGGCGAAAGTCCTGATATTGATATCAGATTTGAAAACGATACCTGGTCAAAAGCGGAAATACCCTCTGCCGACGAGCTGAAAGACGGTGTTAAAAATCTTGAAAGAGAAAGATTTGAGATTGACTACATTATTACTCACGAGCCGCCTCAGAAAATAAAAGCGTTTCTTAATCTTAAAGATAAAGAAAATGTCCGTTTTACAGGACTCAACGCTTATTTTGAACAGGTAAACGGCAGCTGTCGGTTTACACGGTGGTATTTCGGAAGCATTCACGAAGATAAGCAGGTTTCACCGTCTCATGTTGCCGTTTACAGAAATCTTCTTAATTTACAAACAGGAGAAAAAGTTAAATGAAAAAGACATTGATTGCTCCTTCCGTACTTTCCTGTGATTTTTCAAAAGTCGGTGAAGAAATAGCTAACATTTCCCGGTGCGGAGCAGACTGGATTCATATTGATGTTATGGACGGGCACTTCGTTCCCAACATAACATTCGGTGCACCTGTAATGAAATTTTTCCGTTCTTATTCAGATAAATTTTTTGATGTGCACCTTATGATAAGCGACCCTCTTTTATATATTGAAGACTTTGTTGAAGCAGGAGCAGACGGAATAACTTTTCATATTGAAAGCAATTCCGATATAAATAAAACTTTAGACAAAATAAAACAACACGGCAAAACAGCAGGTCTGAGCATAAAGCCGGAAACTCCTGCAGAAGCTGTTTTTCCGTATCTTGATAAAATTGATATGGTTCTTGTTATGACTGTTGAACCCGGGTTCGGCGGTCAGGAATTTATAAAAGATATGCTTGAAAAAATCGAAAAAATCAGCGATGAATGCAAACGGAGAAACATCAGTATCAACATTCAGGTTGACGGGGGCATAAACGAAGAAACAGCCCCGTGCGTTAAAAAAGCCGGAGCTGATGTTCTTGTAGCGGGGAGCGCCGTTTTCAATGCAGAAAACAGAAAAGAAGCTATTGAAAAAATCAGAAACTCTTAAAGCTTGCCGGATTTTTTCCAGTATTCCACTGTTCGGGCCTCAATGGCAGAACCCTGCCCCACAAAGGTGCCGTATTCTTCAAATATTTTCTTTTTATCACTGCCCGGAAGCTGTTTCATAATAAGTCTTATGCGGTTTTTATCAGTATAAACATTACTGCTTTTATCAAAATTTTTATAACCTATCACCTTAATCAAATCAAGCAGAGCGTCTGCATTTTCAAACTCATAAATAACATTATCGCTGTTCTTTTTCAACACAGGCGGTTTTATTGCCGATAATGCTCTGCATTTTTCGGGGATTGTAAAGCAAAGAACACATCCTCCGGATGAATCCGCAACAGCTTCAATTAAAAGATTGCAGGAAGGGTCAATATCACGACCTGAAGATTCCCGGATTTTGTCAATAACAGTCCATATAACCCGACGGGTTTCTATATTTGAATAATCCATTTCTTCATATGTAATATCAAGCTCCTTCATATCTTTTTCAGTAAGCTCCGCAATAAATTTGTTTTTGTTTATAAGATGTATATTCATATAAATGTCCTCCTTATATAAAACAATTATAAATTAGGGGTACTGCTGTTTTCAATGAATAAATAATGGAAGAAGGTGAACTGTTTGCCTGAAACAAAAAAAGATGAATTTTACAAAGAAATGCTGCCTGCACTTCTGATTACCCTTATTATGGCTGTGCATTACTATTCGTTCAGGGCTTTACTTGTTTGCGCAGTAAGTGTTTCGGCAGCAGTTCTCAGTGAAATAATCGGCAGTGCCGTAATCAATCAAAAGCCTAAAATAAGTGACTGCGGAAGTATTTATACAGGTCTTTTAACAGCGCTTATGCTTCCTGCAGGAGTAAGGCTGTGGGTTCCTGCAATAGGAAGTATTTTTGCGGTTATGTTTGTAAAAATTCCTTTCGGAGGAATTTACAGCACACCTTTTTCCTGCTCAGCGGCTTCAATCTCTTTTTTATGTATATGTAAAAGCAATGAAATTTTTGCTTATCCTGTTCTTAATAATGATGCTTCTGTTTTCACATTCGGTTCTGAAAGCTTTGTTGAGGGTACATCTGTTGCTCAAAGCCTTCTGCAAAATAAAACCCACGGGGTTACTGCGATTGAAATTATTAACTCTTTTATCGGCTCTGTTCCCGGTCCGATGGGTATGACCTCTGCGGCGGTTCTTCTGGGGCTGTTGCTTTATATTCTTTTCAGAAGACCGAAAAGTTTTGTTAATGCAATCAGTTTCACATTAACCTGTCTTATTATCTGTATTATTACCGTTGCATCAGATTGCGGCAATATTTTTTCACAAAATTCACTTCGTATGATTTGTTTAAGATTTTTTTCGGGATTTACGCTGTGTATAGCTGTGTTTCTTATTACGGAAGAACCGCAGTCACCCAAAAAAATCTCTCACCGTATTATTTACGGTGCTTGTGCCGCAATAGGATATTGCCTTTTAAGAGAGTTCAGTGTTTTTGAAGACGCCGGCTGTTTTGCCGTTCTTGGAGTAAATGCCGTATGGCCTGTTGCCGAAAAATATATTTTTTCACCCCGAAAGAGAAAAACGGAGGTGAAAACAGTTGAGTAAAAAACCATCTCTGAAAAAAATGATAAGAACAGGCGGATACATCCGTAACCCCGTTCTTGTTCAGGTAATAGGAATATGTCCTGTTGCCGCCGCCGCAACATCTCTGTTCAATTCGCTGATTTTATCGGCAGTTTTCAGTGTATCGCTGATTTTATGTGAAACAACTGCAAGTCTTTTAATGAAAAAAATACCACGGTGGATAAGAAACGGAATATATGTCGTTTTATGCACAGCTGTAGTTTTTCCCGTAATGTATCTGCTTGAAAAAAACGAATCTTCTGTTTTTGCAAGTCTGGGAATATATTTGCCTTTGATGGCAATGAACTCTTTTTGCTGTGTTCACTGTGAAAAATATGCAGTAACGCATTCAGTTAAAGAATCTTTTTTTGATTCAATAGCATCATCTATAGGTTATTCGGCTGTTCTTGTTTTTGTAGGAATAATAAGAGAAATTGCAGGCTCGGGAAGCTTCGCAGGAATAAATATTCCTCATATCAACGGAATTAACGGCGTGCTTTTGCCTTTCGGCGGACTTTTTATTATAGGTCTTACAGCTGCGCTTCATAAATCGTTTGTTATTAAAAAATACGGAAAAAAAGCCAAAGGAATAGAGAAAAGATTTGTGCTTGATGAAAGCTCGGATGATGAGGGAACTTTCACCTATGCAATTAAAATGAGATTTTCAAAAAACAAATTATAAACATTGCCCGGCAGGCATAGCCAAATGCTTTGATAAAATGAAAAGAGGAGAAAAGTGTTGACCGGTTTTTTCGATTTGCTGTCAGCTTCGATTTATGCAATTTTCGTTCAAAACTTAATATTCAGCGGCGGCTACGGGTTAAGCGAAGCAATACGAATGGCCGCCAAGCCTAAAAGGCTGGCTTCTGCCGCAGGAATGATTGTTTGGTTTTCTACAGTAACTTCTGTAATATGCAGTTTGCTTGAAAATTTTTCTTTCATTGCACAGCTGAATAATTCGTTGCATTTTGTTTTATATGTTGCAGTGTTGACGGCTGTTTATTTTTTAACCTGCGCCGTTACGCTTATTGTTTTAAGACCCGGCAAAAAACTGATGACCAATTTCGGCATTGCCGCACTTAACACTCTTGTTTTATCAATACCGCTGATAAATCACCGTTCAGTTTCAACTCTTTGGGAAAGCATCGGAACAGGCTTCGGTTCGGGAATAGCTTTTATTATTGCTTCTGTTTTAATAAGTGCGGGATTTTCAAAAATATCCAAAAATAAAAAAATACCAAAAGCTTTCAAAGGCTCACCTGCTTTATTTATGTATGCCGCCATGCTGTCGCTTACATTTATGGGCCTTTCGGGAAGCGGAATTTTTGCGTAAGGAGTGACTTGAATTGGACAAAAAAAATAACGGCGCAAGAAGGCGCAAGGCTTTTGCTGAATTTAAGGAAACTCAGTACGAGGATTCTTTTTCTCTTGACAGAACTCAGAAAAAAAGAGAAAATTATAAAAAAATTTTTCATACTGTTTTAATAATACTGCTGACTTTTATTTTTATTATAATCGGTTTTGCCTTTACAGACGCTATGCTGAACATTTCTGAAAAGCCGTATAATGAAAATAAAAAATACACTGCATCCTATGTTGAAAAAACATCTGCACCTTCAACCGTAACTTCAGCCGGTTCAAGTGAAACCGAAGCTGTTTCCCAAGAAAGTGAAAGCGTTTTTTCTCAGCAGTATAATCAATATTACAGTAATCAAAGCAATCAATATTATAATAATCAAGTAATGGGGAACTATTGATGTACATTCCGTTTAACTCAGGCAAAGAATATCATAAATATCCGTACGGTGCTGTTTGCGGCGGTACCGCAGTTACATTCAGAATAATTCTTCCAAGAAATTTCTGCTGTTCAGGCGCAAGGGTGATAGTTAAAAAAGACGGAGAAGAAAAAGTTGCTTACAATATGCAGTGGGACTGTATGCAGGGCAGCGATGAGGAATGGTGGAAAGCGGAAATTTGTTTTCATGATGCCGGATTATATTTTTATTATTTTGAATATGATTCAGGATTCGGAACAAGCGGCATTTATTCAAACTCAGGTCAGGAAGGCGTTCTGAGCGGCAGCGGAGAAAAATGGCAGCTGACTGTTTATGATAAAAAATTCAAAACTCCCGACTGGATAAAAGGCGGAGTTTTCTATCAGATTTTTCCTGACAGATTTTTTTATTCAGGCGAAGAAAAAAAGAATGTTCCGAAAGACAGGATATTAAGAACAGATTACGGCGCAGAACCGTTCTGGAGACCTGACGAAAACGGCAAAACTCTTAACAACGATTATTTCTGCGGTGACTTTAAGGGAATTGAAGAAAAGCTTCCGTATATCTCCTCTCTCGGTGTAAACTGCATTTACCTTAACCCTGTGTTTGAAGCTCACAGCAATCACCGCTATGATACTGCAGACTACGAAAAAACAGATTCTCTTTTGGGTAACGAAGAAGATTTTTCATCACTGTGCAGAAAAGCCGATGAATACGGAATAAAAATCATTCTTGACGGTGTATTTTCTCACACCGGCTCAGACAGTAAATATTTCAATAAAAAAGGAAGATATAAAAACAAAGGGGCATATCAGAGCAAAAGTTCACCTTATTATAACTGGTATAAATTCAATAACTGGCCTGATGATTACACGAGCTGGTGGGGAATTGATATTTTACCTGAAATAAATGAGGAAAATCCCGATTTTATAAATTATATTTCAGGAGAAAAAGGAATAGCCGCCAAATGGTTGGCTCTGGGGGCTTACGGCTGGAGACTGGATGTTGCCGATGAGTTACCGGATGTATTTCTTGATTCGTTCAGAGAACGAGTTAAAAAAACAAAAGAAGATGCGCTTATTATCGGAGAAGTATGGGAAGACGCTTCAAACAAATCAAGCTACGGTGAAAGAAGAAGGTATCTTTCCGGTAATCAGCTTGACAGTGTTATGAATTATCCCTTTGCCAACGCAATAATTGATTTTGTAAGATACGGAAAAGCAGAAGCTTTTAATAAAACAGTAATAAAAATTACTGAAAATTATCCCAAGCAGGTTGTGGATGTTCTTATGAACAACATCGGTACGCACGATACGCAAAGAGCATTAACCGCTTTAGCAGGAGAAAGCTGTATTTACAGGGACAGAGAATGGCAGTCAGGCAGAATTTTATCAGAAGAAAAACGGAAAGAAGGAAAAGTCCTTCTGAAAGAAGCGGCAATTTTACAGTTTACGCTTCCCGGTGTTCCGTGTATTTATTACGGAGATGAAGCCGGTCTTGAAGGATATAAAGACCCGTTCAACCGAAGCTGTTATCCGTGGGGAAGCGAAGATACCGAGCTTGTGGAATTTTACCGTAATCTGGGAAAAATCAGGCGTGAAAATCCGGACTTTGCCGAAGGCAGATATGAAACAATTTCTGCTGTTATGGGCTGTGCTGCATATACGAGAGGAAATAATACTTTAGTTATAGCAAACAGCAACAGCCATTCCATAAAATATTATTATCCTCAGGACTGGCACAACTGCATTAAAATTTTCGGTGACGGATTTTCTGCCGAAAACTATGCAGATATACCCGCACATTCAGCTCTTATATTAAAAAGAGGTAACGCTTTATGAGAAAAAAAGAAAATCTGCTTTTCAATCCCGTTAGGGTTAAGCAAAATAATAAACTGAAAAGTATTCTCATGGGATTAGTTGCATTTCTGGTTGTTTTCGCAATAATAGGTGTTATTTATATTGCTAAAAACGGAACAGACAGCACTAACAAATTCATTAAAAAAATCGGTCTCTTTTTTGAACCGTCAAACAGTTCTGAAAATAAAGAACTTTTGCCCGATTATACAGGAAAAACATCGAATATTCTTTTAATGAGTGTTTCTTCTTCTAAAACCGAAGAAACAGGAATGAGAGAAATATATTTTCTTGTTATTGCTCACGCCGATGTGCAGTCCGGTCAGATTAAGCTCTTGCCCGTAATGCCCAAACCCGAATACATTGTGAAATATGAGGAAGGCGGAGAGTCCGCAATAGTCAACGCAGTATCAACGGATTACGGGATAAAATTTGATAAATATATTTCTTCTGACGAAAACACTTTCCCGCTTGCAATAAATTATATGGGCGGAGTCGAATATAATGTTTCTGACAGAATTGAGTTCAGAAACCAGGATATGACCCTTATTCTTACCCCCGGGAAGCAGACATTAAAAGGCGAGGTTCTTATTAAGTACCTGAAATATCTGAAGGAAACCGATTTGAAAAAGCAAGGGGAAATGTTCTGTACTATTATGGATAATTTTCTTACGGAAGAAAATTACAAGGATGCTATGAAAAAATACGCAGGCGTTCTTGACAGCTTATCAGGCAACAGCAATATTTCATATATAGATGCTGCCGATAATCTGAAATATATTGAACCCTTTATTAAAAACAGCGGCGATAAGGCCGTGGTTGTCAATTCTGTTAAGGAGATGAAATAAAATGAAAAAAATCATATCTTCAGTTCTGGTATTTCTGATGCTGTTTTTGTTATCATCCTGCAGTTTCAGCGATATTAAAAATGCTCTTTCATCTGAAAAAAATATTGACTGGAGCAAATACTCTGCCGAAAAATCAGAAAAAAAGGGCAGTCTTTACAAAAATTATTTTGATAATCTGAATGAAGACCAGAAAAAAGCTTACAACCACATTTTGTTTGAACTTATTTATGCTGAAGAAGAATTTCCGGAAAAAATCGAAGTTCCCCTTATGAAAGGCGAAGAACTTACACAGGTTTACGAAGCTGTTGTTTATGATAACACCGAAATTATGTGCCTTGGTAAAAACGGCAGTATAATAACTGAAGATGATTTATGCTATTTCAGACCCGAATACACAATGACTCCTTCTGAGATGAATGACATGCTTGCGGAAATGGAAAACAAGGCCGCAGAAATCAAACAGTTGTTTGATAAGAATATGTCTCAATATGATAAAGAGCTGATTGTTCACGATTATATTATAGAGCACTGCAATTATAACGGTGATAAATCTGATTCAAATATGGCATATTCCTGCCTGTTTAACGGATACGCTTCATGCGAAGGCTATGCCAAGGCTACAAAATTCCTTATGGAGCGTTCCGGAATTGAATGTTACAATATCATCGGAAATGCGGAAAACATTCAAAACGAAACAGAAAGTCATATGTGGAACGCAGTTAAAATAGACGGTGATTATTATTATATTGATACAACCTGGGATGACGGAGTTGAAAACACCTCCCATGTATACTTTAACCTTAACAGCAATGAAATGAATCTCGACCACAGCAATTATAACCAATCTTATGATTGTTCGGAATCAAATGCCAATTATTTTGAAAAAAATAAAAGTGTTTTTGATGTGTGCGATAATGAAGCAACTTCAAGAATGGAAGATGTTGTAATAAAACAGCTTGAAAAAGGCACAAATTATGTTGAATTTAAATTCAAAACCAAATTTGATTTTGACAATGCCGTTGCTGCTTTGATTGACAGAAGCAAGGTTTATGATATTCAGAAAAACATCGGTTACAGAAGACCTGACCTTAAATTGTCTAATGAAATTACTTATAAAAAAAGTGAAAAGCATTATGTGATTCAGTTTGTTTTCTGATAACAACTATACAACGGAATAACTGAACACCTCACTTACTGACCCGCATCTTCGGATGCGGGATTTTTCTTGCTTATAACAGCCAAACGAAAGGTATTTCGCTCCGGTATGAACGCCTGATATCGGCATAAATCGGTTTCTGCTAAAATAAACCCACTGATATTATAAAAATTTTTAACAAAAATAAAAATTTTAACAAAAAATCCATTCCATTTTGATTAAATATAAGTTATAATAAATTGAATAATTGTATAAAGGAAAGTTTTGTTTAATGAGCTATAAAATAAATTTTTCAACTCTGGGTCAATCATTTTCTTTGCCCAGGGTAATAGCTGAAAATTACATAAAAATGGCAAACGAAGCACAGATAAAAACAATACTGTGGATATTCAGTCACACAGAAAAAGAAATAAATCCTGCTGAGATAGCCAAAAAAATCGGAAAGACCGTTCCTGCCGTTGAGGAAGCATTGCTTTACTGGACTTCCGTCGGGGTTCTGCTGTCTGAAGCGGTAAACGACACAGTAACAGCCGTGGGTAACAATACAGGTGTTAAAAATAAAGAAAAGGTTCTTCCGGATATTCCCGAGTTTGCACCGAGTTACGAGCAGGTTGTTAAAAGATGTGACGAATCACCCGAACTTAAATCGTTTTTCAGCGATATACAGAAAATTCTCGGTAAAACTATGGGCTATGAAGGCGAAAGCGTTTTTTTAATGATGCACGACAGCTACGGTTTGCCGTTTGAAGTAATATTTATGCTTGTGGATTATTGTACCAAAACAGGTAAAATATCGTATAAATATATGAGCAAAATGGCAAAATCGTGGGGAGAAAAAGAAATCGACACCATTGAAAAAGCCGATAAAGCAATAAAAGATATGGACTCATGTCAGAAAGTCTGGGAAAAGCTTATGCGTTTTTCGGGTATTGAAACGCCCAAGCCTACTTCTTCACAGACCAGATATCTGCTTAAATGGATAAACGATTATAAATTTACGGCTGAAATGATTTGCTGTGCTTATGAAATTATGGCTGATAACAGCCCGAAAATCAGTTTTGCCTATATGAATGCAGTTTTAACATCATGGTTTGAAAAAGGGATTTCCACCCCTGAAACGGCCGAAAAATCCGGAGCAGAATATAAACAGGCAACCGGCTCAAAACGGGTTAAAAGCGCTAAAGCGTATACTTCTGCTTCTTATGATATTGACGAACTTGAAAAAAGGGCGGACGAACTGCCTGTTTATGTTTCACCGAAGGGGGAAAATAAATGAGTTACACACCGGCAGAATACGAAAATGCTAAAAGAGAACTGGAAAAAAGAAGAACCGAAGCAGAGAAGCTTCAGCAGGCTCATCATGACGAGGCATTAAAGAAAATCCCCATGCTGAAAGAAATTGAACAGGAAATGGCAAAGGCGGGTCTTTCTGTTATAAAAGCACTGGGAATGGGAAAAGATGCTGTTAAATATGTTAAAGAGCTTGAAAAAATAAGCCTTGAAGCTCAGAAAAAAAGAGCGGAGCTTTTAGCTGAAAACGGTTTTCCCGAGGATTATCTTAAAGTAAAATATCATTGTCCGATATGCGAGGATAAAGGAATAAAAGACGGAAAAATGTGCAGCTGCTGTAAGCTTATTTTAAGAAATGCCGCTTATAAAAAACTGAACAGCAAATTCCCTCTTGATAAATATACTTTTGAAAAATTTGATGTCTCTTTATATCCTGATACAGGTGACGGTACAACTCCGAGAAAAAGAATGGAAACAATTTTACAGTTCTGCAAAAACTATGCAAATGATTTCAGCCTTTCTTCTCCCGGTATTCTCATGCAGGGGGATACGGGTTTGGGAAAAACGCACCTTTCTCTTGCAATCGCCGGCAAAGTTATAAAGCGTGGATACGGAGTTATTTACGCTTCAACCCAGAATATTCTCAACCGTCTTGAAAAAGAAAAATTCGGAAGAGTTCAGGACACCGAAACAGAAAAAAATCTTCTTGAATGTGACCTTCTGATTCTTGATGATTTGGGTACGGAATTTTCAACTCAGTTTTCTGTTTCCGCTGTTTATAACATTATAAATTCAAGACTTTTAAGCTCAAAACCTACAATTATCAGCACCAACCTTAATCTGAAACAACTGGAGGATCTGTATTCATCAAGAGTTGTTTCAAGACTTTCAAGTGATTATAAAATTTTACGGTTTTACGGAACTGATATAAGAACAAAATTAACGAGGTAAACTTCTCAATATGGATATAATAAAAAAATTAACCGAAGAATTTCATCTTAAATCCTGGCAGGTGGAAAATACAGTTGCTCTTATTGATGACGGAAACACCATTCCGTTTATCGCAAGATACAGAAAAGAAGCTCACGGTACACTGGATGACCAGGTTCTTCGTGAAATTTCCGAAAGGCTTGAATATCTTCGCAATCTGGACAAGCGCAGGGAAGAAGTATATGCTTCTGTTGAAGCTCAGGAAAAAATGACGGAGGATATTGCCGCCGCACTGGATAAAGCGCAGACTCTGGCTGAAATAGAAGATATTTACCGTCCTTTCAAGCCAAAAAGAAAAACACGGGCATCTGTTGCAAGAGAAAAAGGGCTTGAACCTCTTGCTGCCGCAATTTATCTTCAGGATGACAATTCACCTGAACCCATTATTATGGCTCAGGATTATATTGACACAGAAAAAGGTGTTGATTCCGCCGAAGATGCTCTTCAGGGAGCGATGGATATTATAGCGGAAGACATTTCCGACAACGCCGATATCAGAAGAAGACTCCGCAATTTGTTTTCCGTTTCCGGCGAAGTGATTTCAAAAGCAGTTGACAATGAAGCGGAAAGCGTTTATACGCAGTATTATGATTTTACTCAGCCTGTTAATAAAATCGCAGGTCACAGGGTGCTTGCTATAGACAGGGGTGAGCGTGAAGGTTATTTAAAAGTCAGCGTTGCTCTTGATGATGTTAAAGCCTCAGGCGTTATTATAAGCGAAACAATCACATCAAACAATTCTCCTTGCACACAGGCTGTCCGTGATGCGGGCGCAGATGCATACAGCAGATTGATTTACCCGTCTGTTGAAAGAGAAATCCGCTCAATGCTTACGGAAAAAGCGGCGGCAGATGCCATAAAAGTATTTTCACAAAATCTGAAAGAATTACTGCTGCAGCCTCCTGTTAAAGGTAAAATTGCATTAGGTCTTGACCCGGGATTCAGAACCGGATGCAAGGTTGCGGTTGTTGATGCAACAGGGAGAGTGCTTGATACAGGTGTTGCATATATCACTCACTCAGAGCAGAAACAAAACGAAGCAAAAGAGCTTATTAAGCGTTTAATTCTCAGATACGGAATTGAAATAATTGCAATAGGCAACGGCACAGCTTCAAAAGAAACAGAAATATTTACCGCAAATCTTCTTAAAGAGCTTGGTACAGGAACAAAATATATGGTTGTCAGCGAAGCCGGAGCATCTGTTTATTCCGCTTCAAAACTGGCAGCAGAGGAATTTCCGCAGTTTGATGTTTCATTAAGAAGCGCTGTTTCCATAGCCCGAAGATTGCAGGACCCTCTTGCAGAGCTTGTAAAAATTGACCCTAAAGCAATAGGCGTAGGTCAGTATCAGCATGATATGCCGAAAAAAGAGCTGGAATCGGCACTTAACGGCGTTGTTGAAGATGCGGTAAACAGCGTGGGCGTTGACCTTAACACAGCATCACCGTCACTTCTTTCAAGAGTATCGGGAATCAACTCAACAGTAGCTAAGAACATTGTATTATTCAGAGAAGAAAACGGAGAATTTACTTCCCGCTCACAACTTAAAAAAGTTCCGAAGCTTGGTGCAAAAGCATTTGAACAGTGTGCAGGGTTTATGCGTGTTCCCGAAAGCAAGAATATGCTTGACAATACAGGAGTACACCCCGAAAGCTACAGTGCGGCAAAGGAACTGCTTGATTTATGCGGATATACCGTTTCCGATGCAGGTGAGAACAAGCTTGAAGGACTGAAGGAAAAAATCAGCTTTTTCGGTGAAGAAAAAGTTGCAGAAAAATTAGGCATAGGCGTACCTACGCTTAATGATATTATAAAAGAGCTTTTACAGCCCGGAAGAGACCCCAGAGATGAGCTTCCCCCTCCGCTGTTAAGAGCAGATGTTATGGATATGAACGACCTGAAAGCAGGTATGGAATTACAGGGAACTGTAAGAAATGTTATTGATTTCGGCGCATTTGTTGATATTGGCGTTCACCAGGACGGACTTGTTCATATTTCTCAGATAACCGACAGATATATAAAGCACCCCGGCGAAGTGCTGAAAGTAGGTCAGATAGTAAAGGTGTGGGTAATTTCTGTTGATTCGAAAAAAGGCAGGATTTCGCTCACAATGAAAAAACCTAAGGAGGTTGATGAAAATAATTAACATTAAAGAAAAATCCGTTATTTCAAAACGGGCAGACGGCAAAGAATGTGAAGACGGACTGTTTATCAGCGATAATTTTGTTTGCGTTGTTGACGGCGTAACATCAAAAGGAAATTGGACCTGGAACGGACATACCAGTGGCTATTACGCCAAAGAGCTTATCTTAAAAGGGATGGAAACTCTTCCGGCTGATATCAGCGGCGAAGAAGCGATTGAAACACTTAACCGCTGTATTGCAGACGGCTATACCCCCGAACGCAGAGAAGAAGCTCTCAGAAACAGCGATGAAAGAATTCAGGCAAATCTGATTATTTACAGTGCTCATAAAAAACAGATATGGTGTTTCGGAGATTGTCAGTGCATTATTAACGGAAAGTTTTTCTCTCACGAAAAGAAGGTTGATGTAATTCTTTCAAACATGAGATCCCTTTATCTTGAGCTTGAAAGAATTTGCGGCAAAACAGAAGAAGAACTTATTGCACATGATACCGGCAGAGAATTTATTCTTCCTATATTAAAGAAAGAAAGCCTCTTTGAAAACACGCCGTCTGAATATGATATTGTAAATCTTAACGGATTTGATATTGAAACAAATAAGCTGATAAAGTATTATCTGCTTGAGGGTGATGAAATTGTTCTTGCAAGCGACGGATATCCTGAATTAAAACCCACGCTTAAGGAAAGCGAAAGAAAGCTGGCTGAAATTCTTGATAAAGACCCGCTTTGCTATAAAGAATATATTTCAACCAAAGGTCTTAAAAAAGGCAATGTATCTTTTGATGACAGAGCCTATGTAAGTTTTACTGTTTAACAGGAGGGAAACATTATGAAAAAATTTATTTCTGTTATTATTTTAGCATCAATTTTATTTTCGGCTTTTTCATTTAATTCATTTGCCGCTTCAGATGATTATAAGGCTACATGGAATCTGAAAGCTTCTGTTCTTGATGCAGGAGCTGATGAAAAAACAGATAAAGCCAATTATCTGAAAGGCGGAAGTACAGTATATGATTCAAAATCTGCAAAAGATATAAATGTTTGCCCGGGACAGGTTGTATGGGTAACAATTCATGTTAAAGCAGGTTCATTATATTACGCAAGTAATTTACAGGATTATCTTTACTATTCAAAGAGTGTTTTCTGTTCGGCAAAATCCGATAATTTTATCTGGAACACAAAAGGAAAATTCACAGCCTCATGCGGAGATTATTTATACGGAACAGTTTACAATAATCCGAAAAATCCCAAGGGATTTCCTTCAAGCTGGTCAGACAGCAAAAAAAATTCGTATGAATATTACAATCTGATAATGCTTCGTGACGATTTAAATGTTACCGCAAAAATTTCTAATATTGATGAGGATTTGGTAACATTCCCGATATATGTTAAAAAAGATGCGAAACCGGGTACAAAAGGTGAAATCCTTATTGACGATATGTGTTCGGACAAAAACCCCAACGGAAAGTCATATCTTGCATATTACAAAAACGGAAACATGAAAGAAGAAAAGAAATGTGAGGGAACAACCCAGGATATTTCCAAAGCAAAGCTGACCTTCACTGTTGTGAACAACGGGGAACAGCCTTCACAGGAAACTTCTATTTTTAAGTTGATTCTTGATTTTATTGTTAAATATATTCTCTTTGGATGGATTTGGAACAAATAATAAAAAAGAGGTTGAATTATGTCAAAAATAAAGCTTGCGTATGTCACACACGGTTTGTCTTCAAACGGAATAGAATCTCTTCTTCTCAGTGTTTTAAAAAACATTGACAAAACAAAATACGATATTACTTTTGTTATTGCTATTGATGAAGGTGTTGCCTGTCTTCATGAAAAAACGGTTAAAGATTTAGGCGCAAAAGTAATTCGTGTGTGTGATTTAGACGGTATAAAAAAGAAATTCTTTTACATGAATTCTCTTGAAAAAATATTCAGAGAAAATAATTTTGATATTGTTCACGCAAATATGGATTTGCTTAACGGAATTGTACTCAGAGCCGCAAAAAAAGCAGGTATAAAAAAGTGTATCTGCCATGCGCACAACTCTTCTTCTCAGTATTCAATAACAGGAAAGAAAAGTGCCGTTTTTAAAGCAGCTCAAAAAGTGTATCAGTTTACAATGAAAAAAATGATGCTGAAAAACGCTGATATACTTCTTGGCTGTTCTGATAAAGCAAACGATTATTTTTATGACAAACGAGCTTCGGAAGCTGTTATTATTAATAACGGAATTGTTCTTGATGCATTTATAAACAATAAGGATAAAAAAGCGGAAAACATTAAAACCGCTCCCGTGAAAATTGTTACTGTAGGAAGATTGTCTGCTCAGAAAAATCCTTTGTTCATTGTTGAGATAATCAAAGAACTTTCTGTTTTGCGACAGGATTTTATTCTTAACTGGGTCGGACAGGGTGAAATGGAAGAACAGATTAAATCTGCCGTTAAAGAATACAATTTATCTGATTACATAAATATGGCAGGAGTCAGAACCGATGTTCCCGATATACTTCATTCAAGTGATTACTTTATTTTTCCGTCTCTTTTTGAAGGATTGGGAATTGTGCTTATTGAAGCACAGGCATCAGGTGTTGAATGTTTTGCCTCAACTGAGGTGCCTTCGCTTGCCGATTTAGGCGCATGCCATTTTCTTCCCCTTGATATCGGAGCAAAAAAATGGGCAGAATATATTAATGATACCATCAACTCAGGTAAAAGACTATTTGCCGATGAAGAAAAAATTCAGATGTTTGATATAAAAAAGACTGTCAGTGATCTTGACAGAATATATTGCGGGGAATGAATTATGAAAAAAGTTATTCATTATTGCTGGTTCGGCCGTGGAGAAAAACCTGAGCTTACTAAAAAGTGCATCGCAACATGGAAAAAACATTTGCCGGGTTACGAAATAAAAGAGTGGAATGAAGATAATTTTGATTTATCTCAGTGCGACTTCGCTTTGCAGGCATATAAAGACAGAAATTTTGCATTTGTAAGCGACTATGTAAGGGCAAAGGTTCTGTATGAGCATGGCGGTATTTATTTTGATACTGATGTTGAGGTTCTGAAAAATCTTGACCGTTTTCTTAATGATAAATTCTTTGCGGGATTTGAAGAAAAAGCATTTGTGGGAACCTGCGTTATCGGGGCGGAACCCGGTATGCCCATTATTAAAGAATACATATCTCATTATGAAAATGCAGATTATATCAATAAAGACGGAAGCAAATATTCGGATACAAATGTTATTCTTCTTACAAGACTTCTTGAAGAAAAAGGTCTTATCCGTGACGATAAAGAGCAAACAGTTGACGGATATATAAAAATTTATCCGAGAACATTTTTCAGCCCGTATGATTACATTAACGGAATAAATTATATAACTGATGAAAGTTATACTATACATCATTTTGTTCAGTCATGGCTTCCGAAAAGCACAAGATTGAAATCTGCCGTAAAAAGAAAAATTATAAAAATTATCGGCGGAAACAATATAAAAAAATTAAGAGATAAAATCGGCACAAATTAAAATAAAAGGAGATGCTGCAAATTGACTGATAAAATTCAGAGAAGATTCGGAACAATAGTAAATTTTGTCTATCTTATTTTGATTTTAGGGCTGTCATATTTATTTTTGAAATATTGCTTCGGAATTGTATTTCCGTTTATCTTTGCCTTTTTTGTTGCAATGATAGTTCAAAGACCTACCAACAAAATTTATTCGAAAGTTCATAAGTTCAAAGGGATTATTTCAACCGTATTAGTTTTGCTGTTGTTGTTGATTATTGTTACTTTTGTTATGCTTATAGGCGCATCAATAGTGTCTTCCGTAAAAGATTTTGTTGCATATATAACCAAAAAAATCAATGATTTCCCCACACTTATTGAGAACATTGAAGCATGGCTTATAAATGCCCTTGCCGTATTACCTGATTCAATAGAAAACAGAATCAGCACTCCCCTGACAGAAAGCCTTGAAAATCTTAAAGAACTCACCGCTGCAGAAGCCGCAAGCAGAATTGTTGAAACAGCATCAACCAGCAACAAGCTGAATGTTTCTTCAATAGTTACACCTATAGGCGGCGGAGTATGGAATGTTTTGAAACAGATACCGTCAGTTCTGATTAACACTGTGATTACGGTTGTCGCATCGTGCTTTATGGCTTCAGATTATGACAGACTGGTCGGTTTCCTTAAAAACCGTGTTAAACCTTCACACAGCGTGGCCCTTTCCCGAAGCAAATCAATTCTGCTTTCAAATCTTAAGCAGCTTCTTAAAGCATACGGAACAATTATGCTTATAACATTTGCAGAAGTTTCTCTCGGTTTGTATCTCCTTAAAATGATAGGCATATTTAAAAGCGAATATGTTTTCCTTATTGCGGCGATAACGGCAATAGTTGATATCGTTCCCGTTTTGGGAACCGGTACTATAATGATTCCCTGGGCGTTGTACAGCTTTATTACCGGGAATTACTCTCTGGCAATAGGACTTATTATAATCTATGTTGTAATTTTGGTTATCAGACAGATAATTGAACCCAAGTTAGTTGCCGAAAAACTGGGATTGCCCCCTGTTATCACTATTGCGGCAATGTATATCGGAACTCAGCTTTTCGGAATAATTGGATTGTTTTTGCTTCCCATTATACTTATTATGGTAAAGCGGCTTAACGACGAAGGCGTAATTCATCTGTGGTCTAAAGGAAAAAAAGAAAATCATCCTCAGTGAATTAAGCAGTATTATTATCTGAACAAAAATAAAAAAGAAAATTTATAAAAAACTATTGACAAACAAAAGACTATATGTTATAGTAATCAAGCGTTGAGCGTTGAGCGTGCTGGTGTAGCTCAGTTGGTAGAGCAGCTGATTTGTAATCAGCAGGTCGGGAGTTCGAGTCTGTCCACCAGCTCCATCTTAACGCTCAATTTGTTTGGGAGAGTTCCCGAGTGGCCAAAGGGAACAGACTGTAAATCTGTCGTCAGTGACTTCGGTGGTTCGAATCCACCCTCTCCCACCATCAGACGAGGTTTTTTAGCCTCGTCTTTTTGTTTCTAAAAATGCCCCAAAAGCCTTGATAAATAAGGCTTTCA
>JAZQPL010000005.1:0-33113 GCA_045628495.1 Acutalibacteraceae bacterium
ATTGCAGCAGGTAAGGTTAAGGTTAACGGAAGACCTGCACAGCTTGGCGATAAGGTTAACCCGAGAAAAGATACAGTTACCGTGAGCGGTAAAAAAATATCGTATAAGAAAAATAACAATTATTATATTATGCTTCATAAGCCACGTGGATTTATTACCACAATGGAAGATGAAAGAGGAAGAAAATGTGTTGCCTCTCTTGTTAAAGATGTTGATGCGAGAGTGTATCCCGTAGGCAGACTTGACAAAGATTCAGAGGGACTTCTTTTAATGACAAATGACGGAGAGTTTGCAAATGCTCTGACACATCCGTCAAAGCATGTTCCGAAAACATACCGTGTAACAGTAAGACCGGATATAAATGAAGAACAGCTTATAAAACTTTCAACAGGTGTAGAAATTGACGGCAGAGTTACTGCCCCTGTTGATATACATGTTATTGAAAAACAGGAAGGCAGAGTTGTTCTTGAAATGATTCTGCGTGAAGGAAGAAACCGCCAGATAAGAAAAATGTGCGAGTCGGTTGGTTTGGAAGTTGCAAGACTTAAGAGAACTGCAGTGGGCAGTATAAAATTAGGTATGCTGGCCCAGGGAAAATGGCGTAATCTTACGGATGATGAGGTTCATAAGCTTATGGTATCATCCGGAATGAAAACAGCCAAGAAATAAGAGGCGGTTATATGTTGACATTTATACCGAAAGATAATACCGGATTAGGTGAAGAATTTTTACCGGATAATGATGCTCTCGGGTACATCGCTTACGATGACGGTGGTAAGGAATGCGGAAAAATTGCATTTCATCTTAACGGATATTCGATGGAAATTATTTATATTTTTGTGCCTGACGGTGACGGAGAAACATACGAAGGGCTTATAAGAAGTGCACTGAACTATTGCGGAAACAGGAACGCTTATGTAGCTTATTACTGTGAAAGCAGAGCAGTTGATATAGCAAAAAATCTGGGATTTGAGCAAAAAGAGGACAGGCTGTACGGGGAAATTCCCTTTTTGCTTCAAGGCAGCTGCTGTAAGGGAAGTTTACCCGGAAAGGAAAATTTATGATAAAAAGTATGACAGGTTACGGAAGAGCCTGTAAAAATATTGATTCAATGGTTGTTTCCGTTGAAATAAAAAGTGTTAATCACAGATATTTTGAGTTTTCTTCAAGATGCCCGAGAACATACGGATTCCTTGATGAAAAGCTGAAAGGTTTTATTCAGTCAAAGGTATCGAGAGGCAAGGTTGAATGTTATGTTCAGATAGAAAATCTTGAGGACGATTCAGTTGTAGTTGAAGTTAATCATTCTCTGGCAAAGGGATACATTGATGCGTTGAAAAATCTTTCTGAGCGTTACGGAATAGACGGCAATATCAGAGCGGAAAACCTTTCAAGATATCCTGATGTGCTTATTGTCAGAAAAGAGGAAGCCGACGAGGAAAAAATATGGGATGCAGTTAAGCAGACTGCTGAGGAAGCTGTTGACAAGTTCATAGAAATGAGAAAAGTTGAAGGGCAGAAAATGAAGGATGATATTTCTTCAAGAGCTTCATATATTCTTGAAAATGTTGAGTATATCGAAAAGCGCTCCCCTGAAACTGTTAAAGAGTATAATGAAAAGCTTCTTGCGAGAATGAAAGAGCTTATAGGCGATACCACTGTTGAAGAAACAAGACTTCTTACCGAGGCTGCAATTTATGCTGATAAAATTGCTGTTGCAGAAGAAACCGTCAGACTTCGCAGTCATATTTCACAGCTTTTAACATTCCTTGATGCCGAAGAGGCTATCGGAAGAAAAACGGATTTTCTTGTTCAGGAAATGAATCGTGAAGCAAATACTATCGGGTCCAAAGCGCAGGATGTAGAAATTGCACGCAGAGTTCTTGATATCAAGTCGGAAATTGAAAAAATCCGTGAGCAGATACAGAATATCGAATAAATTCGATTAACTAAAATTAAGAGGTGGGCTATGAAACTGGTTAATATCGGATTCGGCAGTATGTTCAATGCCGAAAGAATGACAGCAATAGTCAATCCTGATTCAGCACCGATAAAACGGCTTATTCAGGACTACAGAGATAAGGGCAGGCTGATTGATGCAACTCACGGCAGAAAAACCCGTGCCGTTGTTATTACGGATTGTGACCAGGTTATTCTCTCTTATCTTCAGACAGAAACTCTTGCAAACAGAGTTGGTGAAATTATAGAGGGGGAAACGGATAATGGCTGATAAAGGAACACTTATTGTTTTTTCCGGTCCGTCGGGAGCGGGAAAAGATACTGTGCTTGATGAGTTCTTTAAGCTCAAGCCCGAAGGGGTGTGGAAATCTGTTTCATATACTACAAGAGCACCCAGAGAAAACGAAAAAGACGGTGTTGATTATAATTTTATTTCCGTTGAGGAATTTGAAAAGCATATCAGAGAAGGTAATATGCTTGAATATACAAAATACGGACTTAATTATTACGGTACACCGAAGGCTCCGATTGATGAACATCTGAAAAACGGAAGTTCAATTATACTTAAAATTGAGATTGAGGGAGCCGGAAATATAAAGAAGCTGTATCCCGATGCAGTTGGCGTGTTTATCATGCCCCCGAGTCTTCAGGTGCTTGAAAAAAGGCTCCGTGGCAGAGGCAGTGAAAGCGATGAAGATATACGCAGACGACTGGAAATAGCAAAAAACGAGCTGGAATACAGTGTAAACTATGAATATAAAATTATAAACGATACTATTGAACAGGCAACAGATGAACTTTACAGTATTGTAAAGGAATTACAAAAATAAATTTAAGGAGATATTATTATGTTTAATCAGGACAGAGATTTAAAATTCAATCCGGATTTGAAGGGTGTTCTTTCAAATCACATGAGCCGTTACTCTCTTGTAAGAGCAACTGCAAAAAGAGCAAGAGAAATTTCAGAAGAAGCTGAGGAAGATAAGATAATACTTACAGAAAAGCCGGTAAGTATTGCTATTGATGAAATAATAAAAGGTGAATATCAGATTGTTGAACCTGAAGAAATAAGAGATATATAAAATTCTTTAAAAACAGGTAAAGGAGGCGCAGTATGTCCGAAAAAGTTTTTGTAAATGTTGCTGTTGAAAATACAACTTATTTTTTCGATGAGACATATCTGTACCTTTTACCCGATATATTTAAGGATAAAGCGGCACCCGGAAGCCGTGTTATGGTTCCTTTCGGCAGAGGGAACAGACTCCGTCAGGGAATAATAACGGGCTTTGAATCGGAATGCGGAATAAAAAATATTAAATCCGTCTCAAAACTGATTGATGAAAAGCCGTTAGTAAACGGTGAAATGATGAAGCTGATTTTATGGCTTAAGGAACGGACTTTTTGCACGGTGTTTGAGGCATATAAAGCAGTTTTGCCGGCAGGTGTTACAAATAAAACCGTTGTTACTTACACATCTGACCCCGGTGCAGATACTTCTGAAATGACTGATGACGAAAAAAACATATATGATTATCTTATGAATTCGTCAGGCTATAAAGAAGGCAGAAAGCTGCTTGCAAAATTCGGATTTAAAAGTGACGGGGATATTTTATCTGTAATGGTAAAAAAAGGTTTTCTTGTTACCAATATTGAAGCAGTCCGTAAGCTGGGGGATAAATTCATCAAAAACGCAAGGATAACCGAAAGCGGATTGAACGCCGTTGATAGTGATATAAAATTTACTCCTAAACAAAAAAGTGTGTTAAAGCTTCTTTGTGATATAGGAACGGCTTCTGTTAAAGAAATCTGCTATTTTACAGGTACAACCCCTGTTATTATCAATACCCTTGAAAAAAGAGGATATGTTGAATTTTTTGATTGTGAAATAAGCCGCAATCCTTACGAAAACATTAAAAGCCCGGCTGCGCCTGAAAATATTGTGCTGACAGATGAACAGGAAAACGCCTATCAGAGTATTATGCAGCTTTACAATGAAGGCAGCGGCGGTGTTTCACTTTTGTACGGTGTCACAGGGAGCGGTAAAACCAGCGTTTACCTGAAGCTTATTGATGAAGTACTTAAAAGGGGTAAAAATGTTATTGTTATGGTGCCTGAAATTGCACTTACACCTCAGACATTGAACCTGTTTCATAAAAGATACGGCAAGAAAATTGCCGTTTGTCACAGTGCGCTGTCAGTCGGTCAGCGAACAGATGAATGGAAAAGAATAAAAAACGGAGATGCAAATATAGTAATAGGCACAAGAAGCGCAGTGTTTTCGCCTTTTGAAAATATAGGACTTATTATTATTGATGAAGAACAGGAGCATACATACAAATCAGAGCAGACCCCAAGATACAGCGCAAAAGATGTTGCAAGATTCAGGTGCGCTGAAAATAAAGCTGTGCTTGTGCTTGCATCTGCAACCCCGTCTGTTGAAAGCTTTGCGGCGGCAAAAAGCGGAAGATACAGACTTTCAACTCTTACTAAAAGATACAGCGGTGCGGCTTTGCCCAATGTTAAAGTTGTGGATATGCTTACTGACTGTGAAGATGAAGAAAAGTCTATCAGTAAAACCCTGGCGGAAAAGCTTAAAGAAAATGTATTAAGAAAAAAACAGTCTATTATTCTTATGAACAGAAGGGGCTTTAATACTTATGCTTCCTGTAAAAGCTGCGGTCATGTCATTACCTGCCCGTCGTGCAGTATTTCTATGACTTATCACAGCATAAATAACAGGCTTATGTGTCATTACTGCGGGTATTCCGTTCCGTTTACCGTAAAATGTCCTGTGTGCGAAAGCGGCGATATGCGCTATTCGGGCACCGGAACTCAGAGAGTTGAGGATGAACTGAAAAATCTGCTTCCTGATGCAAGAATTTTGCGAATGGACGCAGACACAACCATGGCACGCTTTTCTCACGAAGAAAAGCTTAATTCCTTTGCCGAAGGAGAATATGATATTATGCTGGGAACCCAGATGGTGGCAAAGGGATTGGATTTTGAAAATGTTACTCTTGTAGGAGTTATTTCAGCAGACAGTCAGCTGTTCAGTGATGATTTCAGAAGTCAGGAAAGAACCTTTGACTTGATTACTCAGGTTGTAGGCAGGTCAGGCAGAGGAAAATATGAAGGAACAGCTCTTATTCAGACAAGCAATCCCGAAAACGATGTTATACGCCTTGCCGCAAAGCAGGATTATGACAGCTTTTATGAAGAAGAAATTGCAATCAGAAAAATGCTTATTTATCCGCCGTTTTGTGATATTTTTGTTATCGGTTTTTCGGGAACGGAAAAAAATAAAGTATCTTCATCGGCAAATACATTTTTTGAAAAGGCCAAGCCCCGTTTTAAGGGAAAGAGCGTTATTGTTTTAGGGCCGATGCCTGCAAGGGTTTCAAAGGTTAATAATAAATACAGATACAGAATTATATTGAAGTGTAAAAATAATTCTGATTTTCGTAAAATAATTTCTGATTTGCTGATTGATTTCGGCAAAAATTCAAGGTTCAGCGATGTTTCGATTTATGTTGATGTTAATCCGCAGACGCTGATTTAGAAAAGGTGATTGTATGGCTTTAAGAAAAATAGTAACAAAAGAAGATCCCGTTATACGCAAAAAAAGTCGTGTTGTTGATAAATTTGATAAAAGATTATGGGATTTGCTGGATGATATGAAAGAAACTCTTTACCATGCAGACGGAGTCGGTCTTGCCGCAGTTCAGATTGGAGTTCTTCGCAGAGTTGTTGTTATTGATGTGGGTGATGGATATATTGAACTTATTAACCCTGAAATAACAGACAGAAGTGAAGAAATTCAGGAAGATACTGAAGGCTGTCTTTCGGTTCCAGGCGAATACGGTATTACAAGACGGCCCAGGTGGGTAACTGTTAAGGCGCAGAACCGTGACGGTAAATGGGTTCTTTATAAAGGTGAAGGTCTGAAAGCAAGATGTTTTTGCCATGAAATTGACCACCTTGACGGAATTATTTTCACAGATAATGTTATTGAAATGCTTGAGGATGTGGACTGAGTTATGAACATTGTTTTTATGGGAACTCCGGATTTTGCAGTTCCGTGCCTGCAAAGAATTATTGATGACGGGCACAATGTCTGCGGAGTTTTTACTCAGCCGGATAAGCCTAAGGGAAGAGGACACCGTATGACTCCTCCTCCTGTAAAAGAGCTTGCGTTAAAATATGATATTCCCGTTTATCAGCCGTTAAAATTAAGGCAGGGTGATTCTTACGATATTCTTAAAGAGATAAACCCTGATGTTATTATTGTTGTTGCTTACGGGCAGATTTTGCCTGCAAATATTCTTGAGCTTCCCGAATACGGCTGTGTAAACATTCACGCATCACTTCTGCCCAGGTACAGGGGAGCCGCCCCTATTCAATGGTGCGTTATAAACGGTGAAAAGAAAAGCGGCGTAACATCTATGAAAATGGATGTTGGCCTTGATACGGGCGATATGCTTATTCAAAAGGAAATTGATATAGGTGAAAACGAGAACGCTGAGGAATTTCATGACAGACTTTCCGCTTTGGGTGCCGATGTTTTAAGTCAGACACTTGCGGAGCTTGAAAAAGGCAGTATTGTTCCCAAAAAGCAGGATGACAGTTTTTCAAATTATGCTCCCATGCTTTCAAAAGATATTTGCCCGGTGGATTGGAATCAGCCTGCGCAAACTGTTCATAATAAAGTAAGAGGACTTTATTCATGGCCGTGTGCAACTGCTGATTTTAACGGAAAAATTATTAAAATTCACAAAACCGTTCTTGCCGGAAAGGTGAACGGTAAGCCCGGTGAAATTGTAGAAAACGGGAAAAGACTTGTTGTTGCCTGCGGTGACGGGCAGGGAGTGGAAATTACCGTTCTTCAGGCGCAGGGCAAAAAGGCTATGACTGCCGCAGATTATTTAAGAGGGAACCCGATGGAAAAGGGAAAATTATTTAACTGAGAGGTACAGTATGATATACGGATACGGTTATTTTTCATATATACTTTTTATGCTTCCTGTATATATTCTCGGTCTTATTGCACAGTCAAAGGTTAACAAAGCATACAAAAAATATTCGGCTGTTGCAAACTCAAGGGGATTAACAGGCGCAGCTGCCGCACAGGCAGTGCTTAATCATTACGGAATCCACGATGTCAGAATAGAAAGAATAAGCGGTAAGCTTACTGATAATTATTCACCCAACGAAAAGGTTATCCGTTTGTCAGACGGTGTTTTTTCAAGCAGCTCTGTTGCTGCAGTGGGAATTGCCTGCCATGAGGCGGGTCATGCAGCTCAGCATGCTGAGGATTATGTTCCCGGCAAAATCAGAACCGCTATAGTTCCTGTTTGCAATTTCGGCTCCAGATTCGGCGTGATAATTGCGGTTATCGGAATGTTTATTGCCGCACTTTCCATGTTTTCATTCATAGGTGAAATGATGATTTATGTTGGTCTTGCATTGTACGGACTTGTTGCTGTTTTTCAGCTTGTTACCCTTCCTGTTGAATTTGATGCAAGCAGGCGGGCTGTTGATGTTATTGAGTCAGACGGACTTCTGACATCGGAGCAGGAACAGCAGGGCGTTAAGAAAGTTTTGAGAGCCGCCGCTATGACTTATGTTGCCGCTTTGGCTTCATCAGTAGCAAGTCTTTTATATTATATATTAAGGTTTACTTCCGGAAGCAGGAGAAGATAATGAAATCACCGAGAGAATGCGTTTTTGATATACTGCTAAAAGTTCATAAAGATAAAGCGTATTCAAACCTTGCGCTTGATGCGGCCCTTGAAAGTGAAACTTTTTCACAGCTTGAAAAAAGCTTTGTTTCTGCGCTTGTTTACGGAGTAACCGAAAGAACCATAACACTTGATTATCAGCTTTCAAAATATCTTTCTCAACCGCTGAAAAAACTGAAGCCGCAGGTTCTTGTTATTTTAAGAATGGGAGCATATCAGATTTTATTTATGGATAAGGTTCCCGAATCAGCCGCTGTGAATGAAAGCGTTAAGCTGACAAAAACAAAAGGCTGTGCATTTGCATCCGGATTGGTAAATGCAGTACTCAGAAAGATTGCAAAAGCAGGGCTTGTTTTGCCTGATGAAAAAGATGTTATGAAAAGGTGCTCAGTTGAGTATTCGGTTCCCGGGTGGATTCTTGAATTATGGACTTCTTCTTACGGTATTGATAATGCAGTAAAAATTGCTGAGGCTTCTGTTGGAGCAGTCGACACTGTGATAAGAGTGAATACTCTTAAAATCACTTGTGATGAGCTTGTTGAAAGGCTTCATTCTGAGGGGATAGATGCCAAAAGAGGCATTGCGCCTGATTCGCTGGTTATTTCCAAATCAGGCTCTTTGAGAAATCTCGGTTCATATAATGAGGGCTTGTTTCATGTGCAGGATACGGCATCTCAGCTTTGCTGTGCCGCACTTAATCCGTGCCGTGGGGAAAGAGTGCTTGATGTCTGCTCGGCTCCCGGCGGTAAATCGTTCACATTATCTCAGTATATGAACAACAGCGGCAGCATTACTGCCTGCGATATTTATGAAAGCCGACTTAGCATGATTGAATCAGGTGCGCAAAGACTTGGAATAAATATTATCAAAGCAGAAATAAATGATGCATCTGTTTATAATCCCGATATCGGTAAGTTTGATAAAATCATTTGTGATGTTCCCTGCTCGGGTCTCGGCGTTATTCGCAGAAAGCCTGAAATACGGCTTAAAACAGCGGCGGAGGTTGACAAATTACCTGAAATACAGTATTCTATAATGAAAGCTTCTTCCCGTTATCTGTCTGAGGGAGGAGTGCTTGTTTACTCAACCTGTTCGCTTAATATAAATGAAAACGAAAATATTTATTATAGATTTTTAGATGAAAATCCTGATTTTGAACCTGTTGCGGTTTTGCCTGAAATAAAAAGATTCGGCAAAAAAACAGATACACTTACTCTTATGCCTCATGTACATTCAAGTGACGGATTTTTCATTTCAGCCATTCGCAGGAGGAAAGACAGTTGATATCAAACGATATTAAATCAATGAATTTGCAGGAAATCAGTCAGATTTGTAAAGAATCAGGTCTTCCTTCGTTCCGTGCCGGGCAGATATTCAAATGGATTCAGCAGGCTGGCGTTTCTGATTATGATGAAATGACAAATCTGCCGAAAAATCTCCGTGAACAGCTTAAAGAAAAGTATCCGATACACGGCTGTGAGGTTGAGCTGAAATTCAAATCAAAAATTGATAAAACCGTTAAATATCTTTTTCGTCTTTATGACGGTGAATACATAGAGTCTGTTCTGATGAAGTATAAATACGGATATACATTATGTATTTCTTCGCAGGTTGGCTGTAAAATGGGTTGTATGTTTTGCGCTTCAACCAAAAACGGCTGTGTACGCAATCTGACCCCGGGTGAGATGGTGGGTCAGATTCATGCCGCTCAGCGTGATGCGGGGGTGCGTGTTTCTCATGTTGTTATGATGGGCATGGGAGAGCCTCTTGATAATTTTGACAATGCTATTCGTTTTTTATCTTTAGCGGGAGATGAAAACGGATTGAATATAGGAATGAGAAATATTTCTCTTTCCACTTGCGGAATAGTTCCGAAAATTTACAGTCTTATGGAAAAAGAACTTCAGATTACACTTTCAATTTCTCTTCATGCACCTGAAACAAATCTTCGTTCTCAGATAATGCCTGTAAATAAAAAATATCCTCTGCATCAGCTTATTAAGGCTTGCAGAGATTACACTGAAAAGACTTCAAGAAGAATTTCTTTTGAATATGCAATGATTGCAGGGTTAAACGACACAAAAGAATGTGCAGAACAGCTTGCAAATCTTGTTAAAGGCATGCTTTGCCATGTGAATCTTATACCTGCAAACGAAATTGAAGAAAGCAGTTATAAAAGAAGCAATGAAAAAACTCTTAAGAATTTCTGCGATATTTTGCGTTCCCGGGGGATAAATGTTACAGTAAGAAGGAGCCTGGGTTCAGATATAGATGCGTCTTGCGGTCAGCTTCGTTCAAGACATGAAAAAAACTCCGCAGGGAGGAATGAATTATGAAAATATCTGCTAAAAGTGACAAGGGCATGGTGCGCCTTAATAACCAGGATTCTTATGCGGCGGGGGAACTTCCCGGTAATATCGCATGGGCTGTGGTTTGTGACGGTATGGGAGGCGCCGCAGGCGGAAATGTTGCATCTGCAACTGCTGTGAAGCTTATCGGCGAAAAAATCACTACCTGCTATCATGTGGGAATGTCAGACAATTCAATAAGGAATCTTCTTGTTTCTGCTGTTGAAAGTGCAAATTCGGTTGTATTTTCAAAAGCTAACAGCGATGAAACCCTCTACGGTATGGGAACAACGGCTGTTGCCGTAATAGTAAATATTGACAGAGTTTATGTTGCCAGCGTAGGCGACAGCAGAGTTTACATAATTTCAGATGAGATAACTCAGGTGACAACAGACCATTCTCTTGTTCAGAATATGGTGGACAGAGGAGAGATTACGCCTGAAGAAGCTGTAAATCATCCTAAAAAGAATGTTATTACCCGTGCTATCGGAGTGGAAAATGAAGTCAGGGTTGATTTCTTTCAGGAAGAAATCGATGAGAATAAAGATATGGTTCTTCTTTGTACTGACGGATTAACAAATTATCTTGATAACGATAAAATTTTAGAAATAAGCAAAGAGTCAGCTAACTATGAAATTGCAGATGAGCTTGTTGATGCTGCCAATGAAAATGGCGGCGGAGATAATGTTACTGTGGTTATTTTGTCGAACTGACAGGGGGATTGTTTATGGACAGTTATGTTGGAAAACGCCTTGATGGGCGCTATGAAATAAGAGAAATTATCGGCGTAGGCGGAATGGCAGTAGTTTATAAGGCTTATGATAATATTGATGACCGCATTGTTGCCGTTAAAATCTTAAAAGAAGAATTTCTTGCAAATGAGGAATTCAGACGCAGGTTTAAAAACGAATCAAAAGCAATAGCGGTTCTTTCACATCCCAATATAGTTAAGGTCTTTGATGTCAGCTACGGCGACAGACTTCAGTACATTGTAATGGAGTATGTTGAAGGTATAACATTAAAAGAATATATTGAACAGCAGGGTATCATAAATCAGAAAGAAGCTGTATATTTTGTAATGCAGATATTAAGAGCATTACAGCACGCTCACGATAAAGGTGTTGTTCACAGGGATATTAAACCTCAGAACATTATGCTGCTTGAAAACGGAATGATAAAGGTTACTGATTTCGGTATCGCAAGATTTTCAAGAAGTGAAACAAGAACTTTGTCAGATTCAACAATCGGCTCTGTTCATTACATAAGCCCTGAGCAGGCAAGGGGAGATGTTACAGACGATAAAGCGGATTTATACTCTGTTGGCGTTATGTTTTATGAAATGCTTACAGGTCAGCTTCCGTTTACGGCAGACAGTTCAGTTTCAGTTGCGATTATGCAGCTCCAGAATGATCCTGAGCTTCCCACAAAAATAAATCCTTCAATTCCCGTAGGTCTTGAACAGATTATCATGCGGGCAATGAAAAAAAATGTTAACGACCGTTATCAGTCAGCAGCTGAAATGATACTTGACCTGGAAGAATTTAAAAGAAATCCGTCAGTTCAGTTTAATTATTCATATTTTGTAGATAATGAACCTACAAGAATGATGAGCACATCGTCTAAACAATCCGGCAATCAGGTGCAGAAAACTCAGGCACCTGTAAAAATCATCGAGGAAGACGAAGAAGATGACGAGGTTGTAAAAAACAGAACAATTCCCATCTTAATCGGTATTATTTTTGCAATAATTATCATAGCGGGTTCATCACTTTTTGTTATGATGCGCATGGGATATTTTTCATTTGACCAGGGATTTAATTTTACAAAGGTAAAAGTTCCCGATTTTATCGGATGCAATTATGAAGAAATCGAAACACAGTATGAGGGACAGTATATTTTTGAAGTATCTACTGTTGTTGACGACGGACATACACCGGGAGAGATTATATCTCAGACTCCCGCCGCAGGCACCAGAATTGATAAAGAAAAAGATGTTATCAAGCTTGTTGTTGCTCAGAACAGCGAGATGATTACAGTCCCCACCGGGTTGGAAAATGAAGATTATTCTTATGCTTACAGTCAGCTTGATGCACTTGGATTTACAGTTGAGCTGAAAAAATCACAAAATGATTTGTATGAACCCGGCAAGGTTATAAAGATTTCACCTAAAGGCGGAACATTGCTTCAGAAAGGCAGCACTGTTACTGTTACTTATAACATCAACGAAGGCGAATCAATGGATACCGTTGTTGTTAAAGATGTTACCGGTCTTACACAGGCTGAGGCAACATCATTCCTTACACCGCTTAAACTTGAAGTTAAAGTCAACGAAGTATATGATTCAACAGTTGAAAAGGGCAGAGTTATTAAACAAAGCATTTTGAGCGGAACAAAAGTTAATGAAGGAACAGAGATTATTATTTATGTCAGCAAGGGTAAAGACCCCAGCGTAGATTATACCGTTACATTTAAACTCCCGGGAACAAATGATATGAAAACAATACAGATTAAGCTTAACGGCGAAACTGTTGAAAAGAGCCATACAATTTACATGGGAGATTATAATTATTCTGTTGCGTTAAGAGGCTTCGGTACAGCAGATTCTCTTGAGGTAATTATTGACGGTCAGACTTATTACACCTGCTCGGTAAACTTTATTTCAGGTAAAACGCTTAACGAAAAAACTTATACTTTAACAGAAAAAACCACACAGCCTGTGGACCAGCAGGCTCAGCAAAATCTGAATCAGTAAGCGGTGACAGTATTGCGACACGATGGATTGATAATTAAAGGTATCGGCGGCTTCTATTAAGTAGAAATCGCCGACTCGGTATATGAATGTAAGGCAAAAGGCATATTCAGAAAAGAAAAAACAATTCCCGTTGCCGGGGACAGAGTAGTAATAGAAACCAGAGAAAACGGGCAGAATACCATTGAAGAAATAAAGAAAAGGAAAAATCTTCTCAGCAGACCACCTGTTGCGAACCTTGACAAGCTTTTTATTGTTTGTTCAACCTGCGAGCCCAATCCCAATTTGCTGATTATTGACAGATTAACTGTTATAGCTGAAAAGAACGGGATTGAACCTGTAGTTGTTTTTACAAAAAATGATATTAAGTCTTCACATGAGCTTGAAAAAATATACACAACCGCAGGCATAAAATGCTATTCTGTTTCCTGCGTTACAGGGGAAGGCATTCAGCAGATTAAGAATGAAATTTCAAATGAAATAAGTGCATTTACAGGAAACACAGGCGTGGGAAAATCATCGCTTCTTAACGCCGTTGACCCGTCTTTTGTTCGTTCAACAGGTGAAATAAGCGCAAAGCTCGGCAGAGGAAGACATACAACAAGACAGGTTGAATTATATAAAATAGGCGATGCTTATGTTGCGGATACCCCGGGATTTTCTTCTTTGGATTTTGAATGCGGTGAAACTATACTTAAAGATGATATTCAGTATTATTTCAAAGAATTTAACGATTATATAGGAAAATGCAGATTCACATCCTGCGCTCATTTGTGTGAAAAAGGCTGTTGTATTATTGATGCAGTCAACCGTGGTGAAATAAGCACTTCACGGCACGAAAGCTATAAGATGCTGTACAATGAAGTTAAGGATATTAAGGAGTGGCAGCTTTGAAAAGATGGGTTATTCTCGGAGCAGCTGAAATAAAAGATTATTCTGTAATAAAAAAGCTGTTAAACAAAGATGATTTTATTGTTTGTGCTGACGGGGGACAGCGTCACCTTGAGTTTTTGGAGGTTGCTTCAGATTTATTCTTAGGCGACTATGATTCTTCCGTTAAACCTGAAACAACTGCAGAAACCATAGTTTATCCGGTTGAAAAGGATGATACCGATACACTTGTTGCAGTTAAAGAGGGCATTAAAAGAGGATGCAGGGATTTTCTTATTCTGGGCGGAACAGGCGGAAGAATGGACCATACATTCGCTAATATTCAGACATTGATTTTTGCATGTGAAAACGGTGCAAAGGCTGTATTGGCAGATGAAAAAAACACAGCTTTTGTAATAAAGAACAGTTCGGTTGAAGTTGAAAAAGAACAGAACGAAAAGGTTTCCGTTTTTTCATTTGATAACAAGGCACAGGGGGTAACTCTTGAAGGATTTCATTACCCGTTAAATAATGCTGATATTAAATCATCGTTTCCTATAGGTGTGAGCAATTATGTTGAAAACACAACAGGGAGAATTACTGTTTCAAACGGTACATTGCTTATAATAAAATCAAAAGAGTAACAAAAAAAAATAACCGCCATAGTATATAACAGACGGCGTTGCCGTTATTATAATGCTGAGGCGGTGTTTTTATGAGATGTCGAGGAAAACGGCGAGGTGTAAATCCCGGCATATTACTTGCAGCTTTCGGAGTGGGGCTTATAGTCGCATTCTGCTGTCCGAAAGGGGTGATAATTGCGTTGCTTTCAACGGCTCTTGTAATTATGGGCATCGCTTTCGGCGCAAGATAATGGAGGAGTTTTATGCAGGTAGTGTTGGTTAAAAGCCCGAAGGCTTTGAAAGGAATATTAAGATGGATATTCGGAATAAAAAAAGAATCGGATTTTACATAAACGGACTGCAGTAAATTTTTTCTGTTTGCGACAGTATTTTTTCACAAGATGAATGGGTTGTGACGAAACTTTCAGTGTTTCGTCACAACCCGCTGTTTTTTGCCTTTTATGTTTATTTTCTTTTTCCGTTAATCTTTATCTTAACGCCTAAAGGGCCTTTGACAACTCCGGTACATGTATCGCCGTTAAATGTAACATCAACATGTATCTTTTTGCCCTTGAGCATATTGCAGGTCGCATCTGCGGAAAGAGTGCTGTTTTTTACAACAACATTTGTAATATCCATTTCAGGAACATTAAATCCTTCAGCCTTAAATGAAAAATCATATTCACCGTTTTGTTCCGAAACCGTAATTTCTGCCATGCCTTTATAGAACATTGAATTTACAGGTATTTCCCAAATACCTAATCCTATCATCGCAATCACATCCTTTACTGAGATTTTAACATCATATTTAATATAATTCAAGAGTATTTTAACTATTATTATTGACAATTTGATGTGATTATATTAAACTATAATTAAATTAGTGTAGTAGGATGTATTTTGTCTGATTTTTCGGAAAGAGTGATTAAATGGACTTGAAAAATGTCAAACTGAAAAAGTTTCTGATGATAGTTTACGATATTATTTCTGTAAATTTGGCGTATGTAATAGCCGCAGCGTTAGAAGGCAAAAAAGATGTCTGGCCCGTTATTTTGGAGCGTGCTTTGCCGGTGACGGTTGTATTTATTATTTTATACTGTGCTTTCGGCATTTATAAGAGTATGTGGGAATATGCAGGCTCAAAAGAGCTTATGAATATCGGAGCCGCAACATTTTTAGGAGGACTAATCGGTCTTTCCATAGATGTTGTTATGTCAGCACTGCATTTCAGTGTATCCAACCTTACAAACGGTCTGATAAATTTCAGGTTTTATGTTTACGGTACATTGATGGTTCTGGTTTTTGTTTGTGCAATGCGTGTAGCTTACAGGTATATCAGGCGAATGATGAAAACCGATAATCATTTCAGCAAACGAAAAGCAAAGAGAGTTATGATTGTCGGTGCCGGAGATATGGGCATGATAATCATCAAAGAACTGGAAGCGGGATATTACAAAAAAGGCAGACCGGTTGTCGCTGTTGACGATAATCCCCTTAAAATAGGTCAGAGAATAAGAGGTGTTCCTGTAAAAGGCACCTGTGATGATATACCTGCCATTGCAGAAAAATGTAAGATTGATACTATTGTAATATGCATTCCTTCCGCTGATGAAAGAAGACAGTCTGAAATTTTGCGTATTGCCGTTACTACCGGCTGTCATCTTAAAATTTCTCCGAGTATCCTTGAAATGGTTGAAGGTACCGGCTCCGGTATGAGAGATGTGAGTATTACAGATTTGCTGTCCCGCCCTGAAGTTACGCTTGACACAAAAATATGCGCATATCTTTCTGATAAGAACATACTTGTAACAGGCGGCGGCGGTTCAATAGGTGGGGAGCTTTGCCGTCAGATATCAAAATATTCTCCGTCAAAAATAATAATATTCGATATATATGAAAATAATGCTTTTGTTCTGAAAAATCAGCTTGACAGGATTTACGGAGGGGAACCCGAGGTTATTATCCGAATAGGTTCAGTCAGAGATGTTCAGCGGCTCAGGGAAGTTTTTGAAGAATTTCATCCCGATGTTGTTTTCCATGCCGCTGCTCATAAGCATGTTCCTCTTATGGAAGCTAATCCGAAAGAAGCTGTTAAGAATAATATTTTCGGCACATATAATCTTGCGCAAACGGCTGTTGAATACAAGGTTAAGCGATTTGTAAGCATTTCTACGGATAAAGCCGTAAACCCGACAAATGTTATGGGTGCTACAAAGAGAGTTACCGAAATGATAATTCAGTATTTTGACCGTCTGTGCAATAATGAAACAAAGTTTGCGGCGGTTCGTTTCGGAAATGTTCTCGGTTCAAGCGGCAGTGTAATACCGTTATTTACCGAGCAGATAAAAAACGGCGGTCCGGTTACGGTTACTCACCCTGATATTACAAGATATTTTATGACAATTCCCGAAGCAAGTCAGCTTGTTGTTCAGGCAGGCGGTATGGCTGACGGAGGAGAGATTTTTGTGCTTGATATGGGCGAACCCGTGAAAATTATTTCACTTGCGGAAAATCTGATTTCACTTTCCGGATATAAGCCTTATATTGATATTGACATTACTTTCTCCGGGCTGAGACCGGGCGAAAAGCTCTATGAGGAGCTTGCTCTTGAAGAAGAGTACGATAAGAGAAGACTTACAGCAAACGATAAAATTTATGTAACAAGTCCGGTGGATATTGACGATGATTTGCTGATTGCGCAAATCGAAGCGTTAAAGTCGGCAGAACCTGCTGAAATCAAGAAAATACTTAAATTGATTGTTACAAATTATCATGAGCCTGAAACTGCAAATATTGATTAAAAGCTGGTTGTTTTATGTATAGTTTTATTAAAAGGTCATTTGATATTGCCGCATCTGCGGCTGTGCTGACGGTGTCCTCACCTGTTATGATTGCAGCTTGCGCAGCTGTAAAGCTTTCTGACGGGGGGAGTGTATTCTTTCGCCAGAAACGCCCTGGAAAGGACGGCAAAATTTTCACTGTTTATAAATTCAGAACTATGAAAGAGCAGACAAAAGACAAAAACGGGAACGAGCTTTCCGATATGGAAAGAATGACAAAATTAGGTTCCGTTTTAAGAAAAACGAGTATTGACGAGCTTCCTCAGTTCATCAATGTCTTAAAAGGTGATATGAGCATTATCGGACCGAGACCGTTGCTTTGTGAGTATCTTCCTTTATATAACGCAGAGCAGATGAGAAGGCATGAAGTCAGACCGGGTATAACCGGCTGGGCTCAGGTGAACGGAAGAAATGCTATTTCTTGGGAAGAAAAGTTCAGGTACGATGTATATTATGTTGATAATATGAGTCTTGTTCTTGATATAAAAATTATTGCGAAAACAGTGAAAAATGTTTTGATGCACAGTGATATAAATTGCAGTCAGAACGATACTATGGAAAAATTTACGGGAACTCCCGTTGCAGAAGTGAGGTAAGCAGAAGTGAAAAAAATATTATTCAGTGCCACAATAGCTGAACATTTTTATTATTTTCATATGCCGTACCTTGAAATGTTTCATAACGATGGCTGGGAGGTTCATGTTGCAAGCAAAAAAGAAAAAGAACTTGATTTTTGCGATAAGCATCATAAGCTTTCAATTTCCCGTTCTCCTTTTGATAAGAGCAATATTGCCGCATATAAAAAGCTTAAAAGTATAATTAAAGAAAACAAGTATGATATTATTCACTGCCATACTCCTGTAGGCGGAATGCTGACCAGGCTTGCAGTGGGTAAAAACAGCGGAAGTAAAGTGATTTATACTGCTCACGGTTTTCATTTTTATAAAGGCGCACCGCTTATCAACTGGTTGATATTTTATCCCATAGAATATTTTATGTCTTTTAAGACGGACTGCCTGATTACTATAAATGAAGAAGATTATGATTTTGCAAAAAAGCATTTCAAGCATCCTGATGTTAAGCTTGTGAACGGAGTTGGCTATAACAGCGAAAAGTTTTTCCCCGTTTCTGAAGATGAAAAGATGAAGCTGAGGGAGAAAAAGGGCTTTTCAAAAGACGATAAAATACTCATTTATGTTGCAGAGCTTAATAAAAATAAGAATCAGGAAATGATAATCAGGGCGTTAAAGGAAATTCCCGGTGCAAAGCTTCTGTTTGCAGGCAGAGATAATAATAACGGAGCTTGTGCAAAAGCGGCTGAACTGTACTCAGTTAAAGACAGGGTGTATTTTTTAGATCAGCGTGACGATGTTGACGAACTTTTGCAAATGAGTGATATATGCGCCGCATCAAGTATCCGGGAGGGATTGCCCGTTAATATTATGGAGGCTATGGCGTGCGGTGTTCCTGTTGTAGCAACTGATAACAGAGGACACAGATCCCTTGTAAAAAACGGGGAGGACGGGTTTACTGTTGCAGTGAATGATGATAAAGCCATGGCTGAAAAGATAAATTTATTGTTGAACGATAAAGAACTGTTTAATCGATTTTCACAAAAGGCAAGTGAAAATATTAAAAAGTTTTCTAAAGAAAATGTTTTGATTCAGATGAAACAAATTTACCGTTTGATTCAGAGGTAATTATGAGTAAAGCGAGTGTTGAATTTTACCTGCGCTTAGCGTGGGCAATAACTGTTATTTGCTGGGGACTGGCAATATACAGCAGATATAATCCGCTTAAAAAACTCGGCGGATTGGGTCAGCCGTTGCCTAACCCTGTCAGTTTAATAGTGCCTATATTGATGTATGTTCCGTTTTCCGGCTTGAGGACTGAGAACGGCGATACATTTTATTATATAAAGGACTTTAAAGAAACTGTTCCGGACGGTCATGTTCATTTTCGATTGGGAACGGAAACTATGTATCCGCTTATAGCGGATATTGTTAAAGAAACGGTTGATGATTATCATTGGCTTATTTTTATTACCGCGATAATATCTCTTGTTCCTGTTTTTGTAATATTATATAAGTATTCACATCCTTATGATCTGGCAATATATCTGTTCATGGCAACCGGATATTTCGGTGCATCTATGAACGGAATAAGGCAATACTGTGCAACCGGAATTTTGCTTTTAGGAACTAAATATATATTTTCACGAAAGAAAACTGCTGTATTAAAATATGCCATATTCGTTTTTCTTGCGTGGGAAATGCATGAAAGCGCATGGGTAATGATATTTGTATTTTGGTTTGTACGCAGAAAAGCCTGGCAACCGTCTTCATTTATGCTCCTGTTTTGCAGCATGGTTGCCCTTTCTCTGTTTGACCTTATTCTTCCGTCTTTCCTCGGCGCACTTGAAGATACCGGATTTTCCGGGTATGCCGAAAACGGCTGGTTTACAAACGGTTCGGAAGGCGGTTCAAACTTCATCAGAGTTCTGGTGTCTCTTGTTCCTGTTGTTATTGCGTATTTTTCACGAGCGCAGATGCGACGGCTTGGGCATGTAGGCGATATTCTGACAAATATGGGCATGGTAAATGCTGCGATTTATATTTTTTCAACATATAACTGGATTTTTGCAAGACTGGCGATATATTTGAGCATTTATTATATAATTCTTCTGTCGTGGGTTGTATATAACGGTGTTCAGAAAAAAGACCGTGGATTATACTATACCGTTTGTGTATTAATGTATTATTATTATTCAACCTTCCAGAGGTTTTCACTTACATCATACGAGTCAGATACATTCTTCCCGGAGAGAAAGTTTTTCTAAGGAGGCAACCGGATGAATACAGCAATTTCATTCATAATTCCTGTTTATAATGCGAAAGAATTTTTGAGAGAGAGTATAGAGTCTGTTATTTCCCAGAAAGGCTTTGAAAAGTGCGAGCTTATTCTTGTTGATGACGGTTCAACAGATGTTTCGTCTGCGATTTGCAGTATGTACGCAGAACGGTTTTCCAATGTTATTTGTTACAGACAGGAAAACAGCGGAGTCAGTGCCGCACGCAACAAAGGAATTGAGCTTGCAAGCGGAAAATATGTATCATTTGTTGATTCTGACGATTTTCTTTTTAAGGGAATGCTTAATAAAGTACTGTGCGCTATTGAAAAATCCGATAGTGATATGGTGTTTTTTGATTTCATTCATGAGTATGCGGATTTTAATAATTTCCTGAAATTTCCTTTTCCTCAGGAAAAGTTGTTAGATAAAAACTATATTCAGAATGATATTGTTGATTATATGCTTGAAAATTCGGCTATGAATTCCGTATGGAATAAAGTTTTCAGAAAGAGCATTATTGATGATAATTCAATAAAATTCAATGCAGGTCAGAAATTCGGAGAAGATAAGGCTTTTGTTCTTGATTTTCTTTCTGTGTGCAGTAATGCGTATTATGTTCCTGAAAACGGATACTTTTACAGGTATGTTCAAAGCGGAGCAATTCACAGTGACAGAAGCGACTATTTTTATACATTGATGCAGGATTATTATGATACAATAAAAATGTACGGTAAATTTCAGCTCGATGAAAAATATGTTGAGAAAAAATATAAAAAAAGATTTGCAAATCAGTTTTCGGGCTGTGTTGTTCTTGCATATAAAAGCTGTTCGAAAAGTTCATTTAAGAAAACTATGTGTTCGTCATTTAGTGATGAAAAGATTTATAATTTTGTTAAAGAGCTGAAAGACGGAGGTTGTTTTGAAAGTGAAACCGATGTTTTTATTTCAAACTGTTTCCTTAAGAAAAATATAGGCAGAATTATCAGAAAGTTAAGAAACAATGAGTTAAAAACCGAGGTTTACTCTTTTCTTCATAAAAGTTCTGCCAATGAAACAAAAAAAGAAAAAATCACTTTGGAATATGAAGAACCGGAACGGCTGGAATATCCGTTCAAAGTTACGGTTTTCACTCCGTTTTATAACAGAAGAAGAACCATTGACCGTGTATTCAACAGTCTTGTTTCACAAACATATCAGGATTTTGAATGGCTGATAATAGATGACGGTTCAAAGGAAGATATTTCTGATTTGCTTGAAGAATACAGGAGCAAAGCAGGTTTCCCCATAAGATACTATTACAAGAAAAACGGGGGGAAGCACACTGCTGCAAATTATGCCAATTATCTTACAGACAGTGAGTATATAATTATTCTTGATTCTGACGATGCAATGCCTCCGGAAACAATCAAATATTTCCTTAACAGGTGGGATTCAATTCCGGATGACAGGAAGGATGAATACTGGAGCGTTGTGGGCAGATGTATTGACTCCGTTACGAAAGAGCCGAAGAGTCCGCCATTCCCTGACGGAATTAACGAAAGCGAAAATCCCCGTGAAATAGCGGCAACCTGTCCGGGTGAAAAATTCAGCTGTATTAAAACGGCTAAGCTTAAAGAATTTCCTTTCCCCGAGCCGGAGGGGACAAATTTTATCACCGAGTGTGTTGTCTGGAATAAGCTTGACAAAAAATACAAACAGTTTTACACCAATGATATTGTAAGGTATTATTACGAAAACGAACCTGATTCGCTTATGACATCGTGGTATAAGAACCATATCAAAGAAGGATATGTTACAAATTACTACTGGATGATGTCGGTACTCAATGACGGATGCGGAGAAGACAAGGCCGAAAATACCTTAAAGATGGGTTACTACGGCAATGTAATCGGAAAAAGTATAAAAGAAGTTGTTGCCGATATTGAAAGTCCCATGTGCAAACTTTTGTGCATTATTGAATATCCGTTTTTATCAGTTATTAAAAAAGTCAGATACAAAAAATATGTTGATTAAAGGACAGGGAAATGAAGTATTATTTATTTGACCATGCCGGCTGTCACAATCGTGGCTGCGAAGCGATTATTAGAGGTACAGTTAATATTTTAACAAAAACAGATAAAGAGGCTTCATTCAAGCTGGCTTCGCACCATCCGGAAAATGATACTGCGCTTAACATGGATATTGTGAAAATTGAAGGCAGACAGCTTTCGGAAACGGAAAAGATTGCCGCAGCTGTTTGCGTTAAACTTTCTAACAGCGAGAAGTATTTTTATCAGAAAAAATACTCATCTGTTATAGAACAGGCACTGGATTGCGATATTGTTCTTTCCGTAGGGGGAGATACATATTGTTACGGAGATAATACCTCAACTGTATCAATTATTGAAAAAATACATAAAAAAGGCAAAAAAGTTGTCCTTTGGGGAGCTTCAATAGGTGAGCAGGATTTAACAGAAGAAAAAATAAAAAGTCTGCGCAGTTTTGATGCCGTGTTTGTCCGTGAACCTGTTACATACAGAAATCTTGAAAAATATGTAAAACCTTCAAAGCTTTTTATGTTTTCCGACCCTGCATTTTGTATGGAAAGAGAAGACTTGCCTTTGCCGGAAGGGTTCATTCAGGGAAAAACGCTGGGATTTAATTTAAGCCCTCTTGTTTGCGGCAAAAACGAAAAGCTTCTCGATTCATGTGTTGAATTTCTGAAATATATTATTGAAAAAACAGATTTTCAGATTGCTTTAATTCCTCATGTTATTGAACAGGGAAATAATGACTGTGATGTGCTTGATGATATTTATAACAGACTTGACAATAAAGACCGTGTTATAAAAATTCCCGGCAATTTAAATGCAAAGCAATATAAAGGATATATTGCAAGGCTGAAATATTTTATAGGCGCAAGAACTCACGCAACTATTGCCGCATATTCAAATTATGTACCTACCATTGTTCTCGGCTACAGTGTTAAGTCAAGAGGTATCGCAGAGGATTTATTCGGCGATGAAAGGTTCGTAATTGATTCTTTAAAGGTTGAGTCAGGCGATACTCTGATTAAAGAATTTAATAAGCTTTGCGAAAATGAAAACGAAATTAGTTCTGTGCTTCGTTCTGTAATTCCGGAAAGAATAAAAAGTTCTGTGAGTGCCGGAGCAAAGCTTTCAGAAATATAATTGGTTAAGGTGAATTAAATGATAGCGGTTATTGTCATTCTCAGCTTAATGCTGATTATTGCTTTTGCGGCAGTTTTATTTGATATTATTCCTTTTGCTGAGAATATCCTTAAAAGAAGAGGAATGGGCAGTCTTTCATTTGGTGATGACTGGTATAAAGCCGCAGAAAGCACAGCAGAAAAATGGCTGAAAAACGGAGTGCCGATTGTTCCGAAAAAATCAGAATCAAGGCTTGTTATTATTGATATTATAAAAGGTGATTACAAGGTTAAGGCTATTCAGTCATGGCAGGAGGCTCCTGTTCTTTGCGCAGTGAATAACGGTAATATTGCGAGGAATTTTATAAATAAAAAACTGTCTGAAAATATCTTTGATACAGACAGAGTAGATGTTGCTATGCTTGCTTATGCAATGCTTGATAAGGGAGAAAAGAACGAACTTAAGCCGTATATGGATAAGGTGTTCGGATTGATAACCGAAAAATATGAAAGAACGGGAAGAGTACCGTATTCAAAGGAAGATAATATCTGTTTTGTTGATACAGTCGGACTTGTTTGTCCGTTTCTTGCAGAGTATGCTGTTAAATATAACAGCGAGTATGCTGCAAAAATTGCTGTTTCGGTTATAAAAAATTATTATGAAAACGGATTTCATAAGGATTTCGGTTTGCCTGTTCATTGCTTTAATGCAAACAATAATGCACCTCTCGGACTTTACGGCTGGGGCAGAGGCTGCGGCTGGTGGGCTGCAGGGCTTGCAGATACTTACAATTCATTTAATAAATCGGAATTGTTTAATGATGAAAAATCATACATTAAACAGTTAATTGAAATATTTGCAGATGATATTATTAAATATCAGCGTGCTGACGGAGGCTTCGACAGAAATGTTCTTTATTTTTCGGGAGCTGACAGTGCCGCAACTTCAATGATTGCATGGTTCCTTTGCTGTGCCGGCGATATTTTTGATAATGATAAATATTCACAGGCAAGCAAAAAAGCTATGTATTATATATGTTCCGTAACAAGAAAAGACGGAACTGTTGATTATTCGCAGGGAGATACGACGGGCCCGGGATTTTATTCCACTGCATCTATCGTTGTTCCCGCTGCTCAGGGATTTGCCCTTAGAACATATCGCTTTACAGAAGGAGGAATGAATAAATGATAGATATTCATACTCATATTCTGCCCGGGATGGATGATGGCGCGGGAAATTTAGAAGAATCTCTTAAGATGTGTTCTTTGGGAAGAGCAAATCATATCAGAAAAACAGTTGTTACTCCCCATTTTAATTCTGCAGGGGATATTGATAATTTTCTTTCAATCAGAGATGAAAAAATAAAACTGCTGAAAAATCAAGTTTCTGATAATAATATAGGAATGGAAATATTTCCGGGAGCGGAAGTGTTTGTTGACGATGATATTTTTTATTCAAAAAACCTGAAAAGAGTTACTGTAAATAACAGCAGGTATCTTCTGGTGGAATTTGATTTTTACGGCAACAGATTGCAGAATATTTTTGAATATCTCAACGAGCTTTATTCTATGGGTGTTGTGCCGATAATTGCTCACCCTGAACGGTACGAATACTTTCAACGGGATTATGATGCCGTGAATGAGCTTGCCGCAAGAGGAGTCCTTTTTCAGCTCAATGCGGGAAGCCTTGCCAGCAGAGACGGACGAGAGGAATTTGAGCTTGCTTATGAAATGGCATATAAAGGAATTGCTTCTTTTATTGCAACAGATGCCCATTCGTTAAGAAGACGGCCGAATGATTTGGACGAGATGCTCAGAGTGTTCCCGAGAGATATAAATCCCGATTTTATGCGCAGAATGGTACATTCAAACCCGGAAAGGATACTCAATGATGAGGAAATCCCTCCGATAAGATTTGCAAGACTTGAAAAGCGCAGATTTTATTGACATAAATTTCTGTTTTTGCTATAATATAGCAGTCAATTGTTTAAGGAGCTGATAGTGAATGGCAAAAGATAATTTTGAATCTATGCCTCATAATATATATGAAGACGGTTCGTCCGTCGATATGATCAGACTTATTAAAAGTATTGTTAGTAAGCTCTGGGCTGTTTTGCTTGCCGGTGTTGTTTTTGCGGCAGGTGGTTATATAATCTCAGAATCGACTTATGTTCAGACATATTCAACTGAGGCAACACTTGCATTTATGGTTACCAATTATGTCAGGGTTACTGACTATTCCGATACAGGTGAAGCTGAAACATCTGTTGTAAAACAGAAAACTTTCTATACAGAAGGTGAAGTTAAAAGATATCAGTTCCTTTTGCAGAGCGATAAAATGGTTAAAAAAATCAAAGATGCGCTTGATTCACAGGGACTTGAAACCGTATATTCGGAAAGCTTTATCAGAAGCACGCTGAATGTTTCTACTGTTTCTGAAGATTTGAACGGTTTCTTCGTTTTAAGCGTAAGCAGTACAGACAGCGGTTATTGCGAAAGAGCGTTAAATGTTGTTATTGATGAATTCCCGGGTTATGTTCAGGGATTTGATACAACCCTCAGCATTGATATTATTAAAGAACCTTCAGATCCGTTTGTTAATTCATCGGCAGGTTCTGTTACAAGTGCATTGTACGGTTTCATTATAGGTGCCGCTCTTGTTGTTTTGATTGTATTCTTCACTGTTCTTGTTACAGATACGATTATGAATATGGATGAGTTGAAGAGTATGACTCAGACAAAGGTTCTCGGCTCTATTCCAATAGTCGAAAAGCCCACAGGCTTGTTTATGAAGAAAAAGGTTCCGTCAGGTGCGTTGCTGCTTACGGATGAAAAGAAGGTTAACTTCTCCTTTATTGAAAGCTTTAAGTCCATCAGAACAAAAATTGAAAACATTTATGCGGAAAGAGGAAGCAAGTGCTTCGTTGTTACAAGTACCTACGAAGATGAAGGTAAAACAACAGTGTCTGTTAATATTGCCTGCGCACTTGCTCAGAAAGGAAAGTCAGTTCTTCTTATGGACTGCGACTTCAGAAAACCTGCAGTTCTAAGAGCGGTTGGTGTTAAAAGTGATACAAGATACGGTCTTATTCCCATAATCAAGGGTACATCAACTTATGTTGATTCTGTTAAGTTTATTAAATCACTGGGCATTTTCGTTTTGCCTACAGGCGGCGTTTCGCTTAAATCAACAGAAGTTCTTGACGCAGAAAAAGTCCGCAATATTCTTGAGCAGGCACGAAAAGAGTTCGATTATATAATTATCGACTCTCCCCCCTCTCATGTTGTTACAGACAGTTTAGTTATTGCTCCGCTTACAGACGGTATCATTTACTGCGTAAGGCGTGATTACGCTAAAACAAATGAAATTAACAGAACTATTGACGAAATCAGAGGCTCAGGCATAGAGATTGTCGGTACGATTCTCACAATGAGCTCAGGTGAAGAAAATAACCGTTATTATAAAAAGAAAGGTTATTACCGCAGAAGCGGAAGATACGGATACGGCAGAAAGAAGAAAGGCGGCTACGGCGGCTATGGCGGTTACGGCGGATACGGCGGCTATGGCGGTTACGGCGGCTACGGTTACTCTACCGGCTACGGTTACGGCAGTTACGGCGGATACGGTTACGGCGGCAGTTACGGCGGCGGCTACGGTAACGGATACGGTTATGGCAGTGGCTACAGTGGTTACGGCGGATACGGCGGCTACGGTTACGGCGGAAAGAACGCAATTGATTCATCGAATCTTATTGTGGAAAAAGATAATGTTGATAAAAAATAATATTATTGTAATTTTCGGTTAAACCATTGGCATGTGCATATAAACTAATGAGTAGGTGAAGTAATGGAGAAAGAATTTCGCATTCTTGTTACAGGCGTAGGACGCAGAGTCGAATTGATTCAGGCGTTCAAAGAAGCTGCAACAGTTATGAATGTTAAATTGGTCATATACGGAATTGATATTTCGGAAGATGCTCCGGCAACTGCATATTGCGACTGCACAAGAAGTGTTTGCAGAATGCTTGACAAGAACTATATTCCGGAATTACTTCAGATTTGTAAAGATGATAAAATAGACCTTATAATCCCTACTATTGATACCGATTTAACGGTACTTTCTGAAAATGCGGATGTCTTTGCAAAGGAAGGAACAAAAGTACTGATAAGCTCTCCGGATGTGATTTCAATTTGCAGAGATAAAAATAAAACATCTGATTTCTTTGAGTCCTGCGGTTTAAAAACGCCGAAAACCGTAAATGATTACAGATTATATGACGGTTTATTCCCGTGCTTTATCAAACCTAAAGACGGAAGCAGCAGTATAAATGCTTACAAAGTAAACAATCAGTCTGAATTAAGAGTTTATGCTGAACTGATAGGTGATTATATCATTCAGCCGTATGTGCACGGAGTTGAATATACTGTTGATATATTCTGTGATTTCGACGGAAATCCGATTACAGTTATTCCGAGAATAAGAGTAGCTGTCAGAGGCGGAGAAGTTCTTAAAACAAGAATAGCCATGGATGAAAAAATTATCGCAGACAGTCTTAAAATTGTTGAAAAGTTCAAACCGTGCGGACCTTTAACAGTTCAGCTTATTCGCCATTGTGAAACAGACAGTGATTATTATATTGAAATAAATCCGAGATTCGGCGGAGGTTCTCCGTTAAGTATGAAAGCAGGCGCAAGGTCTGCTGAAATGCTTTTGCGTTTGCTGAAGGGTGAAAAAATCGACGCAGGTTTATGCCGTGTGGACAACGGCGCAGTTTTCAGCAGATTTGATCAGTGCGTTTGCATTGAGCAGGGCAATGAAATTCAGCAGCTCAAAGGAGTAATTTTCGACCTTGACGATACTTTGTATTCAGAAAGCGATTATGTAAGAAGCGGATTTAAGGCAGTTGCAGAATTGCTTAACGATAAAAGTTCAGAATCAAAGCTTCAGAAATATTATGAAGAAGGAAAGCCTGCAATAGACGCATTGCTTAACGAAATAAACAAGCCGGAACTTAAAGACAAATGTCTGGAGGCATACAGAAACAATATTCCGGATATTAAACTTTATGACGGAATTAAAGAACTTCTTATTTCATTAAGAGCAAATGGCGTAAAGGTGGGAATAATAACCGACGGAAGACCTGAGGGCCAGAATAATAAAATTGATTCTTTAGGACTCAGAGATCTGGCAGATGACATTATTATTACTGATGAGTTAGGCGGAACACAGTTCAGAAAACCTAACGATGTTTCCTTCCGCATTATGAGTTGCCGGTGGAAGCTTCCTTTTGAGCAGATTGCTTATGTAGGGGATAATCCACGAAAGGACTTTTACGCTCCTGCTCAGTTGGGTATGAAAAGTATATATTTCAAAAACAAAGACGGGCTGTATTCTTTTGATTCTGAAATCAAATTCACTTTCAACAGCGTTAAAGATTTTTCCGAATTTATTTTGTCAAATATATAAAATCATATACAGCTTTATTATACTATATTATATTGTATATCAGTGATTCACTAAATTGGAAAAAGACGGCAGTATCTTTGACATCAGTGTAATCAAAAATGAAATAAATACATGAGTATTCCTGAAATAATACAGCATGATGATGATAAAAACCTTCATATAATTATTTGAGGAATTATTACGAAAAAATTGAAAAAAATCCTTGACATTCCAGGCGTACTGTGGTATATTACTACAGTACGCTATATTATTATGTAGTATGGTGTGTAGATATGCGTTGATGTGGGATGTGGCAACTCGTAGAAGTTGGGAACTCTCACGGAGTATGTCCGATTTTAAACCGGGCGCAAGAATAACTTGTACTTTCAAGTGCTTACTTCCCTTGTAAGCACGGTAGGTACTTGTGCGTTTTGAGTAATGCACACTACCCGGAACTAACCCATTCCGGTTTTTAAATGCGAAGGGCTGAAACGCCCGGAAGCGTTGTATCAAAAGCTCAAAACGAATGCCCGCCAAATTTAAGGAGGCAAAACTCATGGCAGTAAAGGGAAAAATCAGAATCAGACTTAAGGGTTACGATCACAGCATCGTTGACAAGGCAGCAGAGAAGATTGTTGAAACTGCAAAGCGTACAGGCGCTCAGGTTTCAGGTCCTGTTCCGCTTCCTACAGAGAAAGAGGTCGTTACAATCCTTCGCGCAGTTCATAAGTATAAGGATTCCCGTGAACAGTTTGAACAGCGCACACACAAAAGGCTTATCGACATTATCAGACCGTCAGCTAAGACCGTTGATGCTCTGAAAGGTCTTGAGCTTCCCGCAGGCGTAGAAATCGAAATTAAACTTTAATCTCGTTTGTGACGCCGCAGGTCAAGTTGGCATTGCCAACCAATAACCTATAAGGAGGAAAATTAAATGAAAAAAGGTCTTATCGGCAAGAAAATCGGCATGACACAGATTTTCGATGAAAAAGGTAATGTAATTCCTGTTACAGTTATTGAAGCCGGTCCTTGCGCAGTCGTTCAGAAGAAGACTGTTGAGAACGACGGTTACAAGGCTGTTCAGCTGGGTTACGGTGACCAGAAAGCACAGCGTGTCAACAAACCTATGAAAGGTCATTTCGCAAAAGGCGATGTTGCTCCCAAGAAGGTTCTCAAAGAGTTCCGTTTTGATGACATTGACAGTATCAATGTAGGCGACATTTTCAAAGCAGATGTTTTTGAAGTAGGCGACAAAATCGATGCTATCGGCACAAGCAAAGGTAAAGGTACAGCAGGTTCCATCAAACGCTGGAACTTCTCAAGACTCAAAGAGTCACACGGTACCGGTCCTGTTGCAAGACACGCAGGTTCTTTGGGCGCTTGCTCCGACCCCTCAAGAGTTTACAAAGGAAAGAAACTCGCAGGTCATCTCGGTGCAGAGCGTGTAACAATTCAGAATTTAACAGTTGCCAAGGTTGATGCAGAAAACAATCTTATCGCTATTAAGGGCGCCGTTCCCGGTCCCAAAGGCGGAATCGTTGTTATTGCAGATGCCAAAAAAGCTTAAGGAAGGAGTTTAAGATATGCCTAATTGTTCAGTATTTGACAGCAAGGGTAAGAAAGTTTCTGATATAGAGCTTGCAGACGCAGTTTTCGGCATTGAGCCCAATGTATCAGCCATGCACCTTTGCGTTGTAAATTATCTTGCAAATCAGCGTCAGGGCACACAGTCCACCAAAACTCGTTCCGAAGTTAGCGGCGGCGGCAAAAAGCCTTGGAAACAGAAGGGTACAGGTCGTGCTCGTCAGGGTTCAACCAGAGCTCCTCAGTGGACTCACGGTGGTATCGCTCACGGTCCTAAGCCCCGTGAATATGGCTTCGACATTAACAAGAAGGTAAAGAAGCTTGCTATGAAATCAGCACTTTCTTCAAAGGTTGCTGCTGAAGAAATGGTAGTTCTTGAATCTCTTGAACTTGAAGCTATCAAGACAAAGAGCGTTGTAAGCGTTCTTAAGGCTCTTGAAACAGGTAAGAAGGTGCTTTTCGTTCTTCCTGAAAAGAATGATGTTGTTTACAGAAGCGCACGCAATATTGCAGGCGTTAAGGTTGACCTTGTAAACACACTTAATGTTTATGACATTCTTAACTGCGACACAATCGTAGTTCTTAAGGATGCCGTTGCAAAGATTGAGGAGGTATTCGCATGAGTAAAGCAGCACAGGATATAATCCTCCGTCCTATAATTTCAGAAGAAAGCATGCTCGCTACAGCTGAAAAGAAATATACTTTTTCAGTTGCTAAGGATGCTAACAAGATTGAAATCGCAAAAGCTGTTGAGGAACTTTTCTCATCAAAGCCCGGCGATATCAAGGTTGCTAAAGTCAACACAATCAACTGCTTAGGTAAACTTCGCAGACAGGGCACTTCACAGGGCTACACAGCATCCTGGAAGAAAGCAATCGTTACTCTTACTGCTGATTCAAAGACAATTGAGTTCTTTGACGGTATGATGTAATAAGCTGATTAAGTTCAGTCATAAAGCGGTAATGTATGGAGTTTGACATCTCCGCTAAGCCGCTCAAATCACTTGAAAAGGAGTGTGGACAAAATGTCGATTAAGTTCTACAAGCCGACTACAAACGCCCGTCGTAATATGTCGGATACAGATTATTCAGAACTTTCAAAAGTTGCTCCCGAAAGAAGCCTTCTGGCTCCTGTAAGCAACAAGTCAGGCCGTAACAGCTACGGCAGAATCACAGTTCGCCATCGTGGCGGCGCAAATCGCAGAAAATACCGTATTATCGACTTTAAGAGAGATAAGTTCGGCGTTACCGGTGAAGTTGCTACTCTTGAGTATGACCCCAACCGTTCAGCTCACATCGCTCTTATTAAATATGAAGACGGTGATAAGAGATATATCATCGCTCCCGCAGGTCTTAAGGTCGGAGATAAAGTAATGGCAGGTGCTGATGCTGATATTAAGCCCGGCAATGCATTACCCCTTATCAATATTCCTACAGGTACTTTCATTCATAATGTTGAGCTTTATCCCGGTCGTGGCGGTCAGCTTGCCCGTGCAGCAGGTAATGCAGCACAGCTTATGGCAAAAGAAGGTGCTTATGCTCTTCTTCGTCTTCCTTCAGGCGAATTGAGAAATGTTCCCAACGGCTGCATGGCTACAATCGGTGTTGTAGGTAATGTTGACCATGAGAATGTTAAAATCGGTAAAGCCGGTCGTAAGCGTCATATGGGTTGGAGACCTACAGTCCGTGGTTCTGTTATGAACCCCAACGACCATCCTCACGGCGGTGGTGAAGGTAAATCTCCCATCGGTCGTCCCGGTCCTGTTACCCCCTGGGGTAAACCCGCTCTCGGTTACAAGACCAGAAACAAGAAAAAAGCATCAAACAAACTTATTATTAAACGTCGTAACGGCAAATAAGTCGAAAGGAGATAAAGATAATGGGCAGAAGCGTAAAGAAAGGCCCTTATGTTCGCCCCGAGCTGCTTAAGAAAGTAGTTGAGATGAACGAGAAGGGTGAAAAAATAGTCCTTAAAACATGGAGCCGCAGCTCCACAATCTTCCCTGACTTTGTCGGCCACACATTTGCTGTTCATGACGGACGCAAACATGTTCCCGTATATGTTACTGAGGACATGGTTGGCCATAAGTTAGGCGAATTTGCACCTACAAGAACTTTCAGAGGTCATGCAGGTTCAAAAACATCAAACAACGGTAAATAATCGGCAAAGGAGTGTGTAATAAAATGGAAGCAACAGCGAAAGTTACTTATGTTCGCATAGCGCCCAGAAAGGTTCAGATAGTTCTCGACCTTATCAGAAATAAGCCTGTTGATGAAGCAGCAGCTATACTCAAGCACACGCCCAAGGCCGCGTGTGAGCCGCTTGCAAAGCTCCTTAAATCAGCTATTGCAAATGCGGAAAACAACAATGATATGGATGTTTCCAGACTCTACGTTGCAGAATGCTTCGTATGTCAGGGTCCGACTCTTAAGAGAATAAGACCCAGAGCTCAGGGACGTGCATACAGAATCAACAAAAAGACTTCGCACATAACCATGGTGCTTAAAGAAGCAGAATAAGCAAGGAGGAGGTTTACAAATGGGCCAGAAAATAAATCCCACCGGTTTAAGAATCGGTGTTATCAAAAACTGGGAATCGCGCTGGTACGCACCCAAGGGCACTTTCGGCGATACACTCGTTGAAGATTATAATCTTCGTGAATACCTTCTCGAAACACTTGCTCCTGCAGGTGTACCAAAGGTTGAAATCGAGCGTGATGCAAACCGTGTTTACATCAACATCCATTGTGCTAAACCCGGCATGGTAAACGGCCGTGGCGGTTCAGAGATTGAAAAGCATAAAGCAATCTGTGCTATAAAGCTTGGCGGAGACAAGAATGTTTCAATCAACATTATTGAAATTAAGCAGCCTGATCTTGATGCACAGCTTGTTGCTGAAAACATTGCAGCACAGCTTGAAAGAAGAATTTCATTCCGCCGTGCTCTCAAGCAGTCAAT
>JAZQPL010000006.1:0-17078 GCA_045628495.1 Acutalibacteraceae bacterium
TCTTAATGGTTTCCCGTCAATTACAAAATCAAGCAATTCATCGGCTGTACGGAAGAAAACACCTTTATCGTCTTTATGTGCTTCGCATAAAAAGAATGCTTTATCATCTTCACCTTCGTGAAAAACACCGTAATTAACGCCGTTCCACTCAAATTCAATTTCTCTGCCGTATATCAAAGCAAATTTGAAATCATTTATGCTTTCAAATTTCAGCTCGTCTGTATTTCCTTGTATGTCCATAAATTTAATCCTTTCAAAACATTTGAATTCAGGAACAGGATAGATATTGTAATTTATCGGTTCTCCTAAATGCGGAAATCCATTTGACCAGTCTATCTCGTGATCATGAGGATTTGAATGTCCGGTATGTTCCCTGTTGTGCGTTGTGTGATGCCGCTCCATGACTGCACGACCATCATCGCCTATTTTAGTTTCATATTTTTCTCCGTTTGGTGTGGTATATGTGTTTATTGAATTTGGATTCCCAAGGAATCGCTCATTCTGTGCTTTTTTTGGCTTCCATTTTCCACCGAAAGCACTTCCGGATCCTTTGTCTATATCAGAACACACATAACCGTAAAATCTTTTTATTGCGTATGTTGATGTACCGCTTTGTCGGATATATTGAAATGCCCGCTGCACGCACACAGCCTCAGTTTGTAGCAGACACAAGGCAGGGCGTATCCGTAAGTTATATACCCTCAAAATCGGCATAAAAAAAGCAGGCTCAAAGCCTGCTGAATGCTGTATCCTATCAGGGTAAAAAGAAATCGAGTATTCATAAGTCAAGTCCCTTATGAATACTCGATATGGTCCGAGTGGCGAGACTTGAACTCACGGCCTCTTGACCCCCAGTCAAGCGCGCTACCAGCTGCGCCACACCCGGAACGCATAAAAGTATATCACATATAAATCTGAAAATCAAGTCCTTTTTGAAAAAATTCTTAATAATCTTTTTTCTACGGGGATATAAATCTATTGAATCCGGTTTTTAATTATACTTTATCTGTCTGCGTTATATTTTTTGATATAAAATCTTCATAATTTAATTTCAAAATATTACCGGAGCTGCATTGAAAAGCAGTTCGGCCTGCAGCTCCGATGTAATTGATTGTCGTATCTGTGTGTACTGCATAGAAATCACTTATATGATTTTGCGTTGGCCTTCTGCCGTCAGACCACATAAAGCCTTCCGACTCTGCGTTCTGCAAGAACTGCTTTGCTGCTGCAGTATCTTCCGCATAAATATAAATGGTTTTTCCTGCTTCTGTTACGGTTGTTTTAAGTGTTTTCATCTTCTTTACCTTCTTAGTATAATATTCCATCGGAAGTAAAAAGAAAAGCCCATCGTCACCGATGAGCCTTGAAATCTATATCACCCATCGATTCAAGCTTTAGCACCTTGCCTTTGGGCAGGTTGCTGTACGGTCAACGAGCTTGATCTCTCGCGTACTCCTAATGGTGACTTTATTATACTGTATAATCTTTATTTGTCAAGCAAGTTTTACTTCAAAAAATTATTTATTGCAGACAAATCAAGCATATCTTTGTTTTTTATAAATTCATAAAAAGCTGCTGTTATTATTTTATTTCCGCCATCTGTATTGCTTTCAACATTATAAGGCATAACAGGATCATGAACACTCTGTCTGAGCAGAAACCATCCGTCACCGTTTTCCTTATCTGCGGAAACTCTTATGCCGTCACGGTTATCGTCAGCAATCTTCCACCCGGACTTGTTCTGAAAATACTTTACAAGTTCATCAAGAACATTTTTACCGTATGATTTGAAGTCTTCACATTTAATATTAAATCTCAGTTCTGCTGCTTCTTTTGGCTGTTTTAGTCCCGATAAGATTTTATCAACAGCTTCAATTCCACCGTTTTTCGCCATAAATATAACGATTTTTGTCATTAAATATGCACCGTCATCAAGGTAGTAATTCTCTTTAAATGCGGCGTGACCGGATGTTTCCATTGCAAGAGGGCAGAATTTTCCGGCATTATTCAGCTCAATCTGCTTGTTTATTACATTTTTATACCCTCTTTTGTATCTGTAATGTTCGCCTCCAAGAGACTCGATAAATTCTCTGAGTCCGTCACTGGTAACAGAATCTGTAACAATAACACCGTTCTGCCCGTCAAGAGCTATTGCAGAAGCGAGAGCGACAAGACTGTTCCTGTTAATTTCTTTTCCGCTTTTGTCAACACAACCGGCACGGTCAACATCTGTATCAAATATGATACCTAAATCGGCATCAGCTTTAACCGTTGCTGTGCAAACACTTTCCATTGCCGCAGCATTCTCCGGATTGGGAATATGATTGGGGAACATTCCGTCAGGCTCAAGGAACTGACTTCCGTTAACATCAGCGCCAAGCGGAGCCAGAACATTTTCCGCATAAAATCCACCAACTCCGTTACCTGCATCAACAATAATTTTATAGCCTTTAAGCGGATATTCAAAATCAGGCGCATTGACCCCTTCTTTTATCATTTTTCTAAGAATTTCTGCGTAATCATTCATATAATCAACATTTGTCACCTTGTTGAAATCAGCTGTATATGCTTCATCAAGTTTTTCAGCATTATTTAGAATTTCAGAAATGTCTTCTCCTTCCAATCCCCCGTCAGGAGTAAAAAATTTAAGTCCGTTTCTTTCCCATGGATGATGACTGGCGGTAATCTGAACAGCACCGTCACATTTAAGACCCAGTACAGACATAAACATTGCCGGAGTTGAAGCAAGCTCGCAATTATACACACCTGCTCCCTTGGAAGTAAGTGCGCAGATAACTGCGTTTTTTATTCTGTCCGCCGAAACTCTGGAATCATGCCCGACCGAAACTACAAGCTCACCGCAGTTCTTGCCTGTTTTACGGCACAAAAAATCCAAAAAGGCCGCAGTGATGTTTTTAATTTTTTCGTCACTTAAAAAAAGTTTTTCGTTTTCAAACCCGTCAGCGGCAAATCCTCTTATATCTGTACCGCTTTTCAAATCAATATAACTCATAATTATCCTCCCTGCTGTGATACATACTCATCAGAAATATTTTTTAGAAATTTATACATAGGTATCAACTGTTTATATGCTTTTTTCAGTTCATCAATAAGTTCTTCCCGTTGAAGCAAATCAAAATCATTCCGTTTAACAATAAACCCTATATCTTTAACATTGTAATACGGTAAAACCCCCACAGAAGGATTTCCCGGCTTAGGCTTTTTGTAAGCATCCCCGAAAAATGAAGCCCCTGCATTTTTTACACTTTTTACAGCGTCAAGAAATTCTTTTTCATTTTTAATAAGATGTTTTCTGTATATTTCCATCAATGCGGGAGGTGTGTAAAAACCTCCTACACCGTAACTGAAAAAATCCTGTTTAACTTCAAACCACATACACGGATGCGTAGCCCATTCATGCTTCGGGCGCATAAACATTATCCAGAGGTTATCTCTGTACAGATGCTTGTCCTTTGTGAATCTTGTATCTCTCCTGACTCTTGAAACCATTTTAACAGGGTCAAGATTCATCATATCATCCGCTTCATACATAAGGGGTGAAAGCTCCCCGGCAATCTGTCTTAAAGGAAAAATTACACTCTTTTTAATTTCTCCCTTATGTTCATCGTAAAAAATTTTACTGTTTTCAAACCTGTTCTGAGCCAACAGCCACAAAGCTTCACCGGTTATTCCCGAATATGACATTTATATCAACCCTTTTTCATACATTTGCTGTGCCGCCAGCATAATACCGATTTTTCCCGTATAAAATGTTAATCCACCCTGCATCCACACAGCATAAGGAGGTCTGAGCGGACCGTCAGCAGAAAGTTCAATCGAAGCTCCTGAGGTAAACGCCCCTGCAGCCATAATAACTTTATCATCATAACCGGGCATTTCCCACGGTTCAGGTGTAACAAAGGAATCAATCGGAGAACCTTTCTGAAGTCCCTGACAAAAAGCAATAAGATTTTCTGCCGTTTCAAGCTCAATAGTCTGAACAATATCACACCTTTTTTCATTGCTTGCAGGGGATGCCTTAAACCCGAGCTTTTCAAAAAGTGATGCGCTGAAAACTGCGGTTTTAAGAGCCTGAGCCACAACTGAAGGAGCATTGAAAATTCCCATAAACAGTTCTCTGCTCATACCGAGGGTTGCGCCAACCTCTCTGCCCAATCCGGGAGTTGTAAGCCTGCAGGCGCATTTTTCAACAAGTTCATGTTTTCCCGCAATATAACCTCCGGTACGGGCAATTCCTCCGCCGGCATTTTTTATTAAAGAGCCTGCAATAACATCTGCCCCGACTTGTGTAGGCTCAATCTTTTCAACAAATTCTCCGTAGCAATTATCTACAAAAACTATTGCATTACTGTTTTCTTTTACAACTTTAACTATCTCGCCTATTTCTTCGCAAGAGAGGCTCGGCCGTGTTTCATATCCTCTTGAGCGCTGGATATACACCATTGTAATACTGTTGTCCAGCGCTGATTTAATTTTTTTCAAATCAGGCTTCTGATTATCATTAAGGTCAACCTGTTTATATTTTACGCCGTAATCTGCAAGAGAACCCATACCGTTCCCCTTGCCGTTAATACCGATAGCGGAATGAATCGTATCATACGGTGTGCCGGTAACGCAAAGCATAGTATCTCCCGTTCTTAAAAGTCCAAACAGACCCACAGTCAAGGTATGGGTTCCGCAAGTGAAATTATGGCGGACTATCGCATCTTCAGCACAAACAATATCGGCAAAAACTCTGTCAATCTTTTCTCTGCCTCTGTCACCGTAACCGTAACCGGTTGAAGCGGCAAACATACTTTCACTTATCCCGTTTTTAACGAAAGCCGCCAAAACCTTTTGCTGATTATATTCATTTACATCTTCAATTTCTGAAAACATATTCTCAGCATCTTTCAGTGCATTCTCTGAAACTGATTTGATTTTATCGCTGATTTCAAAAAATTCATTCATAGTAAATGTTCCTAACTGATTTATAAATTATAAAGTACACATCATTCAATGGGAAGACTCGCAACAGCATTCAATGATAAATCTGCAATATTACCGTTTATATATTCAAAATATCCCTGAGAAGCAACCATTGCACCGTTATCACCGCAATACTTAAGTTCAGGGTAATATAATTCCCAATTTTCTGAACGGCAGACTTCTTCCATTCGCCTGCGTAAAACAGAATTAGCAGAAACACCGCCGGCAAGAACAATTTTTTTATATCCCGAATCCTTTGCCGCCTTCTGAGTATTTTCTATAAGACAATCAACAACAGCACTTATATATGATGCACCCAAATCGGGTACGCTTATTTCTATCCCCTTCTGTTTTGCAGAATTGATTGTATTAAGTACAGCGGTCTTCAAACCGGAAAAACTGAAATCGTACGGTTCTCCTTCAACTCTCGGGTGAGGCATTTTATACGATTTCGGATTGCCCTGCGCAGCAACACGGTCAAGATTCAGACCGCCTGGATACGGAAGACCCATTGCACGGGCGGCTTTATCCATAGCTTCACCAGCGGCATCGTCATGAGTATAACCGATAATCCTAAAATCAGTGTAATCCTTAACCTCAATAATATGACTGTGTCCTCCCGAAACAACAAGGCAAAGAAACGGAGGCTTCAATTCAGAATGAGTAATATAATTTGAAGCAATATGCGATCTCAAATGATGAACAGGCACAAGGGGTTTACCGCTTGAATACGACAAGCCTTTTGCAAAATTCACACCAACTAGCAAAGCACCGATAAGACCCGGGGCATAAGTTACACCTATCGCATCAATATCGTCAATGGAACAACAGGCATCACTGAGTGCTTTCTTAACGACACCCGAAATGGCCTCTGTATGACGGCGGGACGCTATTTCAGGTACTACGCCGCCGTAAATTTTATGTTCTTCAACCTGAGAAGCAACTACATTTGAAAGAACAATTCTTCCGTCTTCAACTATTGAAGCGGCAGTTTCATCACAAGATGATTCTATTCCCAAAATTTTCATTTAAAAGCCTTCTTATTCATCTATATTTTTAGAACTATTGAAGTACACGGTCATTATTAAAGCATCTTCGGCAGGATTGGAATAAAAATTTTTTCTTTCACCAACAACCATATACCCCATTTTTTTATATAACGAGATTGCATTTACATTGCTTTTTCTTACTTCAAGAGACATAAACTCACAGTGTCTTTCTTCAGCGCCTGCTTGCGCAGTCTTCAAAAGTCGGCTTGCTACGCCATAACATCTATATTTTTCGATTACTGCAAGATTGGCAATATATGCTTCACCTGCGACTTCATAAACGCCTATATATCCGATAATGTTCCCGTTAACAGCTGCGCAAAGAAAATGTGCATTTTCGTTTTCAATTTCAGCTGAAATACCTTCTCTTGGCCATGGAGAAGAAAAACATCTGTTTTCAACTTCGAGTATTCCGTCAATACAGTCGGCACTCATGGGAATAATCTCAGCAGTGATTACATCAGCTAAAGCAAGAAGGGAGGTATATAAACTTTTTGCACATTCATTATATTCTTCCTGTCCTCCACCGTAAGGGTCGGGGATGCCGTTTCCAAGCACAACGGCGTTATCAATCGAAAAATATTGTTCTATTGCTTCCTTATGCGACTTAGTCATGCACACAAATAAATCAGTCTGATTAACGAGATACTGAGTGATAACAGCAGACCGGTGTTCTGAAATATCCACATCATATTTTTTTAAAGCATCAACTGCTTCAAAGCTTGCCCAGCTTCCGGGATACGCTGATATTCCGCAACTTCTGCATACAATATCTTTGATATTCCGTTCTTCAGCGATTTTTTTGAATAATCCCTCTGCCATCGGGCTTCTGCAGGTATTTCCTGTGCAAACAAATGTAATATTCAATTCAATCACCCTTTGCTTCAAACCAGTTCTGACCCGAATTAACATCTGCAACCAATTTGACTTTCATTTCGCAGGCGTTTTCCATTTCTTCACGAACAATTTTCTTAACTTTTTCCACTTCATTATCAGGCGATTCAACAATAATTTCATCATGAACCTGCATGATAATTTTTGAATCTAAATTTTCCGATTTAAGTCTGTTATAAACCTTAATCATTGCGATTTTAATTATATCTGCCGCTGTACCCTGAATAGGCATATTTCTTGCCACTCTTTCGCCGAAAGACCTTAAATTGAAATTTGACGATGAAAGCTCCGGCAACATTCTTCTTCTTCCGAAAACAGTTGAAGTATATCCTTCTCTTCCTGCCTTTTCAATAACTTCTTTCATATAGCTGTCAATCCCGCTGTAAAGTGTCAGATAACCTTTTATATATGACTCTGCTTCTTTTCTCGTTACTTTGATATCTTTCGATAATGAAAAAGCACTTATACCGTAAACTATTCCGAAATTTACAGCCTTTGCCTTGCTTCTCATAAGAGGAGTAACCATTTCAACAGGCATATTGAACACCTGTGCGGCAGTAATTGTATGAATATCCGCATCATTATTAAATGCGTTAATCATTTGCTTATCCTGTGAGATATGAGCAAGCACTCGAAGCTCAATCTGTGAATAATCCGAATCAACAAGTTTGCAGCCCGAAGGTGCTGTAAAGAACTTTCTCAGCTCTGCCCCTACGGGAGTTCTTACGGGAATATTCTGCAAATTAGGTTCGGTTGAAGAAATTCTTCCTGTTTTTGTTTCCGTCTGATTAAATGTTGAGCGTATTCTTCCGTCTTCTTCAATTACCTTAAGTAATCCGTCACAGTATGTTGATTTCAGCTTTGTGAGGGTTCTGTACTGAAGAATAAGTGACACTATAGGGTAAGACGGTGCCAGACCTTCCAACACTTCTGCGCTTGTTGAAAATCCGCTTTTTGTCTTTTTCTTTGACGGTATTCCCAACTTTACAAACAATACTTCTCCCAACTGCTTGGGTGAATTAATATTGAATTTCTCCCCTGCAAATTCGTATATTTCTTCAGTAAGTCTTTCAATATCCTTCTGCAAGGCTTCTCCGTAATCATGTATTCCCTGCCTGTCAACAAGGAATCCGCTGATTTCCATAGAAGCCAGAACCTCTGAAAACGGAATTTCAATGCTCCAAAGAAGATAAGACTGTCCGTTCTCTTTAATATTGCTGTCAAGTCTTTTCCACAACTCAGGCATTACGGCACACTCTTTTGCCCCGTCTGACTCAGGTGATACTTTCGGCATTGATATAGAATACTCCATTGCAAGTCTTGACGGGCAGTAATCCCCGCCCGAAGGGTTAAGTATATAACCTGCAAGCATAATGTCATTTATTTTACCTTTTATTTCACATCCGTTGTTAAATGCCCATTTATACAATAATTTTATATTGTTTACCGTTTTTTCAATACTTTCATCTGCAAGAATGTGCATCAATGATGTTTCAGCTTCCGGTAAAAGTCTGAAAATCTTTTCACCGTTATTTATGAAAGCTTCTGTTACTTCACTGTTATCAAATTCAAAAAACAGAAAAACACCGGTTTTTATTTCAGGCAAAGGAATTTCTTTTGCTTCTTCAATCTCAATCACGGTATCGCTTTGCTGAATTGTTTCGTATTTAATCTCCTGTGAATTCAGCCCCAATCTTTCAATATGCTTAAACAGTTCAAGCTCTGTCAACATCCTCAGTGCCTTTTCTCTGTCACCCCGGGCAATGATATAATCGTCAAAATCAATGCTTATCGGCGCATCAGTTCTGATTGTTCCCAATTCTTTGCTGAGGTATGCCGATTCTTTATTGCTTTTTAATTTTTCACGAAGTTTTTCTTTTATATCAATACTCTCAATATTACTGTATATATAATCCACCGTGCCGAATTTTTTAATTAAATCCCCCGCTGTTTTCGGCCCTACTCCCGGCACACCCGGTATATTATCAGATGAATCACCCTGTAACGCTTTCAATTCTATCATTTGACAGGGTTCAACACCGTAATCATCAAAAATCTTTTCTTTATCGTATATATCCGTACCGCTGGTTCGTGCAAGTAAAACTGTAGAATTATCACTTACAAGCTGAAGACTGTCTCTGTCCCCTGTTGCAATAAAGCACTTGTTGTCACCTGTGCAGTTATAGCTCAATGTGCCGAGTATATCGTCTGCCTCCCAGCCTTCGCACTGAACAATTCTGTATCCCAAAGCAGTAAGAAGTTCTTTTAATACAGGCATTTGAGAATGCAGTTCTTCGGGCATTCCCTTTCTTCCCGCCTTATATTCGCTGTACATTTTATGGCGGAATGTAGGAGCTTTCATATCAAAAGCAATCGCAACTCTGTCAGGTTCAATCTGATTTTTTATACTGAGCAGAATATTCAGAAAACCGTATATTGCGTTTGTATATACACCCTTTTTGTTTGTGAGCATTTTTATTCCGTAAAATGCACGGTTAACAATACTGTTGCCGTCAATAACAAGTAATCGCATAAAATCTTTCCTTTGCTCCTCACGCTGAATACAACAGCTTGCGGTCATTTTTAATATTATATCATAATTTTGACAATAGTGGTAGATTTATGGTAAAATATTTTATAATTTTTGATAAATATAAGAAGGACAACCATGAAAATAGCTAATTTAACAATAGACGGATATGCGGCACTTGCTCCCATGGCAGGTGTTGCAGACAGAGCTTTCAGAGAACTCTGCATGTCCTACTCGGCGGCATATACAATAACTGAAATGGTAAGCTCAAAAGCCCTTACAATGCAGGATAAAAAATCAAAAGAACTGCTGGTTATGTCAGAATCGGAACGGCCGTGCGGAGCACAGCTTTTCGGGGATAATCCTGAAATCATGGCACTGGCTGCAAAAAAAGCTCTCGAGTTTAACCCTGATTTTATTGATATAAATATGGGCTGCCCTGCTCCGAAAATCGCAGGTAACGGAGGAGGCTCGGCTCTTTTAAAAAACACCAAGCTGATCGGCAGAATTGTAAGAGCGGTAAAAGACTCAGTTGAAATCCCGGTAACCTGCAAAATAAGAATAGGATGGGATAAAAACTCGGTTAACGGAGTTGAAGCCGCAAAAGAATGTGAATACAACGGTGCCGATGCAATAACCGTTCACGGAAGAACAAAAGAACAGATGTATTCACCCCCCGTTAACTATGAGGAAATCAAAAAAATAAAACACTCAGTTAATATCCCAGTCATAGGCAACGGTGATATTGTTGACGGAAAATCAGCGCTTGAAATGCTTAATAAAACTGACTGTGATTTTCTTATGGTAGGCAGAGGTTCATTAGGCTCGCCCTGGGTTTTTAAAAATATCAACGCCTATCTTGAAAAAGGGGAAGCTTTGCCTGAACCTGATATAGAAGAAAAAATGAATGTTATGCTGAATCATATCAGAAAGCTTTGCGAATACAAAGGTGAATATATCGGCATGAGGGAAGCAAGAAAACATTCCGCCTGGTATATAAAAGGAATGAGAGGTGCTGCATCTTTCCGACAGGAAATAGGAAACCTTGAAAAAATAGAACAACTTGAAGCTCTGGCACAGAAAATCATTGATTCATGCCGCAAAATACCGTAAAGTTTTAAAACTTTATGTTAAGAAAAATCAAGTCTAATATTCACTGCATATTCACTGTGTTATTATTTATCAAATAATGCAATTTATTGTCAAAAAATGTATGTAAAGCACATATCTTTACAAAATACTTGTTGAAAACTTACTTTTACCCTCGAAAATGCTTGACTTTTGCACATTTTACACCAAGTTTTGCACAAGTGACAAGTTGAAAACATTCCACGCAAGTAAATCGCTTTACACATTCGACAAAGTTCGATTTTATTCATTTCCTTATGAATAATACAATAAAATAACAAAATCATTGATTTATTTTAATAATATTTAAATTCATACATATTGGATATTGACAAGCGGCAAAAAAGCTCTTATTATTGTATAATAACCCCATTTTGAAAGGACAATTTTTATGGTATTTGAAAAAATAAGAAACATTTTAAGCACTCAGCTTGATATTGATGAAAACAAAATTACCCTCGACTCAAATCTTACAGATGATTTGGGAGCAAGCAGTCTTGACCTTGTTGACCTTGCTATGAGCATTGAGGATGAGTTTAATATTGAAGTCCCCGACGAGCTGATTGAAACTGTAAAAACAGTTGATGATGTTGTAAAATTCATTGAAGAAAATTAAATAATTCATCATTTAATAATAACTTAAAACAACAAAAAGTCCGTACCTCAAGGTGCGGACTTTTATGTTGTTAAATGAATAATGCAAAAAGGGTTCAAGACAAAATCTTAAAACCCTTTTATTTCGCTTTTATTCAACGCTGAAAAGTAAATCACCGTATGTGGGGAACGGCCAGAATTCTCTGCCAACAATAAGCTCAAGCTCGTCTGCCGGCTTTCTGACGCTGTTCATTGCGGGAATAATAACTTCCTGATGATACCTTGCATTGTCTGCCGCATTTGCTGACGGTGCTTCGCAAAGTGATGTTTTAAGCAATTTCACAGCACTGTACAGTTTGCCTAAGTTTTCTGAAATATCTTTAATAAGACCTTCTTCGCATTCTGTGTTAAAAGGTATACCCATCTTTTTCTTAGCCAGAAGTGATTCCGAAAGTTTATTCAGGTATTCAACAACACCGGGTATGATTTCCTTATTTGCAATATGAAGCATTGTAACAGCTTCAATATTTACGGTTTTAGCAAATTCCTCCAACAGAATATCTGTTCTTGAAATAATTTCAATCTCACTGAAAATATTATGTCTTGTAAAAAGCTTAACATTCTTTTCATCTTTATAATGGGGAAGTGCATCAACAGTGGACCTTAAATTAAGTAACCCTCTTTTTTCAGCTTCTTCAAGCCATCCGTCAGAATAACCGTTACCGTTAAACACTATTCTCTTATGAGCAATATAAGTATCCTTAATCAGCTTTCTTACAGAAAACTCAAAATCAGTTGCCTTTTCAAGAATATCCGCAAAATCGGCAAGTGCATCTGCAACTATCGTGTTAAGTACAATATTTGTTTCCGAAATCGAGAATGTTGAACCAAGCATACGGAATTCAAATTTATTGCCTGTAAAAGCAAACGGAGAAGTTCTGTTCCTGTCCGTATCGTCCTTTTTAAATGCCGGCAGAACGCTGACACCCGTATCAAGAGTGGCTTTCTTTTTTGAATGGTAAGATTCACCGGCTTCTATAGCATCAAGTACATGCTGAAGTTCTTCTCCCAGATACATTGAAACAATAGCAGGCGGAGCTTCTGCCGCACCAAGTCTGCGGTCATTACCGGCACTTGCTACTGTAATCCTCAACAAATCCTGATACTCGTCAACAGCTTTTATAACAGCTGCAAGGAAAAGCAGAAACTTTGTATTGTTAAACGGATCAGGACCGGGATCAAGCAGGTTTTCACCTGCATCTGTAGAAAGCGCCCAGTTGTTATGCTTACCGCTGCCGTTAACCCCGTCAAAGGGCTTTTCGTGAAGCAGACATACAAGGTCATGCTTTCTCGCAACCTTTTTCATAAGCTCCATTATAAGCTGATTATGGTCGGCAGCAACATTAGTTGTTGTATATATGGGTGCTAACTCATGCTGTGCAGGAGCTGCCTCGTTATGCTCTGTTTTCGCAAGAATTCCAAGCTTCCACAGCTCTTCATTCAAGTCAAACATAAAAGACTTTATTCTCGGCTTTATTGTTCCGAAATAATGGTCGTCCATTTCCTGTCCCTTGGGAGTAGGTGCGCCGAAAAGTGTTCTTCCTGTATAAATAAGGTCCTTTCTCTTATCGTGAAGTCCCTTATCTATCATAAAATATTCCTGTTCTGCTCCGACTGTTGAATTAACCCGCTTAACATCTGTGTCTCCGAAAAGATGCAGAACTCGCTTTGCCTGACGGCTTACTTCCTCCATAGAACGAAGAAGCGGTGTTTTTTTATCAAGTGCTTCACCTGTGTATGAAACAAATGATGTTGGAATACAAAGTGTATTTTCTTTAATAAAAGCAGGCGATGTTGGGTCCCATGCTGTATATCCTCTTGCTTCAAATGTGGCTCTTATCCCGCCTGAAGGGAAAGATGAAGCATCAGGTTCACCTTTAATAAGCTCTTTCCCTGAAAACTCCATTATTACGGTTCCGTCTTCCTGAGGTGATATAAAACTGTCATGTTTTTCGGCAGTAATCCCTGTCATCGGTTGAAACCAGTGTGTAAAATGAGTAACGCCTTTTTCAATCGCCCAATCTTTCATAACGCTTGCGACCACATTTGCAACGCTGATATCAAGTTCCTTGCCTTCATTTACTGTTTTTTTAATAGAGCGGTAAATTTCCTTAGGCAAACGGTCTCGCATTACACTGTCGTTAAAAACCATACTACCGAAAATATCAGGTATTTTATTCATAATTATCTGCCACCTTTCAATAAAGAAAACGCAACGAAGTGCCTGTTCAACTCCGTTGCATAACTGTCCCGACAGTAATAATCAGGAAAGTATTTGACGAAATATATTATATATAAACAATCATTCACCGTCATTTATGCATTTTCCGCACGGTTCTAATCCCATTTCCAAAGCTTCTTCAAGTGTACATTCGTAATAATCATTTTTTCCGCAAGTGTATGTGCTATGGTATTTAGTACCTGTTTTAGTAATATAAACGATACGGTTTTTGTCTTTTGCCGTTATTTTTTCAGTTGATTCTGTTTTCTCTGTATTTTTATTTTCATCGGAAGTATATGAATCCGAAACAGCAGAATATTCCGTGTTCTGCTGTTTCTCAGCAATAATTTTCTGATTGTCTTCAGGAATCAATCCGCAAACAGATGCTGCTAATATAAAAACCAAACAACACACTGCTGTTATAGGATATATGGTTTTTCTGCTTTTGATGCTTAATATAACAGAAGCCAAGCAGATAAGACCGAGAATTATTATTAAAACAAATAATGTTCTGCTCATAATATTATTTAAATCTCATTGTTGAAAACTTGCTGTAATCTAATGTTGAGGGGTAATACATAACAACTACAGCATCAGGTTTATTCTTTTCAATAAAACTTTCAACGCTGCCGTTAAAATACCTTAAATCAAGCTTATCCAAATATCTCACCTGAGTCGCAACCTGGGGCACAACGCAGTGAGAGAAAGAATCGCCGATAAAAAGCACCCTCTTATCATTTGTTGCATTGTGGTTTTCAATAGATACAACAGGAGCAACTCCCCTCATATATACTGAATAAGCAGAGCTGTTGTAATAATCGCCTTTTTTCAACGCATCCATTCTAAGTAATGTTTTTTCAAAAGTACCGTTATACAAACCGAAATCATAATAATTCACAGTGAAATTTGTCGGGAATTTAGGTGTATATACACTTATATCCTCAGGTTTTGCATAAGAAAGAGTTACAAGCTTACCTAATGAACCAAACATATATTTCTCATATACCCGTTCTGTATAACTGTCAGGTTTAAGCTTTGTGCTGTCATAAGGTATGGAGCTTACCTGACTTAAATTCCTGCAGATAAGATTTGACGCCCACAAGCCTGTGCCTGTTTTCCAGTGATGGTCTGTAATATAAAATGCATCCGTATAATTCATATTTTCATCTTTCATGCATTTTCTTATATCAAGATAATTAACTCCGTTTTTATCAAGAATATCCAACAGCTTATCTGACTTAATATTATTGTAATCCTGAATACCTCCGGGAAGATAATTATTATCTGGGTCAACCTTTGAAGGAGCCTGCACATAAAGCAAATCAATACCCTGTTCAGAGAGATCTTTTGAAAACTCCACCAGATTTTCAGCACTGCCGGTTACATCGTATTCTTCGGGATAAAACGAAAGGCTCCCGTCTGCAAGGCAAACAACATCATCAGAACCTGAAATAAACTTCATACCGATAAATTTATTATACAGAGAGTTTAATTCAACAAGCTTCATTCTGCCGAAAAGCAGTTTGCCTGTGTAATATTCAATCTTTCCCTCTATATCCTGAACATAGCTTTTATAAATACTGACAAGTGATTTTTCATTCTCAGCCTTCTTTGCCGCTGCTTCTTCATTTTCCTGAGCAGTTTCGCCCTTAAAAGGATATATTTTCTCCCAGTCAGTTGTTACAGCCAGACCGCTTTCAGAATCTGCAGAATTTAAAAAATCATTATTGACAAAGCCGTAAAAGAACTGTGATCTGATAACTCTTTCGCATATAGTAACAAAAAATGTCAGAACAATAAGAGAAAACAGTATGGTAAAAAAGCCCTTGCCGGACAATTTAATTTTTTTCATACTGCTCACCTCTCTTAATTATAGTATAAAAATATATTAAAAAAACAATCAGAAATTGAAGTAAATAAACGGATTGTATGTTCCCTTAACCATAAATGATACTGAAATAATAAACAACACAGCAACAATGCTTACAGATACCGCCTGATAAAAATGCTTGTTTACTTTTTTCTTTATCAGCTTATGAATCGGGAAGCAGGCAATTATTCCGAAAATAAAGTAAAACTTATTATTTGAAATATAAGTCAAAATCAAATCGTCGCAAAACTCATTTGATGTAAGTCCAAACATAGAACCGATAAAATTAAACGCCGAACCGATTGAATCAGCCCTGAATAAAACCCAGCCTAACAGAACAAAAAGTGTTGTATAAATATACCCTGCCACACCGGATTTTTTATGAATTCCGGTAAGTTTTTCAACAGTCAATAATACGAAATATAAAAGTCCCCATGCCAGAAATGTCCAGTTTGCGCCGTGCCATATTCCCGTTAAAGCCCATGTAACAAAAAGATTAAAAACAAGTCTTGCCTTGGAATTCACTCTGCTTCCGCCCAAAGGGAAATAAACATAATCCCTGAACCATGTGCCCAAAGACATATGCCACCTGCGCCAGAAATCAGTAATTGATTTTGAAATATACGGATAATTAAAGTTTTCAAGGAAATGGAAACCAAACATTTTGCCGAGTCCTATTGCCATTTCACTGTATCCCGAAAAATCAAAATAAATCTGCAGTGAATAGGCAACAGCCCCTGTCCATGCCATAACAACCGACGGATGGCTGTTATTGAAAGCCAAATCCGCAACAAGTGCCAGATTGTTCGCCAGAAGCACTTTTTTAATAAGTCCTACTGCAAATCTGTATGTACCGCTGCAGAAATCATCATAGCTTTCACGGCGCTCAATAATTTCCTCGGCGACTGTTTCATACCTTACAATGGGGCCTGCTATCAGCTGAGGAAAAAAAGAAATATAAAGCGCAACATTCAGCGGATTCCTCTGAGCTGTTCCTTTCCCTCTGTATATGTCTATAACATAAGACATTGCCTGGAATGTAAAGAAAGAAATACCTATAGGTAAAACTATTTCGGGTATTATCATTTCTGTATTTAATAAAAGGCCTATGTTTTTCAGTGTAAATGTAAGATATTTGAAAATAAATAAAACAGAAACATTTAAAGCGGATGAAATACCAACAAAAATCTTAGCTTTTTTCGTTCCTTTGTATTTTTTAACAAGAAGACCAAATGCCCAGTTCATTAAAATTGAAAGGAGCATCAAAAAAACAAATACAGGCTCTCCCCACCCGTAAAAAATAATACTTGCAACAGTAAGTACAAAATTACTCAGTCTTCTTCTTTTTCTTACGAAGGGAATATAATACAAAATGAGAACCACAGGTAAAAATAAAAATAAGAATGTTGTTGTTGAAAATACCGTAAGTCCTCACTCCTTTCAAAATTACGCATTATAATTATACATTATAGACAGTATATTTTCAAGAGAAAATATAAATTAAATTTATTTTTTCAAAACACTTGATTTTATATAATAATTAAGTTATAATTACATGGTCGACTGATACGGAGAGTTGTCCGAGCTGGCCGAAGGAGCACGATTGGAAATCGTGTAAACGCCTAAAACGTTTCGAGGGTTCGAATCCCTTGCTCTCCGCCATAAAACCGATTACTGCTTTTGCGGTAGTCGGTTTTTTCTTTTATTAAAGGGATTCGAACCCTGAGAGGGTGAGGAGCGTAA
>JAZQPL010000007.1:0-4749 GCA_045628495.1 Acutalibacteraceae bacterium
TGTAAGAAAAATTTCAACAGCAAATATTATTTATAATCCAGACAACCCGTTTAAAAACACTGAGGACGGAAGTTTTGTAAGGCTATTAAACAGCATCAAAAAAGTCGGCCTTATCGAACCCGGTGGCGGGCGAGAAAAGGACGGCAAGTATGAAATCATATCAGGTCAGCGGCGTGTTCGTGCGGCGGAAATATTAGGTATGTGAACCGTACCTGCAATCGTATATGATGTTAATGATGATGAGGCAATCATTCTCACCGCAGACAGCAACTTAACCTTTTCGGAGGTAAGAGAATGTGTAAAAACAGCGGACTTAACATTGAGCTTTCAGCTTTTGATGATTTATTTGAAACAGATGAAAGCAGAGCCGACAAAAAGAGAGAGCGTATTTTTGACATACCTCTTTCGGATATTCAGAGCTTTCCCGACCACCCGTACAAGGTGCTTGATGATGAGAGAATGACGGAATTGGTTGAAAGCATAAAAGAACACGGACTGTTACAGCCCGTGCTTGTAAGACCTCTCCCCGACGGTAAATATGAAATGGTATCGGGACACAGGAGAAAGCGAGCATTTGAGCTTGCAGGGCTTGATACCATACCTTGCAGGGTGCAGGAAATGACACTTGAAGAAGCAACTATCACAATGGTTGAAAGCAACTGTTACAGGGAAACAATACTGCCCAGCGAAAAAGCAAAGGCTTACAAAATGAGGCTGGATGCTATGAAAAGATTACCCGGCAGACCGTCAAAAGAAAATGCGTCGCCAGTGGCGACAAATTATCGATCTGACAAAGAATTATCCGAAATAGTAGGTGAAAGCAAAGACAATATTCGCCGTTATATTCGACTCAACAATCTCACATCTGAACTTTTGGAATTGGTTGATGAGGGCAGAATGAAGCTTCGCCCGGCGGTGGAGATTTCTTACCTTACCGAAGACGAGCAGAGAGACCTGCTCGACGCCATTGACGAAACGGATGCCACTCCCTCCCACGCACAGGCTATCCGTATGAGAAAGCTCTCCGCCGACGGCAATCTTACCACAGACTGTATCAACGAGATAATGTATGAGGAAAAACCCAATCAAAAAGAAAAACCGCAATTCCGTGACAAAAGAATTTCGGAGATTATCCCGAAAAACATACCGCCCGAAAGACACAGCGATTATGTGCTGAAAGCCGTGGAATTTTACAACCGTCACTTGCAGAGAGTCAGAAACGACCGCAGCAGATAATTGACAAAAAGTATTACGAAAGGAGAACCTTAATGGATAATGCATTAACACTTGAAGAAAAAAGCATGATGAAATTTATCGGTACAAAGGAAGTAGCAGAGCTTATGGGCTGCTCCGTTCCCGTTGCCCGTGAAATCATGCGAAGAAAAGATTTTCCGCTTGTCAAGTGCGGCAAAAATCTTAAAGTGATGAAATCCCAGTTTTTAAAATGGGCATCCATACAGCGTGTATAAATTGCACATTTGAAAAATGTACGGGTGTTGGCTACAATGCCCGTACAATAAATTTAGGAGGAATAAACTTATGCCGAAAAAACGCTCAAACGGGGACGGTTCGTTTTCTTACAATGATAAGAAAAAGGTATGGCAATACCGCTGCACCATTCCCGGAGAATTTGACGAAAACGGAAAAGCAATTCGCAAAGCTGTTTACGGGAACACAAAAGATGAATGCCGTAAGAAAATGAAAGAACTTATAAATATGTATGCAAACGGCACGGTATATTCAGCCGATGATCTGACAATTTATATTTACGGTAAACAGATTATTGAAAAGAAGCTGAAGCTGAATAAAATACAGTCTCAGACCGCTCACAGAGAATTCGGAACGCTGAATATGATGCAGCCGATTTACGGCAGACGGCTTCAGGATGTAACGCCTATGCTACTTCAGAACTTCCTTATTGACTACTGCACGGAGTATTCAAATTCCATTATTGATAAAATATTCAGACTTTTAGGCAGAATTTTCCGAAATGCAGTAGATGATAAACTGATTGCCGAAAATCCGATGAAGCGTGTTGAAAAGCCGAAATCATCAAAAAGAGAAGTTAAAGTACGGGCACTAACGCTTGAGGAACAAACTGAATTTGTCCGTCTGCTTACAACAGAAGATATTCCGTATTCGGAAGAAATGCTTATTTCTCTGTTTACTGGAATGAGAATGGGCGAAGTTCTCGCCTTAACAATTTCTGATATTGATTTAGACGGTGGTTATATTAACATTCACCGAACTATGGCAACCGACGACAAAGGCAACCCGTTTATAAATGACCAGACAAAAACAGATACCGGAATGCGAATTATAAAAGTTACCGAGGAAGTCAAGAAACTGTTAGCGGCTATATGTAAAAACAGAAGTAAACATGAGCTTGTGTTCCTCCGCCCTGACGGCAGGATGATTTCACGGCAGATGATTTACAGTCAATTCCGCCGCTTGGATGATAAATACAGTTTTATTAAACCGCAGGTTAATACAAAAGTTGACCTGCATTCGCTCCGACACACCTTTGCAACAAGGTGTATTGAATCAGGAATGCAGGCCAAAGTACTTCAACATATTCTCGGACATAAGGATATTACCACTACTTATAATATCTACGGTGATGTATTTAATAAATTTGAATTCGATAACATTTCAAAGGCAGAAGATTATATGCGACAAAACGGACTTGTAATATACACATAAATAAAACAAGACACCATTTTTCCTGTAAAGGAATCTGGTGTCTTTGTTCATCTCTTATTATATTTTTGGAAAAGAGAGGTTTGTATGAAAGGTTAAAAAAGAAATAATCCTATCTGACTTTAACATTAATGGAACCATTATAAACAGGCGTTAGTATTATTACAATATTATCCAAACACAACTGTATAATACTTTTGATTTGGACTATTTGGATGTTCTTTGTTCTCTATGTCAATATTACCAGATTTCATCAAAGGCTTAATATATTTTGTGATAGCATAAGATGCCGTTGAAATACCGAGGAAATTAGCGATTTCAGTTCTGCTTCTTGGAACTGAACAAAAAGTAAGTATGCTCTTTTCTATATCGTCCTCAACTACTTCTGTTACCGAATTATACAAAGTAACAACAAAATTACCCCTAATATCCTCAAACTTCGGAGCAGGCAACCCGGCATTTTTCATTTCCATACGAATAGTTGGAATACCGGAATATCGGTTCTCTGTCAGGCGCATTGTTTCCATTGCAACTGCTAATACAGGATTTCTGGTATCCGGCTGAGTGTTTCCCAACTGATCAATACTCAAGCGACCATATAACCCACCCGGATTTTTTATTTCAATTCTATCACTATACATAATCAACTGTATAGGCATACCCTCTGTATGAAAGCTATAATCTCTATGAACAAGTGCGTTTAGCACTACTTCTCTGATAGCAGTCATAGGATATTCTGACTTATCAAATCTTTTCCCGGTATTAGGATTTATTATTGTGCTTGTTTTCATATTGTTTCTGACAAAACTCAATGCACTATCAAGCATTTCGGGAATAGAACCTTCAATTCTTTTATTATCTATGAAACGCTCACCACCATCGCCTATACTGCCTATTTCTTTTCCTGAAACTCTGGTCGCAATAATAGATAATTGAGGGAAATAAGCTTGTGGATATAACCCAAATAACATAACACTTGCAAGCGTTAATTTGCCTTTCTTTGTAATACTCAACAACTCATTAAATTTTTCATCAGGTACTTGAGAAATATTTGGTTTATCCTTTTTACACTTAATTTTATATTCTTCAAAAGCTAATTGGTTAATTGTATCAAACGACGCATTTTCAACAACTCTAACATCATCTTGATACTTTTGTCTGTATGCTTCATAGCTATAAATTTCATAATCAGTCATTTGCTCATCAGACTCACCGACACGAATATATGAACCTTTTATTTTGCCCTTACCTTTGTAATAACAAGGTCTTTGTGTTATTTCAATACCGGGAATTTCAGCGCTGACAACATCTTTTCCATCAACTCTTGCAACAGTAATAAGCGATCTTACAACAGGTTCCATTTCTTTACACTGATTATTAATCTGTACTTGTAAATCTTGAGGATCATAAACACCAACTAAATTGTAATCAGTTTTTTCATCAACTCCAAAAACAATAATACCGCCATCATCCTGATTAGAAAAACTTGAAAGCGTATCGTATATTTTTTTGGGACAATCGTGTTCTGCTGCTTTCAATTCAATGTTTTTACCTTCATGTTTTTCTGATATTATTCTTTCAACCAACTCTTTTAAATCTTTTTCTTGCATAATATCACCTCTGTTTAATATTATACACGAACTTTCAAAATATTCAATCGACTTTTTAAAAATTCTTATAAAGTTTTTAAATTATTTTCAAACTTTTTAAATATTTTTGAAAGTTTTTAAAACAATCAAAAGATTTTGAAAATTTTTCAAAGTTATAAGCAAATAAAAAAAACAGCTAACACAAATTGTGTTTACATATCGACTATATTGAATCAATTATTTATTGCTTTTATTTAAATAATTAAATGAAAAAACATTAAAAAACAAATAAAAATTTTTAAAAAAGCTCAATTCCGCTGAAAAATCCGAAAAATGGTATGCCAAAAGTATGCCAATACGAGCAAAAAGTATGCCAATATCGTGCCAATCTGGACAATCTTAAAATGACTCAAATTTACTCTTGAAATCGCTGAAAGCCTTATTTATCAAGGTTTTTGGA
>JAZQPL010000008.1:0-4826 GCA_045628495.1 Acutalibacteraceae bacterium
TATATCTTCGCAGAGCCGATAGTAAAAGTATTTCTGACCGACTTAACCGCACTTGATTCGGGCGTACATTTCACCCGTATCCTTATGAGCACAGCGTGGCTTATCGGTGCATTTGTTGTGTGTCAGAACACCTTGCAGGCAATGGGTGCGGCAACGCCTGCCCTCCTCGCTTCGATTTTCCGTCAGGGTATAATCTTTATTCCCGCCGTTTTCATTATGAAATCAATTATGGGCGTTGACGGTCTTATCTGGGCACAGCCTGTGGCTGATATTCTTTCGCTTGTGATTGTGATATTTATGCTTATAATGAAAATCAGAAAATCCGACTTTACACAAACAAACGAGGCGATTGCAAATGAGTAAAACAGGAAAAAGAAAAACCGTCAGAAATGTTATTCTGATATTTTTAGCCGCAATAGTTCTGCTTTGTGCTGTCATAGTGGGAATGTGCCTTTTCAACAGCCGCCCTGCGGTTCAGACGGTTGCAACATATCAGAAAGATTTTTCAAACGCAGTAATCAATATGCAGGATGACGGCGGTGTGGAAATTCTGCCGAAAAGCAACGCAACGGACACGGGTATAATTTTCTATGTGGGTGCACAGATTACGCCCGATGCGTATATACCGCTTTTATCCCGTTTATCTGAGCAGGGTTACAGTTGTTTTATCCCGAATTTAACCTTTAATATGGCGGCACTTGAACCGAAAGCCGCCGAAACAATAATGAACGAACACCCCGAAGTCAAGTCATGGTATCTTGCAGGTCACTCAATGGGCGGACTTACCGCCTCAGGCTTTGCGGCAGATTATAGCGACAAGGTTGACGGACTGATTTTCCTTGCGGCATACACAAACCGTGACCTTTCAGGAACAAATCTTCCCGTTCTGTCAATTTACGGTGATACCGACGGGGTTATGAACAAGGATTTATATGACAAGAGGAAAGAATGGAATCCGAAAGATTTTGAGGAGCATATCATTGAGGGTGCAAACCACGCACAGTACGGTGATTACGGCAAACAGCCCCGTGACAATGACGCCGAAATTTCCGCAGAAAATCAGCAGAAGCAGACCGCTGATATTATACTGAAATGGTTGAAAGAAAGATGAAAAAGCAAAAGATGACAAGGGATACAATTCCCGAAGATTTTACACTTTCACTTGCATTGATAGATGCACTCCCCGTTCTTTTTTTCGGCGGGAGTATAATACTTATCGGACTTATGTTCAAAAGCATTACATTTTTAATCGGAGCTTTGCTCTGCTTCTGGGCAGGAGCGGCAAAGGTTATATGGAAGATTATCGTTGTGACGAAGAAAAAGAATATCTGGTGGCTTTTTATGCAGATGCGGATTGTAATGCCTGTCGGATTTCTGTTGATGCTTCTTTCGGTTATCCTCAATCTGAAAGCAATAAAACTGTCGGTAATTCTTTCGGCTGTTATTTCAATGCCGTCGGTCGTTTTCTTTGCAATCGGCATTGTCGGAATGATACTTATGGGCATATTTGCCTCAAAGCTCGATTCGTCCGATGTCCGTTCAAACTGGATAGAACAGATTACAAACGCACTTGCTCAAGGCTCGATATTTGTCGGAATACTCTTTTTAATGTTCTGAATTACTTAATTAACAAAACCTCCTTAACCCGGTACATTTCTAACGGATTAAAGGAGGTTTTTTAAAAACATCAAAGAAAGATTAGTTAATATCCTATCTTAACAGCAAGCCATATAAACCCTGCTGTTATTGCAAATATCGGAATAAACACCTTCCAAGACCAGCGAAGATATTTACCGTATGATACATTGATAAGCCCTATGCTCAGAATCAACATACTGCTTGTGGGGTAAAGAATATTGCAGAAACCGTCGCCCATTGTAAATGCAAGCACAAGAGACTGTCTTGTAATACCGAGAAGGTCAACGAGGGGCAGTATCAGCGGCATGAGAAGAAATGCCTTTGCAGTTCCGCTGCCCACAAAAAATTCTATAATAATAACAACAGCAGTTATCATAAGGAGCGACTGAGTAGGTGTAAAGCCTTTTATTGCTTCATAAATATAATGAAGTATTGTATCAATTATCATTCCCTTGTTAAGAACATAGGTTATACCGAGAATAAAAAGAATAAGGGGAAGACAGGGAAGAATTGTTTTAACACCTTCAATAAATCCGCTGAAAAGTTTTTTACCCTTAATGCCTGCAACACTGCCCGCTTTGAGTCCGCCGAATGTGAAAAGCACTGCCATCGCAACAAGAGGCGTATAGCTTACAATGCTTGCTATATCCGGATCGGTAATAAATCTCTGAGCAATAAAGCTTATTATTGTCAGAACAATTACCCCTGAAATACTTGTCACAAAAGTTTTAGTTGCTTTCGGAAGCATAGGATTATCAAGAACCTTTTCGCTTTCTGCCGAAAGATACTTTTCTCTCAGAACCTTATCGGATTCATAGCACAGCGACTTCTGAGGGTTTTTCTCGATTTTCTTTGCGTATGTAATAAGGAACACAAGAAGTATCGCATATGTTACTGCAAAAACAAGCACTCTGAAACCAAGTCCGGAAAACAGCGGAAGACCCGCCATTGTCTGAACAAGAACAACATTAAACGGATTAAATGTTGCGGCGGCGTAACCGAAAACTATCGCCATAGAGCTGAAGCCCAGACCCACAAGGGAATCCCACCCCAACGCAAGAGATATCGCACACGCCAGAGGCACAAGAGTAACACATTCCTCAAGCATTCCCATAACAGAGCTTAAAAGCATACATATAAGCGTTATCAATGCTATGAGCAGGTATTTTTTATCTGAAAATCTATTTACCGTTTGCTGGAGAATATATTTCAGAACTCCGCTTTTTTCAAGAATGAAAAATGTTCCGCCAACAAGAATTATAAATGCGATTATACCGATACCTATTGCAGAATCTGAGGTAGTGAAAACCTCAAGCGGGGCAATAAATACTCTCCAGAACGGATAATTAACCTCATCTGCGGATACCTCATGGTAAGAATCTGCAATAATTGCACCGTTGGCATCTGTTTCATAAACACCGTGGGGAACAATTTTTGTAAGAACTCCCGCAAAAATCATAATCGCAAGAAGCAATGCGGTTATGCCGAATATCGTCTTTTTATTAAGCTGAATTCCCGAGCCTGCTTCATTTTTCTTTTCTTCTTTAATTATTTCTTTTTCCATGGTTTCACCCCAAATTCCGGATATTGTGAATAATTATACAGTATTTTTGAATAATTATCAATACTTTTCCGAATAAATGAAATAATAACATATTTTTTCAGTTGGAATTCACGATTGACATTATATTACAATAAATGGTATCATTATAAAAAAGCACAAAAGAGAGAACAGTATGAAAAAAATTATTGCAATTATTTTATCGTTTATATTTGTGTTTGCAGGGGTGATTCCGTCATTTGCGTTTGATGAAAATAACGGAACAAGTGTACCCGTTATTATTATTTCGGGGCACGGAACCCCTATTGTGTATAATTATGGGGAAAACTCATTCGGACTGAGCAATATTATGGAGTTGGTCACTGATGCTTACGGTGACTTTTCAAAAGCGGTGGATGCATATGTTGATATTACAAAGCCGTTTATTTTAAAGGGAATCCTGCATAATGACTGGCAGGAATATTATGATGTGATGTTTGAAAAGGTTGCGAATGCATTTGAACCCGTTTTGCTTGACGGCAACGGCAATCCGAAACCCGGTACAGGTGTTGACCCGAAAAAACAGGATTATATGAACTACGCATCTGTTCCCGGATTCGGCAGATTAAAAAACGGTCAATATGGAAAAGATATATATTATTTTTATTATGACTGGAGACTTGATGCGTATGAAATTGCTGACAGGCTGAATGATTATATTGAAACCGTAAAGACTTCCACAGGTAAAGATAAGGTCGGAATTCTGTCCCGTTGTCTCGGAACAAATATTGTTATGGCTTATATTGCGAAGTACGGAACAGACAGTCTTAAAGGCGTGGGCTTTGATGTTGCGGTTTCAAACGGTTCTGAATTTGTTGACGGATTGCTTACCGGAAAATTCAATATAGACGGTTACGGACTTGCGAGATATGTAAGTAATTCAGGCGTAATCAAAGGGGAGTATGCTGCAGCTTATGATTTCGGCAGCAGTATTATAGCGTCACTTGAAGCAGCAGGCGTTTTTAACGGTATAACAAATTCTGCAAAAAAGCTGTTTTATTCCAAAATACAATACGGTATTATTTCCGCACTCGGTCTGTCAACAGTTATGACATTCCCGGGATACTGGGGTATGGTAAGCTGTGAAAATTTTTATGATGCCGTTGATTATGTTTTCGGTTCTGAAGGTTCATCAAAAAGAACGGAATACGCAGGACTGCTTGATAAAATCACACGCTATAACGAAACAGTCAAGAAAAATACATATGAGATTATGTCCGGTTTGAAAAACAACGGGGTTAATGTTGCCGTAGTGGCAAAATACGGTATTCAACCTGTTCCTTTTACCGAAGATTTTAATATAATCGGTGACGAATATTCGTCAATTACAAAGTCATCGTACGGCGCCACAACATCGGTAATCAACGAAACATTATCTGATGAATATATCAAAATGAGGACTGAACAGGGACTTGGAAAGTATATTTCTCCCGATAAACAGATTGATGCGTCAACCTGTATTTTACCGGATAGTACATGGTTCCTTAAAGGAAATTTGCACGGAAATTATTTAACGCAGGAAGACGAGCTTTTCTATTCCGTAATTGATGCACCGAAACAAAGTCGGAGGCCAAGCGGTCTTAGGAAG
>JAZQPL010000009.1:0-76569 GCA_045628495.1 Acutalibacteraceae bacterium
TTTCTTCGTTAAAATGGTTATAGAGCATATCTGTCAAATCCTTTCGATGATCTGTGGTAATTTCATTTTACAGGATTTTTCAAATATGCTCTACTGTTTTTATAGATTTTATTTGTTTACCCCAACATTTATTATAGAACCGTTTTTATATATGGGGTGAACAATGCCATTCCCTGAGTGATAACAGAAAAAGCCGTAAGGCATTTTATCTTTGCAAAAGGAAATATCCCGCACTATAAGGTACGGGATATTTTGATTTTCAATTATTCATTATAAAACTATTGCAAGAACAGTAACAATAATGCTGATAATAAATGTTATTCCGTATTTTTCAAGGTATGCTCCGCCGTACATAATTGCAGACGGTATGAAAAGCAGAATTTTCACAATAATATTTGTATCGGTTTTAATTTTGAGATTATTGTTTTCAATTTTTTTATACTTAACCGGAGCAGAACCTTTTTTCTCTTTTGCCTTTTCTTTAGCAGCGTTTTTTGCTTCTTTGGCAAAAGCTTTATTTTCTTTTTGCTTTTTAATAATTTCTTCGTTTTCTTTCTTTTCTTCTTCAGTTAATTTTGAATTATAAAGGTTATTCCAGTTGTTCATTGCATCTTCAACAAGGGGGAAAATATTGCAGAAGAATGAAACTCCCAAATAGAAAAGAATAAGGTAAACCCAGAAAACAGGAGAACTCTTTTTTACTCCAAGTTCAAATAATCCCATGTAACCTGCTCCGCCTAAGAAAAACGCAAGCAAGGCGTTTATTATACCGGGGAGAAATGTGACAAAAAATGATTTTGCTTTGCTATCAACAAGCTCATGCTCAACATGACCGCAAATCTCATTGGGCTGAAGATATCTTGCATCTTCAACAAAGATTTTGAATACTCCGCAAAAAATATGTTCCCACAAACCTTTAATAAGAGTACCGAAAACGGTAACATATTTTGTAATCACATAAAATATTGTCATATTATATATCCCCCTTCCCGCTCATAAATATATCTTCAAATGTTTTATCGCCTTTGATAACTGCTTTAACTGAATCTTCGAGTTCCGAATTTGACTGCTTGAGTGCATCAATTATTGCATCGTATTCTTCTTCTTTATCGCAAAGCTTGTAGATAAGTGCGCTTGTATTTACTGCCTCAAGCGAAAATGCACTGCTGGAATTTGCTGCATCGGCGTATGCACTGTCGTAGGATTCTTTAGCATATTTAAATGCGTTTTCCTTATCGCCTAAAAGGTAATATGAAATTGCCTCCTGCCTTAACAGCTCAGATGTTTTACTTTCCTGGGGAACGGATTCACATACATCAACAGACGCCCTGAATTCTTTCTTTCTGCGAAGAATACTTGCTTTAATTTCACAGTTGTCATACTTTGTTGTGCTGTATTCTTCAACTTTATCGCACGCTTCAAGAGCTTCATCAAACTTGCCCATTCTCATGTATGCCATTGATTTGAAATAATATGCGTTAACATTTGAACAGTTAATTTCCAGAGCATTATCACAGGCGGAAATTATTCCTTCGTAGCTGTCGGCAGCAAGTGCAGCCGCAACATAAGACTGAAGGAAAATATATTTGTAGTTGCCAACCTTGCCGCAGGCAGAATCAATATATTTAAGAACTTCGTCATCAGAAATATCCACACCTGACTGAGAAAGGAAGTTTACAAACGAATACTTAAAGAAATCTGCCGAACCTTTTGCCAAATCGGGATGATTCTTTTCGTATTTATCTACTTCAGCAAAAATTTTAGCTGTTTCTTTCTTCGCTTCACCGTTTTCTGCTTCACCGGAATAAACTTTATTTGCGATATCACTGTAAGAGCTTTGAAGGTCTGCGAATAAGTTCTGAGTGTCTTTATTAAACTTTTTAAGGAAATCGTAAAAATCCTTAACATCTTTATATTTTTTGCTGTTAAGCTCTTTCTGCGTAAAAGCACTGTTGATAACCGAAAACAGAGTGTCAGGCTCATCAGTTGCCATGGAGTAAGTTTTAACAAGAAGCTCAGCCTTTTTCTTGCCCACCTTTGCGCCTGAATCGTAAAAAGTAACTGTATCAAAATTCGGGCTTATTCCTTTAAGGAACGCATTGAAACTGTCGTTTAATTGCTGAGTAACGATATCAACATTATAATAAGCATCCAGAGCGGCTGTTTCTTTCCCCTGGTCAACCAGTCTGTCGCCCTCTTTTACAGCATCTGCAATTTTTGATGTTGATACAAATGTAACAATACCTGCTATTGCAATAATAACCATTAAAATTGAAAGTATAATATGTGATGCACCGTAATCTACTTTCATATATTTTGTACGGCATTCATTGCAGTAAAGCTCGCTTTTGCTTTTTTTGATTTTTTCGCCGCAGATAATGCAGTACCCCGGCAATGTATCAGAATTATCAGACCCTGCTGTGTCACTGCTGACATCTGATTTATCCTGTTCTGCATCTTCCTCCTGCGCATCCTGAGAATCTTCTGCGATACTTTCTTCATCTTCACCGTTGTTATCAGGTAAAGTGATATCAAGAAAATTTTCGTTTGCAAGCGGAGCCGAAGCGTCCCACTGCCAATCCTTTTTCTGCTGTTCGTTTTCTTCTTTGTTTAATTCTTTTTCATCGTCTGCCAAAGGAATACCTCCTTAAAGTCAATTATTCATCTGATTATATCACAAAAATTTCATCTAATCAAATAAATATTAAATTTTTAACATATTATTAAATTTTTCGGAGCTTCTGTAAGATTTATACATCCGTTTTCGGTTACATAAACCATATCTTCTATTCTTACTCCGAATTCTTCCGGAATATATATTCCGGGTTCAACCGTTACTATGTGACCTGCTTTAAGTCTGCCTTTTGAAAGTGGTGAAAGATTAGGATATTCGTGAATTTCCACTCCTACTCCGTGTCCTGTGGAATGGCGGAAAAATTCACCGTAGCCCGCTTTTTCAATAACGCTTCTCGCACTGTAGTCGCATTCTTTTAACAATGCTCCCGCTTTAATTGTACCAAGCGCATTTTTCTGCGCCTCAAGAACAGTCATATAGACATTTTTTTGTTTTTCACTGATGTTTCCCACTGCAACGGTTCTTGTCATATCACTGTGATACCCGTTAACAACGGCACCGTAATCCATTGTAACAAAATCACCGTTTTCTATTATTTTATTATCGGGAACTCCGTGAGGCATAGATGTTTTTTTACCGCTTACGGCTATTGTTTCAAATGAAAGAGCGTCCGCCCCGTTTTTTAGCATAAAATAATCAAGCTCCAGAGAAATATCACGCTCTGTGATTCCCGGTTTTATAATGTTCAGAATATGTTCAAACGCAAGCTCGGAAATTTTCTGCGCTTTTTTTATCTGTTCAACTTCATATCCGTTTTTAATTTCACGGCATGAGTTTATTATTTTTTCGGTTCCCGAAGTTAAAATCCTTACAGGATGTAAAAGCCTGCGGATATTTTTAAGCTGACCTACCGAAATGCTGTTTTCTGCATACAGAGTTGAAATATTCATTTCACTGCAAATTTCATTAAGCCGTTTTTTCAGATTATCTGACTCTGTAACACGGCAGTTTTTTATTTTATTTTCCGCCGCTTCTATATATCGGCTGTCCGTAATAAAAGCTGCATCGTCCCCGGTAACAATCAGTATTCCGAACGAGGAAGCAAATGATGTGAAATACAGACGGTTTTCTTCAGAAACAATTATAAAATTTTTATTGTATTTTTTCGCTGCCTGTTTCAGCTTCTCTATCATTATTCAACACCTCTGTACAGAAGTCCTCTTGTAAATTCAAAATCAGGTTTTGCTCCTGTTTTATAGGCCGAAATTATCTTCTCTGCTTCCGATTTTGTTTCGGTTGTAAAGTACAGAAGAATAAAATCAACATTTTTTATTTCTTTCAATCTGTCTGCCGTATATACCGGCCGTGAATTAAGAAGTTCACTGCACCCTGAAATACAGTCAACCGGAAATTCAGCGGATTTTCTGTCTGTTAGAAAGCTCTTTTGTTTGCAGCTTTCACAGCTCTTTTTGTTTTTTACAGGACAGTTTCTTGTAAGCATAAGCGGAACTCTGCCGTATGCAAAAATCCCCCTGGGAATATTCCCGCCGAGATTTTTAATCTGATTTAATGTAAGTTCTGCTGAAAGCAAAGCCTTTTCTATCCCCTGTTTTTCATAGTATGAAAGAGCTGCGGAATTGAAAATATTTGAACCGAAGCCTGCATTTACCCTCATACCTGCCTTTTTCCCAAGCTCCATTGCATCAAGCGTCCCCGCCCATACGGAGCTGACTCCTTTTTCTTTTAAGCTTACCAACGAAGATAAAAGTTTTTCATCGTTTCCGAATATTCCGCGGGGCAACTCTGCACTTACATTGAATTTTGTTTTAATGCTGTTAACAGGTAAAATGATTTCATCTGCACAGTCAGAATTATCCGGAATAACCGATTCATTTCTGAACCTGCAAATAATTCTCGGCCTGTTTTCAGATATGCGGCAATTTTTAATATAATAAAAGTCTCCCGGCTTTCTTTCAGGCCGCCTTATAATTTCCGAAGTGATTTTTTCCAGCGCACTTCGGCGAAGTTTGTTAATAACAGAAACAGGAACATTTATATTCTCATCAATATTACAGATTATTTCACCCGGGTAATACTGAGTTCCCCCTGTTTTAGAAAGCTGTTCTTTAACTGAGTATTCGTCAAGAGGCTTATTCAGCGCAGTTCTTGTAATAAACTCGCTTTTCTCAACAACTTTTATATTATTCACTGAGGCGCTCAGAACTACCGGACAGTCAAGCTTTGCCGCAAAATCAAAATCAACCCTGAAACACGGCTTTTCTTTTTCATAAAGCTTTGAAAGAACTGATAAAACCGGGGCCGCAGACACAACATCTTCTTTTCTTCTTGTTCCGAACATTTCGCTGCCCAAGCTGTTTGTATAATAGCCGTCAGTAAAACCGGTTCTTGAAAATACGCTTTTAAGGTTTTCTTTAAGGGAAGGGTCAACCTTTCCTGACAATGCCTGTCGACATACAGTAACCGCAGCCGCAACATACTCAGGGCGTTTCATTCTGCCTTCAATTTTGAAAGACGCAATTCCTTTATCTGACAACCGGTTTAATTCGTCAATCAGTGATAAATCTTTCAGACTCAGGTCAAAACTGCCGGAATTATCTGCGCTGAACGGAAGCCGGCACGGCTGGGCGCACGCTCCCCTGTTTCCGCTTCTTGAACCGAGCATTGCACTCAGATAGCATTGACCTGAAACGCACATGCACAAAGCCCCGTGAACGAACATTTCAAGCTCTATGGGAGAGTTTTGACAAAGGTAATCAATCTCCGCTTCGCTTAATTCTCTCGGAATAACCGCACGGGAAAATCCTGCTTTATATAATGCGTTAATCCCCGTCAGAGATTGAACCGACATTTGAGTAGAAGCGTGAAGGGGCATATCCGGCGCAACGGATTTTGCAATTTCAACAGCCGCAAAATCCTGCAAAATAAGTGCATCTACACCGCAGGCATAGCTACACTTGATAATTTTTTCTGCTGTTTTCAGTTCGTCGTCATTTACCAGAGTGTTAAGAGTGAGATAAACCTTTACCCCCCTTGAATGACAGAAATCAACTGTTTCGGGTAAACCCTCAAGACTGAAATTTTCTGCCGAACGCCGTGCATTTAATGCTTCCACTCCCAGATATACCGCATCTGCCCCGCATAAAACTGCGGCTTTCAATGCTTCCCGGGAGCCTGCAGGGGCAAGAACTTCAGATTTGTTATTCATATTTATACCTTGAAAGCTCATTTTTAAGGTTGTGAATTTCTTTGTTAAGACGATCAACCTCACGCCTTGCAACCTCAGCATCTGTTTTGGCTTTTGAAGCATCTTCCATATACGCCTGTATTTCTTTGCGCAAAACAAGTGCTTTACCGTCAGCTTTGTGCATTTCGTCAGTAAACTGCAAAGCGCACAGAATAGCTGCCTGGGTTATGGAAAGTCTGTGATTTTCTTTCATAATGGAGGATACAACGGCGTCTACCTCATCACCGATACTGCGAAGATAGTCAACATCCCCGTCAGTAGTTAAAAGGTAATCAATACCGCCGATGCGAACACGAATTTTTTTTACTTCCATTCGTATATCTTCCTTTCATTCCGTATATAAAAACTCATTTAATTATACTATACTTTTATAAATAATAAAAGAGATATTTTACAAAAATTTATGTTTTGTGACAAAATTTATTTTCTATATATGATTTGCACAAAAGACACAGTTAAAAACTATGAATTATTTATGTCTATTATTTGTTTCTCCGGTTTACTTTTTTGTTTAAAATATGATATAATTATATGGATAATAGATAATTGTATTATTTTAATAAAGTTTTAGCTGAATTGTCACGGAGGATTGAATGTTTGAGCAGATAATTAGTTTTGACCGTATGGAACAGGCGGTTTCTCTGTTCGGTAGCTTTGATGAAAACATAAAGCTGATTGAAAGTGAATACGGCGTAAGTGTTATCAGCAGAGGGTCTGACCTTAAAGTCACCGGTGAAGCGGAAAATGTTGCGAAAGCAGTAAGAGCAATCAACGGCCTTATGGTGATGATAAACAAAGGTGAACCTCTTAATGAGCAGAATGTCCGTTATGTGCTTTCCCTTGTTGAAGACGGAGGAGAGGACAAGCTTGGCAGTATGATAAATAACTGCATCTGCATAACATCCAAAGGCAGACCCGTTAAGCCTAAAACACTCGGGCAGGAAAAATATATTGATGCAATTAAAAATCAAACCGTTGTTTTCGGTATAGGCCCTGCGGGTACAGGCAAAACATACCTTGCAGTTGCTATGGCAGTTAAAGCATTCAGGGCAAAAGAGGTAAACAGAATAATTCTTACAAGACCAGCTGTTGAAGCCGGTGAAAAACTCGGATTTTTGCCCGGCGATTTACAGCAGAAGGTTGACCCGTACCTTCGTCCCCTTTATGACGCACTTTTTGATATGCTGGGTGCGGAAAGCTTTCAGCGGTATCAGGAAAGAGGAAATATTGAGGTTGCGCCTCTTGCATATATGAGAGGACGAACGCTTGACGACAGTTTTATTATTCTTGTCGAAGCTCAGAACACAACGCCGGAACAGATGAAAATGTTTTTAACAAGACTGGGATTCAACTCCAAAATGGTTATAACAGGTGATGTTACTCAGATTGATTTGCCTGACGGCAAGCGTTCCGGTCTTGTTGAAGCTTCCAGAATACTTAAAGATGTTGACGATGTGAAAACTATCCGTTTCAGCGAAAAAGATGTTGTAAGGCACAGATTGGTACAGGATATCATAAAAGCTTATGAAAAGTTCGAGGAGGTTAAAAGAAAAAAATGAGTGATAAAATCAGAGTTATAATTACAGATGATCAGAAAGCCGTTAAAATCCCTACGGGAACAAGACTTTTTATAAGACGGTGCTGCAATGCAGTTCTCATAAATGAAAAATTTGAAGGCCCTGCCGAAATAAGTGTGCGCATGGTTGATGATGAAGAAATTCATAAGCTAAACTCTCAATACAGAGGGATTGACAAAAGCACTGATGTTCTTTCTTTTCCTCTGGGTGAAAACGGAGAATATGATATCAACTACGATACAGGAGCAAAAATGCTGGGAGATATCGTAATATCAATGGAACACGCCGTTGTTCAGGCAAAGGCTTACGGTCATTCCCTCCAAAGAGAAATAGGATTTCTCACAGTACATTCAATGCTTCATCTTCTGGGATATGACCATGAAGCAGGAGGTATTGAACAGGTAAGAATGAGAGAAAAAGAAGAAACGATACTTACTCAGCTGGGCGTAAAGCGAAACAGCAGCTATTATATGGGTGAATGATTTATGAAAGCGTTTTTTAAAAGTTTCGGTTATGCTTTCAGAGGGATATGGAACACCTTAATCAAAGAAAGGAATATGAGATTCCATATTTGTCTGTTCGGCTATATGATGTTCTTTTTGTTAAGATACGACTTTTTTACTGTCAGCAAAACTGAATTTGCTGTTTTACTTATGATTTCAGCACTTGTTATTGCCGGTGAACTTATAAATACGGGAATAGAAAACGCCGCAAATGCCGCTACACTTGAAAAAAATCCCTATGTGAAAACAGCAAAGGATGCAGCTGCGGGGGGAGTTCTTGTTTCGGCAATATTTTCTGTTGCAGTCGGAATTATTATATTATTTCAGCCTGCGGCATTCAAACTGTTGTTCGATTATTATATTGCAAACCCTGCGTACATTGCCATACTGGCTTTAACACTGGTTATTGCCGGAATATTTATTTTTGCAGGACCGAAAAAAATTATAAATTTTATCAGAGGTAATAAAAATGACTAAAACCGCTTTCATTGCAATAGTCGGCTGTCCGAATGTCGGAAAGTCGTCAATACTTAACAGAATACTCGGGCAGAAGATTGCCATTGTTTCCAACAAGCCTCAGACAACCCGCACAAGAATTATGGGTGTGCTTACGGAAGATGACACTCAGCTTGTTTTTACCGACACCCCGGGTTTTCATAAACCGAGAACAAAGCTCGGCGAAAAAATGATTCAGGCTGTTGATGAAAGCATTTCCGGTGTTGATGCGGTTCTTTTTGTAACAGAACCGTCAGGCGAACTGCGGACAGCAGAAAAAGAGCTTATTGAAAAATTCAAAAAAGAGAAGCTCCCGGTTATTCTTGCTATAAACAAAGTTGATACAATCCCCGAAAAAGAAGAACTTATGTCAAGAATAATGGAGTTTTCTCAGCTTTATGACTTTGAAGCCATTGTTCCCGTTTCGGCATTGCGTGGAATAAATATGAAAGAACTTGTTGACGAGTTGAAAAAACTTGCGTTTGAATCTGTTTTCTTTTTCCCTGAAGATACTCTTACTGACCAACCGGAAAGAGTTATTGCCGGGGAAATAATAAGAGAAAAAATTCTTCGCAGTCTTGATAAAGAAATCCCCCACGGTACTGCGGTCAGCATTGAAAAAATGCACGAACGGGAAGATAAAGATATTATTGACATAGACGCAGTTATTTACTGCGAAAAAGACAGCCATAAAGGTATAATAATCGGCAAGCAGGGCGCTGCACTCAAAAAAATATCAACACAGGCAAGAGAAGATATGGAAAAATTTTTCTGCTGTAAAATAAATCTTCACTGCTGGGTTAAAGTTAAAGAGGGCTGGCGCAACAGAGAAGGCCTTATTCATAATTTCGGTCTTGACTGATTATGATTTTATAAAATAAAGCTGTTTATGAAATAAAATCATTTTTTTGCAAATAATATTTACGGCAGCAAATAATCTTACTAAGAATATTATTTTGTTATATTGCCTTACAAACCAATTTGCAAAGGGATGCTTTTATGGATATCAATAATCTTGCCGCTTGGGATAAATTTGCCAAAAGCGGAAAAATAGACGATTATCTTCAATACAGGCATAGTTTACAGGAGAGCAACAATGCGGATAAACACGGACGGACTGATAATAAAGGAGCACAAAACAAGCGGTGATGACAGACTTGTTACCGTTTTAACAAGAGATTACGGCGTTCTCCGTGCTTTCGTAAGAGGAGCACAGAGAATTAAAAGCCGTTCTCAGTGCGGAAGTCAGTTGTTTTCTTATGCGGATTTATCTGTTTACCGTGGGAAAGATGCTTACATTATTGATGAAATTCAGCCTAAGGAAATTTTTTTTGATTTAAGAAACGACATTAAAAAGCTGGCCCTTGCCCAGTATTTTTGCGAACTGCAATATGAGCTTGCTCCTCAGGAAAGTGACGCAGGCGAATTTTTAAGGCTCACATTGAACAGTCTTCACTTCCTTGCAAAAGATAAAAGACCGCATTTACAGCTTAAATCCATTATGGAAATGAGAACCCTCGCACTTGCAGGTTATATGCCCGACCTTGTCGCCTGCACCGGATGCGGAAAATTTGAAGATGACACAATGTTTTTCTGCGTATATGACGGACATCTGTATTGCAGTGATTGCATCGGAGATATTCCGTGTGAAGAACTGCCGATGAGTGTTGTTACCGCTATGAGATATATTTGCTATTCTAAAGATGATAAGCTGTTTGCGTTTTCGTTAAGTGATGATAATTTCAGCTGTCTTTCAGATGTTTGCGAAAAATATCTTCTTGCTCAGACAAACAGAAATTACAAAACTCTTGACTTTTACAAGAGTATTACATAACGGAGCTTACTATGACAGAAAACAAACATTATTTATCACTTGAGCTTGATAAAATTCTTGAAATGCTTGCAGATCATGTTGCCTGTGAAGATGCAAGAATTATGGCTCGTGAGCTTAAACCTGAAACATCCCTCTCGGGAGCAACCGCCTTAATGAACCAGACAAAAGATGCACATATGCTCCTTGCAAGATTCGGGGGTCCGGCCTTCGGCGGACTTGTGAATGTAAACAATGCACTTTTCAGGGCAGATGCAGGCAGTCTGCTTACATTCAGAGAACTCCTTGACATTGCAGGTGTGCTTCATGTAATAAGAACGATTGTACAGTGGAGAAGTACCTGCTCCGGTGTTGAAACCTGCCTTGATTTTCTTTTTAATTCTCTTATCCCTAACAAATATCTTGAAGAATCTATTAAAAACGCTATTCTGTCAGAGGAGGAAATGGCAGATACCGCCTCCCCCGCTCTCGGAGATATAAGAAGAAAAATAAGAGCGCAGGAATCTCATGTCCGAGAACAGCTGAGCAAAATCACAAGAAATGCTAATTTTTCAAAATATTTGCAGGATAATATTATTACAATGAGAAACGGGCGATTCGTTGTTCCTGTTAAAGCTGAACACAGAGGAGAAATACCCGGTCTTGTTCACGATACTTCGTCCAGCGGTGCTACCGTGTTTATAGAACCCATAGGTGTTGTTGAAGCGAATAATAAAATCAAGCTTCTGAAAAATCAGGAAGCAGATGAAATAGAAAGAATTACCGCCGAACTTTCTGCCGAAGCTGGTTCTTTTGCGCAAAGCATAAAAAACAGCTATGAATGTGCAGTTGAGCTTAATCTTATTTTCGGCAAGGCTCAGCTTGCGTATTCAATGAAAGCTTCTGCCCCTGCTTTCAATGACTGCGGCATAATTGAGCTGCGAAGAGCAAGGCATCCCTTGATTTCACCGGATAAAGTTGTAGCAGTTGACATTAAATTAGGCGAAGATTTTGATTCGCTTGTTATTACAGGCCCGAATACGGGAGGAAAAACCGTTTCTATCAAAACAATCGGTTTACTTTCGCTTATGGCTATGTGCGGACTTATGATTCCGGTTGATGACAGAAGCAGGGTTTCGGTATTTGAAAATATTCTTTCCGATATCGGTGATGAACAAAGTATTGAGCAGTCTCTTTCAACTTTTTCGTCACATATTAAAAACATAATAGATATCCTCAGAATTGCAGACGGAAAAAGCCTTGTTCTTATTGATGAACTCGGTGCGGGAACCGACCCGATTGAAGGTGCGGCACTTGCAATTTCAATATTGGAGCAATTAAGAAATCAAGGCGCAAAAATAGCTGCGACAACCCATTACGCAGAGCTTAAAGCTTACGCACTGCAGACAGACGGTGTCATTAACGGCAGCTGTGAATTTGATGTAACAACATTGAAGCCTACATACAGATTGCTTATAGGCGTACCCGGCCGTTCAAATGCTTTTGCAATTTCTCAAAAGCTTGGTTTGCCTGATAATATTGTTGAAAACGCAGGCAGACTTGTTTCCAATGACAGTAATATGTTTGAAAATGTTGTTGAACGGCTTGAAGAAAGCCGAAAAGGTCTGGAAAATGAACGGCTTGAAGCTGAAAAAATGAAGCTTGAAGCTGAAAAAGAAATGGAAAAAGCCAGACAGATGAAAGAAGAAATCCGTACTCTGCGTGAAAAAGAAATGGAAAAGGCCAAGTCAAACGCATTAAAAATCACCGAGCAGGCCAAACGGGAAGCTTATGCTATGCTGGATGAGCTTGAAAAAATCAGGAAAGAACAGGCAAAGCAAAAAGATGCGGCGGAAATGGCACGACGGGCCAGGGCTGCTGTAAAAAAAGGTGTTTCCGCAATAGATGCGGCGGCTGACCCTGTAAATCAATATACTGACGATGAAGACTATGTTTTGCCCAGACCTTTGCAGGTCGGAGACTGTGTTGTGCTTGCGGATATAGGCAGCGAAGCAGTTGTAACCGCACTCGGCAATAAAAAAGGACTTATTGAAGTGCAGATGGGTTCAATTAAAACAAGAGTAAAGGAAGAAAATATAAGGCTGCTTGAAAAGAAAAAGAAAAAAGAGATTCCACGATATAAGCAAGGCAGCAAGATGGATTCAAGAGCTTCCGTATCAGCTGATACAAGGCTTGATTTAAGAGGAATGAATGTTGAAGAATGCCTTATGACTCTTGACAGATTTATGGATACTGCACTGAGAACCGGTCTTAACGAATTTACAATAATCCACGGAAAAGGCACAGGCAAGCTCAGAACGGCGGTAAGGGAGTATCTGAAAAAAAGTCCTTATGTTAAAACCCAGCGTTTGGGAACCTTCGGTGAAGGTGAAGACGGAGTAAGTATAGTTGTATTAAAATAACAGACGGAGAAAATTATGATTCCAGAAAAAGCAGAAAAAATTTTGCTGAAGGTTCAGAAACCCGGCAGATATGTTGGCGGAGAGCTTAACAGCGTTATGAAAGATAAAAATAAAATCGACCTGAGGTATGCATTTTGTTTTCCTGATACATACGAAATAGGAATGTCCCATCTGGGGATGAAAATTCTTTATTCAGTTGTAAACAAGCGTGACGATGCATGGTGCGAAAGAGTGTTTGCGCCGTGGATTGATATGGAACAGCAGATGAGAGAGAATAATATTCCTCTTTACGCTCTTGAAAGCGGAGACCCTGTAAAAGATTTTGATATGGTAGGTTTTACCCTTCAATATGAACTGAGCTTTTCGAATGTTCTGAATATGCTTGACCTTTCGGGAATACCGCTTCATTCAAAAGACAGAGAGTCGCTTACACCTTTGATTGTTGCAGGAGGTCCGTGCGTATGCAACGCTGAGCCTGTTGCTGATTTTATGGATGTTATAATGCTCGGAGAAGGCGAAGAAACAACTAACGAACTTCTTGATTTGCTGAAGCTTCATAAGAAAAAAGGCTCCTCCAAGCATGAGTTTTTGTGTGATGTTGCAAAGCATGACGGTTTTTATGTGCCCTCATTCTATGATGTTGAATACAATAAAGATAACACAATAAGCAGCGTTACTCCGAAATATACCGCACCTGAAAAAGCAGTTAAAAGAGTTGTCAGTGACCTGAACACAGCTCATTATCCTGACAGCTTTATTGTTCCGTCAATCGAAATTGTTCATGACAGAGCAACTGCTGAAATTTTCAGAGGCTGCATAAGAGGCTGCCGATTCTGCCAGGCAGGATTTATTTACAGACCTATAAGAGAGAAAAGTTCCGATGTAATAAATGAACAAAGTAAAAAACTCTGTAAATCAACGGGATATGATGAAATTTCTTTATGTTCATTAAGCACAAGTGATTATACGGAAATTGAGCCTTTGCTGGAAAAAATGCTTGACTGGACTGTTAAAAGCAAAATAAATGTTGCTCTTCCGTCACTGAGAGTTGATAATTTTTCTGATGAACTTATGAAAAAGCTGACTGCAGTAAGAAGGAGCGGTTTAACATTTGCCCCTGAAGCAGGTACACAGCGACTCAGAGATGCAATAAACAAAAATGTTACCGAAGAAGAGGTTATGGAAACTGTCAGAAAAGCTTTTTCAGGCGGATGGACAGGTGTTAAGCTTTACTTTATGATAGGACTTCCTACAGAAACACTTGAAGATGTTGCGGGAATTGCAGAATTGGGGCAGAAAGTTGTAAATATGTTTTACGCAAATCCCGATAAGCCCAAGGGCAAAGGCGTTACTGTTAATATCAGTGCTTCCTCGTTTGTTCCCAAGCCGTTCACTCCGTTTCAGTGGGAGCCTCAGGATACACCTGAACAGCTTGAGAAAAAGCAGAAGCATCTTATGGAAAGCGTAAAAACAAAAAAAATAAACATAAGCACACATTTAACACCCACAAGCTTTCTTGAAGGTGTTTTTGCAAGAGGAGACAGAAGACTTTCTGAGGTTATGGTATCCGCATGGAAAAAAGGCTGCAGATTTGACGGATGGGATGACCAATTCCGTTTTGATTTATGGCAGGAAGCTTTTGAAGAATGCGGTATTGACCCGTCATTTTACGCAAACAGAAAAAGAGAGTTTTCCGAAATTCTCCCGTGGGACCACCTTAATTACGGCATAAGCAAATCATTCCTTATTAAAGAAAATATAAAGGCACACAAAAGCGAAACAACACAAAACTGCCGTCAGAAGTGCGCCGGATGCGGTGCCAATAAGCTTAACGGAGGAAAGTGCCATGCGATGTGTTAGAATATGTTACTCAAAAACAGGCAGAATGATTTACATTTCTCACCTTGATGTCAACCGTATGATGACAAGAGCAGTTCGCAGGGCAGAGCTTCCCATGTGGTATACTGAGGGATTTAATCCTCACCCGTATATTGCTTTTGCGCTTCCTCTTTCTTTAGGTCAGAGCAGTGAATGTGAATACATGGATATCAGAATTGATTCGGATATGACAAATGAGCAGGTCAGACAGAAGCTTTCAGCTGTTTTGCCTGAAGGAGTAAAAATAAAATCCGCCGCAGACCCTGTTTTCAGCATTAACGATATCGGCGGAGCAAAATACTGTGTCAGACTTGTATTTGAAAATGATAAGACGGCACAGTTATTTGCTGAAAAAACCAGTGACAATCTGAAATGCAGTGAGCTTCTTGCGGAAAAACGGGGCAAAAAAGGCCGCCGCAAAGTAATCAAACAAGTGAACCTTATTGAGCAGATTTTTGAAAGCAGTGTGGAATGTGAAAATAATTCGGTGATTTTACAGCTTTATGTTAAGGCAGGCAATGAAGTAAATCTTAACCCTGCGCTGCTTGTTGAAACACTTGAAAAATATTCTGAGATTTATTCACAACAAATGTATATTGAAAGAAAAGACATTATTACATCAGACGGAAAAAGCTTTTGCTGACAAAGTATCTGATATAAAAACAGAGAAAATTTATTATAATTATCTGTTGATTTTCTGATTTCTTTATAGTAGAATACATATTATTTTATATTATAAGATGTAGGAGTTGATTTATTATGAAAAAATTTATTTCCTTAATCCTGATATGTGCTGTTTTATGCACTGCATTTGCAGGGTGCGGCAAAAAAACAGCTGACAAAAAAACCGATGAATACAAAATCGGTATTGCGGCGCCTGATGTAACACACGGTTGGGTTGCCGGAGTTGCATATTATGCCGAAAAGTACTGTAAGGAACAGGGAATTACATACAAAATAACCACATCGGCAGATGCCGCTGAAATGATGGCAAACCTTAACGACCTTGTTACATGGGGCGCAGACGCTATTGTATTCTGGCCTCAGTGGACAGGAATGGAAGATGCTGTTTCGGAAATTATTGCTCAGGAAATTCCTGTTGTCAGCTTTGATTTTGAATTAAACTGCGACGGTATCTACGAAGTTACAGGCGATAACTACGGAATGGGTTACGAATCTGCAAAATATATAACAGAAACAGTCGGTGATGGGGCACACATAGCTGTGCTTGATGTTCCTTCTGCAGGTTCTGTTTCTGCACAGCGCAAACAGGGATTTTATGATTATCTTAAAGAAATCGGATACGACAAATCAAATATTTTCGAAGTAAGTGAAGATGCATTTACAAGAGACAGCGGACTGAAAAGTATGACAGATATTCTTGAAAGTCATGCACAGGTTGATGCTGTATTTTCAATGGATGATGAAATTTCCATAGGTGTTGTTCAGGCTATCACAGAAGCCGGAAGAAAAGATATCCGTGCCATAAGCGGCGGCGGCGGAATGCAGGAATACTTCCGCATGATGAAAGACAGCAAGTATGCTTCCCTCGGCCTTGCTTCAGCTCTTTACAGTCCTTCAATGGTTGAAAACGCCGTAAGTACAGCTGTTTCGCTGTGCAGCGGAGAAAAATGTGAAAATCACATTGTAATCCCCACTACTGTTGTAACTGCAAAAAATGCCGATAAATATATTGATGCCGGAAACACCGTATATTGACAGTATATAGTTAAACGAACCCGACAGTCTCTGCTGTAGCGGAAAGACTGCCGGATTTGTTTGTACATCAGAAGAAAATGAGGAGTAATTCATGAAACTGTCTATAAAAGAAATCTGCAAATCTTTCGGCGCCGGTAATGTGCTCGATGCTGTAGATTTTGAAGTCAGCGGCGGTGAAATATGTGCTTTGCTGGGAGAGAACGGAGCAGGAAAATCAACACTGATGAATATTGTCGGCGGCATTATCCCCGCAGACAGCGGAAAAATTCTGCTTGACGGAAAAGAAGTGGTATTTCCCAACCCGTCAGCATCACAGAAAGCAGGTATAGCTTTTATTCATCAGGAGCACAATCTGGTAAACGACCTTACCGTTTATGAAAATATGTTTCTTGCAAACTTTCCGAAAAAGGGATTGTTTCTTGACAAAAAAATGATGATTCACAAAACAGCAGAGCTGTTTAAAAAACTCGGTGTTGATATTTCTCCCACTGAGATGGTAGCTAATCTTGATGCATCGTATAAGCAAATGGTGGAAATATCCCGTGCGCTGATGTCAAACGCCTCTCTGATTATTATGGATGAACCTACCGCATCTTTAACAGGTGCAGAAATAAACCGTGTATTTAAAATTATGCAGACCCTTAAAGCCCGTGGTATAGCAATGATTTTTATTTCTCACAAACTGGATGAAGTGATGCAGATTTGTGACAGATATGCCGTTTTGCGAAACGGTAAAACCGTTAACACGGGAAAAATCGCAGATGTAAATGCAAACGACCTTGCTTCGTTTATGGTAGGTCATAAAATTGAAAGCGAAAAAATATACTCTCGAACTGTTTCCGACAATGAAATACTTCGTATTGATTCGCTCTCTGACGGCAAGAATTTTAACGGAATATCATTATCTGTCCGCAAAGGGGAAATACTCGGTGTTACCGGATTGCTTGGTGACAAAAGAAGTGAGATTTTCGGTACTGTATTTGGCATTTACGGTGGAAAATATACAGGTAAGGTATTTATTGACGGCAAAGAAATTCATCCTTCATCCCCTCACGAAGGATTAAGTGAAGGTATTGCATATCTTCCGAAAAACCGTCAGGAAAACGCAATAATAGCCGATATGTCAATTATTGATAACGGCACAATGGTAACATTGGAACAGTACAGCAGATTAGGCTTTCACAGCCGCACAAAACAAAATTCTGCTTTCAACCGCCAGGTGCGTAATCTGCGTATTAAAATGGGAAATAAAGAAAATCTTATTACTACTCTTTCAGGCGGAAATCAGCAAAAAGTTGTACTTGCCAAGTGGCTTATTTCCAAACCGAAAGTTATGATTCTTGATAACCCGACTCAGGGAGTAGATGTGGGCGCAAAAGAAGAAATATATTCAATTATACAATCTCTTGCAGAATCGGGCATTGCAGTAATTGTGCTTTCACCGGAAGGACAGGAGATTATGCGTATCTGTGACCGTGCGATTGTGCTTCGTCACGGGCAGATTGCCGCCGAGTTGTACAGTGATAATATGAGTGAAAAAGCCATGATGGTTTACGCAACCGGAGCGGAGAAGGGAGCCGTGGATTATGAATAAAGCAAAATTTCATTTGCCGAAAATGAAAAGCGATGCAGTAAAGCATGTAAACGACACATCTGTTGTTTTCGGAAATTCAAATATTTTACCGACTCTTATTGCACTTGTGCTTATTATAATTGTTCAATGTATCGTAATCGGATTAAACGAAGGCTCGGTATCCGCTGTTTTCCCGAAATTATTTATGTCATGGCTTAATATTCTTCGCAATAATACATATGCGGGAGTAATTGCACTCGGTATGTGCTTTGTAGTCGTTTCAGGCGGTATTGACCTTTCAGTCGGTTCTATGACCTGTGCTATCGGTGCGGCACTGATGTATTTGCTGGATCCTGCCGCAGGACTTCTTGCGAAGTGGGGAATATTCGGACCGACGGCTTATATTATTGCAATTATATCATCAATTATTCTCGGGGGTATCTTCGGTGAAATCAACGGCTTACTCATTGCGTACGGAAGAATTCCGCCTTTTATTGTAACTCTGGGTACTATGAAAATTTTCCGTTCCGTAACCCAACATCTTACAAAAAACTTTAATCCGGATGTTCCCGCAGACTTTAAGCAGATTGTATCATTAAAAATCGGGGGTCAGGTAGTTCTTCCGATTTTATATTGGATTGCCGCAGTCGTATTATTGCATTTCCTATACCGCAAAACAGCTTTCGGGAAACAGACAGTCGCAGTCGGTTCAAATGAGCGTGCATCACGGTATTCGGGCATTCGTGTGAACACAGTTAAGCGCCGTGTGTATGCGCTCAGCGGAATTATGTGCGCCGTTGCCGCAATAATATATGTTGCACGAATCGGTTCCATGGACTTTGCAAACGCCGGCAGCGGATTTGAAATGGAATCCATTGCCGCAGTTGTTGTGGGCGGCACTGCCATGTCAGGCGGTAAGGGAAACCTTGCCGGAGCATTTTTCGGTATGCTGATAATCGGCGTAATGAATAATGTTCTGAATATGTTGGGGGTACCTACATTCCTTTGTGAAGCAGTGAGAGGCGCAATAATTATTTTCGCCGTGCTTGTTCAGCGCCGTGAAAGTGCCAATGATTAAATAAATTGCATATTTTATAAAAAACTATTGCAAAATACAAAATAATATGATATAATCCTTAAGCATTTGTATCCGCTTGATTACAAGTGGGGATTTAATGCCCAACATTAAAGCGGTCGGTCCTCTGCTGTGTAAACGGCATGAACGCCTGAAATTTTCGGGAGGTCTATTTTATGGACGCACTTAAACTCATTTCTCAGGACAGTCTTAAAGACAATGTTTCTGAGGCAATCAAAGTAGGTAACACCATCAGAGTACAGGTTAAAATCCGTGAAGGCGAAAGAGAAAGACTTCAGGCTTTTGAAGGCACAGTTATCGCCCGCAAAGGCGCAGGTGTTTCCGAAACATTTACCGTTCGTCGTGTTTCATACGGCGTTGGCGTTGAAAGAGTATTTCCTATTCACTCTCCAAATGTTGACAGCGTTGAACTCATCAGAAGCGGTAAGGTTCGCAGAAGTAAGCTCTACTATCTGCGTGACAGAGTCGGTAAAGCTGCTAAAGTTAAGCAGAAGCTCGGCTGATTTGAAAGAGCATAAGGTACGCCGGAGTCGTACCGGTAAGGGTATGCGGAGCGTAAATCTGCGTACCCCTTTTTTTATTACTGATATTCGGAGGGATTTGCCTTGTATAATTTCAGAGAATCTGAAACCGATACAATTAAATATTATCCCGGAGGAATTTCTGCAAAAAAGGCGGAAAAGAAACGGAAAATATGGTTTCATGTTTTTGACGCAATCGGTTCTTTAACGCTGGCATTGGTAATAATTTTTTTATGCTTTACCTTTTTCTTCAGGGCTGTTAATGTAAACGGCAGGTCGATGGTTCCCACCCTGGAGGACGGTGACTGGCTTATTGTCTGCAATATGAAAGAATATGAGCAGGGAGATATTGTCATCGTTACCCAGCCCAACGACCTTGATGAGCCTCTTGTTAAAAGAGTTATCGCAACAGGAGGGCAGACTGTCGATATTGATTTCAGAACACACAAGGTTTCTGTTGACGGTAAAGTTCTTGAAGAAGAGTATATTTACGAGCCTACAGCTTTGTTTTACGATGTAAAGTTCCCTCATGTTGTTGAAGAAGGTCATCTTTTTGTAATGGGAGATAATCGAAATGATTCTCTTGACAGCCGTTCTTCAAGAATAGGAGATATTGATGAAAGATATATTTTAGGTAAAGCGGTATTCAGAATTTTACCGTTCGGAGATAATAAATTCTTCGGATTTTAATTATACGGAGTGTAATTTATGAGTGAATCAGAACAGAAAATGTTTAACAGTGAAGACACAAATCAGATTATTGAAGAACCGTCAGCTGAAGAAGATGTTAAAAGAGATAAAAACGGTAATATAAAGCTTCCGTTCGCTTATGACCTTGTATCTGTGCTTTGTTCTGCGGTTTTTATAATTATGATTTTATTCACATTTGTTTTCAGATTTGTCGGCGTTGTCGGCCCTTCTATGCAGCCGACCTTGTATAACGGTGACTGGCTTCTTGTTACGGCAACTAAGTCTCATTTTAATTACGGTGATATTGTAATTTGCACACAGCCTAATGCATTTAACGAACCCATTGTAAAACGAGTTATTGCAACAGGCGGACAGACTGTTGATATTGATTTTTCAAGCGGAAGTGTTTATGTGGACGGCAAGCTTCTTCAGGAAGATTATATAGCAGGTAATACTATTGATTCCGAAGGTTTTTCCGGCCCTGTAAAAGTTCCGGAGGGATGCCTTTTTGTTATGGGTGACAACAGAGAACATTCAACTGACAGCCGTTCAAGCGCAATAGGATTTCTTGACGAAAGATACATTGTAGGAAAAGCTATGTACAGAGTTTCCCCTAATTTCACACACTTTGAATGATAACTCAGGAACTGTGTTAAGCAGTCCTTTTATCTGAGGATGATATATATGGGCACAGATTTTCAAAAGCAGACCGTTCAGTGGTTTCCCGGTCACATGGCTAAAACCAGAAGGCTTATAAAAGAAAGTCTTACTATGGTTGATGCTGTTACGGAATTGCTTGATGCAAGGATTCCTTTAAGCAGCCGCAATCCTGAAATTGAGCAGATAACTGCGGGAAAACCGAGAATAATACTTCTGAATAAATGCGATGTTGCAGATGAAACCGCAACAAAAAAATGGATAAAATATTTCAATGAAAAAGGATTTTCCGCATTAAGCGTGGATTGCAAATCAGGCAAAGGACTTAACGCATACATACCGCTTGTAAGAGAAGTGCTGAAAGAAAAAATCCGTGCAAACACAGAAAAAGGAATGAGCGGAAAACCGTTGAGAATGATGGTTGTGGGTATCCCCAACACGGGAAAGTCATCATTTATAAATAAAATGGCAGGCAGAAACAGAGCGCAGGTTGCAGACAAGCCCGGTGTTACAAAACATAATCAGTGGTTCAACATCGGCAACGGTATTGAATTGCTTGATACACCCGGTGTGCTCTGGCCTAAATTTGACGACCCGAAAGTAGGAGACAGACTGGCATTTATCGGTTCTGTTAAGGATACTGTTCTTGACAGCGAAACAATGGCGGTGCGTTTGCTTGATGTACTAAAAAGCGAATATCCCGATAGAATTTCAGAAAGATATAAGCTTAAAAATATTGATTATATAAATACCGAAGGTTACGAATTGCTTGAAGCCATAGGCAGAAAAAGAGGCATGCTTATCAGCGGAGGCGAAATCGACACTGAAAGAGCTTCTGTTATGCTTCTTGATGAATACCGTGGGGGAAAATTAGGAAAAATCACCATGGAATTTCCGGAGGAATACAGATGAAAAACACGGAAATTATTGACTGGCACAAATATGAAAATGAAGCTAAAACTTCAGGGTACAAAATAGTTTGCGGAGTTGACGAAGCAGGCAGAGGTCCCCTTGCAGGGCCTGTTTGCGCTGCGGCTGTTATTCTGCCTGACGGGCTTATAATCGACGGACTTAATGATTCAAAAAAACTCAGCGAAAAAAAGCGTGAAGCTCTTTACGATATAATAAAAGAAAACGCACTTGCCTACGGTATTGCCATGGCAAGTGAAAAAGAAATTGATGAAATAAATATTTTGCAGGCAACATTTCTTGCAATGAAAAGAGCCGTTTCAGCCCTTGAAATTAAACCTGATTTTATTCTTGTTGACGGGAACCGTGACCCCGGCCTCGGCATTGACACAAGAACCGTTGTAAAAGGTGATTCTCTTTCACAGTCAATAGCGGCGGCTTCTGTTCTCGCAAAAGTTACAAGAGACAGATATATGCTTGAATTAGATAAAAAATATCCCGAATACCTGTTCAGCAAGCACAAGGGATACGGCACCAAGCTTCATTATGAAATGCTTGAAAAATACGGAATAAGTGATATTCACAGGCGTTCCTTCCTGAAAAAGCTTACAGGTGAAAAATAATGAACATAAATAAAAGCGGACTTTGGGGAGAAATATACGCTGCAAGATATCTCAGAGATAACGGCTACGATATTATCGCAGGCAATTACCGTTGTAAAATGGGAGAAATAGATATTATAGCCCAAAAAAACGGGATAATTTCTTTTGTAGAGGTAAAAACAAGGGGCGAAAATCCCATGTTCAGACCCATGGAAGCTGTAGATATCCACAAACAGCGAAGACTTATTGCCACAGCAAAGTATTATATGGGCGTTACAAAAGAAGAATATAAATCACAGTTTGATGTGATTGAGATAATTCTCGATGAAAAATTCAACCTTGTTAGTGTAAATCATATTAAAAATGCGATATAATATATAAAATAATTTCAGATACAAATTAAGAAAATAATAAAAATTAAAGGAGAATTGAAATGTTGTACACAAGTACCCGTGACAAAAGCATATCAGTTGAATCTTCTTATGCTATTTCTCACGGTATTTCAAAGGAAGGCGGACTTTTTGTTCCGGTGGAAATTCCAAAAATCAGTCTTGACGATATCAGCCGTCTTGTAAACTGCAGTTATGTTGAAAGAGCAAAAGAAATACTTTCTCTTTATCTTACGGATTTTTCGCAGGAGGAAATAGAATACTGTGTAAACGGTGCTTACGCAAGCGGAAAATTCAGTGATGAAAAAATTGCTCCGCTTTATACACTTAATTCAACTACAGAAATTCTTGAGCTTTGGAAAGGTCCGACTTGTGCTTTTAAGGATATGGCCTTACAGCTACTCCCCTATCTTCTTACGGTTGCCGCATCAAAAAGCACTCCGGATAAGCAGATTGTTATTCTTGTTGCAACATCAGGCGATACAGGCAAAGCTGCACTCGAAGGATTTAAGGATGTTGAGAACACAAAAATCCTTGTATTCTATCCTAATGACGGAGTAAGCCCTATGCAGAAAATGCAGATGATTACTCAGGAAGGCGGCAATGTAGGTGTTTGCGCTATTGAAGGCAATTTTGACGATGCGCAAAGCGGAGTAAAAAGAATTTTCACAAATAAGGAATTTGCTCAAAAGCTTGACAGTATGGGTATGATGTTTTCTTCAGCTAATTCAATTAACTGGGGCAGACTTGTTCCTCAGATTGTTTATTATGTATCCGCTTACTGTGATATGGTGGAGAAGAAAAAAATAAACCTTGGGGATGAAATAAATATCGTTGTTCCTACAGGTAACTTCGGTAATATTCTTGCCGCATATTATGCTAAGGAAATGGGCGTTCCCGTTAGAAAGCTTATTTGTGCATCGAATTCCAATAATGTTCTCACCGATTTTCTTAAAACAGGTATATACGACAGAAACCGTGATTTTTACACAACCATTTCCCCTTCAATGGATATCCTTATATCATCAAACCTTGAAAGACTGCTTTTCCTTCTCAGCGGAAAGAATGATACAGCTGTAAGGGAATGGATGGTCAGCCTTAATTCAGAGGGTAAATATCAGGTAAGCGAAGATGTGTTTATGCTTATCAAAGATTTGTTTGAAGCGGGAAGCTGTGATGACGAGGGAACTAAGCAGACTATTTCATCTGTATTTGAAAAAACAAATTACCTTTGCGATACACACACTGCCGTTGCAATTTCGGTATATGACGATTATGCAAGCGTAACAGCCGATATGACTCCTACTGTAATTGCATCAACTGCAAATCCATTTAAATTCAGCGCAAGTGTGCTTGATGCTGTCCGCCCCGGTATGAGCGAGGGTATGGATGAATTTGATATGGTGCTGGGACTTCATGTTGAAACAGGTGCTGAATGTCCCCCTCAGCTTTCAAATCTTAAGGATAAGCAGCCGAGATTTACAGATTGCTGTAAGAAAGAAGAAATGGAACAGGTTGTTCTTGATATGCTTTCAAAATAAATTTATTACATAAAAGCCGGCGTAACGCAGTGTTGACCGTGTTACGCCGTTTTGATTATCAGTATGCGGATTTATTTTCAGAGCAGTTGCTGCCGCATTCGAATGTGCTGCAAAGTGTTTCTGAACAGTTTGATGCACTTGAAGGGCCGACTTCGATTTTACCTGCTGAACAGCAGCCGTTGCCCTGATTATATCGGCAGTTTGTAACATTACATTTGATATCTTTAATTACATGACTCATAACAAAATCCTCCGTTAAGTTTTCGGGCTTTGCCCTGAAAACAGTTTGCCCGTAAAAATCAAAATTATTCGAGGTGATACAATGTCATTATTTGCAATAGGCGACACTCATTTATCTTTCGGAACAAATAAACCCATGGATGTGTTTAAGGGCTGGGAAAATTATGAAATTAAGCTTAAAAAAAACTGGGAAGCTATTGTGAATGATAATGATACTGTTGTTATCCCGGGTGATATTACATGGGGCATGAATATGGATGAAGCTCTGGAGGATTTCAAATTTATTGATTCTCTGCCGGGAGAAAAAATCATATTGAAAGGCAATCACGATTATTGGTGGTCAACTAAAAACAAAGCAGATTTGTTTTTTAAGAAAAACGGTATAAAATCCATTAAAATTCTTCACAACAATTCATATAAAGCAGGGAATTTTGCTCTGTGCGGTTCAAGAGGCTGGTTTTTTGACAGCGGAAAACAGGCTGATGATAAAATAGTTCTGAGAGAAGCAGGAAGACTTAAAGCTTCTATACAGCAGGCAGATTTACTGGGAGGAGAAAAAATCGCATTTTTGCATTATCCCCCAATCGCAGGCGGTGAGGTCTGCAGCGAAATAATAAAAGAGCTCGTTGACGGCGGTGTGAAAAGATGCTATTACGGTCATCTTCACGGCCCTGCTCTTTCTTTCGCATTCAATTCACAGATGTTCGGGATTGAATTCAGACTTGTATCAGGGGATTTTTTGAATTTTTGCCCCAAATTGATAGAAAAATATTGAAAAATCTAACATAAATTTTAAAAAAGTATAGAAATATATAAAAACATCTGATATAATATACAGGTTAAAGAATGTTCACAGGAGGAAAAACGATGTTAAAATCAGCTAACAAAACAGAAACCAACACTTATACTCTTGAGGTTTCAATCAGCGGTGAGGATTTTAAAGCCGCAACAGTAAAGGCTTATAATAAGCAGAAGAGTAAAATTTCAATCCCGGGCTTCCGTAAAGGTAAAGTTCCTATGCAGATGATTGAGCGTTATTACGGCAAAGGAGTATTTTATGAAGATGCTCTTGATATTCTTTACCCCGATGTTGTAGGTGACGCAATTAAAGAATCCGGTATTGAAGCAGTTGCTGCTCCTTACGATGTTGATGTTAAAGAAATCGGCGAAAACGGCGTTGAAATGACAATGAAGGTTACTGTTAAACCTGAAATTGAAGTTAGTGAATACAAAGGACTTAAAGCAGTTAAGGCTGATTCTGCCGTATCAGCAGCAGAGGTTAAAAAAGAACTCGAAGCTTTGCAGGAAAGAAATGCAAGAATTATTACTGTTGAAGACAGAGCAGTTAAAAAAGATGACATTGCAGTTATTGATTTTGAAGGCTTTGTTGACGGTGTTGCATTTGAAGGCGGCAAAGGTGAAAACTTTGAGCTTACAATCGGTTCAGGTCAATTTATTCCCGGATTTGAAGACCAGATTATTTCTCACAATACCGGTGATGAATTTGATGTAAATGTTACCTTCCCCACAGAATACGCACCCGAGCTTGCAGGTAAAGATGCAGTATTCAAAGTAAAGGTTAACGAAATTAAAGTTAAAGAGCTTCCCGAACTTGATGATGAGTTCGCAAAAGATGTCAGCGAAGATGCTGATACACTCGCAGCTCTTAAAAAGAGCATTAAGGCTGACCTTGTTGCAAAGAAAAAGGAACAGGCAGATAAAGATTTTGAATCAGCACTGCTTGAACAGATTGCAGAAAATGTTAAAGGTGAAATTCCCGAGGTTATGTATGACAACAAAGTTGAAGATGAAATCAACGGATTTTCACAGCGTCTTGCAGGCCAGGGCATGAGCCTTGATATGTATATGCAGTACACAGGTATGGATATGGATAAGCTTAAAGAGTCACTTCGTGACAACGCTGTTAAACAGGTTAAGCTTATGCTTGCTGTTGAAAAAATTGCAGAACTTGAAAAGATTGATGCAACTGACGATGAAATTGAAGCAAAATACAACGAGATGGCTGAAATGTATAAGATGGAAGCGGAACAGATTAAGAAAATCGTTTCTGCCGATGACCTTAAAAAAGATGTAATTAACGGAAAAGCAGTTCAGTTTGTAGTTGACAATGCAGTTGCAGAAGCTCCTGAAAAGCCCGCAAAGAAAACAGCAAAAAAGACAACAAAAAAAGCTGAAGAAAATTCTGATAAAAAATCAGATGAAGCTGCTGAATAATTTTCAAAATTTTATACTATAATTAAAGATGGATGCAGCTGTTTTATTCAGATAAAACAGCTGGTTCCCCGGCAAACAGAAAACACTTAAAACACGCTGTTTGAAATTATATTTACAAAAAAACAAGGATTTTAAGGCTAATATCTGAAAAACCGGATATCACCTCAAAATCCTTTGTTTTAATTAGACGCTTGTTTCATGTGTTAAATGCAATGCCCGTATTATTTTTACTATATGCAGTCAGGAGGAATCAGAATGGCATTAGTACCTTATGTTGTAGAACAGACAAACAGAGGAGAGCGTTCATACGATATTTTTTCAAGACTTCTCAGCGACAGAATCATTGTCCTTTCGGACGAAGTAAATGACGCCACTGCAAGCCTTGTTGTTGCACAGCTCCTGTTCCTTGAAGGTCAGGACCCGGAAAAAGATATCAGTCTTTACATTAACAGCCCCGGCGGAAGCGTTACCGCAGGCATGGCTATTTACGACACTATGCAGTATATTAAGTGTGATGTTTCAACAATTTGCATGGGTATGGCGGCATCAATGGGTGCTTTCCTTCTTTCATCAGGCGCTAAGGGAAAAAGACTTGCTCTCCCTAACAGCGAAATTATGATTCATCAGCCCCTTGGCGGAGCTAAAGGTCAGGCAACTGAAATTGAAATTGTTGCTAATCATATTCTTAAAACAAGAGAAAAACTTAACAGAATTCTTGCGGAAAATACAGGCAAAACTGTTGAGCAAATTGCGCTTGATACTGAAAGAGATAATTATCTTACCGCGCAGGAAGCTATGGAATACGGCTTGGTAGATAAGGTTATTACACACAGATAAGCTGAAAGGATTATTTTTCAGATGAACAGAGAAGACGATAGAAAAGAGAAAAATATTCGTTGCTCTTTTTGCCAGAAAACACAAAATCAAGTTGAAAAAATTATTGCCGGTCCCGGTGTATATATCTGCAATGAATGTATTGAGCTTTGTCAGGATATTATTGATGAAGAAAACGAGTATATTCATTCAAGAAGAAAAAAAGTTAAAAAAGAGGATATTCATCTTCCTACACCGGCAGAAATTAAAAAAGACCTTGACGAGTATGTTGTAGGTCAGGAGGATGCAAAAATCGCTTTAAGTGTTGCTGTTTATAACCATTATAAAAGGGTGTATAAAGGCAGCGAAAGTGATGTTGATATTCAGAAAAGCAACATTATGCTTTTAGGTCCAACAGGTGTAGGCAAAACAATGCTTGCACAAACACTGGCAAAAACGCTTGATGTTCCTTTTGCTATTGCAGACGCCACTACTCTTACAGAGGCCGGCTATGTTGGTGAAGATGTTGAAAATATTCTTTTAAGACTTATCCAGGCCGCAGATTTTGATGTTGAAAAAGCTCAGCGGGGCATTATTTATGTTGATGAGATTGACAAGATTGCAAGAAAATCCGAGAATCCTTCAATCACAAGAGATGTCAGCGGTGAGGGCGTTCAGCAGGCATTGCTGAAAATTCTTGAAGGAACTGTTGCTAATGTTCCGCCTCAGGGTGGAAGAAAGCATCCGCAGCAGGAATTTATTCAGGTTGACACATCAAATATTCTTTTTATTTGCGGCGGCGCATTCGACGGTATTGAAAGAATAGTTGAAAAGCGAATCGGCGGCTCCGCACTGGGATTCGGTGCAGATGTTAAAAATAAATCTGAGCTGACAGCTGAGAATCTCATAAGTCATGTTATTCATCAGGATTTGTCAAAATACGGACTTATTCCCGAACTTGTCGGCAGATTGCCTATTATTACCACTCTTTGTCAGCTTACAAAAGAAGATATGGTAAGAATTCTCAAAGAGCCGAAAAATGCAATTCTCAAACAGTATCAGGCATTGTTTGATATGGACGGAGTTGAGCTCATATTTGATGATGAAGCCCTCGGTGAAGTTGCAGAAAAGACTCTTGAAAAGAAAACAGGTGCAAGAGGACTTCGTTCTATTATGGAAGCGATTTTACTGCCTGTAATGTATGAAGTGCCGGATGATAAATCAATTGAAAAAATTGTTTTCAATAAAGATTCTATTGTAAACGGAACAAAACCTGAAATTATCAGAAACGAGAAAAAGTCAAAAAAAGATGCATGAAGCTTCAACCCGTACTGTAAAATGTGCGGGTTTTTCTTTATCTGCATGATAAAAACAGCTGAAAGAAATCCTCAGAATCTTTCAGCTGTTTTTTTATATGAAATATACTGTTTTATCATATTTTTTATTGAATTTAAGGTTGTATCTGTAACTCTTAAACTCAAGCTTCAATCTGTTATCATATACAGTAACTCTCATTCCTATTCCGGGAAAAGGCAGCCCGTCATGATTTTTGAACATATAACACGGAAGATTTACACTGGTAACATTGCCGTGGGTTTCAATGCTCGAATATCCTTTTTTTCTCATTGTTTCCTTCCCCGCAACACCCATGTGTGAATGTCCGCTGAAAAAAAAAACATTTTTATATTTTTGAAAAACAGAATTTATCCTGTCAGAATTGACTCCCATTCCCCCGGTTGTTTCGGTGTAATTTTTATCACCGAATGTTTTCGGCAGTCCGTGAGTTTTATTCATTGCAAAATGGCTTAACACAAATACAGGCTTACCGTCTTTTGACGCTTTTTCCAGTTCCCTGTCAAGCCATTCAATCTGACTGTCGAAAATATCGCCGTCACAGTTATCAGCTTCACTTCCGATTGAAATGAAAGTGTAACCGTTTATTTTCTGTGTAAAATATGGTGTTTCTTCATCAACACCGCTGACAGCTTTTCGGTATTTTCGGTACAAACCCAACGCATACTCATAATCAGGAACGGTAACATCTTCAGGCAATGTTGCCCATAAATCATGATTTCCCAAAGTCAGCACACACTCAGGTGCAGGCGGAATATCTTTCAGGCATTTTACTGCAAGCTCCCACTGGTCTGTTTCACCGTGTGCTGTAATATCGCCCGTGGAAACAAATGCATCAGCTTTTTCCTTTCTGATGTTTTTCAAAGCAGATTTCAGTTTCTTTTCCCTGTCAGAAGTATCTCCCCATATATGAATATCTGATAAAACAACAAACTTTAATTTATAATCTCTTTTTAAATCCATATTATTTTACTAAATTAAAATGATATTCAGCGTTCTTATACCATTTATTTGTAACAAAGTTTCTCGGTCTGAATACAACCTCGTCATCATAAACTTCAAGCTGAGCGCCTGTTCCTGACTGAGGAAGACCGAACATATTAACTATTCCGTAAGTCGGCAGGTTAAGATATGTAACGCCGTTTACCTGTTCTGCATTACTCAGTCCGTATTTATCCTGAACCAGTTTGCTTTTAATTCCTGCGTGCATATGTCCGCTGATGTAGAAGACATTGCTGTATTTTTCAAAAACAGATTTAACATCATTTTCACTAAGGTCTATACCGCAGCCCGGCCAGATAACCTGCTCGCCGTTTATTCCGTCAACAGGCCAATGGCAGGCAACAAATACCGGCTTGCCGTTTTCAGTTCCTTTTTTCAGCTCTGAATCAAGCCAGCTGAGCTGTTCACCGCTCATTGTAAATCCGTCCCAGTGGTCTACGCCTTCATCGCCTAAAACAATAAATTTGTATCCGTTGATTTCAGTGCTGTAATATATTTTATCGTAATCTGTATTTCCGTATTCATTAAATCTGCTTATAAGATATTCTCTTGCTTCGTTTTCAGCTCTTCCTTCATCTTCAACATGACCTATATCATGATTCCCGCTAACAAAAACAAGATTTTTAACAGGTGAATATTTTTCATAAAGCTTGAAAAAGCGGTCAACAGAAGCTTCGTCGCCGTAATTTGTAATATCACCGCAAACAAGAACACCGTCAATATCCGCCTTTGCTCTTTTCAGATTTGAAAGACCCGAAGCCATAAGACCGGGGCGGATTATTCCCCAATCTTCCAGATGAACATCTGAAATAAGTTCCATATTAAGACGACAATCATCCTTTAATGTATCAACGGTTCTTAACTCAATACCCGCATACGGGAATATTGTTAAAATTACCGACATAATAAAAGCAAGAAAATTTGAAAAAATAGAATTTACAACTGCCATGCAATCACCTCTTACTGAATTTCAACCTTGTATTCATAACAAGTATACCATAAGCCTGCTGAGAAGATTCTTTAAGCTTTGCATCAAGCCATTCAAGCTGTACTTCACTTATATATGCATCTGTATGGGAATCTTCGCTTGACATTATAATAAATGAATAGCCTTTAAGTATTGTCGTCATATACGGTGCAACTTAATTCTGTTTTCTGACTATTTTATATTCATCATAATAATCATAATAAGGACAATTATAAAATGTGCCGCTCATAAACTTGTACATCTCATCTTCATCAAGATTTACATCACAGCAGTAACATTCACTTTCCTCATCATAAATATAATTTGAACATTCCTCACAGTTTGTCATTACGGCACCTTCTTAAACAAAAAGGGGTTATCGCATCTATCAAGTCTGTTTTCCTGAATGCACGACAACCCCTTTAACTGTTCTGTTTATTATTTATTATTTCTTCTGCCGCCGTCTCTGCGTCCGCCTCTTGAGGGGCGTCTCGGAGCATCGGAAATTTCATTTTCCGGAACAAGACCTTCAACCTCAATAAGAGCCTCACGGCGTGAAAGATTGAGTCTTCCCTGTTCGTCAACTTCAAGAACCTTAACAATTACTTCGTCGCCGACATTAACAACATCTTCAACCTTTTCGGTGCGCTTAACATCAAGGTGACTGATATGAACCATTCCCTCTTTGCCGGGAGCTATTTCAACAAATGCGCCGAAGCTCATAAGTCTTGTAACAACGCCCTTGTAGATAGCACCTGTTTCGGGGTCATTGGCAATAGTTTCAATCATAAACAAAGCACGCTTTGCATTTTCAATGTCAAGTGCGCTGACAAAAATACTTCCGTCTTCCTCAACATCAACTTTACAGTCACATTCTTCACAGATTTTCTGAATAACCTTACCCTGCTTACCGATAACATCACCGATTTTTGACGGGTCAATTTTTGTAGTAAGCATTTTAGGTGCATATTTTGAAAGCTCTTTGCGGGGTTCGGAAATAACGGGAAGCATTATTTCATCAAGAATATAGCAACGAGCCTTATATGTCTTATCAAGAGCTTCACGGATAATTGCAGGAGTAAGACCGTGAACTTTAAGGTCCATCTGAATAGCGGTAATACCTTTTTTGGTACCTGCAACCTTAAAGTCCATATCTCCGAAGAAATCTTCAACGCCCTGAATGTCAACCATTGTCATAAAGCGTTCGCCTTCTGTAACAAGACCGCAGGAAATGCCTGCAACAGGAGCTTTAATCGGAACACCTGCAGCCATAAGTGAAAGTGTGGAACCGCAAACAGAACCCTGTGATGTTGAACCGTTAGAGGAAAGAACCTCTGAAACAAGTCTTATGCAGTAAGGGAATTCTTCAACTGAAGGAATAACAGGAAGAAGTGCTCTTTCTGCAAGTGCTCCGTGACCGATTTCACGACGGCCCGGTCCTCTTGAAGGCTTTGTTTCGCCAACTGAATATGACGGGAAATTATAATGATGAATATATCTTTTTGTTTCTTCGTTATCAATACCGTCAAGAAGCTGAACATCGCTCATCGGTCCGAGAGTTGTTACAGTCAGAACCTGTGTCTGACCACGGGTAAACATACCTGAACCGTGTGCACGGCTGATAAGGTCAACCTCTGCATTAAGCGGACGGATTTCATCAATAGCTCTGCCGTCAACACGCTTGCCTTCATCAAGAAGCCAGCGTCTAACAATATATTTCTGAAGCTTGTACATGCAGTCATCAATCTTAGCGATTTCTTCAGGATAAACTTCATCAAACTTTTCATGAACAGCATCATAAATCGGTTTAAGTCTTTCATCACGGATACGCTTATCATCTGTATCAAGTGCAACCTTAACATCTTCGATTGCAAAATCTTTTACTGCTTCAAACATTTCGTGTGAGGGGTCATTTGACGGGAAATCAATTTTTTCTTTGCCGACTTCAGCCTGAATGCCTTTGATAAACTCAACAATCTGCTGGTTTGCTTTATGTGCAAACATAATGCCGTCATACATATCGTCATTGGAAACTTCGTTTGCTCCCGCTTCAATCATAGCAACAAGGTCCGCAGTAGAAGCAACTGTTACAGCCATCTGAGAAACCTCACGCTGAGCCTGTGTGGGGTTAATAACAAATTTACCGTCAACAAGACCTACTGAAACGCCTGAAATAGGGCCTTCCCACGGAATTGCTGAAATTGAAAGAGCAATAGAAACACCGATCATAGCAGTGATTTCGGGAGAGCAGTCAGGGTCAACAGACATTACCGTTGCAACAACGCCGACATCATTTCTCATATCCTTGGGGAAAAGAGGACGAATAGGTCTGTCAATAACTCTTGAAGCAAGAGTAGCCTTTTCGCTCGCTTTACCTTCACGGCGCTGAAAAGAACCGGGAATTTTACCTACTGAATAAAGCTTTTCTTCAAAATCAACTGAGAGAGGGAAGAAATCTACTCCTTCTCTGGGCTTGTCTGCCATAGTAGCTGTGCAGAGCACCTCTGTTTCGCCGTAGCGAACAAGGCATGAACCGCCTGCAAGCTGAGCCATTTTACCAACCTCAACTACAAGAGGACGGTCTGCCAATGTGGTTTCAAATGTTCTGAAATCCTTAAAAAACATAATTTTTTACCTCTTTAATATATATTTCTTCGCCGAGGCAGATTTAGCAATAAATCCGCATTTAGAATGATTCCAAATGTCGATTCACTGCTAAAACCGCCGTTTAAGGCTCCCCGACGACAGATTGAAAAGACAAACAAGGCAGGCAACGGGTGCTGCCTGCCTTTTCGGGCATTATTTACGGATACCGAGCTTAGAAATAATTGCACGATATCTTTCGATATCAACCTTCTGAAGATATGCAAGGAGATTTCTTCTGTGACCTACCATTTTGAGAAGGCCACGGCGGGAATGATGGTCCTTTTTATGAACCTTAAGATGCTCTGTAAGATCGTTGATTCTCTTTGTGAGAACAGCAATCTGAACTTCGGGAGAACCTGTATCTCCTTCATGAGTAGCATACTCCTGCATTATAGCGGTTTTTTCTTCTTTAGTCATTACAACTCACCTCTTTTAATTATTTGCCCGTCATCTCAGGTTAAGGCAGGTGAACACTGCGGTACGCAGTTTAAACCATAATCCGGGAAGCGGCGCATGCACAAATTATTATATCACAAAAAAACAATTTGTAAAGTTTTTTTTGCATTTTCTTGCACTTTTAATATAATCAAAGGAAAATATTTCTGTATTTTTTGCTGTTTCGCATAGAAAAGCTGTCATTTTCAGAAATAATTATATGGTCGGTCAACTCAATATCAAGAGGCTGAAAAATTTCTCTTATTTCAACAGTCGCTTTTATGTCATCTGATGAAGGTACTGCAAATCCGTTAGGATGATTATGAGCAATAATCATTCTTGATGCGTTGCACCTTATTGCCGCTTCCATAAGCTCCCGTGGTCTGAATGAGGTTTCGGTTGAACTTCCCCTGTCAAACTCAGCGATGTTAAGGTATTTATCCTTACTGTCGCAAAATATTGCCACAATAGATTCGGCACGCTTTCCGAAAAATGCGGATTTCAGATATTTTTCAGCTTTTTCAAGTGTAACTTCATTTTTAATCCGGTTTGCTCTTTTCAAATAGCTTTTTGAAAATTTTGAAAAAATCATCAGCAATGTTGCCGCATTTTCACCTACATCCTTAATCTTAACAAGCTCCTCAAATGGTGCATCAATAACGGCATCTATGCTTCCGAATGCGTTAATCAGCCTGTGAGCGATCTCATTTGTATCTCTTCTCGGGTAAGCATAAAAAAGAATTATTTCAAGAATTTCATGGTCTGCCATCAGTTCAATATCCTGTTTCAGAAACGCTTCTCTCGTTCTTTTTCTGTGACCGCTGTGAATGTTTTCTTCCATAAAGAATCTCCTTAGGGCTTATTTTTTACTTTATCCCAATATTCTTTTGCCGCCTGTTCGTTTTTATTGTCACCGAATTCATAGTACTTTTTATTTTTTATTATATCGGGTAAATACTGCTGATTCAGCCAATGCCCCTGGTAATTATGAGGATACTCATAAAACTGACCTTTGACCTGTGCATCGTCACCATCAAAATGTTTATTCTGAAGATTTCTCGGAACAGGTCCCGTTTTGCCTGACGATACATCCTGCATAGCTTCGTTAACAGCTTTATACGCTGAGTTGGATTTAGGCGAATTGCAAACCAGAATTACCGCATCCGCAAGAGGTATTCTTGCTTCGGGAAGTCCCAACATAAGTGCCGCATCAACAGCCGATTTAACTATCGGTATTATCATGGGATAAGCAAGACCTACATCTTCGCAGGCGCATACCATCAACCTTCTGCACGCCGACGGCAAATCTCCTGCTTCAAGCAGCCTTGCAAGATAATGTACTGCCGCATCAGGGTCAGACCCTCTCATTGATTTCTGATATGCGGAAATAATATCGTAATGTTCATCCCCGTCTTTATCATATTTTACAGCGCTTTTCTGTGTAACATCCCTTGCGGTATCATAAGAAATTTCAATTTTTCCGTTATACTGTTTTGAAGACAGAACACACAGCTCAACCGCATTCATAGCTTTTCTGACATCACCGCCGCAGGCTGTTGAAATATGTTTTATTATTTCATCCGACACCTTGATTTCTGTTTCTTTTTCTTTTGATAAAAAATCAAACGCACGGGTTACGGCAGAAACAATATCACTGCTTTCAACAGATTTAAATTCAAAAACAGTTGAACGGCTTAAAATAGCATTATAAACATAAAAATAGGGATTTTCAGTCGTAGATGCTATAAGGGTAATTTTACCGTTTTCAATATATTCAAGTAATGTCTGCTGTTGTTTTTTATTGAAATACTGAATTTCATCAAGGTACAGCAGAACTCCGTTCATTGTTTCAAAAGTATCAAGCTGGCTTACGATAGCTTTTATATCGGATGTGGAAGAAGTTGTGCCGTTAAGCTTGCAGAATTTTCTGTTCGTAGTTTTTGCAATGATATTGGCAACTGTAGTTTTACCCACACCGGATGGACCGTAAAAAATAAGATTAGGCAGTTCGCCTGATTCAATAATATTGCGCAAAGGTTTCCCTTCGCCTATAAGATGTCTCTGCCCTACAACATCATCAAGCTTATCCGGCCTGATTCTCTGCGCCAGAGGCTCATTCATAAAATCACTCCGTTTCACCGGGTTTTTCTGATACAAAACACAATTTTGAAAACATTATCAATCAGCTTCAGCCGGAAATTTGCCGATTGCTTTGCTTTTTCTCAGCTTTTTTTAATTTGATAAATGAATATGTAAAAGAAATTAAAACAGTAAAAATAACAGTTAAAACAAAACCGATAAGACTGCTTTGCTTCTTATGGAACAGCAAAAGATAAACAGCAGTGTAAACATACATATGGGTAAAATACATATATGTGCTTGAAGAGCGAAGCAACCGATATATTTTACTGTTTTTAAGTTTAATTTTTAACGAAAGGCTGAAAACCCCCAGGGATACCATTCCGAGAGAAATATTATACATTACAGCAATATTCCCAGAAAAAGCTAATAAAATAACACCCGGAATAATTAACCAATATAAATTTTTTAACGAATCAGGATTTTGATAAAAATAAATCCCCAAGGGAATATAAACAAATCCGATAAAAATTCTTCCGTCAACAATAGTGTACTCCAGCAACATCTGTATGATTTTCGGAGAAGGAATTTCTGCTTTTGCAATAGAGTCCAATGTGCACATCAAAACAAAAATGATAACTGAAGAAATAACAAAATGCCGTGGCTTCAGCTTAAACTTTATTGCAAAGTAAACAAAAACCAGAGCGTATATTGTGGAAAGAAGATACCACAGCATCCAGGAATTATAGTTTTCCCCTCTGAAAATAATTTTCCTTATTGTTACTAAAACACTGTAAGCAAACGAATATTTATTTTGAATATACGAATACACAGCAAACGGGAAATACACCGCAGTCCAAATAAAATAAAGCTTTATTATCTGCTTTAATCGTTTTATTACAGCGTTCTGATTATAATCCGAATTAAACGGTTGAGTAAACTTTACTGCAATAAAAAATCCTGATGCAAGAAAGAAAAAAGGATTTGAAATATATGTTATCTGAAACAGATTAACTGCATATATATTGTTGCCTAAAAGTTCACCGGGGAAAGTATGTATTGCAATAACAAAAATTGCCATTATGAACTTAAAAAGGTCTATGCAATTATAATTTCCGTTCTTTGCCGATGTCACATCGCACCACCTCTGTTAAAATATAACATAATTCAATTTTCGTTTCAATATTTTATTTTAATTTATTGACTAAATTTAATTCAAATACTATAATTGAATAAATATGTAACGGGGTGATTTTTTGAGTAATATTTTTGACTTTTTCAGTTCTTTTGACGGCGTTTCGGGAAAAATATATGACTGCCGTGAAAACTGTTTTATGAAGCTTTATAATGATGTAACAAAACAGCAATATGAAAAATATATTGAAAAGCTGACAGATGAAGGCTTTGAAATTTTACAGAAAAATGAAATTGACAATAATCTTTTTACAGCTTTGAAAAAAGATGTTCAGCTGAATATTTTATATACTCCGTGCGACTGTTCAATGAGAGTAACCGCACAGAAAGAAGACAGAACGCCAGACTTTACAAAAAAAGAATATAACAAAGAATGTGAAACAACATTTTTCGGTTTTGAAAATGACCAGACCCTTATTGACTGCGGAATGTGCCTTTTAATTCAATGCTGTGATTACAGCTTTTTTATTGTTGACAGCGGTCACTATTTCCAGTTTAACGACAATGACAGAATTTATAATTTCATGCGTGAAAGAACGCCCGAAAACAAAAAGATTGTTATTAACGGCTGGATGATTACACACGCCCATACCGACCATATTTCAAAGCTTATTGATTTTTTGAAATATAATACCCACGATGTAATAATAGAAGGCTTTTATCAGAACCTTATACCGGCGGATTATAAAACCGACAGTGACAATCACGAAGAATCAGAAATGGCAGTTAAGCTGTTTAATATTATAGAAGATTATCCCGCTCCTGTTTTCAAACTTCATACCGGAATGAAGTTTTATATAAGAAATCTGGAATTTCAGGTTCTGGGAACTCACGAAGATATTTATCCTGACACAGTTACAGATTACAATGATTCCTCATGCATAGTTATGGTCAGTGCGGAAAATTCAAAAATATTTATTCCCGGCGATGCCGCCGCCAAAGCAAGTATAATGCTGGAAAAGAGATACACTGATGCTCTCAAATGCGATGTTTGTCAGGTTGCTCACCACGGACACAGCGGACTGAGCAAAAAATGCTATGAGCTTCTCAGGGCTGATACTGCGGTTTTCCCCGTTACAAGAATTTTCTTTGATGAAGATTACGAAAGAAGAGAGGCTAACCGTAAAATTGTTGAAATTGCAACTCACAGCCTTGTTACAGGTGACGGAACGGTAGTTGTTCCCCTGCCATATAATAAAGATACGGTATATACTCTGTCGGATGAAACATTTGAAGACTTTGAAAAAATAAAAAGACTGTGGAAATATGAATATTCGGAAGAAAGGAAAAATCAGCTTTATGAATTGTTCCTGTTAAACGGCGGTAAAGAAGAAGCACTTTTGCTTCCCACAAGCAAATTCGGATGGATAGAACCTAAATAATTGTCCGCCTGCCGTAATCAGATACACAAAGCGCTGAAAAATATTTCAATAAATGAGAACAAGGGATTTTAAGGTTATCTGTAATTCAGATATACCGTAAAATCCCTCTTGTTTTTATTTTGCCCAATGTGACATTTCCGGTCTTAAATATTTCTTAATTGCCTTACCGTTTGAGCAACAGGAAGACCTACAACATTGAAATAATCTCCGTGTATTTCTTTTACAAGGGTACATCCGTAGCTTTGTATTCCGTAGCTCCCCGCTTTATCAAAGCAGTCCCCTGTTTTAATATATGAATTTATTTCCTCATTGCTGAGATTATAAAAAACCACCTGTGTCTTTTCACTGAATATTATTTTTTTATTATTGCTAATAATGCAGACACCCGTATAAACATCATGTCCTTTCCCCGAAAGTGAAGAAAGCATTTCAAATGCCTCGCTTTCATTCCCGGGTTTACCCAGAATTCTGTTTTCAGTTGAAACAACAGTATCTGCGCCGATAACAATACTGTCTGCATTTAATTTTGCCACAGCCTCTGCTTTTCTTTCGGCAAGCAATTCAACGGCTTCCTGCGGAGTGATATTTTCAGGAACTGATTCGTCCGTATCGGAAGTTTTAACGGTAAACTCTATTCCGGCAAGAGTAAGCAGCTCTTTTCTTCTGGGTGAAGACGATGCAAGAATTATATTTTTCAATCTGCCAAACCGCCTTTTATTTTAAAATAAGCCTTAAGAACCGCCGCCTGAGTTTTCCCATCGGGAATTTCATTATTATTAACCATTCTCACTGCATCATCAAAAGAAATTGTTTCAGTATTTATAAATTCATCTTCATCAAGCTTCTGCCCCTTAAAAGAAAGTCCCTTGGCAAGATAAAGATAAATTATTTCATCTGTATAACCGCACGAAGGGTAAAATTTACCCAAATCATAATATTCTTCTGCTTCAAATCCTGTTTCTTCAAGCAATTCTCTTTTACCTGCAAGAAGCGGATCCTCGCCTTTTTCAAGCTTACCTGCGGGAAGTTCAAGCAAAACATCCATATACGGATATCTGAACTGCCTTTCAAAAATAAGCTCATTATTTTCCGTAAGTGCCGCAATGCAAACTCCTCCCGGATGTTCGACAACTTCTCGGATACACGGATTCCCGTCAGGAAGAAGAGCATCATCTTTACGAATGTTTATTATTTTGCCGTTGTACACATATTTCTTTTTAACTGTTTTTTCGTTAAGCTCCATATTTATCTCCTATTTACACATATCATATATAACTGCGGCATAAATTTCACCGGCTGTTATCAGGTCCTCAACAGGCATAAATTCATTTGCTCCGTGCATTTTCGAATTTACACCTTTTTTTATTGCACCAAAAGCAACTCCGCCTTCAACATTATGTACATATGTACCGCCTCCCATGGAAATACATTCTCCCTTTTCACCTGTAAAAAGCTGATAATTTTTAAGCAGTGTTTTTATAAACGGTGAATTTTCATCAACATAATGAGCCGGAAGCAACTTGTTATCATCAAGAACAAATCCGTTTTCATTTAACACATCTTCTATAACAGATGAACAGTTTTGAGCACTTGCTTTCATCGGTGTTCTTGTATCAAAAAATCCATGAATTTTACCGTTTTCCAAATGCAGAATATCAAGAGATAATGTAAGTTCACCCAAGCTATCTTCCATATCAACGCCAAAGGACTTTCCTTTATAATCACCGTGGGAAAACATTTCGCAAAGAGCCTTTATTCTGTCACTGCATTCGCTATCGTCAACAGGCAGCGAAGAAAGCAGTGCAAGCATAGCCGTAACAGGATTATTCCCCATAAACGGAAGAGAAGCGTGTGCGGATGTTCCCCTGCACACTATTTTTCCGTTATTAACAGAAAACGATGTGCCTGTTGTCACTTCCATGGATTTTGCGTATTCAGCAATTTTTTCATCAGCAATACCTGTAACCTCTGCTTCACATACAGACGGAACAGCATTCCCCGCAACACCTGCATGAACTGATTTTACAAAACATCCCTCACTGACTGCTTCATATTCAGAAAAGAAGTTCTTGCTGAATCTTCCTTTTTCACCGTTTGTAACAGGAAAATTGGCATCCGGAGTAAATGACCATTCAGACGGTTTTTCTTTTGAAAAATAATATTTCAGGTCGCTGCAGCCACACTCCTCATCCGTCCCGAAAATAAGACGGACATTTTTATTAAGCTGTATTCCTGACTCTTTCAACGCTCTCATAGCATAAAGAGCACATACAGCCGGTCCTTTATCGTCACTGACACCTCTGCCATATACAACATCTTTTTTCAATGTCATTTCATAAGGCGGTGTTATCCAGTCCGAACCGGCTTCAACAACATCAAGATGAGCAAAAATATTAAGCACGGTCTCTTTGTTATTATAATCAACAGCACCTGCATAACCGTCATAATCTTTACAGGAAAATCCGTAGCTTTCTGATATAGACAATGCTTTTTGCAATGCGGCATACGGCATTTCACCGTAAGGCTTACCGTCTTTCTTTTCGCCTCTTACGCTTGGAATTGAAATAAGCGAAGAAATATCATTGAGCATTTCTTCTTTATGATTTTCAAAATAATCTTTTATAACATCAATCATAATTAAAACTCACTTTCGGAAATGCAACGGCGTGTGCTTAAAAGCGCACCCTTTTCTATACAGCCGTTTTCACACCCGCACCATGGGCAGTAAATGCTTTCTCTCGGTGCTTTAAGGTCAGGAGTTATCGGTATAGAATTATCCCTTATTATTTCAAATCTTTTATAACATCCTGTGCATTGCTTTTTCATCAATATCCCGCTTTCATTGAAAATTACCTGTTTATTATAACTCTTAAAATGATTCACTGTCAATAAAAAAAGAACTGTGCCCCAAGACACAGTTCAAATCTGTTTATGCAAAATTCAGATTACTCTGATTTTTATTATTCCGTCAATACCGTCAAGAGCTTTTTCATCTGCACCGTCAGCTACAACATATCCGTAACCTTTTCTTGATGCTGATTTTGCATCGCAGCCAAGAGCGGATTTAATTGCATCAACTGCATTTTCTTTACAGATTACGCAAACTCTTTTTCCGTTGATTTCACCGAGTCCGGTAAGATTGGGCAGATTAACAGAATTTTTAATTTCACCTTTTTCGATATAGAGCATAAGCTGGTCTGCAGCCATAACAGCGCAGTTATCTTCGCTTTCGGGGGTTGAAGCACCTAAATGAGGAAGTGCTGTTACACCGTCAACACCGATAATTTCATCACAGGGGAAATCTACAACATAAGCTGCGCATTTGCCTGATTCGAGAGCTTCAATAACAGCTTCGCTGTTTACAAGTCCTCCTCTTGCAAAGTTAAGTACTCTTACTCCGTCTTTGCAAAGTGCAAATGTATCTTTATTAAATGTATCCTTAGTAGCATCGTTAAGCGGAAGATGAAGTGTGATATAATCGCTTTTTCTGAAAATATCGTTTATATCTGAAACAACTTCTGTTTCAGCTGAAAGCTGAGCTTTAACTGTATCGGAAAGGAAGGGATCATATCCGACAATTTTCATTCCCAATGCTTCGGCTGCTTTAGCAACCTTAAAACCGATAGCACCGAGGCCGACAACGCCGAGAGTCTTTCCGCTGATTTCAGGACCTGCAAAATTTGACTTTCCTTTTTCAACGAGCTTACCTACAGCTTCGCCTTCACCTTTAAGTGTTTTGCACCAGTCGATTGAAGCGGCAACTTTTCTTGAAGCCATAAACAATCCGCAGATAACAAGCTCTTTAACTGCATTTGCATTTGCACCCGGAGTATTAAAAACTACTACTCCTTTTTCAGCGCAAGCTTCAACAGGGATATTATTTGTGCCGGCGCCCGCTCTTGCAATAGCTATTGTGGAATTGCTGAGCTCCATTTCATGCATTGAAGCGGAACGAACCATTATACCTGTAGGATTTTCGATTTCAGAACCGAATGTATATTTTTCGGAAAATCTGTCAGTACCGCAGGCGGCAATTTTATTAAGTGTTAAAATACTGTACATATAAAAACTGACCTTTCGTTTAATCTGTTAGTTAAATTATGAATTTTCTTTTTCGAATTTTGCAAGGAATTCAACAAGCTTTTTAACGCCCTCAACAGGCATAGCATTGTATATAGAAGCTCTCATGCCGCCGACGGTTTTATAACCCTTGATGTTAATAAATCCTGCCTGTTTAGCTTCTTCAATAAGCTTTGCGTCAAGCTCTTTATCTCCGCTTACAAAAGGAACATTCATGAGAGAACGGTCTTCTTTAACAACAGTGCTGCTGAACATTTTGCTTGAATCAAGAAAATCGTAGAGGATTTTTGCTTTTTCGATATTTCTCTTCTCCATAGCTTCAAGTCCGCCTGTTTTCTTAATCCATTCAAGAACAAGCTTGCACATATAGATGATATAGCAAGGCGGAGTGTTATACATTGAGCCGTTATCTGCATGAACCTGCCAGTTAAGCATCTTAGGAGTAATATCTCTTGCTTTACCCAGCATATCTTCACGAACAATTGCAATTACAACACCGGCAGGTGCAACATTCTTCTGTGCGCCGCCGTAAACAACTGCAAATTTTGAAATATCAAGAGGCTGTGAGAAGAAGCATGATGAAACATCGGTAATAAGCGGAATATCACCTGTATCGGGGATATACGGTGCTTTTGTGCCGAAAATTGTATTATTCATGCAGTAATATACATAGTCAGCATCTTCTCTGAAGCTTTCTCTTGTTGTTTTGGGGAAATATGAATAATTCTTATCAACTGAATTTGCGGCAATAACAACATCGCCGTATCTTGCAGCTTCTTCATAAGCTCTTCTGCCCCACTGACCTGATACAATGTAGTCAGCTTTGCCTGAACCGTTCATAAAGTTAAGGGGTATTGCGGCAAACTGAGTTGATGCGCCGCCGTGAAGGAAAAGAACCTTATAGTTATCAGGTACTTTGTAAAGCTCACGAACAAGTGCTTCTGCTTCATCAATAATTTCTTTATACTCTTTTGAACGGTGAGACATTTCCATTACGGACTGACCCGTTCCTTTGTATTCAAGCAATTCTGCCGCAGCTGTTTTAAGCACTTCCTCCGGAAGCATAGACGGGCCTGCTGAAAAATTATAAACTCTGGACATAAAAAATTCCTCCTGAAAAGTAAAATTATTACAAAAATTACATTTATTATATAACTTTGGACATTGATAGTCAACTATAATATTATGATTATTTTTTATTTTATTATATCTCCGAAAATAATCTGAGGTGACTCATCTTCCATTTTTTTGAGAACAGCTCCTATTTTTTTGTGTACGGAGTCTACCTCCTGTTCAAATTCACGGGCAGACATTCTTAAAACTCCGGCTCTGACAGCAGAGAGCTGAATAAGTCCGTCTGAAGTCACTACTCTTACCCTTTCATTTTTTCCGATTTCAGATATAAGCTTTTCAATATAAACATCGCCCAACTCACGCTCTTTGGTAAAAACAACATGAATATTATGAAAATCAAATCTCTTAGTCTGATTGCCGGGTACCTTGTATGCATCAAACACAAGCACAACATTATATTTTGTAAACGCCGCATAGTTGCATAAAATCTGCATAAGTCTTTCCCGTGCCGATTCCAGGCTGACCTCCGCCATTGATTTCAAATCATCCCACGCAAAAATAACATTATATCCGTCAACTATTACATACTGTTTTCTTTCCTCAAAATCAATAACTCTTTCTTCCTGTTCATAAACTTCTTTTTTTGTACGGTACAATTCATATTTTACTTTTCCGAACTCACGGTTCATAATAGCTTCAAGCTCTTTATCATCTATATGCAGATTGCGGTGATTCACCTGCGCCGTGTACGGTTTTTCTTTTTTTATACACGGCTCAAGGTGCATATATTCACTGACCTTATTCCATTTAACATTAAAACCGCCGCCATGAGCGCAGAAAACCGAATCAGGAGTGTTTTCCACATCACTTTCAGGCAAATAATCAAATTCTTCAATTACTTTCTGAGCATTGTGACATTCTTCATACCCCGATATTTCACAGAAAAGTCTGCCCCGTCCGCCTGTGTACGCCGCCACTTCGGATGCGTAGCCGTTAATTTCGGTAAAAGGCGCTTTGCCTTTCAGAACAGCCATATCTCCGTATTCTTCAGGAGAATCAAAAGTTCCCGATTTCATTCTGATATCACTTATTGCCCTGCCAAGCTGTTCAGGCGGAATTTCCAGCCTGAAGGTGCAAAACGGTTCAAGCAGTATGCTTTGCGCATTCATAAGTCCGTGACGAACTGCTCTGTATGTCGCCTGCCTGAAATCTCCGCCTTCTGTGTGCTTAATATGCGCTCTGCCGGCGGCAAGAGTAATTTTCATATCGGTAACAGGAGAACCCGTCATTACCCCCAAATGCTGTTTTTCGCTAAGATGCATAAGAACCAGCCTCTGCCAGTTTCTCTCAAGACTGTCCTCACTGCAAACCGAATCAAATTTAAGTCCGCTTCCCCTGGGCAAAGGTTCCATAATAAGATGAACCTCTGCATAATGTCTGAGCGGTTCATAATGACCGACACCCTCAACACGGTTTGTTATAGTTTCCTTATACAATACCCTGCCTTTGTCAAATTCAACATCAGTATCAAATCTTTCACGAATCAGGCTTTTTAATATCTCGGTTTGAACTTCGCCCATCAGACCTGCATGAATTTCCTGCAAATGAGTGTTCCATGTGATTTTCAGTTGGGGGTCTTCTTCCTCAAGCAAGCGAAGCTTCGGCAGCATCATCTGAGGGTCACAGCCGTCCGGAAGCAATATTCTGTAGTTCATAACAGGCTCAAGCACTGCTTTGACATCTGATTTTTCAAATCCGAGTCCGCAGGAATTCTCTGCCCCCTCAAGCCCGGTTACCGCACATATTTCGCCTGCTTTTGCTTCGTCTGCCGCAGTATATTTCAACCCGGAATAAATTCTTATCTGCGCAATTTTTTCTTCTTTATTTTCTGTTTTAATACTGTCCCGTACTTTGATTTTTCCTCCTGTAACTTTCATGTGCACAAGTCTTGTATTATTTTCGTGAGTAATCTTAAATACCCGTGCGCCGAATTCATCAGGATAAATATTTTCACTGACATACTCATCAAGTGTATCAAGTAAATATTCAACACCGTCAATTTTAAGTCCCGAACCGAACAGGCACGGAAAAATCAATCTGCTCTTAATTGCACAAGCTGTGTCTTCCTTTGAAACAGTTCCGTTTTCAAGAAACTTTTCAAGAATATCTTCTTTGCACATGGCAATGCTTTCATTTCTCAAATCAGTCGCATCCGATGAAAAATCAATGCAGCCCTCGTCCAGCTCTTTTTGAAGCTGTGCAATAAGCTGAGAGCGTTCCTGCCTTGCAAAATCCATTTTAGTGACAAAAATAAAAACAGGAATTCTGTAATGTTCAAGGAGTTTCCACAATGTTACTGTATGAGCCTGAACACCGTCAATACCGCTGATTACAAGAACGGCATAGTCAAGTACACTGAGAGTTCTTTCCGTTTCTGCTGAAAAATCAACATGACCCGGAGTATCCAGCAAAGTAAAATGAGAATTTTTATAGTTTATTACAGCCTGACTTGAAAATATAGTTATTCCACGCTCTTTTTCAAGCGAATGATTGTCAAGAACAGTATTTCCGTTGTCAACTCTGCCGGGCTTTCTCACATTTCCTGCCGTGTAAAGCATAGCTTCCGCAAGGGTTGTTTTGCCTGCATCAACATGAGCAAGTATCCCTATAACTGAATTTTTCATAAAAACCTCTGCTTTTTTAATGGTTTAATCCGTTTAATTAATGCCTGCTGAATAACTCAAAAATGCCGACGCAAAGCGGTAAAAAGGTATTTTTGAGTTATGAAAAAGCCTTGCACTTTTTCTCATCTGTCGTCTTCCGCAGAAGCATTTGTTCAGCAGACATCAATTATAATACATTGCAAAATAAAAATCAACTTGAGGCATACTGCAAAAAACGGAATATGCACCTGAAAACACAGTACATATTCCGTAAAATTTAATTATTTATCAGAAATACATTCATCTGAAAATGCAATAATATCAGCCATTACCTTATCACGGTCAAGCTCATTAAGAATTTCGTGCCTGTCTGAATCGTAAAGCTTTAATTCAACATCTGAGTGATTTGAATCAACAAGCATTTCGTAAACTTTTTTTACACCTGCACCGTAGGAACCAACCGGGTCATCAGCTCCTGAAATCAGTAAAACAGGAAGCTTTTCGGGAACTTTCTGCGCCCAGTCTTTTTTTGAAACATGATTAAGTATACTGAATAAATCCTCATATCCCGCTGTAGTAAACATAAAACCGCAATACTTATCATCAATATATTTATCTACTATGCTTTCATCTTTAGTAAGCCAGTCAAAAGATGTTCTGCCCGGGAAACGCTTGTTATATGAACCGAAAGCCATTTTATCAATCAGCTTACTTCTGTACATTACTCCCTTAACTCTTCCTACTGCCCGGGCAACGGCAATCCCTATCCCTGCAGCAGGATTCGGTCCGCCTGTTCCGCAGTAAATTGCGGCATCAACATCGTGATATTCGGCTGTGTAGGCTCTGCATACAAATGAACCCATGCTGTGACCGAACATAATAACCGGAACATTCTGAATTTCTTTTCTTGCAATTTCAGTAAGAGTACGCTGGTCCTTAACAAGATTTTCCCAACCGTTTTTATCGCCGAAAAATCCGAGAAAATCGTCATTTTTAACTGATTTTTTATGCCCTAAATGGTTATTGATAAAAACAGCATACCCTGCATCACACAGCTTTTGCGCAAAATATTCATAACGGTCTGAATGTTCAGCCATTCCGTGCGCAATCTGGAAAATTGCTTTAACATTTCCGTCATCCGGCATATAGCTCTTTGCATAAATATCGCCAAGCCCTGAAGCTGACTTAAAAGAATATTCTTTTATACTGCTCATAAAACCACTCCTGTTATAATAATCACACAGTAATTTTATAATTTAATAATATTTTTGTCAACAAAAAAATCGGGAAAGCTTTCAGGCTCTCCCGATACGCATTATATTAAGCTTTCAATTAACCGAGAATTTTATCAATGAGATTATTGAAAATATCACCCCATGATATATTGTTAACTATAGATGCAAGAATCTCTGAAAACTTCATAAATGCATCAAGAAACATCTGAATGTATTCCATTACTTCTTCACCACCTTTCAAAAAATATTATATCAATCTACTGTAAACCAGTTAAGATATTCGCCGCTTAAAACCGCATCGGCACAGCGTATTCCGTCAACTGCCGATGAGACTATTCCTCCTGCATACCCCGCTCCCTCTCCGCACGGATAAAGTCCCCGAAGACTTACGCTTTGATAATACTCATCACGCAAAATTCTTACAGGAGAAGATGAACGGGTTTCAGGTGCAGTGAGCACAGCATCTGCACGGTCAAATCCTTTGAGCTGTGTTCCCATTTTCACAAGAGCATCTGCCATAATGTCTGTAACTTTTTTCGGCAGAACAGCTCTGATATCTCCTAATTTTACTCCTGTAGGGCAAGTCGGTTCAATATCGCCTAAGGATGACGACGGCCTGTTGTTAAGAAAATCTCCTACAAGCTGTGCAGGAGCGGAATAATCACTTCCGCCGCAGATAAATGCTTTCCGTTCAATTTCATGTTGAAGTTCAAACCCTGCAAGAGGATGGTCACTGCCGAAATCTTCAGGCTCAACACCTACAAGAACGGCTGAATTTGAATTTCTGCCGTCACGGGCGTGATAACTCATTCCGTTTACCACAACAGTATTTTCTTCACTTGCGGCAGCGACAACCGTGCCGCCTGGACACATACAGAATGTGTATGCTCCTCTGCCGCCCTGAGGATGGCATGAAAGCTTATAGCTTGCGGCTCCCAGTGCAGGATGACCTGCATATTCACCATACTGAGCTTTATCTATCATTTCTCTGGGATGTTCTATTCTTGCGCCTACGGAAAAAGGCTTCTGCATCATTTTTATGCCGTTAGTGTAAAGCATTTCCACTGTATCTTTTGCAGAGTGACCCACAGCAAGAATAAGTGCATCGGTTTCAATATCCGCTTTGTGACCCTGAGAATCCTCATAGCTGACGCCCTGAATAACACCGTTAAACGCAATTATATCCGTCAGTCTGCAATTAAAACGGATTTCTCCTCCCAGACGGATAATTTCATTTCTGATATTTTTTACAATGGAACAAAGCTTATCCGTTCCTATATGAGGAAGCCATGAATATAAAATATCTTCATTTGCCCCGAATTTAACAAAATCAATAAAAACCTGCCTGCAAAGCGGATCTTTTATTCCTGTAGTGAGCTTTCCGTCTGAAAAAGTACCTGCGCCGCCCTCTCCGAACTGAACATTTGACTGCGGATTAAGTTTTTTTGTTTTCCAGAATAAATCAACACATTTTTTTCTTGTGTCAACATCTGCTCCTCTTTCCAGCACAATGGGGCAGGCGCCCGCACGGGCAAGATTAAGCGCCGCAAACATCCCCCCCGGTCCGAAGCCTGCAACAACAGGTCTTAATTTGCTGTTGCGTTTATTTTCAGGTACAGAGTATGAAAAAGGCGTAACAATTGCAGCCTTTTTGCATTTTGACTTTTTTATTATTTTTTCTTCATCACCGTCAACTGCAACATCAACACTGTAAACAAAAAACAAGCTGTCCTTCTTTCTTGAATCCAGTGATTTTTTTGCAATCTGAAGCTCTTTGATTCTGTCTTTCGGGATTTTCAGTGCTTTTGATGCATAATCCGTAAGATTATAATCTTTTTCGTCAACTGAAATTTTTATTTCGTTTATTCTAATCATAAATATATAAATTGTTAAAAAAATTAAATAATTGTTAAAAAATATTAAACATTAAATCTGAAAAGAACGATGTCTCCGTCTTTCATAACATATTCTTTACCTTCACTGCGAACAAGCCCTTTTTCCTTGGCGGCAGCCATTGAACCGTTTGCCATAAGGTCATCAAACGCAATAACTTCCGCACGAATAAATCCACGCTCAAAATCAGAATGGATTTTACCTGCGGCCTGAGGAGCCTTTGTTCCGTCTTTAATAGTCCATGCTCTGACTTCCGGAGCGCCCGCAGTCAGGTAAGAAATAAGTCCCAATAATGCGTAACTGCGCTGAATAAGTAAGTCGAGTCCGCCCTGTTCAATACCAAGTTCCGAAAGGAACATCTCTTTTTCTTCTTTATCAAGAGAAGCAATTTCAGCTTCAAGCTCCGCACAGATAGGAAGCACCTGAGCATTCTCCTCTTTGGCAATCTCGCAAACCTTAATATATCCTTCGTTTGTTTCAAGACCGTTTGCAAAATCTTCTTCGCTCATATTACAGGCATAGATAACAGGCTTTGCGGTAAGAAGAGCTGTTGTATCAATAATTTCCTGTTCGTCTTCGTCACATTCAACATTTCTTGCCGGAACACCGTTTTCAAGAGAATCTTTAAGACGCTTTAAAAACTCAACCTCTTTAGCAAGGGATTTATCTCCCTTCATTGCCTTTGTTGTTCTGTCAAGTCTGCGCTCCACGATTTCAATATCAGAGAAAATAAGCTCCATATTGATAGTTTCAATATCCCTTGCCGGGTTAATGCTTCCGTCAACATGAATAATATCATCATTTACAAAACAGCGAACAACATGAATTATCGCATCAACCTCACGGATATGTGATAAAAATTTATTTCCCAGTCCTTCTCCTTTGGAAGCGCCTTTAACAAGGCCTGCAATATCAACAAACTCTATTGTAGCCGGAGTTGTTTTTGCAGGGTTATACATTTCCGTAAGTCTGTCAAGCCTTTTATCCGGAACCGCAACAACGCCGACATTAGGTTCTATAGTGCAGAAAGCGTAATTTGCCGACTGAGCGCCTGCGTTTGTTATTGCGTTAAAAAGTGTACTTTTACCTACATTCGGTAAACCTACAATACCTAATTTCATAATAAAGACATCCTTTTTATTCATTGATAAGTGCGTTATAAAGTTCTTGTGTAATTCCAGATGAATCACAGCTGCAAAAACTCAACTTATTTTATCATATGTAAATTTAATTATCAATCAAAAAATGAAAATATGCCTGTTATATATTTTAATAAAACAGTCTATTACCCGGATTCCGTTTTATTTCAATGTGCTGAATATTACGGTACCTGTTTTTTCAATCCATTTATTTATTCTTCCTGTAACAAAAACAAGTAATATGGTAGCATAAAAAATATAATTGGTCATATCCATTTTTGTTTTTGCGAATAAAAGATAACCTACTCCGGCAAAAACAATGGATAACCCCCAGCTTCCGAAAAGGCCTATTGCGACAGGCGCACCCTGTTTAATAGGAACTGTTTCATTAGTCCAGCTTACATTCGGCATTTTAAGATTAAGGAACAATCCGAATGATGCTGTGAACAGAACATACACGGCAGAAAAAACTATCATATAAACAGCAGTTGTAAAATCAGCCTTGATTACAAAAGCAAAAACAGCGGAGCCTATTACTGCAACCGGCATATTTATTATTATATGAAGCTTCTGCTTTGCACTCAGAACATCTTTGGGATTAACAGGCATCGACTGAAGTATCCACAGATTTTTTCCCTCAAGAGAAACAGACGGAGCTGTAATCTGATTTGTTGACATCATAAGAGAAATCACAGCTGATGCAAAAACCGGAATTAAAGTTTCCATGCCCGGCATCGCAACAGATAAAACAGACAGCAGTTCTCTGATGCTGCCGGTTTTTATCAGCAAAACAACTGCACACACAACAATAATAATTGCCCCTATACCGCAGTTAAGCATATAAACAGAGCTTGAAGTGAACTTTTTAAGCTCTTTATGCAACAAGGCACTTTTCATTCCCGAGCTTTTAAAGTTTAATTTTTTAACTTCAGCCTTTTTATCTGCTTTTTTGGTTGTGGTAATTTTCAGAAATGTTTTTGACATAATCCAAAATGTTGCAAAAGAAAGAATCGCAACAATAACAATCACCGCAAGCATCGGCAGAATTTCACCCTTTGAAGCAAGCCCCATAAGATAAAACGGGTAAAATATACTTTTAATTTTGTTGCCTACAAATTCAGCGTTGTTTACGATTGACTGCAGAAAAGCGTTAATTCTGAAATATACTAAATAGTAAGCACCAATAAAAACAAGCGTGAAAATAACGGTAATAAAGCTTTTATTTTTTAATTTAGACGAAATCAGCGCAACAACCCAGCCCAGCGCACAGGTCAATACTGTTACAAATAAAGTAATAATAAAAAGCTGGAGTACGGAAAAAATTCCGCCCGAAACAGTTGCATTACCTGAAATAAAATATCGCAGAACCGTAGGAATCCAAACAAGCGAAGTATACAGCAGGCTCATAGAATAAACACTTACAAGCCTTGAAAACAAGATTTTATACGGTGGTATGGGCATTGATAAAAGCAAATCGTTATCCTTTGCAAGATAAAGCCCCGCAAATGTATTAAATACGCTTCCGAAGGTTCCCATCGCAATGGAAAGCATACCCATCATACAAAAATACAGCCAGTCAAGCCCTGCCGCAAAAAAAGCAGGTTCAAGCAAACGGGCTACACCGTAAAACAGAAAGCCCAGAAGTGCAAACAGGAAAATATACAAAACCGTAAATCCGGCAATTCCTGCTTTTGAACGCATTTTCCCTGTTTTTTTGTTCATAAAATAAAACGAATTTATTTCAAGCAGCTGCTTTTTCATAAGAGCTTTAAGCATGATCAGCCCTCCAATTCAAGGAAAACGGATTCAAGACTGCTATCGCCTTTAACTTCTTCCGTTGTTCCGCATTTAATAAGCTTGCCGTCTTTAATAATCGCAATTTTATCACAAAGCTTTTCAGCAACTTCAAGAACATGAATTGAAAAGAATATCGCTCCTCCGCCGTTGCAGATATCACGCATAATCTCTTTAAGCTGATGTGCCGCCTTAGGGTCAAGACCTACAAAAGGTTCGTCCATAATAACAAGTTTGGGCGAATGAATAAGAGCGGAAATAATCGCAAGCTTCTGCTTCATTCCGTGAGAATATGTTGAAACAGCATCTCCCAAAACTTCTTTAATGCCGAACATCTCTGCATAATCATCTATTTTTTCTTTTCTTTCACTTACGCCTACCTCAAAAATATCAGCAACGAAGTTAAGGTACTGAATTCCTGTCATATAATCATATAAATCAGGATTATCGGGAATATATGCAAATATCCTTTTGCACTGTATAGGGTTGGATTTTAAATCTGTATCGTTAATAATAATTTCGCCTTCATCAAAATCCAGTATACCCGCAACAGATTTAAGCGTTGTGGATTTTCCGGCACCGTTATGACCTATAAACCCGTATATTTCACCAGGCTGAATGTGAAGTGACAGATTGTCAACCGCCTTTGTATTTCCGTACACTTTAGTTAAATTATTGATTCTGAGCATTTTTTATTCTCCTTCTACATTGTTCTTTACCTGCAAAGGTTTTATAAAAATTCCACTTATCGAAAACTCTGTCAACAGGAATATACCGGCGTGTTACCGCTGCTGACAATATTAAGTGACAACAAAAAGATTTCGTTTAACAGGCAGTTATAACTCAACGCCGCACCGTGCAATCAATGCTTTCCGTATTTGCCTTAGCCTTCAATTTCAACACCGTAACATGCCAGCATAGGCAAACCGTAAGCATCTCTGACAAAAAATGCAGGCACTTCACGGTTCCAGTAAGCATGAAAAACAGCATTATTTCCTATATCCCGTTCCGATGTGACTATTAACTCTTCACCTCGGGCAATTGCCTTTTCACATTTCATCATTCCGTTTTCATCTTCAATATTCATTCCGCTTGCTATATTATCCATAGTTCGTATTGTATGTGAATTATAAAATGTAAGAAGAATGTTTCTGCTGTCAAGCTTTTTAATTTTTTTAACTGACGGAGCAAAAACCCCGCTCAAGCCGTAATGACCTTTGAGCATTGCGCTTGCAAGCCGCTCACCTACGGTTATGCAGGATGCGCTTGTGTTATGTATTCCGTCACAAGTAGGCAAATCCGCAGTAGGTATAACATAAACATCCGGTATTTTTATACCTGCCTGACGCTGTGCCTCACGCACAAGTCCCCAGTTTTTCTCTCTGTCTTCTTCCTTCCACGCATGGCGGTTTATCTGGCAGGTCGCAATGGGAAACCAGCCGAATTGTTCACGCCAAAGGGTAACTGTCTGAGTAAATTTTTCCAGATATGTTTCAGCCTCATCCTTTTGAGTGGTTTCATTGCAACCCTGATACCACAGCATACCTGCAAATTTTCCCACTTCTTTGATTTTAGCTGAAAGAGCAATGTAAAGAAACGGTTCGGGCTCCGCAGGATTCCACGATTCAAGGGAAGAACCGCCCATTGCTGCGCAAACAAGTCCCACAGGCACATTCAGCCGCCTTGACATCATTCTGCCGAACGCCAGACCCGGTGAAACACCTGAAGAACAGTCATTGTTATCATAAATCGGGTCAGGCACGGAAAAAAGAGGATGAGAAGCCAGCACCCAGTTTCCGCTGTTGTTATAAAGATGCACACCAAGCTGAGGCGGGTCATAGGCAGGATCTTTGCCGTAGCCTGACATATTGCTCTGCCCTGCAAGAATAAAAATATCCCCAACTCCCACATGATGAGCGCAGGCAATCAGCGGTGCCCAATCACGGGAGTTGTTTTTATAATGATTGTCAATTTCCGCCAGACGGACTTCTATTCTGTATAATCCCCCCTCAGGAATAACAAGACCGGTTTTCCATTCTGTGCCGTCAGTCTCACATTCCTGCCAGGGTATAACCGTAAGATTATCATCCTCGTGAACAACACGGACGATAACGGCAGTTCCGTTTGCCGGCTGATATTCGCCGCTGTATTCTGCCCGTCCGAAGCCGTCACTGTCACGCTGAATTATTGTATAATCGCAAATATTCTTCATGATATCTGCTCCTTAATTGTATTTCGGAAGATAATCTCCATGAGAAACAATAAGGTCGTCAACCATTTTCTTTATAGTGTCAATATCAAGCTCACTGCCTGTATGCGGGTCAAGCATAGCGGCCTGATAGATATGTTCTTTCTTTAATGTGCGTGCCGCTTCAATGGTTATAAGCTGAACATTGATGTTTGTCATATTCATTGCAGCACACTGAACGGGAAGCGCTCCCACATGACACGGATTTATACCGTAACCGTTTACAAGGCACGGAACTTCAACACAGGCTTCTGCGGGAAGATTAGTAATAAGATGGTCTGTGTTAAGAACATTTCCTCCGATCTGATAAGGCTGATTGGTAATAACCGCTTCCATAATTCTCGATGCATATTCCCTTGAACGGATATGCTCCTTTGCGCCGCTTTCCATAAGCTCTGCGTATTCTTTTTTCCAGCCCTCAATCTGATTTACGCATCTGCGTGGATATTCATCAAGAGGAATATTGTATTTTTCAATAAGCTGAGGATATTTGCTTTTAATATAAAACATATTGTACTCTGCGTTATGTTCACTTGATTCTGTGCAGTAATAGCCGAAATTTTTAATGTATTCTATGCGAACCTTGTCTGTATTTTCGGGATTTGCGATGTAATCATCAACTTTTGATTTTATTTCAGGATAAAGGTCCTTGCCGTTTTTATCCCTTATTTCAAGCAGCCATGCCATGTGATTTATACCTGCGATAAGCTCTTTTCTTCCTTCAACATATTCGCTCATACCAAGCTCGTCAAGAAGGGTTTCAGAACAAACCTGAACACTGTGACAAAGTCCCACGGTTTTCACTCCCGTATATCTCTGCATATAGCCGGAAAGCATTGCCATAGGATTAGTGTAGTTAAGGAAAAGTGCATCGGGGCAAACCTCCTGCATATCGTTTGCAAAATCCTGCAGTACAGGTATGGTTCTTAATGCTCTCATAATGCCGCCGATACCAAGAGTGTCGCCTATTGTCTGACGGAGACCGTATTTTTTCGGAACTTCAAAATCGATTATTGTGCAGGGGTCATAAAGTCCAACCTGAATTGCATCAATTACAAAATTCGCATCCTTCAATGCAGCTTTTCTGTTTTCAACGCCGAGATAACATTCAATTTTACCGTATCCGCCCATTGTTTTTCTCATTGCTTCAAGAATAATCCGACTTTGTTTCAGTCTTTCACCGTCAATATCATAAAGTGCAAAAACACTGTCACGAAGTACTTCGCTGCACATACAGTCACCTATAACTTTTCGTGCAAATACAGTACTGCCGGCACCCATAAATGTGATTTTCATAATAATTACCTCCTGTTTTTATCTTGTAATATAAGAGAACGAACTGCTTCAACCGCAGTTATTATTGCCTTTGATGTATCATGTTCCTCAGGATTCGGCAAGCCTGCCTTTGCTCTTTCCTGATTCCACGCAACGCTGAACACTGCGCCTGCTCTTGCACGAAGACATGAGCAGACAATAAAAAGTGCCGCACTTTCCATTTCAGAAGCCAGACATCCCGCTTTTATCCATGCGTTCCACTTGCTGTTAAGTTCGTAACCTGCCGGCATTCTGTCCGGTTCATGCTGACCGTAAAACGAATCCTTGCACTGAACAACCCCTACATGATAAGTGAATCCTGTTTTTTGTGCCGCATTTACAAGAGCATTTGTAACATTCAAATCCGAAACTGCGGGAAATTCAACAGGAACATATTCTTTTGAAGTTCCCTCCATTCGGACAGCTCCGGTGGCAATAACAATATCTCCGCCGACAACATGAGTTGCCATTCCTCCGCTTGTTCCTACACGGATAAATGTATCAACCCCTGTTCTGTACAGTTCTTCAACTCCGATAGCTGTTGAAGGTCCTCCCATTCCCGTTGACATAACAAGAACCTTTTCACCTTCAAGCTCTCCGAGCCACGCGGTATATTCCCTGTTCTGACAGTAAAACACAGGATTATCAAGATACCCTGCAATCTTTTCAACACGCCCCGGGTCACCCGGAAGGATTGCATACCTTGCGCCGTGACATGAATCAAACTTAATGTGATAAGACTGTTCCATATTCTTCACCCTTTTTATTTGTAATCCAGCAAAAGCATTGTCATATCGTCAAACTGATCTGCTTCTCCTGTAAACTCGTCTATATTTTTACGAAGTTCACTCAAAACGGTTGTAATATTGCCGTCACCGTTATTTGTAAGGAATTCGCAAAGTCTTGTTTCGCCGTAAAGATTATTATTTATATCAGTTGCTTCTGTAACACCGTCAGTATAAAGGAAAAACCTGTCTCCGTGATTAAGGGTAAATTCAAACTGTTTATACCTTGTCATTTCCATTCCCGCAAGCACAAGACCGGAACGGTTTTTAAGGTATTTATAACCCTCACCAGCCCTCTTTATCAAGGGCGGATTATGCCCTGCATTCGCATAAACCAGCCTGCCTGTTTCAAGATCAAGAATCCCGGCCCATGCGGTAACAAAAAGTCCCACCTTATTATTTTCACAAAGAGCGGCATTTACTTTTGTAAATACATCGGCAGGCTCAAGACCCATCTGAACGGTGTTTTTAATAAGAGTTTTTGCTTTAACCATAAACAGTGCCGCCGGTACTCCTTTGCCGGATACATCAGCTATTACAATAGCAAGGTGACTGTCGTCAACCAGGAAGAAATCGTAAAAGTCACCGCCTACCTCTCTTGCCGGAGCCATTGAAGCATGAACATCAAATTCAACGCACCCGGGGAAATCAGGCAGAAAATCGGGAAGCATATTTGCCTGAATATCTCTTGCAAGATTAAGCTCGGAATCTACTCTTTCTTTTTCTTTCGTCATCTTATTAAGAGCCGTGAAATTTTTAACGGTTTTTTCTTCCATTTCATCAACGGTAACTGCAAGCATGCCAAGCTCATCGTTATACTTAACCGAACCTGAAAGAGGAGAGCTTGAAACAGTACCGTCTGCCGCAAAACGCTGAGCTTCTTTGCTGATTGATGTTATGGGGTTAATAAGCCGCTTTTTAAGGAACAAATACCAGCCTGCGCCTGAAATTGCAATAAGCACGGCAGATGTTATAATAATTGCGTTTATGTATTTAACACGGCCTTTATTAAGGTATTCCATCTGCTTCTGGACCGCAAGAATCGCTTTTGTGTTGCCGTGTGAATCACTGAGAGGAACAAGTGCCGTAATATGCGAACCTGTTTCTATAAAGCCTTTATCTCTTACAACAATAGCTCTGTCTGTTTTATTCTCATACAATTCACTGTAACGCTCTTTATATTCGTCATTTGTAGTATCTTTGATTTTTCCCACCGGATATTCTTCGAATTTACTGTTTTTATTAACAACCTCTATTACAAATTCTATTTTGCTGTAGTTGTCGTTATCCGCATAAATAACATAAATAAATTCCGCATTCATATTGTTGCAAAGCTTCTGCAATTCATCATGAGTTTCTTTGAAATTCTGAGATTTGCCTTTTAACGACACAAACTCTTCAAGTTCATCGGTGTTTATAATATCTGCCGCTTCATCTGCGATTGACAACGCATTATCCTGATACTGAGCCGTAATTGTTTTGGTAAATGATTTATAGCCTATAAGGTCTGCCGTTACACAGAATATTATTAAAAGCGTTGCTGTTCCCGCTATTACTGCGGAGCTTAGCTTTTTATTTTTCTTTTTAGTATTCCTCATTATCAATACCTCTGGGTTTATTAAAATACAGATTTGGTATATTGTAACACACTTTTTATGTTTTTTTCAATAATAAACATAAAAAATCCGCTTATCTGATTTTAATTATCAGACAAACGAATTTATTTCTCTTCGTGATTTTCATTATTATTTTCATTTTTTAAAGATTCTTTATAATTTTCAATCATTTCTTTGAGCATACTGTCAATTTTTTCTTTTTTCTCCGGTGATACTACTCTGTAAGTTGCAATTATTCTTTTTTCTTTTATTGTTAATTCAGGTTCGAAGTTATTATTCATGCTTTTCATCTCCGATAAATCCGCAAATGTATAAACGCTGTACACTGCAGTTTACTTATTTCCCAACTCCCAAAACGCTACCGCACTTGCCGCCGCAACATTCAGGGAGTCAACATTGTTGCACATCGGAATTTTAATAACATAATCGCTTTTTTCTATTGTTTCGGACCTCAGTCCGTCACCTTCACTGCCCAGAATAATTGCGAGCCGGTTTTCTTCCGAAAGACAAGGGTTTTTGATTGAAACTGAATCATCTCTCAACGCCATTGATGCAGTTTTGAAATTCAGCGAATGAAGAATATTTACAATATTTTCCCCGTCATTCTCAACTACTGTCCACGGTATCTGAAATACGGTGCCCATACTTACTCTGATTGCCCGCCTGTATAAAGGATTGCTGCATGAGTTACAGAGAATTACGCCGTCAATATTAAGAGCGGCTGCATTTCTGAAAATTGCTCCCACATTTGTAGGATTCATAATATTTTCCAGCACTGCAATTCTTTTTGCGTTTTCGGTTATTTCTTCAACAGACTTGATTTCCGGTCTGTGCATAGCGCATAAAATCCCCCGTGTAAGCATAAAACCGGTAAGCTGTGTAAGAACATCAAACTCAGCTGTGTAAACAGGTATATCCCCGCACCTTTCAATAATTGAAGCCGCCTGAGTCTCAATATGCTTTTTTTCGCACAGCATAGATATCGGTCTGCACCCCGCATTAAGTGCTCTTTCAACTACCTTCGGGCTTTCGGCTATAAATATTCCGTTTTCAGGATGTTCACGGTTGAGAAGCTGTGCTTCCGTAAGCCTTGCGTAAACATCCAGCTCAGGAGAATTAAAATCAGTTATTTCCTTAATATTCGGTTTTGTATATTTACACATTATACTCATCTCGCTGAAAGAAATATGTATAATTTTGTCAAAAAAACATTATTTTGTCAAGACAAAAAAACAATACATTCAAAATATAAAGCTAAAAAGTGTTTATTTTTCCGATTTAGAATTTAGAAATGTAATAAGATGGTGTATAATACAGTATTATTCAAAGTGTTTTACATGACATAGATTATTCCGAACAAGGAGAGTACAAATGTATAAGATAGTAAAAAAAGAACAGTTGAACAGTACGGTAACTTTGATGGAAATAGAAGCTCCGTATGTAGCTGCGAAGGCACAGCCCGGTCAGTTTATCATTTTGCGTGTAGACGACGAAGGTGAAAGAATACCTCTTACGGTTGCAGGATATGACAGAGAAAACGGAACTGTAACCGTAATATTTCAAATCGCAGGCGCAACCACACAAGCACTGAATAATAAAACCCAAGGCGAATATATTCAGGACTTCGCAGGTCCTCTCGGTGTTGCAACAAAGCTTGATTCGCTTAAAAATGTCTGCATTGTAGGCGGAGGAGTAGGATGTGCTATCGCCTTGCCCATAGCACGCAAGCTTCACGAATCAGGCTGTAAAGTTACATCTGTTATCGGTTTTCGTTCAAAAGATATTGTTATACTTGAAGATGAATTCAAAGCCGTATCAGACAGGCTTTATGTTATGACTGACGACGGCAGTTACGGCGAAAAAGGAAATGTTTGCACTCCCCTCAACGATATGTTTGCAAACGGTGAAACATTTGATGAAGTAATCACAATAGGACCGTTAATCATGATGAAATTTGTTGTTGCGGCAGTAAAGCCCACGGGAATCCCCTGCACTGTTTCGATGAACCCCATTATGATTGACGGAACAGGTATGTGCGGCGGGTGCAGACTGACACTTAATCAGAACGGCAAAAAAGTTGTGAAATTTGCCTGTGTTGACGGACCGGACTTTAACGGATATGAGGTTGATTTTGACGAAGCGATGAAAAGAAGCTCCATGTACAGAGATTTTGAAAGAAAAGCTTATGAAGAAGCCTGCAATCTTTTTAACAAGGAGGTCAAATAATATGTCTGTTAATATGAATCCTGAAAAAAATCCGATGCCCAGTCAGCTCCCTGAAGAACGGGCACACAATTTCAAAGAAGTTGCGCTCGGCTATGATAAAGAAACTGCTGTTGACGAAGCAATGAGATGCCTCAACTGCAAAAATCATCCGTGTGTCACCGGCTGTCCCGTTAATATACATATACCCGAATTTATTGAACAGATAAAACAGGGCAATTTTGAAGAAGCTTATAAAATTATCAGTAAAACTTCTTCACTCCCTGCTGTGTGCGGCAGAGTTTGCCCCCAGGAATGTCAGTGCGAATCAAAATGCGTAAGAGGCATCAAAGGTGAACCGGTAGGAATAGGCAGACTTGAGCGTTTTGCAGCCGATTGGCACAATGCACATTCTGATGAAATCCCGGAAACCGCTCCGTCAAACGGGCATAAAGTTGCAGTTGTCGGTTCAGGTCCCTCCGGTCTTACATGTGCCGGCGACCTTGCGAAAAAAGGATATTCGGTTACTGTTTTTGAAGCACTGCACAAAGCGGGAGGAGTTCTTGTTTACGGGATACCGGAATTCAGGCTCCCAAAAGCAATAGTAGCAAAAGAAATAGAAAATCTTAAAGCTATGGGCGTCAGCATTGAAACAAACATTATAATAGGAAAAACACTCACTGTAGATGAACTTTTTGATATGGGATATGAAGCTGTATTTATCGGCTCCGGCGCAGGATTGCCTGTATTTATGGGCATTCCCGGCGAAACGCTTAAAGGTGTTTATTCTGCCAACGAATTTCTTACCCGTTCAAATCTTATGAAGGCATACAGTGAAAATTCTTCAACCCCCATTATGAAAGGCGGAAATGTTGCAATAGTCGGCGGCGGAAATGTTGCAATGGATGCCGCACGAACCGCATTGCGTCTGGGCGCTGAAAAAGTTTATATTGTTTACCGCCGTTCTATAGAAGAACTGCCCGCAAGGAAAGAGGAAGTTGAGCATGCGATGGAGGAAGGCATTGAATTCAGATTGCTTTGCAACCCTCTCGAAATTTTAGGATATGAAAACTCAGATAATCCGAGAGATCCTCGCAACGGATTCGTTACAGGTATGCGGTGCATAAAAATGGAATTGGGAGAGCCTGATGATAACGGCAGGCGCCGTCCCGTGCCTGTTGAAGGCAGTGAATTCACTATTGATGTTGACTGCGTTGTAATATCTATAGGAACATCCCCGAATCCCCTTATTAAATCAACCACCTCAGGGCTTGATACCAACAAAAGAGGCGGGATTATTGTAACGGAAAACGGAGCGACAACAAAAGAAGGCGTATTTGCCGGAGGCGATGCCGTAACAGGCGCCGCAACGGTTATTTCCGCCATGGGCGCAGGTAAAACAGCGGCAGGAGCCATTGATGAATACCTGAGCAAATAAACAAACGGATTTTCGAAAGGAGGTGCGGCATGGCGCAGTTTACCAAAAAAGCTATTGTGGAAACATTCTGGCATTTGCTTAACGAAAAGCGGCTTGACCGTATCACCGTTAAGGACATTGTTACGGACTGCGGTGTAAGCAGAAAAACCTTTTATTATTATTTTGATGATATCTACGACCTTCTTTCAAAATGTCTTGAAAATTTCAGGCAGGAATCATTCAGCAGAATAAACGATATTAAATCATTTGAAAAAGAACTGCTGAAGCTTGCCGGATTTGTAACGGAAAATCAGAAAGCTTTTTATCATATATATAATTCCGTCAGCCGTGATGAACTTGAGAATTATCTTTATGAAAGCACATACCCTGTTATTTCGCTTATGGTTAAAAAAAGAATTGAAAAAGCACCTGAGCTTAACGATTATTCCCAAACCGTTTGCCAGTTATGCACCAATGCTTTTACCGGCAGTATTATGAGATGGATAAAAGAAGGAATGTCTGACGATTTTGAAAAAAAGCTGAAACAGACAATATATATTTTCGAGTATGCTCTTAATGAAAAAGAAAAATAATGTGTTACACTTTATGGGCTGTGTGTATATTTTACACACAGCTGTTTTTTTGTCCGTTTTATTGTTTGCCGTCACAGGATATAATAATAGTAATATATTACTATGGGAGGAAAGCAATATGAAATTTGTAAAATGTGTAAAAACCGGTAATATTATCAGCGGCGCAGCGTTTTTCCTGCTTGGAATAATTTTAATGTTATTTCCTGAGCTTTCACTTCTTACATTAAGCTACGCAGCAGGGATCATTCTTGTAATAAGCGGAATTATAAGACTTCTGGGATATTTTTCAAACGATTTATATTCACTTGCCTTTCAGTTCGACTTCGCATTGGGAATTTTCAGCATTATTTTCGGAGTCGTGTTTATTATACACCCGTCTCATCTGATTTCCGCAATAGAAACAATAATCGGTATTTTCATTTTGATAAACGGATTATTTGCGCTTCAGACAGCAATGGATTCCAAAAAATTCGGCATGAAATTCTGGTGGATTATACTTGTTTTTTCGCTTTTCTGTTCGATTTTCGGCATCGTTCTTATTGCAATGCCCTTCAGAAGCGCAGCCGTTATCACAGAATTTCTCGGAGCATCCGTTATACTTATCGGAGTTGAAAAAATATTCCTTTCGATTTACACAATAGTCGTAAAGAAAACAAATAAAAACATTATCAGCAAAAGCAATCATTTTTTTGAGGAGGGAAGAAATATATGATGTCAAACAAGCTGGCAAAATATATAACTTCTCATCCTAAATCCGTTCTTATATTTGCTGTAATTCTTCTTATTCCGTCAATATTCGGATTTTTAGCGACAGGAGTTAATTACGATATTCTTTCATATCTTCCCGAAGATGAAAATTCTGTTGTAGGCGAAAACATTCTTGATGAAACATTTCAAAGTGCATCAAGCGCAATACTTGTTGTTGAAAATTTTGATTCGAGAGAAATAATAAAAATAAAAGAAGATATTTCCGAAATCGAAGGCGTAACAAAAGTTATGTGGAGTGACAGCATTCTTGATACTACGGTTCCGCAAAGCGCACTGCCTTCTGCCGTTAAAAAAATTTTCTATTCAAAAGACGGCAAATCTACGCTTCTCTTAATAAACCTTGACTGCAACTGTTCATCTGCCAGAGCAACACAGGCAATAAAAGATATCCGCAGTGTTATGAACAAAAAATGCTTTTTAAGCGGTATGTCAGCTGTTATGGCGGATACAAAAGCTTTAACCGATTCTGAAGCTCCCATATATATTTCCTTCGCAATTTTTCTTGCGTTGGTCGTTATGTCATTCACCATGGATTCATGGGTGCTTCCTTTTGTTTTGCTTGCTTCACTTGGCATGGCGGTTATTTACAACATGGGTACTAATTTCATGTTCGGAAGCATTTCATTTATTACCCAGAGTATTGCCGCCATACTGCAGCTGGGCGTTACCATGGATTATTCTGTTTTTCTCATGGACAGATTTGATGAGGAACAAAAGCTTACCGATGACCGTAAAGAAGCTATGGCCCGAGCAATTACAAAAACATTCACTTCTCTTATGGGAAGCTCTCTGACCACTATTTTCGGATTTCTCGCAATGTGCTTTATGACACTTACTCTCGGTTTTGATATCGGCATTGTTATGGCTAAGGGTGTTATTTTCGGAGTAATTACCGTTGTAACGGTTTTGCCTGCAATGGTTCTGATTTTTTACAAACCTATATATAAATTCCGTCACAGGCGTTTTGTTCCCAAATTCAATATGCTTTCAAAGATATCATTTAAAAACAGAAAGCTTATTGTTATTATCGTTTTAATTCTGACAATTCCGGCATATCTTTCACAGTCATCTGTCACGCAGTACTACAATGTTATGTCCGGACTACCTCAGGACATGGACTCAATCGCATCCCTTACAAAAATGAAAAACGATTTTAATATGGCAAACACACATTTTGTTATTGTAGATAAAGAAACACCTGCCGGCAGGGTAAATGCAATGATAAGAGATATTGAAAAAATTGACGGTGTTGAAACCGTAGTTGCTCTGGGCGAATACATCGGTGCGGGAATACCCGCAAGCATACTCCCCGGAGGAATAAAGGCAACTGCTCAGGCAGGAGATTATCAGATGATGATGATAAATTCTGCTTATGACACCGGAACCGATGAACTTAACAGTCAGATAGATGAAATAAGAGCTTCGCTTAATAAAAACATTTCCGAAGGGTATCTGACAGGCGAAGGCGTTCTGACAAAAGACCTTATTACTGTTGCAGACAGCGATTTTATTTTAACAAGCATTATTTCCGTTGCTGCGATTTTCCTGTTGATAGCCGTTGTTTTCAAATCTGTATCAATACCGTTTATTCTTGTGCTTATGATTGAACTTTCCATATGGATAAATATAGGAATATCTTACCTTTCCGGTACGGAGATTTCATTCATAACGCCAACAGTTATTAACTGCGTTCAATTAGGCGCAACCGTTGACTATGCTATTCTGATGACCACAAGATTCAAAGAAGAGCTTAACCTGGGTAAAGACAAGAAAACTGCCGTAATTGATGCGGCAAAATCTTCATCGACATCAATATTCCAAAGCGCACTTGTATTTTTCAGCGCAACTATAGGTGTATATTTTATATGTGATATTACAATGATAAAAGAAATCTGTTCGCTTCTTGCAAGAGGTTCGTTTATCAGTGCCGTTATGATTATGACAGCTTTACCGTGCGTTCTGTATATTTTTGAAGGTATCATCGGTAAAACAACTTTCAAATGGAATAAATATAAGGAGGAAACAAAAAATGAAAATGCTTAAAAGATTTACCGCTTTATCTCTGTGTCTTACTCTTGCACTGTGTATGTGTTCATGCGGCAAAGAAGAAGAAAAAAACGAAAATGAATTTAAGCAGATGCAGGACACGGTAAGATATTCCGCAGAAGCCTCCGCTGTTACAAAATCCGAAACTGTTTTTGTAACACTTGATAATTCCGGCAAAGTTACAGGCACATCTGTTACAGACTGGATTCATACAGATAAAAGTAAGGTCAGGGTTACAGATGTAAGCAATCTTGACAATATAATAAATGTTAAATCAAATCTTCTTCCCGCAAAGGAAAACAATAAGCTTGTCTGGAATATGGATTCCACCGACATTTATTACAGCGGAACAACTACCGAAAAAACTCCTTTGAATTTTGATATTAAATATTTCCTTGACGGTAAAGAACTTTCCGCCAAAGAAATTGCGGGAAAAAGCGGTCACGCCGAAATAAAAATAAACATTAAAAACGAGTGTTATAAAGAATGTGTTATCAACGGAGAAAAGCACAAAGTTTATCTTCCGCTGCTTGTTGTCGGCGGAACAATTCTTCAGGAAAATGCTTTTTCATCAATAAAAGTTGAAAGCGGTCTTTCAATCGGAGACGGCACAAAGCAGATTACCGCAGTTGCCGGCGCTCCCGGTCTATGCGAAAGTCTGGGTATTTCCCATGATGAAATGAAATCTCTTATCGGTCTTGATTTAAGTGATACATTTGTTATCTCGGCAGACACAACATGTTTTGAAGTGTTTGATTTGTATTTTGCGGCGATTCCTTTCTGCTCTCTTGAGCCGGATTTAATCGCTCCAGATTCCGTTTCAGGACTTGCGGGAAATATTTCCCAAATCAAAAAAATATTTTCTTCTCTTGAAAAAATTGACATTAGTAGTATAATGGGGTTAATATCCGGTAATTCGGGGTCTGTGAACGACCTTACTGACAGTATAAAAAACGCAATATCACTTTACTCTCAGAATGAAGCCGTTCTTAAATTAGGTTCAAAGTATTTTACAGGCGACAACATGGAAGCCCTTTCATCTGCTATTGAGCTTCTCGATGATAAGGATTTTGTAAAAGGTCTTACTGTATTGGGGAATGCCGACATCGGCGGAATTGCCGAATCACTGCCGGAAATCACCAAAGGCCTTGAAGCAGCCGAACCGCTTTTAAAAAGTGAAACCTTTACAAAAGCGATGGAGCTTTTATCAAGCCCGGTTCTGGTAAAGTTTTTCAAGCAGCTTCCCGCTCTTACCAAAAGCCTTGAAACCGTTAAGGAGCTTGCAGACAATCAGTCTTTCAAAGATGCAATGAAAGCTTTGAGCGACCCGTCAGTTGCAGTTGTTTTTGAAAAAATGCCTGAGCTCATGGGCAGCATGAAAAAACTTGAACCGCTTTTCGGCGACCTGCAGAAGGATTTATCCGACCCGGAAGTTAAAAAGAGTATTGATAATCTGCCCCAGACTATCAGCGCAATAAACAAGCTTATAAATACAGTTGATAAACACCGTGATGTTATTGACCGTCTTATATCTCTTGCTTCAGATAAAAATGTTAAAGAAATCATTAGCATTCTTCAATCTTCTGATATTGATACGGAAAAGCTTGAGCAAAATCTTACAAAGCTTATGAAAAATTCAGATAAACTGACATCAAATGCCGAAGAATGGATAAAGTTCGGAAAAGAATACGGTTTGTTTACTCAGAAAACAGACAAACAGAATTCCAACATTATGTTTATCTATAACACACCTGCTGTAGAAAAGCAGAAAGTTGAAATTCAAAAAGAAACCCGGGAAGAAGAACACTGGTATAACAGAATTGTTAATCTTTTCAAAAGAAAGGAGAAGTAAAAATGAGCAAAAGAATATCAAAAGCAGAAATGCTTTCGGGAATCAAAAAAATGAACTCATTCGGTTCAAGAGTAACCGGAAGTGAAGGTCAGCTTGATTTTATCAAATATCTTAAATCTCAGATAAGAGAAATGGGGCTTGAAGTCTACAGCGACCCGTTTTATTTCAAAAAATGGGAAGAAAAAGATGCTTCTCTTGAAATTATGGGATATAACGGTCCTGAAAAAATTGAAATATCATCCGTATACCCCTATTCAGGTGAAACAAAAGAGAGCGGCATAACAAGCGAGCTTTTTTATGTATCCGATAAAATGAGAGGATATGCAGGAGTTAAGGATAAAATTGCAGTTATAGAAATTTCCGAGCTTGAGGGACTTCCCAGTGAAATTGCCTTTGATAAGCGTTCATCATATCCGGATGATGTTGTTCTTCCGGAAAACTACAGCGGCCCCGTTGCCACAACATTTGTTAAATTTACTTATACAAAAATCGCAAAGCTCCGTGGAGCAAGAGCAGTTGTATTTATCTGGAAAGGGCTCAACAACGAGCTTGCCAAAGGTCAGTACCTTCCGTTTATTCTTGAATATCAGGGAATACCTGCTGTATGGATTTCCGAATCCGAGGGTGAAAAAGTAAAAGAAGCCGCTCAGGCTCACAGAACGGCCACTCTTATTCTCACTGCCGACACAATGCGTCACGCATATTCAGAAACATTTTACTGTATGCTGAAAGGTGAAAGTGATAAAGAAAGTGTTATCGTCAACACTCATACAGACGGTACAAACTGTGTTGAAGAAAACGGCCCCATTGCCATGCTTCAGCTTATAAAAACTCTTAAAGAAAAAAAGCTGAAGAGAAACCATATTTTTGTGTTTGTTACAGGTCACTTCAGACTTCCCGCTTTTAAGGACTCAGCCGGCGGAGGAGTTCAGGCAACTTCAAAATGGCTTGCCATGCACCCTGATTTATGGGATGGAAAGCACGGTCACCTTAAAGCTGTTGCAGGTGTTTCAATAGAACACCTGGGCTGTATGGAATGGACCGATATTGAAGGAGAATACAAACCCACAGGAGAAATCCAGACAGAGCTTGTTTACACAGGGAACAATGCCATGGATGATGTATATATGGAATTTGCAAGAAAACGCAAAAACATTAAAACCATGACACTCAGAGGGCATAACTTCCTTCATTTCGGTGAAGGACAGCCGTTATTCAATGTAGGTATTCCTGAAATTGCAATAGTTACCGCTCCTGATTATCTTTGCGTTTCAAGCGAAAGCTGTGAAATGGAAAAGTTTGACATTAACCTTATGTATGAGCAAACAGTAACATTTGAAAATGTAATCAAGAAAATCGACAAGCTGGAAACAAAAGATATCGGTTCGTGCGACGATTATTCACTGGTTGCATATAACAGCGTATCAGGTAAAAACGACCTGAAAATAAATACTATTAAAAGAAAGGTTATGTCGGTTATCAAGAAGTAACCGTCTTAAGCGTTAATTATGTTAAAAAGAGTAGTATCTGCACTTATTTTGCTCGGCATATCAGCATTCTGTTTTATCTTCAGCAAAGAAACCTCGGTTATTTTTATTACACTTTGCAGTTGTATATCCTTTTATGAAATGAGCAACAGTTTTAAAAAAATCAACAGAAATCCCCTTGTAGCCGTACCCTGCATTTTTATTATTGCCTGCTCTGCGGTTATGTACTTTGAAAAGCTGCCTGTAATTCTTCTCGGCGCAGTAGTTCTTACTCTTATACTTGCATCATTCGTTTTCTGTATGAAATCAAAAAAGCATACCGCAACAGATGTGCTTTCAACTCTTGAGATGACAGTATATCCCGGACTTCTGCTGGCAGTTATTATATATACCTGCTGCCTTGAAAGAACCAAATGGGCTGTGATTTTTGCAACCGGACTGTTAAGTGCCATTTCATGTGATACTTTTGCTTTATTCGGCGGCATGGCATTCGGGAAGCATAAGCTTGCACCCACAGTCAGCCCCAAGAAAACAATAGAAGGTTCAATATCAGGCATGATTGTCACTGTAGGAATAGGCGCAGGAGCATGGTTCCTGTTTAAGGAATATATGCCGGTTGAACTCTGGAAATATCTTTTAATTGTTTTCATCTGCACAATAACTTCACAGATCGGTGATTTAAGTGCTTCATTTATAAAAAGAGAAATCGGAATAAAAGATTACGGAAACCTTATCCCCGGTCACGGCGGAATGATGGACAGAGTTGACAGTATAATGATGTCAATACCAACAGCTTACATACTCACAGAGTTGTTAAAATAATCAATTACAGAGGGAAATACAATTATGAAAAAAGTTTTAATGATTTTTAATCCCCGCGCAGGCAGAGATAATTCAAGATTAAGTCAGGATGAAATAATTCGTGCTTTCAAGGATTACGGCTTTTCGGTTACGGAAAAACTTACAACCTGCGTAGGAGATGCAACTCAGATTGTTAAAAACAATTTAAGCGGACATTGCCTTATTGTATGCTGCGGCGGTGACGGCACATTTAACGAATCCATCAACGGAATGATTGCATCCGGCACAGATGTTCCGCTGATGTATCTTCCCATGGGTTCCACAAACGACCTTGCCAATACAATCGGTGTTACAAAAGATATAAATGCTCAGATTGAACTTTTTCTCAACGGCAATATCAACAGCTATGATATCGGCTCATTTAATCAGCGTAATTTTACTTATGTTGCTTCATTCGGAGCGGGAACAGATGCTTCCTATTCAACATCTCAGAAATTAAAAAATAAACTGGGACATTTTGCGTATCTTCTTAACGGATTTGTTTACGGACTTCCTCATCAGATAAAAAACCTTAAACCTCATCACATGGTTATCGAAACAGACGGCCATGTTATTGAAGATGATTTTTATTTCGGTGCCATATCAAATTCAAACGAAGTTGCAGGACTTTTCAAGTTTAACAAACAGGGAATAAAGCTTAATGACGGTGTATTTGAAGTTATTCTTGTTAAAAAAGTCAGAGGTGTTCTTGATGCTTTCAGACTTATCAAAAAAATCAAAGATGAGCAATATGACGGAGTTCAGATTATAAACTTCAAAGCTCAGAAGGTAAAGATTAAAAGCGATGAGGATTTGCCCTGGACTCTTGACGGCGAATTCGGCGGTAAGCACAATGATGTTGATATAGATATTCTTTCAAACAGAGTAAATCTTGTTTCTCCTCCGAGCGATTATTTTATTTCAGATAAAGTGTTTGCAGAAAAGAAAGAAAATGTATTTGCAGAAGAACTTATGGCTGACAACAAAAACTGAAAAAACACGGTTATGTTTTAAGCGTGTTATCCGCTTAAATAGACAAATTTAAATTTCTGTATCTGATAAATAAAATAAACCGTACAAATGGGGTTGCCGCATCTTAATGAAGCCGCAGCCCCATGCTTGATTTTTTTTGAAAATTATATTATAATATACGCTGAAAATCAGGCGTTTCAGATTGTTTCAGCCTTTATTCAGGAGGTGGATTCTGTGGCAGAAAACACACAAAAACCGTTCAACTGGTTCCCCGTTATGCTTTTTATTACCGCATTTCAGATTGTCAGCTCAAGCTGTGTTATTTTTACTGACGGTGAATTCAGATACAAAACAGCGGCAACAGTTCTTATATACATAGTTGTTGAGTGGGCTTATTTAACAGGCGCAAGAGTTGCGTTTAATCTGCGTCACATGGAGCTTGAACTAATAGGATTTTTTCTGTCCGGTATAGGGCTGGTTATATGTGCAAGCGTTGATGAAGGATATGCTGTAAAGCAAGGTGTTGCAATCCTTCTCGGCATGGCGGTGTATGTTACTTTGCTGGCTGTTCTCAGAAGAACCGATATTGTCATGAAGCTCAGAACTCCTGTAGGAATATGTGCAATATGTATTCTTGTGCTCAACATAGCGCTTGCCAAAACAACAAACGGCACTCTTAACTGGATAGAAGTTGCCGGTGTTTCAATACAGCCTTCGGAAATTGTTAAAATTGCTTTTGTTTTCGTAGGTGCGGCATCACTTGAAAAACTGCAGTTAACAAAGAGCATAACAAAATATATTATTTTTGCCATAACCTGCGTTGGTTTTCTTTTTCTGATGCGGGATTTCGGTACTGCGCTTGTTTTCTTTTTTACTTTCATTATTATCGCTTTTATGCGTTCCGGCGATTTCAGAACAATTGCACTTGTGTGCGCAATAGCTGTTTTAGGCGCAGCAATGGTGATTTATTTCAAATCAACCGTTGCCGCAAGATTTGAAACATACCGTCATATCTGGGACGATATGTACGGCAAAGGAATGCAACAAACGAGAACCTTGATTTACTCAGCAAGCGGCGGCTTTTTCGGCCTTGGAATAGGAAAAGGAAAACTGAAAGATACATTCGCATCAACTACCGACCTTGTTTTCGGCATGGTGTGTGAAGAATGGGGATTCATTGTTGCCGGCATGATTATGCTCACATTTGCCGTTCTTGTAATTTATGCTATTAAAACAGCAAGAAATACACGCTCTGCATTTTATGCGATAGCCTGCTGCGCAGCTGCCGGTATGATGCTTTTCCAGATGTCTCTTAACATTTTCGGCGTTACGGACTTACTGCCGTTCACCGGCGTAACTCTTCCGTTTATCAGCCGTGGCGGTTCAAGCATGCTCTGCTCGTGGGGTATGCTTGCGTTTATCAAATCTGCCGACATATATACTTATCCCAGGTTATCAAAAACCATCTTACCGGACCATCCTCTTTTCCCTGACGACATTCCGATAAGCTTCAGAAGAAGGAGGAATACAAATGGATAATGCAACAAAAAGAGCGTATGCTCTTCTCGGAGTTATTGCCGCTTTTTTTGCAGGATTTGTAATTTTGATTTTGTCTTTTTTCAATCACGGTTCATCATGGGCAACAAACAAGGCAAATCAGCACTTATATTCTGACGGAAGCATATCGACCTTCGGCGATATATATGACTGTAACGGAGTACCCCTTGCTCAGACAGTTGACGGAGAACGAAAATACAATGAAGACCAGACCGTCAGAAAAGCTACTCTTCATGCAGTCGGCGACCTTAACGGATTTATTTCAACAGGTGTTCAGTACACTTACAGAGACACGCTTGCCGGGTATGACCGTATCAACGGTATCGCTTCCATTGTTCAATACGGAAAAGGCAACGATGTTTATCTCACTATAGACTCCGCCGCCTGTAAAACAGCGTACAACGCTCTCAACGGCAGAAAAGGAGCTGTTATTGCTTACAATTACAAAACAGGAAAAATTGCCTGTCTTGTTTCATCGTCTTCTTATGACCCTGAAAATAAACCTTTGGATATTGACAAAAACTCTGCATACGAAGGCGTTTATCTTAACAGAGCTATTTCAGGTCTTTATACTCCCGGTTCAACTATGAAGGTTATTACTGCGGCAAGTGCTGTTGAAAATATTCCCGGTATTGATTCCCTTGAATTTGACTGCGACGGCGAATATGAAACAGGCGACGGGAAAGTGATATGCAATGATACACACGGTAAAGTTAATTTTTCACAGGCTCTGAACCGTTCATGCAACAGTTCGTTTACAGAAATTGCTCTTAAACTCGGGCGAAGCAAACTTACTGACACAGCAACTGAGCTGGGATTCAATACACAGATCAATGTTAACGGGATTGCAAACCCCAATAAATCTGTTTTTAATGTAAAAAACACTACAAAAACGGATTTGGGCTGGGCGGCAATAGGTCAGTACACAACTCTTGTCAGCCCATATCACATGATGTGTATAATGGGGTGTATTGCAAACAACGGAACTGTAACTTTACCTTATCTTGTTGACTATACCAAAACTCCCGGCGGAAAAGAAACTTACACAAAAGCTCAGGTAACCGAATCGATTTCGCTTCCATCTGATGTTGCAGGCAAACTTAATGAAATGATGCGTTCAAATGTTACCGACTATTACGGTGACTGGCGTTTTCCAAACCTCCGTATGTGCGGAAAAACAGGAACTGCCGAAAACGATAAGGGTCAGCCTCATTCCTGGTTTGTAGGGTATTCGCAAAACAGTACTACACCTTATGCTATAGCGGTTGTTGTGGAAAACAGCGGTACAGGTCTTGAAGCCGCCGGTGTTGTTGCAAACAGTGTTATGCAATCGTTAATTCGATGAATTATTATAAAAACATACAAAAAAACTCAGATATTTTTTCACATAAAACACGGTATATTTCTTTTTTAGAAAAATACCGTGTTTTGCTTATGGTAATATAATCTTATGTAGAGTCTTTGGCTTTGCAATTTAGATGCACAAAAAGTGCGAAAGGAGAAAAAATAATGAAAAAAGTATTGGCAATTGTGCTTGCTCTCGTAATGGCATTTTCATTTGCAGGCGTTGCTTCAGCAGTTGATATTTCTGCCGGTCAGATTTATTTCGGACCTGAAGGAAATGTTACGGCTGACCCGGGTGAAACAGTAGATATCGGTATCGTATTCATTGGCGAATGCCTTGATGAATATGACACAGAAGGAACTCTTAAAATCCCCTTCATAATCAGCGTTAACTCAACTGATGCAGTTCTTGCAGCTGTTGAACTTACAGATGAAGCAAAAGCAGTAGGCGCAGAACTTATTTTTGACGACGGTGAAGAATCAGGCTTGCCTGATATCAGCGAAGATGCTCTGTACACAGGTACAGTTACTCTTCCTGCATCATATCTTTACGGTTCAACTCAGATTAAAGTTCTCAATGCTAAAATCGCTGTTTCCGAAGAGTGGGAAGTTGTTGACTATGTTGCAGTTAACGAAATCTCAGTAGGCGTTTCATACGGTTACAATTCATTCTACGGTTTACCTGTTGTTGTATGCAACGAAGACGGAGAAACAGAAGTTTACGACGAAGCAATTGAAGATGTAGCTGTTATCGTTGCTAAACCTTACCAGCCCTCATTCTTTGATAAGGCTAAGGAATGGCTCAAAGAAAAAACAGCATTTGTTTTACAGCTTATCATCACAGGTCTTACATTCGTTATTAACGAATACCTTCAGCCTGCTGACTGGAATGTAAAACCCTCAGTTGAATAATTTTTATCAACATAGCGTTTTACCGGCATCTGAATGATGCCGGTTTTTTTATTTCAAACAGCAGGCAGGTGTGACTTAATAAACGCCGCATCTTCTCACTTTTTCATGAGTAACTGAACAAGTCACAAATAAAAAATCCAGGGTATCATCTTATCAGACGGTACCCTGAAATCTTTATTTGTATGTATTTAATTGTGATTATGCAAAAAGTCCGCTGAAGAAAGATACGATGGACTTAAAGAAAGATACGATTGCGTTAAGAATTGTTACAAAAATTGATGTTGAAGCGGTGCCTATTGTTCCGCTGACTTTTACACTGCCTGTTACATCATCATTATCTTCCCCTGAGCAAATTGCGCAATTAGTAACTTTTGCAGTAATTGAGTAATCTGAACCTGAGGGAACCTGAAATGTTGCAGTTATAACAGCGCCCTTTGTTGAATATGAGGTAATCGGTGTGGTTGAATAAATAACACTTGCTGATTTTGTTGCGGGATTAACAGAACCCATCAATCCGTCTGCAATATTCATTGATTTACATACAACATCTCCTGTTGTTACAAACTTAACATCCAGCGCATTAAAGCCGCCGTTTTTAAGTTTGAACTCTGCTGTAATAATGTTTCCGTTTTCAGAAGCCTTAACAAGCTCAAACGAGGGGCCTGCCGCAGCCTGTGCTCCGATTCCGAAACCGGCAAACATTGTCATAACAGTCACCAATGCCAGAACAAAAGCTAACAACTTTGAAATTTTTTTCATAATATAAATCCTCCTAAAATATTTATACAATTTAATTATATACTTAGTCGTGAAAAATGTCAATATTTATATAATTATATAACACACAAACTGATATTGTATCAAAAGTATTTCAATAAATTTATTAAAAAGGGTTGAAAAATTTCACTTTTTAGTGTAAAATATGTTCGATTATATACGGCTTTGACCGTATTGAATTAAGTATCGGAGGAATAATACTATGGTATCAGCAGGTGATTTCAGAAACGGCATAACATTTGAGGAAGAAGGCAATGTACTTCAGGTTGTTGAATTTCAGCATGTAAAACCCGGTAAAGGTGCCGCTTTTGTCAGAACTAAAACAAAAAATGTTCTTACAGGTGCAGTTGTTGAAAAAAGTTACAACCCCACTGCTAAGTTTCCTACAGCTTTCATTGAAAGAAAGGATATGGAATATTCATATAACGACGGCGACCTTTATTACTTTATGGATCCCGAAAGCTACGAACTGGTTCCTATCAACGCTTCAGACCTTCCCGAAACATTCAAATTTGTTAAAGACGGTATGACTTGCAAAATTCTTTCATATAAAGGCAAAATTTTCGGAGTTGAACCTCCCACATTTGTTGACCTTCAGGTTACAAAAACCGACCCCGGCTTCAAGGGCGATACAGCAACAAACGCAACAAAACCCGCTACAGTTGAAACAGGCGCAGAAATTAAAGTTCCTCTTTTCATTGATGAGGGTGAAATGATTCAGATTGATACAAGAACAGGTGAATACCTGGGCAGAGCATAAGATAAAACCGAAAGGAAGGTAATAATTATGATGACAGTTACCGAAAAAGCAGCATACCTTAAAGGCCTTGCAGAAGGAATCAATCTTGACGATGCCAAGCCTGAAACAAAGCTTATTAAAGCCATGATTGATGTTATTGATGAACTTGCTCTTTCAGTAGCAACACTTGAAGAAGATGTTGATATGGCTATTGAGCAGATTGATGCTGTTGATGAAGACCTTGCGGAAGTTGAAGATTTCGTTTTCGGCGAAGATGATTTTGATGATGACGATTTTTCATCATGCGAAGGTTGTCCCGGATGTGACGGAGACTATTTTGAGGTTGAATGTCCCGCCTGCGGCGAGGTTATCTGCCTTGATGAAAGCATGCTTGATGAAGAATCAGTTGAATGTCCTGCCTGCGGCGAGACTCTTGAATTTGATTTTGATGTTGACGAAGAATTCGACGACGAAGAATAAGTTTTTGCTGACTGTTGCGGTGCCTGATAATCAGGTGCCGCTTTTTTATTTTGATTCTTTGTCAATAGTTGGGGTAAAAAACCCTGAAAAGGAAATAGACTAACAACGGTAGCAGCGAAAGTTGCTGCCGTTAATTTATGAAAACATATGTAAAATGCGTTTTCTGAATCTGT
>JAZQPL010000010.1:0-5209 GCA_045628495.1 Acutalibacteraceae bacterium
AAATATGCTATTGTCTGCGGTGTTGTCATAAGCTGACCGTACCAGGGCTGTTGATTATCTGAGTTAAGCAGTGAAGCAAGCTTTTCTTTTTTTATAAACTGATGGATAGGCTGACTTTCATCCTGAATAACCGATAAAAGAATATTTTTAACCGAATTAAAATATTCCGGATGATGAGTTTTTGGATACGGGCTCTTTTTTCTCCATAAAACTTCATCAGGCAGTAATCCCTCAACAGCTTTCCTCAAAAGACCTTTTTCATAATTATTGTAATCTTTATACTCCCATGGCAGAGAATAAAGATATTCAACAATTCTGTGGTCGCAAAACGGAACTCTTACCTCCAGTGAACTGTACATACTCATTCTGTCTTTTCGGTCAAGTAAAGTCTGCATAAACCAGTCAACATTAAGCTTCATCATTTCAAGCATTCTTGATTCTGTTTCTTTTACAATCATGGGCTTATCCGTACTCATCACCGTATAAAGATATTTATTGTAAACATAATCATCAGAATTTATTTGACTTTTGAATTCATCTTTAAGAAAACCGAACCTGTATTTTGTTGACTGCGCCCATGGAAATCCGTCTTTCATTCTTATTTCATTATCTCTGTACCAGGGATATCCGCCGAAAATTTCATCTGCACATTCCCCTGAAAGAGCTACTGTGCCGTATTTTTTTATTTCTCGGCAAAGTAAAAGCATTGATGCATCAACATCAGCCATACCGGGCAAATCCCTTGCATCAACCGCTTTATACAAAGCATCAACCAGGTCATTTGTTTCAATAATACACCAGTGATGCTCACAATTAAGATAATCGCTCATTATATTTATATAGTACGGGTCACTGTTGGGCTGGAACTTACTTTTTTTGAAGTATTTATCATTATCTTTATAGTCCACAGAAAATGTTTTTAACTGCTTACCCTGTTCATTGAAAACACTGTTTGCAACCGATGATATAATACTGGAATCAAGTCCTCCGGAAAGAAAAGTACAAACAGGAACATCCGAAACAAGTTGCCGCTTTATTGAGTCTGTAACGAGAAATCTTACTTTTTCAACTGCTGTTTCAAAAGAATCATTTATTTCTCTGTAACATAATTGCCAGTAAGGCCGTATTTTTAACCCTTTTTTATTATATCTGCCGCAATATCCCGGCTTTAATTCTTTAATATTTTTAAAAACTCCGTATCCCGGTGTTCTGCCCGGCCCCACAAGCATAATTTCTGCAAGGGAAGTTATATCCATTTCCGGTTCAATATCTTTATGCTCAAGCAAAGCTTTAATTTCTGACGAAAAAATAAAGCCGTTGTTTAACGAAAAGAAAAACGGCTTAACGCCCATTCTGTCACGGGCGAAAAACAACTCCTGTTTTTTTACCTGCCAAACAGCAAAAGCATATATACCGTTAAACAGGTTAACACAATACTCTCCGTAATAAGCAAATGATTTAAGAATTACCTCGGAATCAGAATGTGTAATAAACTCTACGCCTTTAGTTTTCAAATCATTTTTAATTTCATCTGTATTATAAAGCTCTCCGTTATATACTAAAATATATTTTTCATTATCCGATTCATAAATCATCGGCTGTTTGCCCTTTTCTATATCTATAACAGAAAGTCTTCTGTGAACTAAAGCTGAAGTTTTTGAAAAATATTCACCTTTCTGGTCAGGCCCTCTGTTTTTAAGTTTTAATGACATCTTATTAAACATTGACTTTTGTTCCATCAGATTTTCACTGAAGGATACCTGTCCTGCAATTCCGCACATAGAAATCACCTTTCAATTAAATTATTCATCAGTATGTATTTTTCTTTTGTTGCCTGTCCTCCCCGAATGTGTCTTTGAGCTTTGTTTTCATCGAGAACTTCTCTGACTTTTATATATAAATCCGAATCAATATTTTTCAATCTTTTTGTTACATCAATATGTACTGTTGACTTTGAAACAGAAAACTTTTCAGCGGCTAACCTTACGGTTGCTTTATTTTCAACAATATATTCACCAAGCATCAAGGCTCTGACTTCAACAGACTCAAACAAAAAAATCCTCCTTCAATATTCATATCAATAATAAGTATGAATACAAAAGAGGATTTATGTTATTCAGATTTAATAAATTATTTATTTTGAAAAGGAATAGTTCAGAGTATAATTTCCGTAAATCCAGCAGTCATCCGAATCTTTAAGATAAACCGGGCCGATATAGACATTATCGTCATCGGAAATATTTTTGCTGAAATCAATTTTTGCCTGAATGTTATCGCTGTCTATCTTTTCAATTTCAGTCTTATTACCGTAAATCTGGGCAGTAATAAAGCTGTCTTTAATAATTATTTTTTTATTATCTGGCGAATTTATTACAGAAACATTTCCAAGAGGGGTAACAACACTTTTGGAACCTAAATCATCTAATTTAAACTTTACCGTAGCCTGTTTACCCTTCACCTCGTCTTTTCTGAGATTTTTAACAGAATCAAGAGGAAAAACAAATTTATTATCTCCTGATTTAATCTGAGAAAAGTCAATAGTTCCTACAGAAATAGAATCTTCATCATTTCCTCCGTTCTGAAGTACGGAAACATCCATATTACTTGGAGAAATATCATAACTGATAAATTTATCAAGATTTTTTATATAATTAACAGGCACATTTGCAAAATCTACAGTAAAATCTCTTTTACTTTCCTGGTAAATGGGAATACCGACATTTACAGATTTTATTTCTTCACTGTTATTATTATAGAATTTTATATAATTAAGTTTTTCATGATTTTTTGAATATGCAGAAAGTTCCGCTTCATAAGTTGTTGTCGAAGAAAGCTCGGCTTTTTTATCAATCTGTATATCAGCTTCAACAGAATAAAGCTGTGCAATTTCAAGTGCAGGGCCGGAAACTTCAACAGATTTAGTATCCATAATATAATTATCGTCTGTAATATAACCGTCTTTTACAAAATCATTTCTGTTGACAACAGGTGTAATAACAGCTGATTCTGTTGCAAGCTCATCGAAATATACCGTAATAAAACTTTCAGACACGCTTTCAATGGTAAAATTCTTCTCTTCGTCAGTTTTTGAAACTTTAATCTGAAGGGAATGATTACCGGCTGTTGTAACGGAAGAAAGCATAGCAGTAACATTAAAATCATCTGCTGAAAGAAGATTTTCACCAATAACATAACGGCTTCCGCTTACAGTAATATCAACAGTAAAGCTTTCATCACCGAAAACCTGTAAATTACACTGAGACGGCACACTGTTTTCAAGGTTGATTTTTACAGGTACATTTTCGATTGTGCTGGTTGTTTCCGGAGAAAATGAAACACAAACAGCCGCCCAGAAAATAACCGCAACAATAATTGAAAATACAATAAGGAACCTGTCATTCCAGAAAAGATTATGCATTTTTCCTTTTTTCTTTTTAATATTGCTCATTTATCAGATGCACCTCTTTTCAAAGAAATCTTTTTTCCTTTGCTTATATCAACAGGTGCAAAATATTTAGAAAGCTTTTCAAAAAGCTCATTTTCAGAAATATCTCTTGATAAATAGCCTTTATGCGCTATGGAAATCTGACCTCTTTCTTCCGAAACAACAACAACAACAGCATCACACTGTTCACTAAGCCCCAGTGAAGCTCTGTGCCTTGTGCCTAATTCAGAGCTTAAATCATTATTCTGAGTCAGCGGAAGAATACAGCCTGCGGCATAAACACTGTTTTTTCTGATAATAACGGCTCCGTCATGCAGTGGTGAGTTTGGGAAAAACAAGCTTCCCAAAAGCTCAGCCGAAACTTCGCCGTTAACATAAGTTCCCATTGAAACATGGTCATTTACTGTAATATCTCTTTCAATAACTATAATTGCACCGATTTTTTTCTTGCTCATATCAATGCAGGATTTGCAAATTTCGTGAAGTACCTTCTGACTTTTCATCTGTTCTTTTTCAGACTGATTTATACCGAAAATTCTTAAAAAAGAAAATCTGCTTCTGCCCACAGATTCAAGCGCATGACGAAACTCCGGTGCAAAAAGAATAATAACAATAATAAAAAAGTTATTCATCAACAGTCTGAAAATATATGTACTTGCCTGCATTCCCAGCAAATTGATAACAAAATATACAACTAAAAGCAGAATAATGCCCTTTACAACATGAAGCGCTCTGCTTTCTCTCAAAAATTTAACCACTTCAAAAATAAGAATTGCAACAAGAATAATGTCTATAGTATCAATAATCGGTTTATAAGATGTAAAAAGAGCACCTAATCTGCCGAAAATATCAGACAAATTTGAGAAAAATTCATTCATAAAATCCACAAATCCTTTAATCTATTTAGCAATACATGATATTTTATCATAAATAAATATTATTTTCAATAAAAACAATAAAATTTCATTCTTTAATCAGACAAACAGCATGAGCAGAGATTCCTTCGCCTTTTCCCGTAAAACCGAGCCATTCTTCTGTTGTCGCTTTAACTGAAATACAGCTGATGTCGGTTCCGCAGGCGGCAGCAATATTTTTTCTCATAGTTTCAATATAAGGCTTCATTTTAGGTTTCTGTGCTATTACTGTAGCGTCAATATTTCCAACAGAATATCCGTTTGAATTAAGCCGTTCAACAACTTTTTTCAGCAAAACCAAACTGTCTGCATTTTTATATGCAGGGTCATTATCAGGGAACATACCGCCGATATCACCTAATGCGGCTGCGCCGAGTAATGCGTCTGATATTGCATGAAGAAGCACATCAGCATCCGAGTGACCCAGCAGTCCTTTTTCATAAGGAATTTCAACTCCGCCGATAATAAGCTTCCTGTTTTCCGAAAGCTGATGTACATCATACCCGTGACCGATTCTCATAAATTTTCACCTTCAATTTGCGATAATGCACTTTTATAATCATCATAACTCATAAAAGCATTTAATATTTCAATCATTGAATTTGCAGTCATATTTTGCGGCAAATCAAGATATTTTAATAGCTTTTGCCTTTTTTCTCTGCTGTTTTTACCGCCTGTAAGTCCGTCTGAATAAAAATCCTGTTTTGTGACGCATTTTTTTATATGTGATTTTTCTGTTTCGGCTAAAAACACACCTGCATTTTTAAGCGCTGTTTTAATTACTTCGGCGTTTATGCCTTCCACCCCGAGTTTGCCTTCTTTTGATGATGTTTCTTTTCTTTTTTCTTTT
>JAZQPL010000011.1:0-9483 GCA_045628495.1 Acutalibacteraceae bacterium
GCTTTGGAGCACGATATTTCCGTCATAAAATCCGTCCGGCACAGTATCTTTTGCCGTAAGTGTCAGGGTATATCCGCCGTCTTCTTTTTCTATGCTTTCAACAGTTGCTTCATATTCTGCAAAGTGAACGGTCATTCCCGTCTTGACCGATGTTATATTTTCTTCCGTTACGGCTGCGGTAATAACTCCGCTTTGTGAATGGACACTCACGGGAGTGATGCTGTCGATATGCCCGAAAGCCCCCCATACGCAGGCACCCGCAAGCAGCAGGATAACCGCCGCCAATATAAGCCATACCCCGGGATTAGTTACCTTGATACATTCATCAAGACTTTCGGGAGATTTTAATTTATCAAGACTTTTCTTTCTGAAAATTTCTTTTTCCATTGCAATTCTTCCTTTCGATACAATAATACTATTATATAATAGCATAAATCGGGTATTTTGCAAGAAAAAGGCATAAAAAACCACGACTTGTCGGAACAAATCGTGGTTTTTTGAGTTTTCGATTCTTAATTTATTCAACCGGGACCTTTGGTATTTATAAAGGCTGTAATTTTCCGCCGGCAACCTGCGCCATCTGCTCATCGGTAAGCTTTTCGCTGTCTTCTTCAACCTTTACATCTTTCTTTGCTTCCTCTTCGGCTGCTTTTACTTTATTTTCGTCTTTCATGGGGTTTACTCCTTTCTTGTCATAAGCCTCCCTTGTGTAAAGGGAGGTGGCACGGCATATTGCCGTGACGGAGGGATTGTTTGAAAACGATTCAGCTGTAAATACAATCCCTCAGTCAGCTTCGCTGACAGCTCCCTTTACACAAGGGAGCCTTTTTCTGAAAACTGAAAACTTCTCCGCCCTGCGGGTATTCACAGAGTTACTAATTCGTTAAGGCCGGCAGCGACTTTCTCCATCTGCTCATCGGTAAGCTTTTCGCTGTCTTCTTCGACATTTACATCTTTCTTTGTTTTCTCTTCGGCTGTCTTTACATTTTTTTCGTCTTTTATCATTTTGTTTTGCTCCTTTTCTGAAAACTGAGAAGCTCCGCTTCACCCTGTGAGGAACCACTGAACTACTATATAATCATTCCTCCAATCTCGGTGGGAAGCCGCCGGCAACCTGCGCCATCTGCTCATCGTTGAGCTTTTCGCTGTCTTCTTCGACCTTTACATCTTTCTTTGCTTCTTCGGTTGCGTTTACTTTCTTTTCATTGTTTTTCATTGTGATTTGCTCCTTTCTTGTCATAAGCCTCCCTTGTGTAAAGGGAGGTGGGACGGCATATTGCCGTGACGGAGGGATTGTTTGAAAACAATTCAGCTGTAAATACAATCCCTCAGTCAGCTTCGCTGACAGCTCCCTTTACACAAGGGAGCCTTTTCTGAAAAATGAAAACTTCTCGCTTCCGCCTTGCGGCGGCTTTGAATTTAAAAATGACAGATGCCGGATTTTAATAAAGCGGGCTGTGTGCTCATTCTTCGATGGACGGCGGGAACAAACTGGCACCGGGGGGATTATGGGGTGCTCCACAGACGGTGCCGGAAGAAACCTGCGCAAGCTCTTCTTCCATCAGTTCTACGCCATTTTCTTCGGGAACCTCTTCTGCCTTATTTACTTTCTTTTCGTCTGACATAATGGTTTGCTCCTTTCAGAACTTGTTTTTTGGGTTTGCTATATGTTTATACGATCAAATTCGCTTACAGGCTGCAACTTTTTGAAATTTTTTGAAAAATCTTCAAAAATGAGCATAGTTACCCCAACCTATAAATATATAAATACAGTATAGTATATTTGCAGATTTTTGTAAAGATAATAATTCCTAAATCGAATGATTTCTCGTATTGTTCGGACAATATGGCAAACAATGAATCAAATAATCATTATAAGCTTGTCCTCGAGAATCATATTTAAATGATATCTGGTCACCTGATTTTGACGGTTAACAGGTCAATTTTAGGTGACTTTTGTTTTTATCATTTTTAGCTAAATAAAAGTTTAGCCGATAATAATGTATGCCAGAGCTCATTCCTCGGACAAAAATATTTATGTTGAGTTCGAAAAGATGGTTAATGATTTAAATAAGAGCTATCAAGTTAATATCGAATTCGACCAGGAAACAGTAACAGATAAATGAAAAAACAATGCAGATGGCGGAGAGTTCTTGATGGACTCTCCGCTGTTTTGGTATGAGATAATGAATGTGAGCAATTATGAATTATATTGAATTTGATTGTAAATGGATAAATAATATATCTGAAATTGCGCTTATACCAATTTTTGCTGCATTTATACCGTTTGGGGGCACAAATGATTATTTGATGTAAAATATAATTGTACCGAAAAGTTCTACCTGAGGTAGACATTAAGGGGGTTGTAATAAGCAGATTCTATATTTATAATTTATATAAAAAAGAGGAGGAGCTTTTTTATGAAAAAAATTATTTCAGCAGTTCTTGCGGTAGTTATGCTTATCGGAATAACGCCTTTCAGCAAAACTGCAGAAAAAATTCTCGGTGCCAACGAGGTGAATGCATTAGAAACTGTAAAAGGAAGTTTTGACCGTCTTGTTGATTATATTTGTAAAAACGGTGAATATGATAAAGAGGACGGAACTTTTTCTTTGGTTTTAAGCACCGTTTTGGAATATGACTCCGGTGGAGTAGCAAGTATTATTTATAATGTCGCTGATAATACTGTTGTTTTCGGTCTGGCGATTATATCAGATATTTACGGTTCGCCGTGTGCGTTGGTTCCGGCGGTTACAATTACTGAAAAAGACAATCGATATCTTACATATGCTGTTATATATACAGATTATACATATCTTGCTGCGTATGCTGATATTGACCCGACAAAATATTATCTTAATCAGAAAATTGATTTTGAGCTTGTATCTGATAACACATGGTTCTGGGAAAGTTATCTTGGCATTTCAGACAGTCTGAATTCTTTAATAGCAAATATTATTGACAGTTTTGATAGTTATCTTATGAGAGAACTCGGGTTCGGACTTGGTAATTTTGGATTTACTAATATTTCAGCTCCCGTTGCGCTTCCTGGGGCAAAGATAGACTCAATTGATGTCAGAAATTTTGAGATGAATTATAAAGGCAGTTATAAGCTTTCACCTGAAATAAAAGGTGATGACTATGTTGATTATACTGTTGAATATAAAAGCTCTGATAATTCTGTTGCAACGGTTGATAAAAACGGTAATGTTTATGCTGCAGGCAGGGGAGCCGCTGACATTACCTGCAAGGTTACAGACAAGTCAGGAAATGTTTTTGAAGATACCTGCACCGTTACAGTCAAATTTTCTTTCGTTCAGTGGCTTATCTGGATTCTCCTCTTAGGTTTCCTGTGGTATTGATAAATAAATTGAAGGGGATTAAAAATATGAAAAAAATAATTTCAATGTTGCTCGTCGCTGTTATGTTCTTAAGTTTTTTTTCGCTTACAGCGGCGGCAAAAACGGCTGATGTTGAAACTGCGGTGAAAACATATTCATCTGAAAAAGAATGTTTTGATTATCTTGCAGATTATATCAGTAAATACGGCGAATATAAAGATGAGGTTTATACCTGTTATTTGATTAGTACATTGTCATCTTCATTTATTTGCAAAATAATATATAATCCAAAAACTGTTAGAATTATATATAGTTTATCTCCTGATTTCTCAGAATTAAATTCTCATGCTGAAGAATTAGGATTACTTGAAGAACCTCAAGAATTTCTTGAAATAAGTTTTGGGAGAAACTCAGAAAAATGGGATTTTCTTTTGTATTTGAGTGTTAAAACAAAAAATGAAATTGCGTATGTTAACGCCTCTACTTCTTTTGAACCGAAAACATTTGATCCATGGTTTATTGAATTTGATGTAGATTCATATTTTTATCCAGAAGAATTATATGATGTTTTTACTTTGAACGGAGAGGATCTTTGCGAAAATCTTGAAGATTTTGAAATTATTCTTGAATCATATTTCGGAATAAATCTCGGCAATTTTGGATTTGAGGGAATTACCCCTGCAAAGCTACCTGACAAAATTGTAGAATTTGCGGATTTTGAAATGAATTACAAAGAAACTGCAAAATTCGACGGGTTATCTCTTATAAATCTGGCAAGAGAATATGATGATTTAGAATTTAAATCATCCGATAAATCGGTTGTTGTTGTCGACGAATACGGAAATATTCGTGCTGTGGGCAAGGGCACTGCAAAAATTGCCTGCAGACTTGTTGATAAAGAAGGTCATACAACATATAAATCATATACAGTTACAGTTAAGTTTACATTCTGGCAGTGGCTGATACAAATTCTTCTTTTAGGTTTCCTGTGGTATTGATAACTGAATATTAAAATATTAACGGAGGACTCGTTGCGAGGCCTCCGTTATTTGTCTGTGACAGGAAAAATAAATTTTTATTTTCTCTGTTAAATCTTTTTTATTTGAAGTAAGGAGTTATATATTTCAATAATTTTTCGGCAGTTGGTGTTTCTGTCATGAGATTTCAGAGCATGTATTTTTGCGTTATCGGAAAAACGCATTGCAATTTCGTTATTGTCGAAAATTTTACAAACATAATACGCCAACATATACGGAGCATCATGCTGATAAATAAATCCTTCTTTATCATGAACAATCATATTTTTTACTCCGCCTACATCCGAAGCAACAACAGGAACGCCGAGCAGCATAGCCTCACCAAGAGAATTCGGTGAATTTTCAATTGTTGAAGGCGAAACAAACAAATGTGAATTGCAAAATCTTTCACACATTTTCTGCTCATCCAACACGCCGAGAAATGTAATTTTATCCTGTAAATTGTATTTTTTTATTAAATTGCTCAAGTATAATTTGTATGTTGTGTCAGCTTGTTTCTGAATAAATCCACGGTTGCACAAATCATTACCTGTTGTGTAAACATGGGTATCAGGATATTTCTTCAATATTGCCGGCAAAGCTTCAAGCAGAAAATGAAATCCCTTTAACGGGTAATTGCACTGGCTGACAAAAATTGAATGTTTTTCACATTTATTTATATCCCATGAATTCTGATAGAATGAATTTCTCAGGTTTTCGTTGCAGAAATAATAATTTGCATTGGGATTTATCTGATATGTATATGCCCTGTCAAAATCAGTTCTTCCGGTAATATGACTGACTTTACTTATAATTTCTGTTTCGTAAATGCCTCTTTTTTCAAACTGCTTTTTTTCTTTTGCAATACTGTTAAATCTTTTTATATCATGAATTGTTTCGGGCGTATAAATAATTTTATTGGGTAATCCTGAACAGTAATGTCTTGAACAAGGTAGAATGAGACCCTGAATTTGAAGCAGTGTTTTATCTATAATATTCATTTTACGGCAAACATTCACCATTGCGAGGCTGTGAATATACTCTGTGCCGAAAATATGAACAATATCAGGCTTTTCTTTTTTTAATATTTCTTCAAAGCATTTCTCGTAATTTTCAATATATTTTTCTGTAGTCGGTCCGAAAGACGGAAAAATGCAATATCTTAAATTCTCTGTTTCTCCTGTTATTACTTCTGAAATATCATTTTTAGGCGAACAAACAACAATCTGAATATTCTCACATTCTGTCAGAGAGTTGACTAAGCCCGCAATCCAACCGCCAAAAGCCGAACCTTCAATTCCTATTTTTGCAGCAACATCAGGCAAAATAACATTGCAAAGATAAAGGACTTTCATGTACTATCATAATCCTTTCTTTAACATTTTACCAAATAATTTTAACATATCTGTGTGTAAAATTCAAGCTGTTTTTAGGTATTATGCTAAAGCTTAATTATATGTTTTAATAAATACTTTACTTGACAGCTGAAAACATTTCAGTATAAATGTTACGGCTTTGACTGAATATTTTATTATTAAAAAAACGGAGAGCTTTTTAAATCGGGCTCTTCGTTTTGTTTTGATTTTATTATTGACACTATCTTCAAGTAAATGTATAATTTAACAAAAATGTGTTGTCTCTTTTTTTATTATTTTCGTATAAATAAACAGTATATTAAATATTCTATAATTATCTTTTGGGAGAATTATTTATGAGAACATTATTAAAAAGAATAATTGCCGCTGTACTGTGCTTTTTGATTATTTTTTCTGCACTGCCTGTTTCTGCATCAATGCTTGAGGGTGAAAATGATAAACCGGTCGAAATCGACCCTCCGCCGTCAGGCATTTCTACAATAGTGTCTGCTGCAGGATGGGCACTTGGAAAAATAGGCACAGTTTCTTTTAATTCAACAATTAGCTTTGGCGTAAGCAAATTGCTGAATTTGATTTTTCCTCCTTCATCATCTCCTGATCCTCAGCTTGAAGAGATAAATAAAAAGCTTGATGAACTTTCTGAAAAAATGGATAATATAATAACCAATCAGGATAGAACATATAATAAGCTTATTGAGCTTCAGACTTTTGTTTCAAACAGCCAGTATTACGATATAATAAATGATTTCATAAAGTTTACGAATTCAACATCTTTTGTTAATCATTGCTATAGTGCGCTTAATAATTTAACCGCAGATGACGATCAATCACTTGCAGATTTGCAGATTTCATTGCTGACTGATGAAATAGGAATTGATAAGTACGAAGATGCGACTGCATTGATAGATCAGAAACGCAGTGAATATTATAATTATATGATTTCTTCTTACCTTGTAGAGGTTGACGGTGCAACCACATCAGAAAACATTTTCGGTGTTTACCGTGAACTTATGAGAAATACATACTGCTGGGAAAACAGTGCACAGGATCAGATAAATGATTTTAATGAGTGTATTGTCACAAATTACCTTTTTATTACACTTGTTGACATTCTTTCGATTGAAGCCCGTATTGCCGTTATTGATAAACATAACGCTGACCCTGCTAATGCTTCTGATAAATGGAACAAAAGCCTTCTGAATGAACTTCTTAAAACTATTATTCCTGCTGAAACAAATAATGTTCTTCAGTTATTTAAAGAATATTCCGTTGACATTCCAGATAAGTATTTGCATTTCTGGAAAGGAAGCGGTGATTTCTGGTTTGATTCCACAGTATTTTCAACTTCAAAAGGTAATGAAAAGGCACCGTTTCCTACAACGGCATTCAAGAACGGTCTCCGGCCCACTGTTACTATTGATTCGGGTAAGAATTTTGAATCAACATCAGGATTTACTAACAGAGTTTTTCAAAAAGAATTTTTCAGAGAAATTTGTGATGAAAATAAACCGGAAAATTCAATGCTTGTTACAACTGAGATTATAAATACAATGCTTTCTGCCTGTTCAAATACAAAAACTATAGGAGAGATTATGGCGGAAGCAGGATTTACAAACGGCGAAAATATTGATTATCTGCTTTTAAATATTGATGATAATATGAATACACCCGGAACTTTTCAATCAAAGATAACCTTTAAGTTTCGTGAAGATATAGATTTAGAATGTAAAGATTATGTTGCTTTTACAAGACATATTGCCGCTGATACGAAAAACTGTGTTGCTGCCGATGGCGCAGATAAGAGTTGTATATACTGTTATGTTGACTTGTCCGACCGTCCCGAGCTTTCTGAAAAAGCAAGTACAGTTTCTCTTTATTACAGTGATGCAACTCCTCCCATTACCGATTGTGACCGTTTATTTGTATATGAAAGTAAAGATATTGAAACTTGCTCACATACATTGTTTACTGAAATACATAATGCTGAAGAAGCAAACTGCACCGAAGAAGGGTATACAGGGGATGTATATTGTCTGAAATGCGGAAAAACAGTTAAACACGGTGAGGTTATTCCCAAATCACATATACCGTCTGATACTATTATCAATGCAAAACCTGCTTCTTGCACTGAAGAAGGATATACAGGGGATATAAAATGTGCATTATGCAATGAAATCGCTGAATACGGTAAAGTAATTGAAAAACTTCCTCATGACTATGATTTTAACGGCACTTGTTATGCCTGCCGAAATTGCGGAGCAGTTAAAACTCCGTATTCAAAAATTTGCGGTGATTTTACTGTTTCATATTATGATGAAAATGCTGATTTCAATTATTCCGGCGGAATTTTAAGTATTAAAACAGAATCTCTGATAGAAATCAGAAATACAAATCCTGAAATTTCTACAACGGATACAATTCAAATTGCTGATAATACTGATGCACATATTATTCTTGCAGGGTTAAATATTGATGCAAGTGGCTCAGAACCGCTTTCACCGATATCCGTTTCATACAACAGTTCTGCTGATGTAACAGTTACCTTAAAGTCTGAAACCGAAAATTATCTTTATGCCGGCAGAGATTGTGCCGCATTGGAAAAAGACGGTGTTAACGGCAGTCTTACGGTTGACGGAACAGGTTATCTATACGCCTGCGGAAGCAACAACGGTTCTGCGATAGGAAGCTGTTATGATGCGAGCGTCTCAAATATAATAATAAAAAGCGGTGTTATTACTGCTGAAAAGGGATATAACAACATCGGAAGCGGCAAAGAGGGCAGTTCATCAAATATTATTATTTATCCGACTGCTTCTGTTAAAGCTGAAAAAATCGGTTGTATTCCTGTTAATGCTGATGGCAGTCAGGTTTTCCTTAATATAAAAGATAATCCTGACAATCAGCCGATTTTTATTGACGGAGTTAAACTTCCGTTTACAAATCATAACGAAGAAAATAAAGTTTATATTTATCTTGATAACAACGAGCACGAAATTTGCTTCCCGATAAACGGTAAGAACGGAGCTGTTATTGATTATGAAAATAATCTGATTTACGGAATATATCCGCTATGCTCAGTTGATTATTTCATATTTACTCCGAACAGTGTCAATTATTCCGGCGGTTCTTCGTTGGCAGGAACCGGAATTAAAGTCAATATTTACGACAGCGAAAACGATTACGGTACATATACTTTTATACTTTTCGGCGATGTTAACGGTGACGGAGTATATGACGGTATGGATTCAATAATCGTCAACTGTATAGTGAACGGTCTTATTTCAAAAGAGCAGGTGAGTGCGCCTGTTTATATGGCTGCCGATTGCAATCATGATGAAATAATTGACGAGAACGATGTTTCACTTCTTGAACAGGCAGGAGTTATTTTTGCCGGGATTGACCAAAGCAAATCAGAAGAATCTCTTATTGAAGATTCTGTTTATGCGGAATATATCAGCCTGATTAACCAGAACTTTATAAATCAACAGCAGAGTGAACAGTCAACTGAAGAAAATGAAACTCAGAATATTTTTCGCAATGTTTTGTTATTATTAAAATTCATTATTGAAAAAATTATCTCTTTTATATTCCGAACAGTTTAAAATAAAGAACACCCTGTATATCAAATGATGTACAAGGTGTTTTTTTATGTAAAAAAGCGGAACGGGTTTCTGATTTGATTTTTGAAAATTATGAAAGTTTATGAATAAAGAGACCGCTGAGGAGCTTTGGTTCAAACCAGGTTGATTT
>JAZQPL010000012.1:0-17319 GCA_045628495.1 Acutalibacteraceae bacterium
TTCTTCGTTAAAATGGTTATAGAGCATATCTGTCAAATCCTTTCGATGATCTGTGGTAATTTCATTTTACAGGATTTTTCAAATATGCTCTACTGTTTTTATAGATTTTATTTGTTTACCCCAACATTTATTATAGAACCATTTAAAAATTTTTTCTTTTTTCCCTTGTATTATTGTATATTTTTCTGTAAAATAGAAGTATATGGAAATTGAAAGGAGTTTTGTTATGGTTAGCAAAGCTAAAACCGCATATTACAGAGCATATCAGAAAGCATTCATGCTTGCAGAATGCTGCTTCGACTGGAGCGAGCCTTATCTTCTTAAAGGCGCAGGCGCAGTTAAAGAGCTTCCCGCACTTGTAAAATCAAAGGGCATCAATAATGTTCTTGTTGTTACAGATAAAGGACTTATGGGACTTCATATTCTTGACGGAATGTTTGAAGCTCTTGATGAACAGGGCATCAAATACACTGTTTATGACGGTGTTCAGCCCAACCCGACGATTGATAATATTGAGGAAGCAAGACGACTTTATCTTAAAAATGACTGTCAGGGCATAATTGCGTTTGGCGGCGGTTCACCTATGGACTGTGCAAAAGCGGCAGGCGCAAGAGTTACAAATCCCAACAAGCAGGTTGTTGATATGAGAGGTCAGCTTAAAATCCGTCACAAGCTTCCCCCGTTCTTTGCAGTACCTACAACAGCAGGAACAGGTTCTGAAACCACTCTTGCAGCTGTTGTATCTAATCCCAAAACACATGAAAAAAATGCTATAAACGACCCGAAGCTTCGTCCGAAATATGCAGTTCTTGACCCTGAGCTGACTGTAGGACTTCCGCCTCATATTACTTCAACAACAGGTATGGATGCGCTTACTCATGCTGTTGAAGCATATATCGGTCTGTCAAATGTTAAAGCTACCGAAAAGTATGCCGAAGATGCAACAAAGCTTATTTTTGAAAATCTTGAAAAAGTTTATGCTGACGGTAAAGATATAGAAGGCAGACTTAATATGCTTGTTGCTTCTTATTATGCAGGTATGGCATTCACAAGAGCTTATGTAGGCTATGTTCATGCAATAGCTCATAATCTCGGCGGTATGTACGGAACACCGCACGGCCTTGCAAACGCAGTAATTCTTCCTTATGTTCTTGAATATTTCGGTGAAAGTGCGTATGTCCGCCTTGCAAAGCTTGCCGATATTGCAGGCATTACAACCGCAGGTCAGACCACAGAAGAAAAAGCAAAGCTCTTCATTGAAAAAGTTAAAGAAATGAACAGGAATATGAACATTCCCGAGCATTTTGATTTTATCAAAGATGAAGATATTCCCACTCTTGTTGAAAGAGCACTTAAAGAAGGTAATCCTCTTTATCCCGTACCCAAGATTATGGATGAAAAAGACTGCAAAGAGGTTATTCTTAAAATAAGAGGATAAGTCTGAAATTAAGTATACACATAGTTTAATTTTATCTGGATTTACAGGTGCAAAAGCTTGTCGGATTTATATTCCGGCAGGCTTTTATTTTTGTAGCAAAAATAAAAATCTCCCATAAAATATATTGAAAGGGCAAAAGCCTTTTCAATATCACAGGAGGTATAATATGGCAACATTTTCAAATCAGGCAACATTATCTTATAATAACCTGACAACAAACTCAAACATTGTAACTGGCGAAATATTAGAGGTTCTTTCAGTAACAAAATCAGCCCTTGACAATATTTACACTGCCGATGACACAATGACATATATTATCAGCATTGTTAATTCCGGCAATACAGGCTTTAACGGAGCATCTCTTTCAGATAATCTCGGTTCATATGCATTCAGTCCCACAACAAACCTCAACCCACTGACTTATGTTGACGGTTCAGCCCGTTATTATATCAACGGCACATTGCAGGCAAATCCCACTGTAACAGCAGGTCAGACACTTGATTTTACAGACCTTGTAATCCCTGCAAACAGTAATGTTATGATAATATACGAAGCCCGGGCAAATGAATTTGCACCCTTGGGAGATACTGCTCAGATAAATAATATTGCAACTCTTACAGCTCCCGGCGTATCAACGCCTGCAACAGCTGATTTTACTGTAACAGCATCACCCGAACCCAACCTTTCAATAACCAAAGCTCTTTCCCCGTCTTATGTAGCAGAAAACGGTCAGCTCACCTATACCTTTGTTATCCGCAACACAGGTTCAGATGCCGCAGACGAAACAGATAACATTGTTTTGTCAGACACATTTAATCCGATTTTGTCCGATGTAACAGTTACTCTTGACGGTGTGGCACTCGGTGCAGACGAGTACAGCTACGATGAAACAACAGGTGTATTTTCAACAACAGCCGGCAGAATTACAGTTCCCGGTGCAGTTTACAGTCAGGATGCGGCAACAGGAGCATGGTCAACAACTCCCGGTTCGTCAACTCTTGTTGTAACAGGAACAGTTTAATATTGACAAAATAAAAAAGATGTGATAATATTCTGCGGTAGGGAATGAAGTTCTCCCCGGGTAAAACCAAACCGCTTTTAAGCTGATGACTTCTGTGATTCTTTCACAGGGTTATTGGCTTTTTATTTTTGTAAAAATAAAGGAGTTTGTTATGCTGTTCAGTCTTGCTTTGATTTTTGTTTTGGGTATGCTTTTAGGCGGATTGTTCCGAAAGCTGAATTTGCCATCTTTGCTGGGAATGTTGATAACGGGTATAGTGTTAGGACCGTGTGTCCTTAATCTGCTCAGTGATTCAATATTATCTGTTTCTGCGGATTTAAGACAGATTGCGCTGATAATTATTCTTACAAGGGCAGGGTTCAACCTGAATATTGAAGACCTGAAAAAAGTGGGAAGACCTGCTTTTCTGATGTGTTTTTTGCCTGCGTGTTTTGAAATTGCCGGCACAGTGATTGCCGCACCGTTGCTTCTGGGAATTAACCGCATTGAAGCAGCTGTATTGGGTACCGTTATTGCGGCGGTCTCCCCTGCGGTTGTTGTGCCGAAAATGCTTAAATTAAAAGAAGAGGGATTTGGCACAAACAAAGGCATACCGCAGCTTATAATGGCTGGCGCTTCTGTTGATGATGTGTTTGTTATTGTTTTGTTTTCTTCTTTTACGGATGTTGCAAAAAACGGCAGTTTTCACCCGGAACAGCTTATAAGAATACCTACATCAATTATAACAGGGCTTGCAGGGGGAATTATTTGCGGAATAATTCTTGCTGAAATTTTCACAAAGTTTCATATAAGAGACAGCATAAAGGTTGTGGTGATTTTAAGTGTTTCTTTTCTGCTTGTAACGCTTGACAGTCAATTAACCGGTGTTGTAGGGTTTTCGGGTCTGCTTGGAGTTATGAGCATGAGCGGAGCAATCGGCAAAATGAAATCAGATGCCGCAAAGCGTATTGCAGATAAATATTCAAAACTGTGGGTTGCGGCTGAGGTCTTGCTGTTTGTACTTGTAGGTGCGGCAGTGAAAATCGAATATGTGTTCAAAAGCGGCGGAAAAATTGTGCTTATGATTTTTGCGGCTTTGGTTTTCAGAATGGCAGGTGTATTATTCTGTCTGATAAAAACAAAGTTAAATAAAAAAGAAAGACTGTTTTGTATGCTTGCGTATACTCCGAAAGCAACTGTTCAGGCGGCTATCGGTTCTATTCCTTTGACTATGGGTCTTTCATGCGGAAATGTTGTGCTTACCACTGCAGTTTGTGCAATTCTGATAACTGCGCCGTTGGGAGCTTTTATGATTGATTGCACATATAAAAGATTTTTGTCTGATAAACCTTGATAAAGAAGAGCCGTTATGATATATTTATGTTAAAGTGATATTACGCAAGTATATCCCGGCAATGCAAGTGCCGCCGGTGTGCGGTATTGTCTTAACAATTTTATAAACGAGGTAGTTAATATGAAAATTGCAATTTACGGCGCAGGTTCTTTGGGAACGGTTTTAGGTGCGTATATTTCTAAGGCAGGCGTTCCTGTTGACCTTATTACAAGAAATAAAGACCATGTTGACGCTATGAACGAAAGCGGTGCGCATATTATCGGAACTGTTGAAATGACAGTCCCCGTTCATGCGCTTACTCCCGACATGATTACGGAAAAATATGATTTGATTATTCTTATGACAAAACAGCTTGATAATAAGAATGTTTTGGAAAATCTTAAAAAGAATATGAATGAAGGGTGCATTGTCTGCACTATGCAAAACGGTCTTCCCGAGCTTTCTGTTTCAGAGGTTGTGGGTGAAGATAATACAATGGGCTGTTCCGTTGCGTGGGGTGCAACTCTTCACGGTCACGGAGTATCTGAGCTTACAAGCGAACCTGACAGTCTTTCTTTCGGCTTAGGCAGAATGAACGGCAAAGTTGACGATAAGCTTATGGAGGTTAAAAAGATTCTGGAGCTTATGTGTCCCGTTGAGGTGGAAGAAAACTTTATGGGGGTTCGCTGGTCAAAGCTGCTTATTAACTCTGCATTCAGCGGAATGTCGGCTGTTATGGGCGGAACATTCGGAGATGCTGCGGAACGCAAGGATTCAAGAGTGTGCTGTCAGAATATAATAAAAGAATGTATTGATGTTGCAAAAGCGGCTGGAATAAAAATCGAACCTGTTCAGGGCAAGGATATTGTTAAGCTTCTTGACTACAGCGGCCCTGTAAAGAAAAAAATATCAAATATGCTTATTCCCATCTGCATTAAGAAACACCGTCTTTTGAAAGCAAGTATGCTTCAGGATTTGGAAAAAGGCAGAAAATGTGAAATAGATGCAATAAACGGCGTTGTTTGTACATACGGTAGAAAATTCGGGGTTAAAACCCCGTATAACGATAAGGTTTGTGAAATTGTTCACGGAATTGAAGACGGGAAATATACATACAGCTTTGATAATGTTAAGATGTTTGCTTCCCTTGAAAAATAAAATTTGTTAAAAAATACGGCTCTGAATGAATCTCCTGATCATTCAGGGCTTTTTATTGTGTGGCGAATAAGGGAGAAGTTTGTAACAAATTATACAAATGACCGCAAAGAATAAGCAGGAAAATTTGAATATAATAGTCAAATACTATTGAATAAACGGTAATTTTTTGATATAATATATACTGAGTAAAAATATGGAAGGCGTGAAGCGAGTGAACAGCGGCTTGGACAAAAATTATGAAACACCTGTATATCTTTTTCATCAGGGCTCAAATGCAAGGTCGTATGATTTTTTGGGTGCGCACAGGTGGGAAGACGGTAAAACGGTGTTCAGAGTATGGGCTCCTCACGCTGCACGGGTAAGTGTTGCAGGTGATTTTAACGGTTGGGATTCCTCTGCAGATATAATGACTAAAATCACAGACGGCGGAATATGGGAAGCGTTTGTCAGCGGAGTAAATGTTTTTGATAATTATAAATACAGCATTATTACTAACGACGGCAGAGAACTTATGAAAGCCGACCCTTACGGATTTCATGCTGAAACACGGCCGAATACGGCATCAAAATTTTATGATATAGATAATTATTGCTGGAATGATGAAAAATGGCTTGAAAGCAGGAAGTGCAATTCTGTTTACGACAGCCCGGTTAATATTTATGAAGTTCACGCAGGTTCGTGGAAAAGACATCCTGACGGAAGCTTTTATTCATACCGTGACATGGCAGATGAACTTTGCAGTTATGTAAAGAATATGGGGTACACTCATGTTGAATTTCTGCCGTTGAGCGAGTATCCTTTTGACGGTTCATGGGGTTATCAGGTTACCGGTTATTTTGCGCCTACATCCCGTTACGGAGAGCCTGCTGATTTTATGTATCTTATAGATTGTTTTCATCAGAACGGAATAGGTGTTATTCTTGACTGGGTACCGGCACATTTCCCGAAAGACGCACAGGGACTGTACGAGTTTGACGGCGAACCGTGCTACGAGTATTCTGATATGAGAAAGGGCGAGCATCCTCAATGGGGCACAAGAGTTTTTGATTACGGAAAAAACGAGGTCAAAAGCTTTCTTATGTCCGATGCTTTGTTCTGGATTGAAAAATATCATATTGACGGACTGAGGGTTGATGCTGTTGCTTCTATGCTCTACCTTGATTACGGCAGAAAAAGCGGCCAGTGGAGTCCGAATAAATACGGCGGGAATGAAAATCTTGAAGCAATAGATTTTATAAAAAAGCTTAATACTGTTCTTTTTACAGAACATAATGACATAATGATGATTGCGGAGGAAAGCACTGCATGGCCAATGGTTTCAAAGCCTGTAAGTGACGGAGGACTGGGATTTAATTTTAAGTGGAATATGGGTTGGATGAATGACTGTCTCAGATATTTTTCACTTGACGGATATTTCAGAAAGTTTAATCATAACAACCTGACTTTTTCATTCTTCTATGCTTTTTCAGAAAATTTTGTTCTGCCTATTTCACATGATGAAGTTGTTCACGGCAAATGCTCTCTTATAAATAAAATGCCGGGAAATTATGAAGAAAAATTTGCAGGCGTGCGTTCATTTATGTGCTATCTTATGGCGCATCCCGGCAAAAAGCTGACTTTTATGGGAACGGAATTCGGACAGTTTATTGAGTGGAACTATAAACAGGGTCTTGACTGGCTTCTGCTTGATTATGAGATGCACTCGAAGCTTAAGGATTTTGTAAGGGAGCTTAATTTATTTTATAAAAATACTCCTGCATTATGGCAAAATGATTTTTCATGGGAAGGCTTCGAATGGATAATAAGTGATGATAATGAAAATTCAGTTATAGCTTTCAGAAGAAAAGATGACAGAAAAAAAGAAATTATTGCCGTGTGCAATTTTACAAATGTCAGAAGATGTAATTACAGAATAGGCGTTCCGTTTGCAGGAACTTATGAAGTGGTATTCGATTCAGATGAAGTGCGCTTCGGCGGTGAGGGTGTAATTGAGCGCAAGCTGATAAAAAGTCAGAATATTCCGATGCATTCTCAACAAAACAGCATTGAAATTGATATTAACGGACTCAGCGCCGTATATATAAAATTAAAAAGAAAAAATCCCGAAAGAAAAAATAAAAAATCTTAATTAGGAGGTTACGGATATGTCCCGTAAACATGAATGTATTGCCATGCTTCTTGCCGGCGGTCAGGGAAGCAGACTGGGAATACTTACAAAAAATATTGCAAAACCTGCTGTACCATACGGAGGAAAATACCGTATTATAGATTTCCCTCTTTCAAACTGTGTTAATTCCGGTATTTATACGGTGGGGGTACTTACTCAGTATCAGCCCCTTGAACTGAATGATTATATCGGCAACGGTCATGCCTGGGATCTTGACAGAGCTGACGGCGGTGTTCATGTTCTTTCCCCGTATCAGCAGATAGAGGGAACTGAATGGTATAAAGGAACTGCGAATGCAATTTATCAGAACATTAACTTTATTGACCGTTACGACCCTGAATATGTTGCGGTTCTTTCCGGTGACCATATATATAAAATGGATTATTCAAAAATGCTCTCTTTCCATAAGGAAAAGAATGCGGACTGCACAATACCAATGCTTGAGGTTCCGTGGGAGGAAGCATCAAGATTCGGTCTTATGTTTGTTAATGAAGACGGAGAGATTACAGAATTTGAAGAAAAACCGAAAAATCCCAGAAGCAATAAGGCATCTATGGGCGTCTATATGTTCACATGGAAAAAGCTTCGCAAATATCTTCTTGAGGATGAAGCAAATCCCCAATCAGGCAATGATTTCGGTCACGATGTTATACCTGCAATGCACAATGCAGGCGAGCGTCTTTTCGCTTTTCCTTTTGACGGGTACTGGAAGGATGTCGGAACTATTGACAGTCTCTGGGAAGCTAACCTGGATTTACTGAATCCCAAGGTTGACCTTGACCTTACGGATTCTTCGTGGAAGATTTATGCTAAAAACCGCAACTCTACTCCCCACTATATTTCCGGTTCGGCTACAGTGCAGAATTCTATGATTTCCGAGGGCTGTGAAGTTTTCGGTGATGTTGATTTTTCTGTTTTGTTTTCTGATGTTACGGTTGAAGACGGGGCAGTTGTTAACGATTCAATAATTATGCCCGGTGCTGTAATTAAAAGCGGCGCAGTTGTTCAGTATGCAATAGTTGCTGAGGATGCGGTAATTGAATCCGGCGCAAAGGTAGGAAAACGCCCAGAGGATATGGAAAATGTTGACGAATGGGGCGTTGCCGTTGTCGGCGCAGGTATAACCGTTGGCAAAGGTGCAGTTGTCGCTCCTAAAGAAATGATCGGTGAAAATGTGAAAGGGGAAAATGAGTAATGAGAGGAAATAATGTTCTCGGAATTGTTTTTCCGAATATTGGTGATGAGGCTCTTAACGAGCTTACAGCTCTGCGTTCAATGGGCTCAGTTCCTTTCGGCGGCAGATACAGACTTATTGATTTTCCGCTTTCTTCTATGGTTGACTGCGGAATGAGCAAAATCGGAATTATCACAAAAAGCAATTATCAGTCTCTTATGGACCATGTCGGTTCGGGCAGAGCGTGGGATTTATCCCGCAAAAACGGCGGATTGATGATTATTCCTCCTTTTAATACCGCAGGCGCAGGTATGCATAATACAAGACTTGAAGCGTTGAAAAATGCAATGGATTTTATTCAGCATTGCGATGAGGAATTTGTTTTGCTTACCGATTGCAATTTTGTCTGCAATATGGACTATGAAGAAGTTTTCAATGCTCATATAAAATCCGGAGCGGATATTACTGCTGTTTATACAAAAGGAGTATCGCCTGAAACAAAGTGTCTGGGCTTTAAGCTTGATAACGGAAGAATTACGGAAGCGGGCTTTGTTACAAACGAAGAGTGTTCATATTCAATGAATATATATTTTATGCGCAAAGCACTGCTTGAAAGAATAATAAACGATTCCATAAGACTTGACGATAATGATTTTGAAAAGCTTTTTATTATGGAGAAGCTGTCATCACTTAAAATTATGGGATTTGAGTTTGAAGGTTATGTAAGAGCGCTTGACAACCTTAAAAGTTATTTTGATGCGAGTATGTCACTGCTTAAAACTGAAAACAGAAAAGCACTTTTCAATTCCGAAAGACCTGTTTATACGAAAATCCGTGATGAAGTTCCCGCAGTGTACGGCATAGGCTCATCTGTTAAAAATTCTCTTGTAACAGAAGGCTGCGTTATTGACGGAACAGTTGAAAACTGTATTCTTGCTCACGGTGTTCATATCGGAAAAGGCGCAGTTGTTAAAAACTGTATTCTTATGAATAACACATATATCAGTGACGGCGTTAAGCTTGACTGCGTTATCGCAGATAAAGAGGTTGTTATTAAACCCAACAAGTCACTTATGGGCGACCCGTCATATCCTGTATTCATAGGAAAAATGATTGTTATCTGATTTATAAAAAGAGGGATTGTAAAATGCCTTTGAAATTTATGTTGATAGTTATTGCAGGCGCATTTTTAAGCGTTGTAATGTATGCTTTCGGTTGGTTTAATGATAAAAATTTCAGACTTGTTATGAGAAAAAAACGCATATCTGCTTTCGGAAGGTGTTTTCTTCATTTCAGAGGGACAAAGCTTTTTGAAAACCGTGGTCATGCGGTTGCTTGCGTAAAATATGAAAAAACTGCACCGATTGTTTTCGTGCTGTGCTTGGCCGTGGTAACGGTAAGCAGAAAGGTTTTAGGTGATTCGCTGACTTCTTTTGCTGTCAGTGCGGGGTTTGAGCTTTTATTGTTTTTGATTTTTATTTTAACTTCACGCAATAATATCTTAAAATATAAAGAACGCAAAAAAATTATCGAAAGCAGAGATGAAACAGGTTTTGATGAATTTACGGAACCTGAAAAAACAGAAGCATTTGAAATTAAATCTGTTGTGAAAGTTTTTGATGAATCTGAAAAAACAGAAGAAAAATCCGGCGGTAATGTTACGAGCTTTAAAGACGGAATAGAAATTGTTAAGAACAAAGGTTTGCTTGATGACGATATTTATAATCCGTTGGGAGCAGATTATTCCAGAAAGTACAGGGCTGTTAGCTTTAAGGGAGAATTTGCTGACGGCAGCAGTATTCAAAAGGGAAAAGAAGAGCTTAAAGATAAATTAAAACAGTCTTTGATTGAAGAAAGTTTTTCTGTAAACAAAAGGCAATCTGATTCTGACAAACAAAAAGAAATACCTGTTGAAGATAAAGCAGACAGTGTCGGTGCCATAATTGAATCTCATATAGATGAAATCAATCCGGAAGCAAAATTCAAAAAACCGAACACACCCATTTAATCTTGAAAGGAAGAATAATCATGAAAGTTTTATATGCTGCGGCAGAGGCAATGCCGTTCATAGCAAGCGGCGGATTAGGCGATGTGGCAGGTTCACTGCCCCAGGCGTTAAGAAAAAGACTTATCGGATGCCGTGTTGTTATGCCGCTTTATGATAATATCAAGCAGGAGCTTAAAGACAATATGAAGTTTATTACTCATATTTCTGTTCCTGTTGCATGGAGAAGACAGTACTGCGGAATTTTTGAAGCAAAAGCAGGCGGAGTAATTTATTATCTTCTTGACAATCAGTATTATTTTAAGAGAGATACTATTTACGGTCAGTTTGATGATGCCGAAAGATTTGCTTTCTTTTCAAGAGCAGTTCTGGAAATTATTCCGTTTTTAGGCTGGAAGCCTGATGTTATTCATTGTAATGACTGGCAAACTGCGCTTACGCCCGTTTATTATTCAACAATGTATGCACAAAGACCGGGCTATGAAAATATTAAAACAGTTTTTACAATTCACAATATTCAGTATCAGGGTGTTTACGGCAAAGAAATTTTAGGCGATGTTCTCGGCTTCGGTCAGGAGCACGAATCACTGCTTGATTATGACGGATGCGTAAATTATATGAAGGGCGCAGTTGAATGTGCCGACAAGGTTACAACGGTCAGTCCTTCTTATGCCAATGAAATTCTTGACCCGTGGTATTCTCACGGCCTTGATTCTATCCTCAGTCAGAGAAGAAATAAGCTCTGCGGAATACTTAACGGAATCGATGTTATAAATTATAATCCCGAAACAGACAGTGCATTATGGAAGAACTATTCTGCCGATGACTTTTCAAATAAAAAAGCAAATAAAGCGGAGCTTCAGAAAATGATGAATTTACCCGAAGCAGAAGATGTTCCCGTTATTGCAATGGTAACAAGACTTGTTTCTCACAAAGGTCTTGATTTGGTGAAAGCAGTTGCAGATGAGCTTCTTTCCACAGAAAATGTTCAGCTTATTATTCTCGGTTCAGGTGACTGGCAGTATGAAAGCTTCTTTAAAGAGCTTGCAGCAAGGTATCCTGATAAAGTTGGTTTATGGATAGGCTTTGTTCCTGACCTTGCCCATAAAATTTATGCAGGAGCGGATATTTTCCTTATGCCGTCAAAAAGTGAACCGTGCGGACTTTCTCAGATGGTTGCATTAAGATACGGAACTATTCCCGTAGTAAGAGAAACCGGAGGGTTAAGAGACTCTATTAAAGACAGCGGAGACGGTGAAGGCAACGGCTTTACATTTGCAAACTACAACGCTCATGAAATGCTGTACACAATCAGAAGAGCTTTGGAAGGATATAAAAACCCGGATGGCTGGCAGATTCTTGTTCAGCGTGCGCTAAACAGTGATTACAGCTGGGGCCGCTCTGCAAATGAGTATATCAGACTTTACAGGGAGCTTGTTAAATAAAAAATGAAATCGTACTATATTTATATTATTCGCCACGGTCTTACAAAAGGAAACACCGAGGCAAAATACATAGGTCACACCGATGAGCCTCTTTCAAGTGAAGGCAGAGCGCAGATAGAGGAAATGAAAAAGAATTATGACTATCCTTTTGCGGATGTTGTTTTTTCGAGTCCTCTTAAAAGGTGTATTGAAACAGCAAAAATTATTTACCCTTCTGTAAACCCAATAGAAATGCAGGGTCTTATAGAATATAATTTCGGGGAGTTTGAAGGAAAATCCGCATCGGAGCTTGAAAATCATCCGGTATTTCCTGATTGGCTCGCAGGCAAAAAAGGAGTTGCCCCTCCGTTCGGAGAGAGCAACGAGGATTTTGCAAAAAGAATTGCAGAAACATTTTGCAAGATTGTTGACGGATTGCTCACAACAGGAACGCAGAAATGTGCTTTAATAACTCACGGAGGAGTTATGAATGCGTTGCTGAGCTTTTTCGGGTTACCCGAAGCGCCTATGCATGAATGGGCAACTCCGGGAGGATGCGGTTATACGCTCAGAATAACACCGTCTTTGTGGTCACAGGGCAAGAAGCTGGAGGTTATTGCACAGCTTCCTCTTGTGCCGGGAGAAGATGATGACAGTTATGAAAACAATGAAGATGATTTTAATGTTGAAGATTATCTTTACGATTAAAAATAAGGAGACGAATAGATGAAAAAGTTTAAGAATTGCTACGAAATAGGACCGTTTGAACAGTTTACAAGAAAGGTTTACACCATGTCGGAAGGGCTTCCGTCAGATAAAGCAACAGCGCTGACATTTGACAAAAAGGGAGTGCTTTATGTCGGAACAAAGAACGGACTTTCACGCCTTGAGGGTGAAAATTTCTGCGAAGTTGATATCGGAACTCAGGAAGAAATAAATATGCTTTACTGTGCCGATAACGGACATATTTTTGCAGGTTCAGGCAAAAAGCTTATTGAGCTTAACGGAAAAAGGAAAGTTGCAACAGAAGTTTTTTCTTCCAAAATTGTTGATTTTAAGATTGATGATGACGGGGCAGAATGGATTCTTACAGAGAATGTTCTTTATAAAAGAGCGGCAGGCTCAAAAGAAAATGAAATAGAAATCGGTGTTCCCGGAGACGGTACAAAGCTGGCAGTTCTGAAAAACAACAGAGTATATGTCGGCACAAATGGCGGCGGACTTCACGCTCTTGCCGGCAAACGCTGGCATTGGTCTGAGCTTATGGAAGATATGACCGGACTTATCAGCAATACCGTTACCTGTGTTGAATTTGACAAAGCAGGCAATGTTTGGGTCGGCACAGATAAGGGCGTATGTGTTTACGATGATAAGAGCTACTGGCTGGATTGCTTTAACACATACGGGCTTCCCGATGCTTCTGTTACAGGAATGGCATTTGACGATAACGGAGATAAATATTTTTCAACTACAACAGGTCTTGTTATTCTTCACAACGGCAAGCTTTCCTATTACGGATATAAACGCTGGCTTCCGTCACCTGTTGCAACTGATGTTGTAATTTCATCTGACGGCAAAAAAATCTGTGTTGCAACAACTCAGGGTATAAGCATTATTGAAAAAAATATTATGACTCTCGAAGAAAAAGCTGCGTACTTCAGACAGTTGGCTGAAAAGTTCAATGTTCGTAAAGACGGATACAGCCTTAGCCGTGTTCTTGAAACCTGCGGTGTTCCAAAGGAAGATGAAGGTTTTGTAGGAACAAGTGATAACGACGGATTGTGGACAGGCTTTTACCTTGTGGGTCTTTGCTATGAGTATGCAGTAACTAAGGATGAAAAAATTCTTGAAATGGCACGCCGCTCACTCAGAGCTCTTATTAAGCTTACAACAATAACAGGAAAAGAAGGCTTTACAGCAAGAGCATTGAGATATTCTGATGAAAAATATTTCGGCGAGTATAAAACAAATCCTGAATGGCGTCTTATTCCCGACGGTACAATTGAATGGCTGGGAGAAACATCATCAGATGAAATGACCGGACATTTCTTTGCATATTCAACATATTATGACCTTTGTGCGAACGATGAGGAAAAAGCGGAAATAAGAGAAGTTGTCAGAAAAATAATGGATCACATTATTGAAAATGATTTCAGACTTATTGATATCGACGGCAAGCCTACTACATGGGCAAACTGGAATCCTCACGATTTGAACGAAGATCATAAATGGATTTATGAAAAAGGAACAAATTCCCTTGAAATACTTGCATTCCTTAAAACCGCTCAACACATGACAGGTGATGAAAAATACGGAAAGATTTTTGATGAATTTGCAGACAAATATCATTTCGGTATGAATGTAATGCAGTACAGAATACCTGACGGTCACTTACTTCATATTGATGACCAGCTTGATTTCCTGAACATTCTTACATTTATGAGAAACAATGATAATCCTGCGGTTGCTTCCCTTGCGTTGATGGGATTAAATCATCACTGGAATGATGAAAGAGTTGAGAAAAATGCAATGTTCAATGTAATTTACGGTGCAGTAACAGGACTTGATTGTGATATAGATGTTATTGCAAATGAACTTGTTGATTTCCCGCTTGATATGGTATCATGGGAAGTATATAACAGCCACAGAACTGACCTTGAATGGGATCATTCTCCGGAAGAGCTCGGAATGTGTCCTCAGCTTTATACACCCCTTGAGCCACACGAAAGAAGAATTTGCAACAGTGACTGCAACCGTTTTGTATGTGACTGCGGCTGTGAAGACCTTCTTGATGTGCATGAGGATGATACACCCAGTTCAAGACCTATGTTCCCGGGTGTTAGCTGTTCAAAGGGTATGGACCTTGAAGTTGCAAACAATTTCTTTATTCCATACTGGATGGCAAGATATTACGGAATGATTAAATAAAACAGATTTTAAAGGAGAGAAAAATTTATGGATGACCCGGCCGGGCTGATACTTAAAATTGTAATATTGTTAATACTCATTTTAGTGAACGCTTTTTTTGCAATGAGCGAGTTGGCAATAATTTCGCTTAACGATAATAAAATTGAAAAAATGGCAGAAGAAGGTCATAAGAAAGCAAAGAAAATTGTGAAACTTACTGAGAATTCATCAAAGTTCCTTTCTACAATTCAGATAGGGGTAACTCTTGCAGGCTTCCTGACTTCTGCATCGGCATCTACGGCATTTGCTCAGATAATAACCGAAAAGCTTATGAAAACGGCAGTTTCAAAAATCGGCGAAGGTGTTATAGAAGGTTTTTCAATAGTTATCGTTACTTTGATTATGTCATATTTTTCGCTTGTTCTCGGGGAACTTGTTCCCAAGAAAATAGCAATGCAGATTCCTGAAAAAATATCATTCAGAATAGTGGGGATTTTGCTTTTCTTTTCAAAGCTTTTCAGCCCCGTTGTAAAAGTTCTTTCTGTTTCAACAAATGCGGTGGTCCGTGTTCTTGGATTTAACCCTCATGCAGATGAGGAAACAGTCACCGAAGAAGAAATCAGAATGATGGTGGATGTCGGCGGAGAAAAAGGCGTTATTGAAGATGTTCAGAAAGAAATGATTAACAATATTTTTGAGTTTGATGACCTGGATGCAGGTGACATTATGACCCACCGAACCGATATGGTTGCGGTGGAGGTTAACGATCCTCTTGAAGATGTTGTTGAAAAAGCCATTGAAGACGGATATTCCAGAATACCTGTGTTTGAAGATGATCAGGATAATATTATAGGTCTGATTTATGTTAAGGATTTGCTCGAGTATGTAGGAAAAGAATTGCCGAAAAAAACTCTCCGAGATATAATGCGTGAGCCTATGTATGTGCCTGAGTCTAAAATATGCGGTGATTTGTTCAAGGAAATGACGGCAGGTCACACGCAGATGGCAGTGGTTGTTGACGAATACGGAGGAACTGCCGGCATAGTAACGCTTGAAGATATCGTTGAAGCTATTGTGGGAAATATTCAGGATGAATATGACGACGAAGATGAAGAAATTTCAAAAATCAACGAAACTACATTTACTATTGACGGCATAACAAATGTTGAAGAAGTCAATGAGCTTACAGGTGTTGATTTGCCTGAGGGAAGCTATGATACACTTGCCGGGTTTATTATAAAAGAACTTGGATTTTTGCCCAAAGAAGGAGAAACTTTTGAGGTTGAATATAAAAATCTGAAGTTTACTGTTATTGAGGTTGAAGAAAGAAGAATCGAAAAAGTTAAGGTTGAAATTCTTCCTGTTGATGAAGAAGAAACTGAAGAAGAAAGCGAATAATTTTTGCAGGTGATGAAAATGAACTTGAAAAGAATAATAAAAAAAATCGGAACAGGTTTATTTTTAGTAATTAAAAAACTGAAGCTGAATAAAATTATTTTTAAAATAATGAAGCCGTTTTCTCATAAAAAAGTTAAATTCTCATCCTCGGAAGCTGAAAAAATTCTTAATGATTTTTCTCCTTTGCCTGAAGGTTCAAGCATTAAAGAAAACAGTGAAAAAGCAGAAGAAAAATATGATTTACAGATTATTATTCCGGCTTACAATGCTGAAAAATATTTGAGAAAATGTCTTGATTCTGTAGTAAACCAAAAAACTGATTTTTCATTTCTGACCGTTGTTGCAGATGACGGTTCTACTGACAGCACAGGAAAAATTGCTGATGAATATGCCGAAAAATATAATGTAAAGGTTATTCACGGCGACAACAAGGGAGTATCCGAAGCGAGGAATGCCGCTCTTAAAAAAATTGAGGCAAGGTATGTAACTTTTGTTGATTCTGATGACAGAATATCTGAAAATTATGTTCAGACTTTGTTGAATGCAGCAATCGAAAATAATGCAGACATTGTTCAGAGCGGAATAGTTTCTTATGAACAGGGTTCAACAAGAACAATTAAAAAATATGAAAAAACACAAATAATTAAGCCCGAAGATATTCCGGGCTTTGCGTGTTCAAGAATTTATAAAAAATGCTTGTGGGAAAAAGTAAAATTCCCACCAGGTTTTTGGTTTGAAGACACAATAAATTCTTTTATTGTTTATCCTCATTCCGAAAAAGCTGTCGGAGTTCCGGGATGTACATATTATTACACGGTTAATTATAACGGAGCATCAAGAACTGTTTCTGATAAGTCTAAATGTATTGATACTTTTTATATTACAAGACTTCTTTCCTACGAGAGAGAGAAAGCCGGTCTTCATCCTGATGAAAAGTTTATCGACAGGCTGTTGACGCAGGCAATGCTTAACAGAAAAAGAATCGCAAAAACTCCCGAAAAGGTTCGTGAAAGTGTTTTTGTGTTAACTAAAGAGCTTATACTTGGTTATAATATTCCATGCACAAAAAACAAAGAGCTTTACGAAGCTTTTAAGAATGATGATTACGGGATTTACAATCTTTACTGTAAACTTTTATAAAAATTCAAATAAAAAAGACTGCTGAATTATAAAAATTGCACAAGTCCAGTAAAAACGGACAATAGAAAAAAGAGACCTCCTATGGTAGAATTAAAGAAACTACCATAGGAGGATTTTTATGCCAAGAAGTTACAGACACATCAAAGAATATGAAAAAGAGATATTAGAGTTAAAA
>JAZQPL010000013.1:0-12493 GCA_045628495.1 Acutalibacteraceae bacterium
GCTTACGGTTATCGCAATTTTAACAGATTCAGAAAACGCATTTTACATATGTTTTCATAAATTAACGGCAGCAACTTTCGCTGCTACCGTTGTTAGTTTATTTCCTTTTCAGGGTTTTTTACCCCAACTATTGACAAAGAATCATAAAAACGGAATTATCATTTAACAAGACTGTCAGCTGATAATTCCGTTAATTCTTATTCTTTTATAAATTTTTCCATAAGGCTGTAACCTTCTTCAAGGTAAATGCCGGTTTGTTTTGCGGTTTCTTCATTGATTGATTCAATACCGTTATCTTTTTCTTTTGATTTCTGATAAATCATATAGGGTACAGGGTCACCTGCATGGGTTTTGGTGGAAAGAGGAGTAGGATGGTCAGGCAAAATCATTATTTTATAATCTTCCCCTATTTCTTCAAGTCCTTTTAATACAATGGGCAGTACCCGTGAATCAATATATTCAATAGCTTTAACTTTGTTTTCCGGTTCAAATCGATGTCCGCATTCGTCAGGAGCCTCAATATGAATATAAACAAAATCTTTACCGTTTTTCAGTGCTTCAACAGCTGCTTCGGCTTTACCTTCGAAATTTGTGTCAATGTATCCCGTTGCACCGGGGACATCAGGTGTGTCCATACCGGCGGCAATACCTATTCCTTTAAGCAGATCAACCGCTGAAATTACAGCACCTTTAACACCGTAAAGATCTTCAAACGGTGTCAGTTCAGGTCTTGTTCCTTCGCCCCAGAGCCAGATTGAGTTTGCAGGGCGTTTACCATGAGCCGCTCTTTTTTGGTTAACAGGATGGTCTTTAAGAAGATTATAGCTTTTTCTCATAAGGTCCGTAAGTTTACGGGCATTCTCTGAATTTGAAATATACGGGCCGACCACTTTTCCCGATATGTCGTGAGGAGGTGTCATTTTACCTAAATCAACAGTTCCCTTGTGATGTATCAGACAGTGACGGTAGCTTACGCCGCTGTAAAAATCAAATTCACCGCCGCCGAAATTTTCCTGAACGGTTTTGATTATTTCTGCTGCTTCTTCGCTGGAAATATCACCTGCTGAATAGTCAACCATAGTTTTATCGTCATAATTTTCTTCGTCAGAAAGAGTAACAAGATTACAGCGGAGTGCAATATCGTCACTTTCCATTTTAACGCCGATACTTACAGCTTCAAGAGGAGATCTGCCGGTAAAATATTTTCTCGGGTCATATCCCATAACAGTAAGATTTCCTATTTCACTGCCGGGTTTCTGACCTTCGCCTATAGTGCGTACAAGCCCTACCTGACCTTTCTTTGCAAGTGAATCAAAAATCGGTTTATCTGCAACCATCATCGGTGTTTTATTCCCGAGAACATCAATGGGGTAATCAGCCATCCCGTCATAAAGCACAACAACATATTTCATAAAAAAATCCTCCGTGAATATACTGCAAATATTGTATCATTTGAACAATGAAAATTCAACACTTGTTATTGAAAAAATTATTTATTTATGATATTATATGCTGGTAATGATTATTATGGATATGTTTTTCCGCCCGTAGCACAGTTGGATAGTGCGTCAGACTCCGATTCTGAAGGCCGGGGGTTCAAATCCCTTCGGGCGGGCCATGAAAAAAGCGCTTGCATACGCAAGTGCTTTTTTCAATGAAGTCGCCCTATCGGGCTAATGAAGGAATGAAGCCGCTTCGCTGATGAAGAAATTGAAATGAGAGAATGAAAAATGGGCGACTTCGCTTCATTAGGTGCGAAGCACCGTCTTCATTTTGCTTCATTAGGCGAAGCCGTCTTCGTTGACTTATGAACGGTCTTATAATATAATTATGAAAGAGTGGAGGTGTGTATATGCGCGACGATCAGTTGTCTGTTCAGTCTATGCAGTTTGCGTTTTCTATCAACAATTTAGTAAAAAATCTGAAATTGAAACATGAATCGGTTATTTCAAACCAAATCGGTCGGAGCGGCACCTCTATCGGTGCGAATATCCGTGAAGCACAGTATGCTCACGGAAAAGCGGATTTTGTCGCAAAACTACAAATTGCTTTGAAAGAAGCAATAACTAATACCAATGCAATTATTTTTTTTATTACTTTCATTTTTTCCCTCCGATAAAAGTTTAAATATTTCTGCGAAAAACAATTCAAAGTTTCACTTTGCACCTATATAAGAGCAAAACAATAATAGCACATCAATATAATAAAGTCAAAAACTTTGTTCTCAAATAAGTGCAAGGGGGCTTGGCTGTGAATGATGTAATCGAGAAACAAATCGGATATAATATTAAAATCCTTCGTGAAAAGGCTAATATGACACAAGAACAGTTGTCTGCTAAAATGCAAGTGAACGGCTGTGATATTACAAGAAGTGCCATTGCAAAAATTGAAGTTGGTCAAAGACATTTATACCCTGATGAAATAATTCTTCTTAAACAGATTCTGAATGTATCATATGATCAAATATTAAATATTACTATCTGAAAGAATATTATATTACAAACAAAAATCGGTGCCGGCTTTTTTACCTGGCACCGATTTTTATGTATCATTTTATGATTTGCCCAGCTTGATATTTATCCACCACTTTAATGCGGATAATTTATCAGGTTCATCTTTTAATCTTATTATATCGTTTTTTATTTTATTTTTTTTGAAATTCTTCATATCAAAATACGAATCATCATTTTTGCTGATATTTTCCCAGAAATTTTCTGATTCCATAATTGAAAAATCATCCGTAATCTGATTGGGAATAACGATAAAATCCCTGCAGTTTTTATCAACATTAACCTGAAGCTTTCTTTTCTGAAAGTGAACATACATGATTTCTTTTTCGCCGTTTTTACTGATACTGAACAGTTTACCGTTTCGGTATCTGTATGCAAAGCAATCGGAGCAGCCGCCTACCGTAAACGGTTTTACTCTGAACTCAACATCGGCAATATTATCATAATTGCTGTATATCTTAAATCCGTTCTTTTTAAGCTCCGTATTAAATCCCGGATGCCCGGCCCAGTCAGGTATTTCATCAACAGCGTAACTTGCAGCGCTTGACAGAGCAATGCGGTATGAATCAAAATTTCTGAAGTTTTCATTGATTTCTTTTTTGTTTCTCACAAAACAGAGATGACCGAGATGAAGCACTTTATCATAATTTTCAAAAATATCATCTGTTAAAAAAGATGATATCTGTCCCCATATAGTGTCCATATCACAGTATCCCCAAAAATCACTGTCTTTAAGATATTCTCTGAAAAGGAAGCCGTACATAGGTTTATAATCGCAAAGCTTATACGGGTTGTCAAGAGAGATTTTAAAATCAAAATTACTCTGAAATTCTTCTCTCATTTCATTAAAAGATTTTTTAACAACCGTAATATTATCAGGCAGCGGATAATCATTGTCTATATCCGTAATAATAAGCCAGTTGATATCGGGATTATCAGCGCAGGAATTCACCCAAAGAGGAAAATAATCCGGGAACTTGCCGAAGTACGGGATGATTAAAGTTTTTTTCATAAAAAATCAGTCCTTATCAATTACTTATTCAAACTCGCTGAATGGAATTATATTGCTGAATTTATCCGAATCAAATTCTTTGCCGTTGATTATTGATTTTTTAACCTGTTTTTTACCCTTTACAAATTCAGGCTTGCCGGGACAGAAGGGATAAAATCCCAGAACGCTGAAAATATACCAGATAGCCATTGTTCCGTTATCTTCGTCACCGGGGAATCCGTCATCCTCGTAAGAAAAGGCTTCTTTACAAAGCTTTTCAACCCAGTATGCGGTTTTGTCAGTTTCACCCAGTGCGGAATAAATATACGGAATGTGAAAGCTTGGCTGATTAGAAATGGCACACTGCCCGAAATCTGCTGCCGCCATTTCCGTTATTTCATGAATTTCACAGTTATAACCTACAGAAATGTAATCCGGCTCTGTTGCGAAAAGCTCATCAATTTTTTTAATAAGCTTGTCTTTTCCGCCGTAAAGATTGGCAAGTCCTTCAATATCGTGAGGAACGGCGAAGGAGTTTTGCCATGCACTGCCTTCAGTATAATCTCTGCCCCATGCGATAGGGGAAAAATCAGGCCTGAATTTTCCTTCTGAATCTTTCGGACGCATAAATCCCGTTTCTTTATCAAACAGATTTTTGTAATTTTCAGCTCTTTTTCTGTATTCTTTTTCAATTTCTGATTTCCCTAAAATTTCTGCTACGCAGGCAATGCACCAGTCACCGTAAGCGGCATCCTGAGTAAGATTTACACTTTCTTTCTGCAAATCATACGGAACATAACCTAATTTACAATAGCTCTCCGCTCCGTTTCTGCCGAACCGTCTGTCAGGCGAATCTGTAACAGAGTGCTTTATCATACCTTCCAGCGCAATTTCGAGAGTTTCTTTAGGCAAAATATTTTTTACTGCGCAGTCGCATATAACCGCATCAATAAGAGTGCTGGGCATACATCCGTGTTCACCGATAGAAAGCCACCTGGGAAGCCATCCGCATTCTTTATATTCGTTTATATACCCAGTAACCATTTCTTTTAATTCATCTCTGCACACAATGGAAAAGAAGGGATAAACTGTTCTGTATGTATCCCAGAATCCGTTATCGGTGTATCTTTTCCCGGGATATGTTTTCCCGTCATGGGGGCAATAATGAATATCGTTGCCGTCAGCATCAATTTCATAACATTTGTGAGGATAGAGAAAAGCTCTGTACATACAGGAATAAAAAGTTTTTAACTGCTTTTCATCTTCAGCTTCAATACGAATTTTTGAAAGATAGCTTTCCCATATTTTTTCACCCTGATTTTTTATTTCATCAAAGCTTTTTTCTCCTGTTTCTCTTTTAAGAGTAATTTCACACTGTTCAAATGAAATATATGATGCGGCAATATAGAGCTGAGTTTCTTTGTTTTTTAATCCTATATGTATTGCAACATCCTGACCGTGAATTTTATTTCCCGCATACGCATCTTCACCGTCATTCTGAATCATAACTTCCGTTACTGAGTTTTCAGGGAATTTTACTGTAACATATTCACAGAAATTTACAGCTTCTCCGCCCATATTTGAGTCGGTTGTAATGTAAAGAGTATTGTTTTCATAATTAAAATTAAAATTATAGTTACCCTTTACACAATGAGCAGAAAAGAAATTCTCACCTTCATCATCAAAATTCACTCTGATTATTCCGCATCTTTGAGTAGGTGTCAATTCAAAATTGCACCGTGTTCTGCGGAGCCTGTATTTAAGATAATAAGGCTTCAATTCAGTTTCATCAGGGCGAAAGCCCGACCATCTGTCCTCACCGGATACTCTTAAAGGCTTTTTTTGAGGAATAAATGTAACTGCACCGTAGTCACCAATCCACGGCGAAGGCTGATGAGTTAAGCGAACGCCTTCAAATGAACGGTTGTCAGGGTGATAATACCATCTGATATTGCCGTCACTTGTCTGCGGACAAAATGCCGTCATGCCGAACGGCAGCTGAACAAGAGGCAATGTGTTCCCGTTGCTGAAACGGTGAACCGATGCACTTCCCTGCTTTGTGTTTACATAATCACTGTACTTCATTTTATACACCTGAAATTTAAGAATTTATTTATACATATAAAAGACCATATCGCAACAGGCAATTTCTCCGTTCCATTTTCTTTGACCTATTGAATAAGTTCCGAAGGGAGTGGAGATAAATTCTTCTTCTTCTGAAAATTCACCTGTTACAGGATTAAACCATCTGTATTTATATTTTGTGCCGGGTTCAAGTCCGCCGATTTTTCCTGTCATACAGCCTGTGTATTCGTTGCCGTTCGGATTTTCACCAACTGAATTGTCACTGAAGCTGTAAAAATAAATAACCATTTCAGAATTATCCTGGTTGCTTGCAGTGTATTCAAATACTCCCGGACTGCGTGAAAAATAAAACCTGTTGTTAAATCTGGGAATAAGATTCCACCAGTCAAATGAAGTGAAAAACTTTTTCATATATCCCATCTGATATGAGCTTGGGTATTCAAGGGAATCACGCCATGTTGCGTTTATTTTTTCTTCGGAAGTAATAGTATCTATTCCGTCATAAGAATCTTCATCTTCACCGTATATGTTAAGGTAGCTCCATGTATCGTGAGCTCCCCATCCGTACCCGAACATTCCGCTGAGATATGATGCCCAGCCCTGCATTCTTGAACCGAAGTTCTTAGTCCATAAATAACAGTAACGGCCTTCATAGTTTATAACAGGTTTGCCCTGTGAATTATACCAATAGTCTTTTTCTTTTTCCTGTGAGCTTTGTCCCGTAAAGTCAGGCGACCATTGAGCGGCATACCAGTTATGAGCTTCAACATCACGGAATGAAGAAGGATATGACGAACAGTATGATTTAAGGCTTTCATTAACGGTTTTTCCGTTGCCGTAGGCTACGGTTCCACCGGAGTTTTCCTGGTGAGCCGATAATGGATGAGAGTATCCGTCATATTTGTAAATATATTCGGCAACAAGTTTATACGGATTGTTTATGTAATTCCAGCCGTTATGCTCTCCTCTGTTATAGTAAAAATCTCTGTCAACCTCCTGACCGAGAGTCCACATAACAGGATAAGCGGAATATCTTGCAACCCAGTAACGGGTTATTTTTTCGAGATATTTTTTTGCACTGTCTGAGATATCGTTTACGGTTTCTTCTTTTCTGCCGTTTTTAACAGTAATTTTTTCGGAAGAGTATCCTCCGTTATTGTCAATGAGAACACTCATATACGCAGGGAAGAAAAATTCAGCATTGGCATGAACCAATCCGTTTTCCGCAATAATTTTAAATTTTTCATCATAATCGTTAAGACCGGGAATATCGCTCTCGTCTATTCCGTTTGTAAAGTCAAATGTCGCACCGATAGGTTCACTCTGCATAACGGTAAAGCCCTGCTGTGACCGCTTGGTGCAAATTGTTTTTACCATATCAACGGTTTCATCGCCTAAGCTCCAGTGAGTATCTCCCAGATAAAAAAACGGAGTACCGTCGTCATAAGTCATATATTTTTTGCCGTATGAGGTTGTGACAAAACCGTGATTGTAAATTTCATATTCGCCTGTATATTTTTTACATATAACCCTGCCTGTTCTTCCGTCAAGCTTTTTATTGCTTTTATCCGTGCAGACTGTTTTGAAAAGCCATTCGCCTTCTTCAGGACAGGCAAATCTTATTTTCCATGTTTTTCCGCCGTTCCAAAATCCGGGAATAATGTATTTTACTCCGTTGCCGGCAAGGATTAAATCCACATCAACATCATTGAACGGATTACTGTATCGGATGTCGCTTTCAAGAGTGATTTCATTGGCAATCCATTGCTGTGTTTTTATATTCATTTCAGGTAAAGTTACAAAATCATCACCTGTGTCATCTATCAGTACTTTTTTCTTATAACTTCCGCTGTCAGGGTATTGCTTTGATTTCAACTGAGAATTGCGTATAATATCAGCAATCAATCTGCCTGTAAAACAATAATTAACACCTGTTCTGTCAAAAAAGTTTTGGATTTCTTTTTTTCCGTCAATAATACCGGTGCTGAAAAACAGCAGCAATGACAACATAAAAGAAATAATTTTTGTCATATAATCACTCCTGACTTGATGTAAAAACTATAGCACATATAAATATAAAAATCAATATTTCATGTTGACAGTTCTTTACTTTTATACTCTTTTATGATATATTCTTCTTACAAAAAATAAAGGGTGATTTTATGAAAAAAATTGTTTCGGTTTTGCTTTCGGTCACAATAATCTGTTCGTTTTGCGTTCCGTGCTTTGCAAAAAGCAAAAAGTGCGATTGTGGCAATCCGCCGATTGTTTATGTTGCGGCATTAGGCAGCGGCGATATTATTCAGAATGCGGGAACAGAAGATGAAAAAGTTATTTTCAGACCTGACACAATGGATGTTATTAAAAGCTTTTTGCCTGTAATTCCTGCGGCGATTCTTCTTTTTATTACAGGAAATTACGATTATTTCGGGGATGTTTTTATTTCATGCATAAACGGTGCTTTCGGCGCCCTTGCGCTTGATAAAGACGGAAATTCAACTCCTGATGTTACAAGTGAAGAATTTCATCCTGAAACTTCTGCGCATGATGAAGACAGCAGCTTTTACTTCGGTTACGATTTCAGACTCAGTCCGTTAAAAAACGCTGAAAGACTGTATACATATATTCAGGAAGTTAAAGAGATTACTCAACATGATACAGTTCGTTTCCGTGCTTCAAGTATGGGCGGAGTTGTTGCGATGTCTTACATAAAGCTTTACGGAACAGCGGATATTGAAACAATTATCTTCCAATGCTCTCCGTTGCAGGGCACTGCGGTGGCAGGTGAGCTTTATAACGGAAAAGTTGAAATCAATAAAGACGCTCTTATCCGTTACGGCGAACAGGCTTTGCCGGCGCTGGATAATGACTTTGCCGAAGGATTTTTATACATTCTTATAGAAGCTCTTGAAAAATTCGGAGTGTTTGACATTCTTCTTGATTTTGCTGATAAACTTCTGGTAAATCTTCAGGACAGAGTTTATGAAGAATCGCTTATTCCTGTTTTTAAAACATTGCCGGGAATATGGAGCTTTGTTCCTGATGAATATTATGAAAGCGGCAAAAAATTTATGGAGCTTGACGAAAATGAAAACAAGTTTTTAATTGAGGAAATTGATGCTTACCACTACGGTGTTCAGTTGAAAGCTGAGGAACTGTTAAAGGGTGCCCGGAAAAGCGGCACAAATGTTTATATTCTTGCAGGCTACAATATGCAGCGCACGCCGTTGGTTACTGCATACCGTGAAACTTCTGACGGAACAGTTGATACAAAATTCGCATCCTGCGGCGCAACCTGCGCAAAGCTTAACGAAAACCTGGGCAGTGATTATACTCAGGCAAAATTCCCTGATAAAAACTATATTTCACCTGACAGAATAATAGATGCATCTACCTGTATTTTACCGGAATGCACATGGTTTGTAAAGGATATGCTTCACTGTAAAATTCATTCGGGGCATACTGAGCTTTATAAAATATTTTTCACAAGCGAAAAACAGCTCACAGTGTTTGATATGGAAAAATATCCCCAGTTTTTACAGAATGATGTTGAAAACAGCACACTTACACCTGTAAAATAATAAAGATATGAAAGATATATAACAAAAGCATCAGGGCTTTTCCACCCTGATGCTTAATTTATTATTAACTTCAGTTCCGGTTTCCGAATGCTTCGTCGTCATCATACGCATCAAGCTTTGAAGAATTTCTTTTTTGTAAATATAATATTATTTGTTTTTATCAGGAACAAGTCCTTTTTTTATTAACGGTATTATGGATACAAACATAAACAGTCCCAGAATTCCGGCTATAAGGAACATAAGAGATGAGGGCAGAATATTTTCTGCACCGTAATCGTTTATGTATGTTATTGAGGAGTTCTTTGTAGCAAGAATTGCAAGTCTCGGACCGGCAATCATAGGAATAAGAACCATAAATATCATTCTTACACCCTGAAACAGTCCGGTTTTATCTTCAGGGGTAAAGTCACGGATTATTGCGCCGAGTATAATTCCCAGCATAGCATAACCTACAAGGAAGGGACAGCAGCTAACAATGAATGAAACGGGAGTTGATGCAAAATAAGTTGCGAAAAGTCCCGCACAGAAAAGCAGACTGCAAATAATAAGACATTTTCCTTTGCCGATTTTATCGACTCCGAAAACAAGCACAAGAAGCACGGCGACTGTTGCCAAAAGAGTAACAACGGTAATAATAAGTGATGAACCCTGCAAAAGTGTGGGCAGTTGATTAAGAAAATCAAGTTTGCTGTGCTGAAGGTAAACGATAAGATACGGGAAGAATACCTGGAATGCGGTGGAATAAATGCACATTGTCGCAAAGGCAAGGTACAGCCTTGAATTGTTTTTTATAACAGACGGGCGAAGACCGTAAAAAAGGTTTGACCAGTAATGGGCATCTTTATTAACTTCACCGTTTCTCGAATCTTTCAAAGTGAATAGTCCGAGTATACCACAAAGGATAACAAATGCTCCGAGTCCGAAGAAAAACAGAGGATATCCGAATTTTGTAACGATTACTCCTCCTACTGCAACAACAACTCCCATTGCCGCCATCGGCATAATTGCAAGCACGGTTTCAACATTTGTTCTGTTGCTTGTATCCGTAATATCAGTAACCCAGGCGTTAAAAGCGGAATCGTTACTTGTTGAGCCCATAAAAGTCATAAGACAGTCCATACCGATTACAATCCATGCTGTTGCGGTCAGCACTCCTGCGGCAGATGAAAAGAAGCCGAGCTTCTGAGTGTTTTCCAATGAAATAAAGCCGAAGCAGCCTGTTACAATTCCCCATAAAATATAACCGACTGAAATGAAAATTTTGCGGTTGTTTATTTTATCACTTAAATTTCCCATGATGAATGTTGTTACAACTGCAACAACTGCACTTAATGCAACCATCCATGCTACGGCATCAACAACGCTCATGGAATTGTTCACTGCGTCAGGTGACGCATGGCCATAAATAAAATTGTAAAGGAATGTGTTAAAATACATATTTTCAACATTCCACGCAACCTGACCCATAAAGCCGAACAAAGCTATGTTAAACCATGTCCGTGCCCCTAATTTTGTTTTTTTCATATTATCTCTCCCGCTTTTATGATTTGTAGAATTATAACATATAAAATTCAATTTGTACAGACAGAATAATAAGTATATTATGATTATTGAAAATCTGATCACGGTAATGTATAATAATGAAAGCAAATGCGTAAAGAAGGTTTTTTAATGAAAAAGTTTTTATCTGTTTTCATATTGCTGTTGTTTTTATTTTTATTTGCAGGGTGTTCGGGAAAAAACAGAATTGAATTTTACAGCGGAGAAATAGTTTATTCTGAAAAAACATCGTTGATAAGCATTACGGTTCAGAATAAAACCGGAGAAAAAATAAAAAATCTTTCTGTTACGGCACTGACGGATGACGGTGAAAAACACACTGGGAAATATCCCATAGAAGTCGAACCCGACGGCAGGGCAACACTGAGTATAAACGGTAAAATGAACTGCAAATCCGTAAAAGTCATTTCATTTTCCTACGACAATCAGAAAGGCAAAACATTCACAGGCGAATTCGGCGAAAATGCTGTTGTAAAACCGAGAGTAAAGTCAGACGGGGAAACGGTTGTTACCCGAGAATCACTTGCCGAAAAAATAATCATCAGAGTTCGTGACGAGTTCTTGAAAAAAAGGACATACTCCCAAGGGCAATACGACCCGGAAAAGAAAATACTTTATGTTTATTCACAATACCCTGAAGATTATGATTACTGTTATGATTCATACCAAAAAGACCCGACTGCGTGGAAATCCCTTGAAGACGGAGTGGTAAAAATGAGCAGTGATTATCTTTCTGAGTTTAAAAATAACGGTTTTGATGATGTTACAGTCAGCATCGGAGTAATGTCCAGTGATGAAAAAATAATTGTTTCCGCATCAAACGGAGAACTGATTGATACTCTCAGTAGTGAAAATTCCTAAATTTCTTAAAATAAATTAAGAAATTTTGTAAAAGGGATTGAAAAATAAAAATCAATCATATATAATAATTCTGAACTATGCAGTTTGTTTTAAATTGTACAAAATCAGGAGGAACTTTTATGAGTAAAGCAAAGTTATCCAAGGAAGAAAAAAATGCATTAAAAGCAGAAAAGAAGCAGAACAGAGCAGAGAAAAATGCAAAGAATGCTGATATTAACGCAGTAATTATCCAGTGCGTAAGTGCAGTATTATGCGTTGCAATTATTGCTTTTGCTGCATCTTCTATCACAACAAAGGTTACTGACAACAGACTTGAAATTGCAGGCGGCGGCAATGGTTCATCAAATGCGGACTCAGAGCTTGCACAGTTTGACGAGCTTTTTGATGAAGGCTCTGAAGACGGTTCAGGTACTGGCGACGGTTCAGCAGAGTCAACAGATAACGGCGAAATTTCAACAGGTGACGAAATTTCAACAGGCGGCGGAAGCTCTGACTCAGGCTCAACAGGCAGCACATCCGGTTCAGGTACAGGTACAGGCTCAACCGGTAAATCCGGCGGCAAATCATCTGATACCAAAAAGATGTCAACAGCAGAGATACTCAAGATTTATAATGACGCAACAAAGAAAGCAACAACAAAAAAAGCTGCGTTCTCAAAATCAAGAACAACTGTTGAGAAAAAATATCAGGCAGGCGCTGCTCTTAAAGCATTTAAGACAATAGTTTACCAGTTTATGGGCGTTGGCGATGCTAACAAGTTCACAAGAAATGTTTCAGGCGAAGAGCTTAACAGCTATCAGAAGCATTTCCTTGCTTCATCACTTACAGCATCTGATATTAACAAAATTTCAATTAAGGAAAGCGGAGATTCTTATATAATCACTGTTTCTCTTAAGGACGGTTCA
>JAZQPL010000014.1:0-10228 GCA_045628495.1 Acutalibacteraceae bacterium
TCATTAACCCTCCAATATTATATAGTTGTCATTCTCTTCTTTGATGAAGTAAGGCTTAATTCCAAGCATATTACAGAGAGAATGCAAAGCAGGTCTATCTTCCTGCCATTCTGTCCACTGACTTTCTTTCCAAAACACAAAAGGGGATGTTTCCACAATAGTATCAGATGGCAAACCAAAATCGGTAATCAACTTTTTTTCATCAACCGTTTTTAAATAAGTGTACCCCTCTAAAACACAACGCAGCATCGACTCCGTACTTGAGGGCTTCTTTAATTCAAGAATCCTTAACACATTGCCATCATAAGCTAATAAATCAATCTTGCCCGCTACATCATTTCTCTTAGATTTTAGCGATGTTTGATAATCAATTATTTTTCCTATGTACGGATATGTACAATTATCTACCCTGCTTTTTTTGAACATTTTTATGGCAATGATTTCCTCATCTCTACCTGTCCCTTCACGATATGAACCATCATGTTTTTGGTTGTAATCTTTTAGCCGTGTGATTCTAGGAATATCATTTAGGAATAAATCAATATTATTGAGGACAATATCTGCGACAACTTCTGTATAAAGCTGATTGGTGTCTGCTGTTCTTCCTCTATAATTTATAAAATCTTGTTGATAAAATGTTTCGATACTTTCTAGTGCTTTCTTACACATTTCATTTATTTCAATTGATGTATATTGCAATCTACCAGCTCCTTAAAAACTTGAATTTATTCTCCCTACCATGGATTCAAATATGTAATAAGGTTCTAACAGACTGGTTCAACTTCAATCCAGCTATCGAATTACATATTTTGTTCACAATAATTATTTATGCACTTTACTCAACAGCACCACACTCTCAACATGATTTGTTTGAGGAAACATATCGAAAGGCACGAGCGTTTTAACCTGATAACCGTTTTTAATTAAAAATCTTACATCTCTGACCTGGGTTTCGGGATTACAGGAAATATAAACTATTCTTTGCGGTTTGCTTTTAGCAACTGATTTCAAAAATCTCTTACTGCACCCGGCTCTCGGCGGGTCAATAAACACAGCATCGTATTTGTTTATATCTTTTTCAAGCTCGTCACCTGCATCAGCGCAAATAAATTTAATATTGTCCACGCTGTTCAGTTCTGCATTTTTCACTGCATCTTTAACGGCAGAATTGTTTATTTCAACCCCTGTTCCCATGCCGCCGTTTTCAGCGGCCATTATACCTATTGTGCCCGTACCGCAATACGCATCAAGAAAAGTATCTGATGCTTTTATCTGTGCAAATTCAATGGCTTTTGAATATAAGTTTACAGTTTGGACGGAATTTATCTGATAAAATGAATTAGCTGAAATGCTGAATTTTCTGCCAGAAATTTCACCCGTAATTTTTCCGCTGCCATAGAGAATTTTTTCATCTTCTCCTGTCATTAAAACAGCTTCACCTGAATAATAATTCTGAACAACACATACAATCTCACTGTGCTTTTTCACAAGAGCATTTACAAACGAACGCTCCTTAGGGAACTCGGCAAAGGTTGTTACAAGAACAACCATAACATGATTATCGCAAGTTGTTCTTACCATTGCGCTTCGCAAAAATCCCGAATTATCTTTATCGTTATACAACTTAATTTTAAAGCTTTTTATCAGCTGAGCCAGAGTGTTAAAAATATCGTCTGCAATTTCCGGCTGTAAAAAACACTTCTGAGTACTGCAAAATCCGCCGGTTTTGGATTGATAAATCCCCCAGCGGATATTTTTATTTTTGTCTTCATAAAAAACTGCGCTCGACTTGTTTCTGTATCGAAAAATTTCAGGGGATGGAACAATTTTTTCAGGTTTAACTATCCCGTAAAACAATTTGTTGACTCTGCTTTGCTTTAATTTCAGCTGTTGGCTGTACGGAAGATTTTTCAGCTGACAACCTGAACATTTCCCCGAAACAGGGCACAGTGAATTTATATTTATTTCATCCATATTATTTCTCTTTAAAATTACCGTAAACTATTTCTGTCTTTGTTGTTCCTTTAACGGGCCCGCCGGATACATAATCAAATGAAACTTCCTCAGCATAAAACGAAGTTGTATATTCTATTTTTACTGAAACAAAATTATTTGTGGAATAATCTATGGTTGCCGAAAGTTTAACTCCGCTTATTGTTGCTGTTGCACCTGAAGAAGATGCGCCGTAGCTTCCTATTTTTGACGAAAAAGAACCTGAGGACATATAGTAATTTGTAAGCAGTCTTACATTGGTCATTCCTTCACCGTTGGAAGGCTTATAATTAAAAGCAACCTTGACATTGCTCCCCTCCGCCTTTGCCGAACAGGATTTTAAATTTCCCGCTTCAACTGCTCTTATTGCAAAATCTTCAGAAATATCATCGCCGACATAAAAAGACTTATTTAAAGAACCTACTCCCATCATATCCCCGAATGATGATTCAAGGGTAGAACGGTAAGACTGCGTTGCACCTTCAACATTCCATAACGAACCGGCAGAAAAACTTTCCAATGATGTTTTGTATTTTTCTGTAAATTCAAAATCTTTTTTCACAAAATACTCAAGAGAATTATTAAAATATTCAATAATTTTATCACTGCCTTTCGGTGCAACTGCCTTGACAGATAAGTCCGTTGTTTTAACCGAAACCGGAGCCGTTGACAGTGTAAGCTCACGGTTTGTTGTCATTATTCCCGATGTGTCTTTCTTATTCAGTCTGCATGAACACAGGCTGAATACAACGCTGACAACAATAATAACTGATAAAATTTTTATTCCTGTATTTTTCATTCCGTTCACCTTAAAGCTCAAAATCTTCGGCAGAAAGCTCAGCAATCTTCGGAGATTTTTTCGGCACTCTGCACAATGGGTCATACTTGAATCTTCTGCAATTTGAATCAAGATTGCGAATGCCGTGCTTTTTGCAGAGAATCTGCTCATCATCACCTATCGAATTGCTGTAAAAACAATTTCTGCATTCACGGGCAACTTCTTTCCCGTCAATGATTTTCTTTTTCATATATCATACCGCCTTATTAGCTGTTTCCTATATAATATCACATTTTTTTAACGGGAGCAAGGTCTAAAATAATAAGTAATACCGTAAAAATTGCGGCGGCAGACGCATAACCTGAAACAGAAAATGCAACAGGCACAGGCTGAACTGAAGATGCAAACACCTGCACATCGCAAGGAAACAAGTTGAACAGTATTCCCGCCACTCCGCAGCACATTGCGCCGCTTACGGCTCTTGACGCAAAAAAAAGACTGTATTTCATTTCTGTTGCTTCAAGGCATGGCAACAGTTGAGCATGAACTGCAAAACCCGAAAAGCCCAAAACAAAGCCCAAAACAGGCAAAGGAAAATTATGTGCAGCTGTATTGCACCCCGATGTTACCTCGAAAACCATTTCAGCCCAAACATTTACGCTGTGAGGCATTTGCAAATCACATATTATTTTTCTTATTGAGCCGAAAACAAGAATCCATCCGCATACAGAAATCATTGCTTTTACAGAATCTTCAACCGCCTTAACAATATTGCCTGTATTCTTCGGCAAAGAAAATTCGATAAAACAATCCTTTGGGCTTTTGTCAAACAACTTGGTAATCATACCCGTAATCAACGAAGAAATAACCATAGATACAAATAATATTATCCCCGCTTTTTTGCTGTTAAGCAAAGAAACCCCTACTGCATTTATAACAAACGCAGGGCCTGCATTTACGCAAAAAAACATCATTCTTCTTCCCTGAGATTTATTTAACATTCCGTTTTCAACGGATGAAGCTATCATATTTGCTCCTACCGGGAATCCGCCGATAATGCTCATAATAATTATGCAGGCAGATTTTCCGGGTAAACCGAACAGAGTCCTGCATGGGGCGGAAAAGAGTTTGTCACAGACACTTAATGCGCCTGACTTTATTAAATATGACGATAAAACCATAAACGGCAGTAATGACGGAACCACTGTATACACGCATAATTTAACAGATTCTGAGATTCCTTCGGCGGCAGATTCCGACCTTATTAAAAAAACAATCGACATAAATAAAATAAATATTATTTTCACAGTCTTTTTTACGGTATTATTCACTGTTATCACCCATAAATATATATGGCAAGACAAATTTTTTTATTATGGTGATAATATGAAAAATAAACATCCACGGTTATCTGATATTGCCAGAGAGCTTGATTTTCCGGAAGACATCTGCAAAGGCGGCTATCACATAGAACTATTTAACAACACGGTAATTATTGACGGGTGTAAAAATGTTGCAGAATACAGTGATAATAAAATCAGAATAAACACCCGCTCCGGACAGATTGGAATTTGCGGAGACGACCTGATTGTAAAAACATTTTCCTGCTCACAGATTACTGTTTCGGGAAATATTATATATGTGGAAGTTGGTTAATATGGTTATAATTGATTTTTTCAGAAATATTACAGGGTGTGTAAATTTCAAAGCAACAGGTGGATTTGGTGAAAGATTTGTAAATCTCTGCCTGAAAAACAATATTCCTTTATGGGATATTTCCTTTTCTGACAATACAGTTTTCGCAACAACAACACTGCAAGGCTATAAATCAATCAGACCTTCTGCAAAAGCCGGCGGGATGAAAACAAAAATAATAAAAAAATCAGGCATTCCGTTTTTTATTCACAGACATAAAAACAGAACGGGACTTGTTGCAGGTGTTCTTTTTTTCTTTGCCATTATGTGGATTGCTTCAACCAGAATATGGGTAATTGATGTTAAAGGGAATAACAAAATACCCGAAGATGTGATTACCGACGCCGTTGAACAAGCCGGACTTAGCCCCGGATGTTCAAGATTCAGTTCTGACCCTGTTAAATTATCCCTTAACACTGAAACAATGATAGACGGTGTTTCAGAAATATCAATAAACTTTCACGGTTCAAGAGCAACAGTTATTGTTAAAGAGCGTGACGAAGCTCCGTCTGTTCAGAACAATCCCGGTGCATACAACATTATTTCCACTGAAAACGCCCAACTGGTAATTCTGGAAGATTACAGCGGCACAGCCTCGGCAAAACTTTTTAATGCTGTTTTCAAAAATCAGGTTCTTATAAGCGGCGTTGTAAAAAACAAAGATGAAACCGTAAACTATGTTCATTCCTCAGGTTATGCAGTGGGAAGAACTGAAAAAACACTTAAAACAACTTACAATAATTCAACAAAACTATACTCAATAGCAAAGCAGAGAAAAAAATACTGTATTGATTTTTTTGCATTAAAAATTCCGTCAGACAAAAAAATTACGAAAAGTGACCTGTGTTTTACATATAAAAAGAATCTGTATTTTTCCGGCAAAAAGATGCCGCTGGGAATTACCTGCTACGAATATTCAACTATTATTCCTGTAAAAATCAATTTATCCGAAAATCAAAAAGAGCTGATTTGTACTGAGGAATTTATGCAAACTTCAAAATGCTACTGTATGTCCAGGCAGGTAATAAGCAGCAACATAAAAAAATACTTTTCCGAAAAAAACAAACAGATAAAAGGCGTGTTTACCTGCTATGAAAATATCGGAAAAGAAAGTGAGCTTTCCGTAACGGAAAGCGGCAGTCTTTCATAATAAAAGACTGCCGTAATCAATATTTATATCCGGTTTTATTTGTTTGAAACAGCGTTCAAAACCTTTGTCTTAAATTCGCCGTAAATCTTATATTTTTTTGAGAAAACAGCAAGAGAAACTAAAAGACAAGCGGGAGGGACAATAAACATAAGAGCTGATATTGCACTTTTTGACATTGCATTTGCTTCTCCGCCATTTACAACATTATATTTTGTTATACCGAATGAAGCATACATAATTATGCTTTGTATGGTATATGCCATTTTCTGAAGGAAACCTTTCATTGAAAATGTCAGGCTTTGATTTCTCGTGCCCAATTTATATTCACCGTAATCAACAATATCCGAAAGCATTACCGTCTGATTTACAAACATGCTTCCTATTCCCGTTGAAGCTACAAGGTAGCAAATTCCAAGGGCAAACACATTGCCCCCAAAGCAGTATCCTATAATTCCCATACCTATATACCCTGCAGCAGCAACTGAAAGTGAAATAATGTAGGTTGACCTGTTAGTCAGCTTTAACTTTGAGCAAACAGGAATCACAAGCAATCCGAGAACTGAGCCTACAGCGCCAAGGGTAAAGAATATTGACTGATTGCCCCAAATACCCGTTACAGACTTAAAATAATAATTGCTTATGCCGGATGTCATATAATATCCTGTATTTGAAATTGTTGCAAACAGCATAAATACAAGAAGCTGGTCATTATTTTTTATTACATAAACCGCTTTCTTGAATGAAAACTTTTCGCCCGTCTTCGGAGCATTTCTTTCTTTAGTTGAAAGAACACTGATAAGGGCAAAAACAAAAAGAAACACAGCGCATATAGTTGCCCATTTTCCAAGTCCGGATTTTATATGTTCAGATGACATTTCATCAAGAGATTTATTCCCGATTCCGCTTAATATTCCTATCATCGGAACAGTTAAAATTCCAATAATGCCCTGGCCTAATCCGGAAAACATTCTCGCAATGGTGGATATAAGATTTCTGTCTTTTTCTTCATTTGCAAAAGAAGGAATCATTGACCAGTAAGGAATATCGGCAAGGGTATTTGTCATCCCCCATAAAACATAAAAAACAGCAACATAAATATATACTGCCTTTGAATCGGCAATACCGGCAGGAGTATTAAACATCAGCAGCAAAACTATTGCATTTAAGAATGCGCCTCTCAAAATCCACGGCCTGTATTTTCCCATTTTGTGATTTGAGATATCAACAATCGAACCCATCATCGGGTCATTTATTCCGTCCCATATTCTTGCAAGAGGCGTAAGAATCAATAAAAACCACGGTGTAATACCTAATGCATCAGTAAGGTAAATTGAAAGATACGAATAGAATAAGCCGTAGCTCAGGTCAAGTCCTATCGCCCCTACTCCGTAGCCGATTTTTTCTTTGAAAGGAAGTTTCTGCATATAAATCAATCCTTTTTATATGAAATAAACAGGGCGACAATTTACTGCCGCCCATAAAATTACGCTTTGATTACGCCTGTTGCAAGCTGTAAAACAAGCAATGCATCTGTTGAATTTATTTTTCCGTCACCGTTACAGTCAGCATTTTTCAGACTCTGTCCCTCAAGTGAAATGAACTCTGTTGCCTGCTGTAAAACCATAAGAGCATCAAGTGATGAAAGTCTGCCGTTTAAGTCAACATCAGGGTACAGCTTGTCGCAGGGTCTTGTCTGACCGTATTCATAACCGCAATGCTCGCATACTTTCTTTTCGGTACCGGGAAGCTTATATGACGGTCTTACCGCATAAATCCATACAGGTGAATGTCCTGTTGCAGGAGCATTTCTTAAATCAACATCTCCGCAGTGTGCGCAGGTTCTCTTTTCGTAACCGTCTTTTGTGCAGGTAGGCGCAACTTCGATTTCCCATTCACCGTAAGAATGACCGATTGCCTTTACTGTTCTGCTGTAAAGAACATCTCCGCAATTAAGGCACTGCTTAGTTTCAATACCTGTTTCTGTGCAGGTAGGTTCTTTTGTAATAACAAAATCATAATTATGCCCTGTTGCTTTAACAGTGCGTTCGCTGTATATTTTTTCAGCTCCGCAATGCTTACATACGATAGCCTCCTTACCGTCTTTCATACAAGTCGGCTTAACGGTTATTACATAATCATCTGTAGGCTCATGCTCAAGGTGAGGAATAATTTTGCTTTCAAATTCTTTACCGCATTTTGTGCAGACAACGCCTTCTTTACCGTCTTTTGTGCAGGTAGGTTCTTCAATAACTCCCCACTCTGCTTTTTTGTGCCCGGTAGCCTTAATAACCTCTGTTTTTAAGACAACTTTGCACTCGGTGCATACTGTTTCAATTTTACCGTCAACCTCACAGGTTGCGGGAGTTGTAATGATCTCTGTGGGGGCTACATGTCCGGTTGCAGGGATTATATCGGTATCAAGCTCTTTATTGCACTTTGCACAATAAAGCTTTTTGATTCCGTCTTTTGTGCAGGTTGCAGGTGTAACAGTAACCCACTCTGAGCTTGCAATATGCTTTCCGGGGCATTTTATCGGTCTTGTTTCCACTACCTTGCCGCACCATTTGCAAACAAAAGATTCCTCGCCGTCTGTCAAACAGGTTGCAGGCTTTGTTTCTACCCAATCACAGCTGTGATCAACGCATTCAATGTCTTCTTCATCAAAAATTTCCAGGCAGTCAAGGCACTGATATACTTTGTGTCCTTTATCTTTACATGTAGGTTCAGTAATTGTTACCCACTGTTTATTATGGTCAGTCACCGGAATCGGCTCTGTCTTCTCCTCATCATAATAAGAGCAGTCCTTACAGCCGAAAACTCGCAATCCTTCGTCTTTACAGGTGGGTTCAATTTTATTTATCCATTCCAATTCGCAGTGGTCTTTAGGCGGAAGTGTTTCTGATTCATCATGATATCCGCAGAAAGAACAGGTCTTAACAACCTTGCCGCCTTCTTCGCAGTTTCCGTAAACCTGAGTTACTGAATAGTATTCGGATTCATCTGTATGATACGGGCACAAAACATTAAAATAAATATCTTTTGTTCCCCAGTATTCACCTGCGCCGTAAACATGAATTACAGCCTTGCTGTCTTCTTTGCTTATATCAACATTGTTTTCATATTCAAAATTATAATCCTTACCTAATCTAAGCTTTGTATTATAAGAATTGAAAACCTCAAAATCTGAAAGCTCTACGGGCATACCTGTGTAATACTTTTCTTCATCGATGCCTTTGAATACACATGAAGAAATATCCTGGAAATACTCAACTGCAATATTTTTGCTCTTTGCAAATTTATCAGCAGTAGAATCTTTTCTGCATCTGATAACCAGTTTATCAGTATTTGCACCGAAAAATGCAGTTGAAGCAATATTAACATCATCTGAATAAACAGTTATCTTCTTAAGATTTTTACAGCCGTAAAATGCGGCAAAAAGAATATTTTTCATATTGCTGCCGATAACAACATTTTCAAGGTCCGTGCAGGATGAAAATGCAGAACTCAGAATATAAGTAACGGGACATGCTTCTTTTTCTTCCGGATCTTCACTGTATTCATCAGGAATAGTGAATGACTTAGCGCTTTTATCGTTAAGCTTTTTAAGTGAGTATGTTTTTGTTAATGCATTGTAATCCCAACTGCACAAAGTAGCAAGGTTAACATCAAGCTTAACCGTATTTGTCTCAGGTGTATAAAGTGCAGTTGTATTATTAAAAGCTTTATCTGCGGCATTTGTAACTTCACAAATCATGGAAAGGTCATCTTCAACATCAGCAAAATCGTTTGCTTTGAATGTTACAACAGCAAAATCTGTTCCTTTCTTAAATGTGAATCCGTCAATAGTGGAAAGTGACCAGTTAACAGTGCCTTCCTTTTTAAAGCTCGAACCGAAAATATAGTCCCCTGTTTCAAGGTGAAGCTTATTTCCTCCCGAAAGGCGTTCCAATGCTTCGTTAAGTCCCTCACCCTTAACAACCTTTACAACAGAGAAAGCATCTTTATTATAATGTAATGAAACATCCAGAGCGCTTATGTTTATTCCGTCAGGAGCAATATCCTGAGCGAATTTAATAACAACATCAAACTCATCGCCCTGGCGTTCGTTAACATCAGACATTGTAAAGAGCGGAGCCGCTTTCTGCTCTGCAAATGTGCCGATAGAACAAACGCTGAATACAATTATCAATGACAAAACAAATGCCAGTGATTTTTTTATTCTTGATTTAATCATACCTTATCCTCCTAAATATAAGTTATAATTACTGATAACCTCTTATATGATATTACAAAACCGGCAATAAGTCAAGCAAACAAGGGGCAAATAAGGCCTTATCAGCCCTGTCATAATCACAATTTACGAAAAGTTTACATATTTGAAATATTATAGTCTGAAAATCAAAGTTGAATTTTTCTTCTGTCCGTCATTGCGCACCGATGCGAAAATCCGCTCTTGCTGAAAAGCGGGCATAAAAAATAAAGGTTCTATAATAAATGTTGGGGTAAACAAATAAAATCTATAAAAACAGTAGAGCATATTTGAAAAATCCTGTAAAATGAAATTACCACAGATCATCGAAAGGATTTGACAGATATGCTCTATAACCATTTTA
>JAZQPL010000015.1:0-37478 GCA_045628495.1 Acutalibacteraceae bacterium
TTCTCGTCAAAAATCAACCATTTGTTGTGACAGAGCCTTATTTTTTATTCTTCGGGGCTGATTATATGAAAATGATACTTTCATCATGTGATTTCGGTAATGAAAAATCAAAGCAGGTTATACTTGATAATTTGCCGAAGCCTGTTGGAAAATGCAAAGTGCTTTTTATTCCTAATGAAAAAGAGACTCCCAAAAGGCTTAAAAGCGGAATTTATCATGAAAGAATGAAGGAAAAGGGATTCAGTGAAGAAAATATTTATGTTCTTGATTATAAAAAAACCGACAGCTTCAGAAATCTGAAAATTGATGTGCTGTATATCAGCGGCGGAAACACCTGCAAAACTCTTTACAGATTAAGATCCCACGGTTTTGATACTGTAATTGCCGAATATATAAAATCAGGTGTAACATATATCGGCGGAAGCGCAGGAGCTCATATAGTTTCCGCCGATATTTCACATATCAGGCGTTATGACCCTCCTCAGGAGGTTATGACGGATTTTTCGGGACTCGGCCTTTTTGACGGGATTTTTATTTGTCATTTTTCATCGGAAAGACAGGCTCATTATGATGAACTTATAAAAGAAAACAAATATAAAGTTACAGCTCTCAGAAACGATGAATCAATAGTTATAGAAAAATAGTTACTCGTATTTGTTGAAAATTTCCCCTTCAATTTCAAAAATATCATCAATATAAATTTCTTTATCTGAATGCATTATAATGCTTTTTTTCAGTAAATCTATATTTTTTATATATCCGGTAACGGTTTCATATTTTCCTCCGGGTCTTATTTTATCAGGTGTAAAATAAGTTATTGAAATTTCCGGCTTTTCGTTTATTCTGCTGTTGATAATCATAAGCTTCCTGTTAAGCTCATCTTTAACACATTCGTCGATTTCCGATTTTGAATCCGTATACCTTGCTGTTTCGGAAATTCCGTCATTGTATCCTGTGAGAGCCGCAAAAGGCGCAAACTGAGCAGCTCTTGCATATAAAGACATACGGGGATGATTTTTTAATGATGTGTAATTTATATTAATAATATCGTCATATTTGCCCATTATGCCTTGTGACCTCCAACCTGATTGTTTCTCTCAACAGTCATTGCGCCTTCAAGCAAGTTCATACCTTTTAATATGGCATTTTTACCGTATTTTTTTTCTATTCTGAGTATTGCATATTGAAGCTCCCGCTCCTTTTGCAGTGCTTTTTCTTTTGCTTCTTTTTCAGCATAGTCAGTAAAAAAATCAAGCTGTTCAAATTGCTGTTCATTATTATTTGCGGCGGAAACACGGCAGGCGGCTATGCATACCCGCCTTACAAGTAAAACGGGATTTACGATTCTGTCAAATAAGTCAATAACAGCATTCACTATGATTTTAGAGGAAAATGTTGTCCTTTCAAGGTTTACTGTGCCGTGGGCGTGTTTGGGGATTTTTCTGCCGTAAAAATCGGTAACTGTTTCGCCTGAATAATTACGGCTTATTCTCCTGTCTGTGAGGTTTGAAATATCATATCCTACCGTCAGTACCAGCTGATTTGTTTCGAGCTGTTTTTCGGTTAAATCAAGCACAAGAAGTTCTGTCATTTCACGGACAATAAGCCTGGATTTTTCAAAATTATATGGTTCTTTTAATACCTGACCGGAGCTCAGCGAATTACTTTGAGGCTTATATTTTTTTATTTGTTCCATTGTGCAGGGTTCAAATCCCCATGTATGGTCAATAAGAAGCTCGGCGTTTATTCCGAACAGTTTATATAACAGGTCTTCATTGTAAAAATCTGTTTGCTTTCCCAGCGAACATCTTGCAATATCTCCCATTGTGTAAAGTCCGTATTTTTCAAGTTTTTCGGAGTATCCTCTGCCTATACGCCAGAAATCTGTAAGCGGACGGTGTTCCCACAGAAGTTTTCTGTAACTTATTTCATCAAGCGAAGCTATTCTTACGCCGTTTTTATCCGGTTCACAATGCTTTGCAACAATATCCATAGCTATTTTACAAAGATATAAATTAGTCCCGATACCTGCTGTTGCCGTGATTCCGGTTTCGTTTAACACATCGTTTATCAAAATCATTGCAAGTTCTTCGGCAGTACAGCCGTAGGTTTTAAGATACGGTGCGGCATCTATAAATACTTCATCAACCGAATAAACATGAATGTCCTCAGGGGAAATATATTTAAGGTAAATGTTATAAATCCTCAGGCTGTAATCCATATAAAGCTTCATTCTCGGCGGAGCAATTATAAAAGAAAGCTTCAGAGTGGGATTTTCATCAAGCTCAGATGAGAGATAAGATTCGCCTGTAAAGCAGCCGCAGGGAGCATTGAGCTTACGCATTCCGTTGATTTCACGAACCTTCTGATTAACTTCAAAAAGTCTGGCTCTGCCGGGAACACCGTATTTTTTAAGTCCGGGAGTGGCGGCAAGACAGATTGTTTTTTCTGTTCTGCTTTCATCAGCCACAACAAGATTTGCATCAAGAGGGTCAAGACCACGCTGAACACATTCTACAGACGCATAGAAGGATTTTAAATCTATTGCAATGTATGCCGATTTTTTCATAAGCTCACCTGCCTTTTAAGTGTTTATATTATAACGAACAAATGTTCTTTTGTCAAGAGTAAATCTATTACAATTTTAATATCGAATATTTTGTTCAAAAATAATCCCCCGATCAATCAGTTGAAAGAACGGGGGATTAGGCGAAGTTTTGTAAGTAAACAGCGAGGCCCTATGCCATTTTGAGTAAAAGTTATTGAAAACAAAAATCAAACATGATATAATAAATCGGAATAAAAATATGCAGGTGGCATAAATGAAAATTACAGAAAATCCAAATAAAGAAATCGTTAAGGTTGTTCGTGAAGGTCTTGAGCGTACAGGGGGATACTGCCCTTGCCGCAGAGACAGAACACCTGAAAATAAATGTATGTGTCTTGAATTTCGGAATCAGATTTCAGACCCGGATTTTGAAGGCTTCTGCCATTGTATGCTTTACTATAAATCGAAATCGGAGGAATAAATATGTCTGAAACAGTTGTTACTTCTCAAAATTTTGAAAACGAGGTTATTAAATCCGATAAAACCGTTCTTATTGATTTTTGGGCAACATGGTGCGGTCCGTGTATGATGCTTTCGCCTGTTATTGCCCAAATAGCACAAGAACATCCGGAGATAAAAGTCTGCAAGGTTAATGTTGACGAACAGCCCGAACTTGCAAATGCATTTAAGATTTCAAGTATCCCTACACTGATTGTAATTAAAGAGGGGATAGTTGACGAAGTGTCTGTAGGATATCAAACAAAAGAACAAATTGAAAAACTGATAAAATAACTGTAATAAATTTATAATAATCGGAGCGATATTTTGAATAACAAAGAATGGTTTAAACAGGCAAAATACGGAATGATGATTCACTGGGGTCTTTACTCTCTGCTTGGCGGTGAGTATAAAGGCAGACAGGTTCGTGATTATGCAGAGTGGATTCAATCGTATTTTCAGATTCCTGTTGCAGAATATGAAAAGCTGGCGGGGATTTTCAATCCCCTGTATTTTGATGCGGAAGAATATGTTAAAACCGCAAAAGAATGCGGAATGGAATACATAGTTATCACATCAAAGCATCATGACGGATTTGCAATGTACCGATCTGAATGTGACAGATTTAACATTTATGATTCTACTCCTTTTCACCGTGACATTCTTGAAGAATTTGCATACGAATGTAAACGGTACGGACTGAAATTAGGCATATATTATTCTCAGGACCTTGACTGGCATCATCCTCACGGAGGAGGATATAAATCAAATCACATGGGCAACAGCGGAACAACATGGGATAACAGCTGGGATTTCAGCGGAGAAAAGGACTATAATATATGCTTTAATGAAAAAATATTACCCCAGATTAAAGAAATTATGACAGAGTACGGCGATATATGCCTTGCATGGTTTGATGTTCCTTTAACAATTTCAGCTGAACAAAGCAGTCAGATTTACAGTACCGTAAAGGAATTACAGCCTGACTGTCTGATAAATTCCAGACTCGGTAACGGAAAGTATGATTATGTTTCTCTGGGAGATAATGAAATTCCGCAGAAAATAGAAATACCCGACGGTAATAAAATTGATTACAGTGATATAGGCGGGTTTAAGCCGTCACCGTACTCTCTTTATGAAAGTGCGTGTACGCTTAATGATACATGGGGATTTTCATACTATGACAATAACTTTAAATCTGCAGAAAAACTTGCTGAAAATAAAGCGCATCTTAATTCATTAGGTATAAACTATCTGCTTAATGTAGGGCCTGACCCATTGGGGAGGATTCCCGTTCAGGCGGAAAGACTGCTGAAAAAGATGAAAGATTACGAATAAAATCAGGCAAATTATATATGTGAAATTTAATTTATGGATAGAGTTAAGTGCTTCATTTTATCTTAATTGTAAGCTTGATGATAACGGAGGATAATATTGATTATGAAAAAGGCATTATTTGTATGTAATACTGTTTATCAGGTTTTTGTTGTTGTTTGGATAAAGTATACATATTTCAAAAACGAAAAATGCGATATAATAATATCCAATCATATGAATGGATATAAAAACATTGCGCAAAACATTGAAAAAACAGGCTTGTTTGATTCAATATACACAGTTGACTCAAGAAGTTATGTGCAACATCCCAATAAAGAATATAAAAATTTTTCAGATAAAATTTTGTGCTATAGATTTCCTGAACGAGAGATTAAAAGATTTATAAAACTGAATTCAAAATATGAGCAGTTGTTTGTTTCTAATTATGACAGATTTTCTGCACTGTTATTCGATGTTCTGAAAAGACGAAATAAGAAAATGATTATTAACATATTTGAAGACGGTATTGCAACATACAGCACAATAACAAGAGATTATTACAATGAAATTAACTATATAAACAATAAAAAAATCAAGTTCATTATCAGTTGTATTTTCAGAAAAAGGCTTATTCAAAACAATGTTGATACAATGTATTTATTTAATGCTGAGATGTCAGAATGGAACCCTGGCTGCAATTTGTTTGAGATGAAAAAAATCAACCGTGAAGATGATGAGTTCAGGTCAATAGTTAATATTATATTTGATTATGAAAAAATGACTGATACTTATGAAGAAAAATATATATTCTTTGAGGAAAGTTTTTATGCGGAATTTAAATATATGAAGGATGTTGAAATAATAGAGCAAATTGCCGCAATAGTAGGAAAAGATAAATTGCTTATTAAAATCCATCCCAGAAACCCCGAAAACAGATTTGAAAAATTAGGATATAAAACAAATAAAGATACTTTTGTTCCTTGGGAGGTTATTGCTTTTAATGATAAAAAGCTCGGAAGCAAATGCTTGATTTCAATATCATCATCAAGTATTATAACTCCGAATCATGTTTTTAATACTGATGTTAAAGCATATTCCATTTTGAATTGCTTAGAAGAAAAACCCGCTGTACTGAACAATAAAAGTTTTAACAGTACTTTATTAAGATTTTTGTCAAATCGTGAAGGCGTAAAAATTTGCAACGACATTAAAGAAATAGTACAGTAATAAATAAAATCGGCAAATGCAGTTCTTGTCGATTTACGGATACAAAATCAGAAAATATTGATTTTTATGAAAACAGCATATTTTATTCCGAATCCCGGAATAATAAAATTTAATTATTTACAAAGCAAAACCCTTCTGAATGGAACAAATCATTCAGAAGGGTTGAATATTGTTTGAAATTAAAGTGCTTCTACAATCTCTTTTGTATCTCTTGCAATCATAAGTTCTTCATTTGTGCAGATAACATAAACTTTAACTTTTGAATCAGGAGTAGAAATTTCGCCTTCTTTGCCTCTCTTGTACTCGGCATTAAGGTCATAGTTGATTTTAACATCCATAAACGCAAGCTTATCGCATACACGGTCTCTGTACTGAGGATTGTTTTCACCTATACCGCCTGTGAATACAACAGCGTCAAGTCCTCCCATTGCTGCTGCAAAGCCGCCGATATATTTTGTAAGCTGGTGGCAGAGCATTGATTCAACAAGCTTTGCTCTTTCGTCGCCTTCTTTGGCTCTGCTTTCGATTGTTCTGTTATCACTTGTTCCGGTAAGACCGAGCATACCTGATTTCTTGTTCATAACAGTGTCAACCTGGTCGGGAGTAAGGTTTTCTTTTTTCATAATAATCGGAATAATTGCAGGGTCAATAGAGCCGCAGCGTGTGCCCATCATAATACCTTCAAGGGGAGTAACACCCATTGTTGTGTCAAGACATTTTCCATCCTGAACAGCGGAAATAGAAGAACCGTTGCCGAGATGGCAGGTAACTATTTTGCTGTGTTCCGGATTTCCGAGAAGTTCAATAGCTTTTTTGCTTACAAAACGGTGAGATGTACCGTGGAAACCGTAACGGCGGATACCGTAATTTTCGTAATATTCATAAGGAAGCGCATACATATATGCATAATCAGGCATTGTCTGGTGGAATCCTGTATCGAATACTGCTACCTGAGGAACACCTTTCATAATTTTCTGGCATGCTTTAATACCTGTAAGGTTTGCAGGGTTGTGAAGCGGGCCCCATTCGAAGCATTCTTTGATTGCTTCTTCAACCTTATCGTCAACAAGAACGGAACCGCAGAATTTTTCTGCTCCGTGAAGTACACGGTGACCTACTGCATCAATTTCATCCATTGATTTAATAACACCGTTTGTTTCGCTTGTAAGAGCATCAATAACAATTTTGATGGCTGTTGCGTGGTCGGGCATATCACAGGGCTTGTCTTTGATGTTTTTGCCTTCATCTGAAGGTACCTTGTGAGTGAATGTACTTTCGGTTCCGATTTGTTCGCAAATGCCTTTTGCAAGCACTGCTTCGTTTTCCATATCAATAAGCTGATACTTCAGGGATGAGCTGCCTGCATTGATAACAAGAATTTTCATATTAGTCCTCCTAAAAATATACTTGTAATTCTTCAATAACTGTTATATTATATATGTGTATGTGTTTTTTTTCAATAGGTAAATTAAACTTTTTTGGGAGTTAGCCATGAAAATTGCGGGAATTGTTGCGGAATATAACCCTTTTCATAACGGACATAAGTATCATCTGGAAAAGACAAAAGAATTAACAGGTGCTGACCGTATTGTTGTTGTAATGAGCGGGAACTATGTTCAAAGAGGGGAAACGGCAATTATTTCAAAATGGGCAAGGGCTGAGGCGGCTGTTGAAAACGGTGCAGACCTTGTTGTGGAACTTCCTGCGATGTGGAGCGTTGCAAGAGCACAGGATTATGCTTGCGGAGCTGTATCACTGCTTAACTCGTTAGGATGCATTGATGTTATTTCTTTCGGCAGTGAATGCGGAAATGCAGAGCTTCTGATAAAAACGGCGCAGGCGCTTGGTGATGCAAAAGTTACGGGAAAAATGCGTAAAGACCTTGAAACGGGGATAAGCTTTGCTTCGGCAAGGGCTGAAGCTGTCAGAACATATTACGGAGATGAATGTTACGACATTCTGAATGAACCGAATAACAATCTGGGTATAGAGTATATTCTGGCAAACAGCAAGTATGAAAAAAGGGCGGAAATATGTACCGTTAAACGAAAGGGTGCATCTCATGACGGCATTATCATAAGCGGAGATATTGCTTCTGCATCAGAAATCAGAAAAATGATGATTAACGGTGAATGCTGGGAAAATTATGTACCGAAAAGTGCGGCTGAGATATATAAGCGTGAAATAAAAAATCATAAAGCTCCCGCATTGTATTCAAAGCTTGAACTCAGTATTCTTTGCTGTATGCGCCGTTTGAGCGCCGAAGAAATCGCAAAAACTCCCGATGTGAGCGAAGGAATTGAAAACAGAATTCATGATGCGGCTCTTAAAGCGAAAAATCTTGATGAACTATTTTCGCTTGCAAAAACCAAAAGGTATTCTCATGCACGGATAAGAAGAATTGTTTTGGCTTCATTTTTAGGCTTTACAAGAGAAATTTGCTGCGGTTCTCCTCCGTATATAAAGATTCTTGCAATGAACGGAAAAGGTCGTGAAATTCTCAGAGCCGCAAAAGAAAATGCAGCCCTGCCTATTGTTACAAAAGCTGCAGATATTGAAAAACTTTCGCAGCGTGCAGGGCAGATTTATTCTTTGGAGAGTGAATGTACCGATATTTATTCTCTTACCGCTCCTGAAATTCTGCCTTGCGGGCGGGAGCAGACTGCGCAGATTATTATAAGATAAAAGGTGAATTTATGATTGTTGAATTTTTCGGACTTCCGGCTTCGGGCAAAACAACGAATATGAAGTCTTTTCTTGAAAAAAATAACAGCTCTGTCAGTTTGATGGATTATTGTTATAATAATAAAAAAGCAATTACTTTTTTCAGTATTTTCACAAAAGAGTTTATTTCATATTATATTCTTGTTATTTCATTATTTATTAAAAAGAAACATAAAACATCCCGTGATTTTACAATACTGTATTATTTCGCCTGTATTTATCTGAGATATATGCGATGCAGAAAAGAAAAAAAATATGATTTTTATCTTAATGACCACGGCATAATACAGAATATTGCATCTGTATTATGGAACGAGGAAAATCTTATTGAACAATGCGGAAAAATAATACTTCATATTGAAAAGTATTTTAAGGATGAAATAATTTATATTTATACAGCTAACAGCGATAACAGCAATATTTTTTCAAGAATTACCCGGAGAGGATTTAAGATAAGATTATATTCTTTGACTTTTGAAGAAGCCGAAAAGGTGCTTAATGTTCAAAGAAAGTTTTTTGATTATGCTTCAGAAAACAGAAAAATCGGTTTAACCTGCATTAAAGTCAGCACATTATTATCTGAGAAAGAAAGTTCAGATATTATAAATGATTATATAATCAATTCACTGCAGTAGAGGAATAAAATGAAATTTATAAAAAAAATCGTAAACAATGACTATTTGTTTTCCGTGATTTCCAAAATTGTTTCAGTTGCAACGGGGCTTATTTATACTGTGCTTTACAGCCGTTATCTCGGTAAAGAACTGAGAGGAACAGCCTCTGTTATCAACAATTATGCTGAAATAATAATGATGATTTTGTGCTTCGGGGTGTATCAGGCGTATCCGTATTTTAAAAAAACAAAACCGGGAAACAGATATAATGAATTTATAAACAATGCCGCAGGAATGTTTTTGTTTTACGCTTTGATTGCCTGCGTGTTTTTAATTACAGTCAGACCGAGCGCAAATGTTTTTGTTATTACTGTGTCTGTGCCCATTATGGTGGCCGTAAGGCAGTTCAATTATGTTGTTTTAATAGAAAATCCGAAACGGATAAATATTATGCAGATAGTTGTTGATGTATTTGACATAGTATTTTTAACTGTTTTGATGATTTTTACAAAATCCAGTTATTTTTACTGTATTCTGTTTCTGCTTACAAGAACAGGCGTATCGTTTATTATTGCGGTATCAAATCTTAAGGTACCGTTAAAAACCATACGGCCAACATTAAAAAATGTCTGGCAGTATGTAAAGTACGGCTTTGTTCCCATGCTTACATTGCTTCTAATGGAAGTGAATTACAAGGTTGATATTGTAATGCTTGAAAGAATGAGTATTTCTAATGCGGAAATAGGCGTTTACTCTCTGGGGGTTATGCTGGCTCAGAAATTGTGGATGATTCCCGATGCTCTTAAAGATATCCTTACAGGAAAATTAGCTCACGGAAGAACCGCTCAGGAGGTTTGTAAAATTACAAGAGTCAGTTTGTTCGTTACAGCAGGGTGCATAATCGGTATGATAATATTCGGAAAACCGCTTATAAATATTATTTTCGGTGCGGAATACGAGGGAGCATACAGAGTATTTCTTAATATTTCCCTGGGCGTACTTGGAATGGTGTTTTACAAGATGATTTACGCTTATAATGTTGTAAACGGTCATAAAAATATAAATTTTGTTTTACTTTTTGTTGCGGCGGTTTCCAATGTTGTTCTGAATTATTTCTTTATTCAGAAAATGGGTATTAACGGTGCGGCAATAGCTTCAATGATTTCGTACTCTGTTTGCGGAATAAGCTTTTTAATTTATTTTATTAAAGATACAAAACAGCCGTTAAAGAGTTTGCTTTTAATTAAAAAAGATGATATCGGACAACTGAAAGGCTTTATAAGAAAGTAGGAACAATATGCTTGATATTTCACGCAGATTTATTCGGGATTTAAACGAAAAAAATGTAAGATATGTAATATTTAAAGGCAGCAATCATTTTGAGGAAGGATTTAACGGAACAGGCGATGTTGATTTACTTGTTCATGCTGATGACAGAGAGATAATTCACGAAATTTTTGCTTCCCTTGAATTTATAAATCCTGATACTCAAAAGTATTCAAAAAGAGATTTTATTGAAGACTTTATCGGATTTGACAGAAAAACGGGAAAGCTTATTCATATTCACCTCTATTTTAATGTTGCTTTCGGTAACAGTTTTGTTAATGAATATTCATTTAATTTATATGATATCTGTTTTGAAAATTATATTGTTGTTGATGAATGCAAGCTTATAAATCCGTGTATCGAAATGCTTATTCTTATGTGCAGGGTGTACACAGGGGATATGGTGAAAAGCGAAAAAATCAAAAAAAACATCGTCTTTCTTCGTGAAAAATTTTCAGATGAAAATTTTATTTCTGTTTGCGGCGAATGTAAAATCAGCGAAAAAGACAGCAGACTTCTGCTTGATTCAATAAAAAATAATAATTTTGATTTTTCAGTTTCCCGGGAAATAGTGAAAAATCTTTTTTCGGAAAATATCAGATATAAATTTTTTATCACTTTTATCAGAAAGAATACTTACAGACTTTACAGAAAAATATCCGGTAAATCAGTTTATGCATTTATAAAAAAGCCGCTGAAAAACGGCGGAATTAAAATAGCTTTTCTCGGACAGGACGGAGCAGGGAAGACCACTGTTACAAACGATATAACAAAATGGCTACGATTTAAGTTGGAGGCAAAAAATTTTTATTTGGGAAGCGGAGACAATTTCTTTTCGTTCGAGAAAAAGCTTATGAAAAAATTGCCCAAAGAAAAAAATGCCGTTCAAAAACTTATTGCGGCGGTTCTTTCGGTTATGTATCAGAAAAAGAATTCAACATATACTCTTCAAAGCATTGTTAAAGCCGAAAAATACGCCGGCAACGGGGGGATTGCTGTTTTTGACAGATATCCGCAAACCGATTTTCCGGGGATAAATGATTCTGCAAAAATCCGTGAAAATTATATTCCGAAGGTCAATAATGTTCTGCTGAAAAAACTTTTGCTGGTATTTGCTGTAAAGGAAGAAAAAAATCTGAAAAAAGCAGTTGAATATTCGCCTGATACTGTTATCAAACTTATGCTTTCTCCCGAGGAGTCAATAAAACGGAAACCCGGGGAAAATTATGAAGCAGTTAAACGCAAGCATGAGATTATAAAACAGTTGAATTTTAATAAATCAAATGTTTATTCAGTTGATGTTACCCGAAGTTATGAGGATGAAATAATTGAAATTAAAAATATAATCTGGGATAATATTTTAAAATAACAAAACAGCATCAAAAGTAATTGAGCTTTTGATGCTGTTTTTGACAGTATAGTGTAACGCCGTATAATTCAGATAAGTTTTTTACCGTCTTGAAAAGCCTGACCTACAATATCTCCCAGGGCAATATATTTGTGATGAACAGGGTCGAAGGTTATCGGCGTGAATTTTGATAAATCCGGTTCGCCGTCTTCACCGAGAAAAGCTTCGTCACAGCTGACATTTACAATTTTGCCTAAATATTTATTACCTTCAACGATTTTTATAAGTTCACATTCCAGCGCTATAGGAAGCTGTTCAATAACAGGTGCGTTAACAAATTCACTTTTTACCGTTGTAAATCCCGCTTTTTTCATTTTATCAGGTTCATTTGAGCCGGAAACAATTCCCACATAATCGCAGGGGACGGTGTGGTCTTTATCTCCTATACTTACAGTGAAAGCATTTGTCTGCGCAATATTTTCCGTTGTTTTATGTTTTCCCAGGTCAATAATGATTTTGTCGCTGTCACAGATTCCTCCCCATGCCGCATTCATTGCATCGGGGAGACCGTCTTTATCGTATGTGCCGATAATCATAACCGGCTGAGGGTAAAGGTAAGTTTTAACTCCGAAATTTTTTCTCATAGCAGTCTGTCCTTTACAAAAAAATTAAACCGCCTTTTGACAAACAAAAGACGGTTTTGGCAGCGGATCCAGGATTCGAACCCAGACAAACAGAGTCAGAGTCTGCTGTGCTACCATTACACAAATCCGCTTCACAAGTTACTTTGTCATTATATCACGCAATTTCTAAATGTCAATACAAATTTGAAAAAAATTTTATTATTTTATTAAAAAATATTTTATTAAAGCCTTGATAAATCTTTCACATATTGGTATAATATCACAGATAGGGCAATGCTTGTCCGTAATTTGTTTATTAAACCGAAAGGGGTCAGATATTTATGAATTACACAAATGAAGTAAAAAATATGTGTAAAGTCGCAAAAGGACCGCATCACGGTCCCGCACCCATTCCCGAAGAGGGTCAGTGGGTTAAAGCTTATGAAATCAAAGATATTTCAGGCTTTTCACACGGTGTTGGCTGGTGTGCACCTCAGCAGGGTACCTGCAAGCTTTCACTTAACATTAAAAACGGTATTGTTGAAGAAGCTCTTGTTGAAACTCTCGGTTGCTCGGGTATGACTCATTCAGCAGCAATGGCAGCTGAAATTTTACCGGGAAAAACACTTCTTGAATGTCTTAACACAGACCTTGTTTGTGATGCAATCAATGTTGCGATGAGAGAAATTTTCCTTCAGCTTGTTTACGGCCGCACACAGTCCGCTTTCTCAGAAGACGGTCTTCTTGTGGGCGCAGCTCTTGAAGATTTAGGTAAAGGTCTTCGTTCTCAGGTTGGCACAATGTTCTCAACAAAAGAGAAGGGCGTTCGCTATATGGAAATGGCAGAAGGCTATGTTACCCGCATGGCTCTTGATGCAGATGACCAGGTTATCGGTTATGAGTTCGTTAAACTCGGCAAGATGCTTGAGGATATCCGCCACGGTGTTACACCTGATGAGGCTTATAAGAAGAATGTAGGCACATACGGTCGCTTCGCAGATGCTGTGAAGTATATTGACCCCCGTGAAGAATAATAAAGGAGGAACGCAACAATGGCTAATGATGTAATGTTTGAAGGCAAAGAAAGAAGAATGCCTCAGATTGAAGCTTGTCTTTCCGAATACGGTATTGCAAGTCTTGAGGAAGCAAAAGCTCTTTGCGAATCAAAAGGTATTGATGTTGAAAGCATCGTTAAAGGCGTTCAGCCTATCGCATTTGAAAACGCAGTATGGGCATATACCCTCGGCGTTTCAGTTGCACTTAAAAGCGGAGTAAAAACTGCTTCCGAAGCTGCAAAAGCTATCGGTATCGGTTTGCAGGCTTTCTGCGTACCCGGTTCTGTTGCAGAGCAGAGAAATGTTGGCTTAGGTCACGGCAACCTCGGCGCAATGCTTCTTGATGAAAAAACAAAATGTTTCGCTTTCCTTGCAGGTCACGAATCATTTGCAGCTGCAGAAGGTGCTATCGGTATTGCTAAAACAGCAAATAAAGTTCGTAAAGAACCACTCAGAGTTATTCTTAACGGCTTAGGTAAAGACGCTGCTATGATTATTTCAAGAATTAACGGATTTACTTATGTTAAGACTGATTATGATTTCCACACAGGTGAGCTTAAAATTCTTGATACAAAAGCTTATTCTGACGGTGAAAGAGCAAAGGTTCGCTGCTTCGGCGCAAACGATGTTCTTGAAGGCGTTGCTATTATGAAGCATGAGGGCGTTGATGTTTCTATTACAGGTAACTCAACCAATCCCACCCGTTTCCAGCATCTTGTTGCAGGCACATACAAAAAATGGGCACTTGAAAACGGAGTTGCTTATTTCTCAGTAGCATCAGGCGGCGGCACAGGCCGTACTCTTCATCCTGATAATGTTGCTGCAGGTCCTGCTTCATACGGTCTTACAGACTCAATGGGCAGAATGCACGGTGATGCACAGTTTGCAGGTTCATCATCAGTTCCCGCTCATGTTGAAATGATGGGTCTTATGGGCATGGGCAACAACCCGATGGTTGGCGCAACAGTTGCCTGCGCAGTTGCAGTTGAAGAATCACTTAAATAATAAAAACTCAATCAATAATTCAAGCCTCGTTCCTTTGGGAGCGGGGCTTGTTTTCTCTTATAAAATTTTCCATTCACCGTTTTTGTTGGAGCCGATATGCTGGATTATTCCGTTCTTTTTAAGCTCTGAAAGCAGTCTTTCAATCTGTCTTGGAGATGCGTTCAGTTTTTCGGCAATCTTTCTGGCAGATGTTTTCGGGTCTGATTTTATTTCTTCAATAATTCTGTCTGAAAGATTTATTCCGACATTTATTCCGACATCTTCGGCGAAAACAGCTTCAACTAACGCTTCTTATGTTGCACCAAGTATAAATTAAAAAAATTTTTTCTCAACAACAGAACAGTCTGATTACACTGTGGACTCAATTTTATTCTTCAGGGGCATTCATTTTATATTTTTCAATAAAATCAATTTCTTTTTCACCTGATTTGTATCCGACCATTGTATCAAGGCAAACGGAGTGGATACTGTTGAAAATATTCTTTTCTATATTTGGATTTGTTTTTTTCAGTTCTTTAATGAGAATTTTGATTTCCTGTCGTTTTGATTCGCCGGTGCCGTCTCCGTTTTCGCTCATATTTTCTGTAAATTTACATGCGCACTGCAAAAAATCAAGTGAATTATATCTTTTCCAGGCTAAAACAGCATCTTCATGAATACAGTAGAGCGGTCGTATAAGCTCCATACCGTTATAATTCTTACTTCTCAGCTTCGGCGGCATTGCCTGAAGTTGTGCGCCGTAAAACATTCCGAGAAGAGTCGTTTCAATAACATCGCTGAAATGATGGCCGAGGGCTATTTTATTGCAACCAAGTTCTTCAGCTTTGCTGTAAAGATGACCCCTTCTCATTCTGGCGCAAAGATAGCATGGATTTTGCTCTGCTTTATTTGCAACATGAAAAACATCTGTTTCAAATACGGTCACGGGTATTTCCATAAGCTTAGCGTTTTCTTCGATTTTTTTACGGTTTACTTCATTATATCCGGGGTCCATAACAATAAATTCAAGCTCAAACGGAAATTCGCTGTGCCGTTGCAGCTGCTGCATAAGTTTTGCCATAAGCATTGAATCTTTACCGCCTGAAACGCAGACGGCAATTTTATCGTTTTTTTCTATAAGCTGATAATTTTTAACAGCCCGGACAAACGGATTCCATATTTCTTTTCTGTATTTTTTTGTAATGCTTCTTTCAATTTTCTGACAATCGGTTAAATTTCTTTCCATTATTCTTTTATTAAGTCTTTAATGACTTCTCCTGCAATAATCAACCCTGCGACAGAAGGAACGAACGCTGTACTGCCGGGGACTGTTTTTGTGTGAGTTTCGTTATTGTTTTGAATTATATTTGCCGGAACTTCCTTTGAATAAACAACCTTCAGTTTTTTTATTCCTCGTTTTTTCAGTTCATGGCGCATAACCCTGGCAAGAGGACATACGGATGTTTTATAAATATCTTCAACTTCAAATGCAGTAGGGTCAAGTTTGTTGCCCGTACCCATTGAGCTGATAACAGAGACAGATTCGTTTTCGGCTTTTTCTATTATGGCGATTTTGCCTGTAACAGTGTCTATGGCGTCAACAATATAATCATATTCGGAAAAGTCAAATTCATCTGCTGTGTCCGGCATGAAAAATGTTTTAAAAGCATTGACTTTAATCTGAGGGTTAATATCAAGCAGTCTTTCTTTCACAACATCAACTTTATATCTTCCCACAGTGCTGTTAAGCGCAATAATCTGCCTGTTGATGTTAGAAAGGCTTATTGTGTCGTTGTCAATAATATCAATACGGCCTACTCCGCTTCTTGCAAGGGCCTCAACAGTATATCCGCCAACACCGCCTGCACCGAAAACCGCAACTCTGCTTTCAGATAGTTTTTTTACAGCATCTTCGCCTAACAGAAGCTGAGTTCTGCTGAAAAATTCATTCATAAAATCACCGTGAATATTTTATCATAATTGATTGATATGTCAACACTCATTGTTTATAGTTTCTTTCAACACGGGTTTTACGGAAATCAGGATTGCCGCCCCTATAGCTGAAATGATTATTTCGGGAATCATATATGAACCGTTATATAAAGCTGAATATACAACGGCGAGCATATTGCCTGAAAAGTTTTCAATAATTTTTGCTCCTGTTTCTGTATTGCTTTCAAGCAGTGTTGAAGCTGCATAACTGCCCCAAACATACCATCCTGTGAAAAAGTGACATAAAAACCTCAATAATCCCGAAAAAACCGAACCTAAAGAAAAAGCAATTCTTTGATTTTTGATTTTATGCTTAAAAATATCTGATATTCCCAGAACCGAAAAAGCAACTATATAATCAAAAAGAAGGCAAATAATAAATTTTAACGGACTATCGGTAAGATACGCAAGAGATGTTGATGCCCCTGAAATACATTGAATAATTCCCGAAACGGCACCTGCAAGAATACCGTACTTTGAACCGTAAGCGTACCCGGCAAACATAATCGGAACCATGGAAAATAATGTTATTGAGCCGCCGTACGGCAGATTGTATATTTTTATAAAAGACAATATAACCGAAAGTGCGGTCATAATTGAGCAGACTGCTATTTTTTTTGTTTTTGATTGAGGCATAATATAATCTCCTTTGAAAATATTACCGCCCTGATAAATTCGGAAAAACAAAAGCATCCGTAATGAATACGGATGCCGAAAGTTTATAAAAACTCCCTACGCCGGTATTATCCGTATCAGGTTCGGTCCAATGACCAAGGGTATAATCTCAGCCGAAAAATCAGCACCCCTGTTTATAAAATTTATTGTTGCAGATTATTTTGTTGTTTTGCTTTTGCCTTCATCTGTTTCACGGTAATACTGTGTTTTAGGTGAAGGATGCTTTGTACTGTTCCATAAATCATCTGCCGCAGGCTGCCACTCTGAAGCGAATTTATCGCATTTGGAGCAGAGCGTTTCAACATCTTCCCTGTTAACAAGGTCAGTTGATTTTGCCCCTGTTTTATTTATCATACAGCGAAGGCAGTCGGGATTTTCAAGCATGGGACAAGGTCTTAAATGATTGTCGTTAAACGGCTGGTTATGATAAAACTCAGTAAACAGCGGATTTTTAAGTGCCTGAAGTAATGTATGTGTTCTGATATTTGAATCAGAATAATGAATAAATACACAAGGCTCAATGTCACCGGCAGAGTTAATGTGAAAATATCTTCTGCCGCCTGCGATACATCCGCCGACATATTCTCCGTCATCCTGAAAATCCATAACAAAAAGAGGCTTGCCGGTTGTTCCGTTCCTCATTTTCCGAAGCCATTTGTACATATGAATACGCTGTTCGGGGGAGGGGATAAGCTCAGGTACGGCACCGGAACCCAAAGGCATATAATTGAAATAAAGTCCGAATTTAATGCCGTTATCAAGCATTTCATCAATAAATTTGTCACTTGTAACATAATCAATATTTGCGCTTGTGTAGCAAACCGACATACCGAAAAGACAGCCGTTTTCTTTAAGCAGCCGCATTGCCTTAACAGCCTCGCTGTAGCTGCCTTCGCCTCTGCGGGCATCATTGCTTTCTTCCGTTCCTTCAATACTGATTGCAAGAGAGAGATTGCCGACTTCTTTCATATCCTGACAGAATTTACTGTCAACAAGAGTTGCATTTGTATATGCAAGAAATGTACAGTCACGATGTTCTTTGCAAAGGCGTAAAATATCATTTTTTCTGATAAGGGGTTCACCGCCTGTAAACATATAAAGGTGAGCACCCAGCTCAACGCCTTGATTAACAACACTGTTCATTTCATCATAGGTCAGGTTAAGCTTGTGACCGTATTCTGCCGACCAGCAGCCTTTGCACTGCTTATTGCAGGCACTTGTAGGGTCAAGAAGTATTATCCACGGAATATTACAGCCGTATTTATCTCTGTTTTCTCTGGCATCTCTTGTACCGTAGTAACCGCTGCCGATGCCGAAGGACAAAAACATTTTTTTTAGATTTTCTCTGTCAATATCTTTAAGAAGGTTAACTGCGAACTGACTCCACACATTTGTTTCATCTTCTACAGCATCACTGAATTTTTTGAAGTTTTCTTCAGGGAAAACGCTTTTTCCTATTTTTGCCGATTTTATTATGATTTTTGAAAGATTATTTCTCGGGTTTTTATCAATATATTTAAGAAGCTTTCCGAGAAAAAAGTCCGAAGATTTCCATAATAACTTATCTTTAATCATAAAAGCCGTCCTCCTTTACAGAAATTTAATAACTGAATGTATATTCTGACATATTTTTATGATAAAGTCAAGAAAAACTATGTAAATAATTGTTATTGTGTGCATTTGATGTTGAATTTTTCATATTTTGGGGATATAATATGAAAAATTATTAAGGATGTGCCGTATGAAAATCAACAAATCGGATATTATTAAAATACTGTTTGCAGTTATTCTGTTTTTAACAGTTATTCTCAATTATAAATATCTTTCAACGCTTGATGTAAGAGAGCTTATTTCAGGAGCAGGGAGCTTTTTGACAGCTGTTGCAATAATCTGGGGTGTATATCTTCTCAAATCTTTTGTTTTTGTTGTTCCCGCTTCGCTTATTTATATTTCGGTAGGCATGGCGTTTGACCCTGTTAAAGCTTCGGTTATAAACAGTGTTGGTATTATGATTGAAATTACAGCCACATATATAATGGGCAGAATTTTGGGAAAAAATGCAGTTGAGAAAAAATTGAGCACAACAAAAGCAGGCAACAAACTGCTTAATATGAAATCGAAAAATAAAAACCTGATGATATTTACAATCAGATTTACGGGTATTCCCATAGATTTCTCATCGCTTTTTATGGGCGCATTCGATTTTAAATTTCTGCCGTATTTTTTTATTTCACTTGCAGGACTTCTTCCGAGAGTAATTCTTCTTACTGTTATCGGAGAAGGATTTTATCAGTATATCAAGATGAAATATATAATAATTGGAATTATTATTGCGATTCCCGTAATAATCGGTTTTATAATAATTAAGAAAATAATAAAAAGCAAAAAGGAAAAAAATTCATAAAAAAGTATTTGCAAATCTTTCTTATAGTGATATAATAAGATGTCACATTGTGTGAAATACCATAAAGGAAGGGAATATTTATGGCAGAAAAAATTAAAAAAGCAAAGCTTAATTACGGTAAAACCATGCTTATAGGCTTCGGTTTTATGTCGGTTCAGATTGCGTGGATTATTTATAACTCTTATGTTCCGATTATACTCAAAGAAAATCCCACTATAGCTAATCTTGCATGGGCAAGCACAGCTGTGGGAATAATAATGGTTATTGATAATATTTTCGGTGTCGTTTTTCAGCCTATGTTCGGGCGGATATCAGACGGAGTTCATACAAAATTCGGAAAAAGAACCCCGTTTTTAATGGTAGGTATTCCGACCTGTGCGCTGTTCTTTATATTTATACCAAGAATTCAGATTCTCGGTATTCTTATGCTTGACATTATCGTTTTCAACTTTATTATGTCAACCTGGCGTTCTCCCGTTGTTGCTATGATGCCTGACTTTGTTCCTTCTGAATTAAGAGGCGAGGGCAATGCTGTTATTAACATAATGGGCGGCGTTGGCGTTGTTTTAGGTACAGTTTCAGGCAAGATAATCACATTTATTATGCCTGAGGGCACTGCCGAATCGGTAATTCGAAACAATGTTTTTATTTTCGGCGCAGTTGTTATGGTTATCTGCCTTATTGTTGTTGTTTTTCTTGTCAGAGAGCCTGATAACAGAATTCCAAAATCTGAAATAATTATTCGTGAAAATGAAAAGAATAAAGCTGACAGCAAATCAAAAGACAAGTCAAAAGGCATTAAAAGTCTTTCCGGCAGTGAAAAGAAAAGCCTGATTTTTATGCTGATTGCACTTTTCTTTAATTCCAATGCAACTGATTCAATTCAGACTTATTTCACAACATTCGCAAAATACGAATTAGGATTCAAAGAATCAGACGCTTCACTTATTATAACTCTTTTTGCCGCCGCAACTGTTGTCGGTGCGATACCGGCAGGTAAACTCGGTCAGAAATTCGGCAGAAAGAAAACAATTATGTCAGGCTGGATAGGAGTATTAACGCTTTTCCTCCTTTATGCATTGACAAAATGGCAGCCGCTGCTTTATGTTGCAATAGTTTTCGGCGGAGTTTTAATTGCGTTTGTTACAATCAATACATTACCGCTTGTTCTTGAAATCGGCGGAATAGACAGAGTGGGAACATTCACCGGTTATTATTATACGGCAACTTTTTCCGCTTCTATCGTAGGCCCTGTTCTTGTAGGTTCAATGTTTGACCTTACAAAGCATTTTTCAGAATCAGGAGATGTTAATTACTGGTCGCTGTTCTTCTACTGCCCGATATGCTTTGCGCTGGCACTGCTTTGTATGTCACAGGTTAAGCACGGTGAAACTCAGACGATTTCAGAAAGCGTTATTAAGGAAATTGCTCAGGACGACTGAGCAAAGGGGGATATTTTTATGAGCAATAGTATTCTTCAGGTTAAAGACCTGAAAAAAAGTTACGGGGACCATGTTGTTCTCAAAGGACTGACATATAATATCGGTTCGGGTATGATTATCGGTCTTCTGGGTCCCAACGGATGCGGCAAAACATCAATGATTAAGTCCATAGTAGGGCTTATTAACGACTACTCCGGTGAAATTCTTATTGACGGTCAGAAACCGGGAGTTTATACAAAGGAGCAGGTTGCGTACCTTCCCGAAAGGAATTATCTTGCCGACTGGATGACTCCGAAAAAAGCAATAAACTATATGGCGGATTTTTACAAAAACTTTAATAAAGAAAGAGCTTATGAGCTTCTTCATGCTTTCGGACTTCCTGAAAATCAGAAAATGAAAACCATGTCAAAGGGTATGAAAGAAAAAGTTCAGCTTCTTCTTGTTATGAGCAGAGATGCAAAGCTTTATATTCTTGATGAGCCGTTAGGCGGTGTTGACCCGGTTGCAAGAGATTTTATTATGGAAACAATTCTCAGAAACCGTTTCGCAGGTTCGACAATTCTTCTTTCAACTCATCTTATTTATGATATTGAAAAAATTCTTGACGGAGTTCTTATGATTAAAGACGGTAATCTTGCTGTTAATTCATCTGTTGCCGAGTTAACGGCAGACGGAAGAACTGTTGAGCAGGTATTTAAAGATGTGTTTAAATATGACTGGCAGACGGAGGTGCCCTATAATGCTTAAACTTATTAAACATGATTTTATTTCAACCGGCAGAATTATGGGCGTTGCGTATGCAATTATAGCCGGTCTTGTGGCATTTACTTTCATTACAAAAAGAACAGATTCAACAGGCACACTTTCGGTTCTCGGTGCCGGAATTCTGGGTTTGGTTGCGATTGTACTTTTTATTTTCACAGCAGTTATTCTTATGATGGATTTTCATAAAACTCTTTACTGCGACAGGGGATATCTTACTTTCACTCTTCCCGTTAAAAGCTGGAAAATTCTTTCTTCTAAGATTATTGTATCAGGTATATGGCTTTTACTTGCACTTGTTGCAGTTTTAGGTTCAGGCTTGCTGGTTGTATATTCCGTTGATTCATCTTACGGTGACGAGGTTTCTTTGCTTACAGATTTTGTTGAACAGTTTTCCGGCAAAAATGTTGCTTCTTATATTGCTTACCTTTTCACTGAAGCTGTTGTACTGTTTATCGAATTCTGCTGTGTAGCGATTGTTGTTGCACTTGCAAGTACACTTTCAAATGTTTCACCGTTCCAGAAGCATCCGGTTATATTTACAATTATTTTTTCTGTAATAAATATTTATATTCTTTCTAAAATCGGCGAACTGGCAAACAAATTTATTGCCTTCGGTGTATTCTTTGTTGAAGGAAGACTGAAATTTGCTTTCAATAATGACGCATACTATCAATTCCTGAATCGTGGTCCCGTAATTGATTTGGGTGAGCTTTTTGTTTATATTATTTGCGGTGTAGGATTTTTCTATCTTACTCACTGGCTCATGAGCAAGAAGGTTAATATAAAATAATGCGTGTCGGGATTTACGGCGGAACATTCAATCCGCCTCACAACGGACATAAAAAGCTTGCCTATGAATTTACAGGCAGGCTTTCGTTGGATTTACTGATTATTGTTCCTGATAAAATCCCTCCGCACAAACAGTCTGATTTTCTTGCAAGCGGGGAAGACAGGCTTAATATGTGCAGGCTTTGCTTTAATAATCCGGATACTATTGTAAGTGATATTGAACTTAAAAGAGACTCGGAAAGCTACACTGTGATAACATTGTCTGAGCTGAAAAAAATGTATCCTGATGATGATTTGTATTTTCTTATGGGCTCGGATATGCTTTTATCTTTTCATCAGTGGAAAGAACCTGAGAAAATTCTTGATTATGCTGTAATATGCGCTGCTGACAGGAATGACGGAAAAACAGAATGTCTTTATGAGTATATAAATAATTATTTTCCTGACAGAAAAGACAGATTCGTTATTATGAATTTCACTCCGATTGACATCAGCTCAACAGATATAAGAAAGAATATAGGAAATTATTCAGATGTTTTACCGGAAAGTGTAAGCAGGTACATTGCGGAAAGAGGGATATACATTTGATTTTGTGGACAGATGAAAAAATAATAGAACTTATTCGTTCACGGCTTAAAGAAGAAAGATTTGTTCATTCATTAAATGTTGCGAAAAGTGCCGCTTATCTTGCGGAAAAATACGGAGCGGATAAAAATAAATGCTACACTGCGGGTCTGTTGCATGATATTACAAAAAATGCGCCTGCAAATGAACATATTGAGCTGTTTTATGAAAGCAAAACAGAGCTTACCGAAGATGAGTTGAAAAATCATAAGCTGTGGCATGCTGTGAGCGGTGCGGAATATATAAGACACATTATGAAAATTGATGATGAGGAAATATATAACGCCGTAAGATACCATACAACAGGCAGAGCGGATATGTCGCTTATTGAAAAAATTGTATATGTTGCCGACTTTATTTCAGAAGAAAGAAATTATGACGATGTTGATGTTATGCGTCGGCTTGCTGATGAAAGTCTTGAAAAAGCAATGCTTTATGCGCTCAGATACACTATTCCCGATTTAGTGAAAAAGGGGAATACGATACATAAAGACAGTATTCAATTATATAACCAACTGATTCTTGAAGAAAAGAGAGGATAAATTATATGTTACCTGCTGATATAGCAAAAATCGCCGTTAAGGCACTCGACAGTAAAAAGGGCGAAAATATTACACTTATTGCAACTACTGATGTTACTGTTATATCTGATTATTTTCTGATTGTTAACGGTAATTCCAACACTCATGTAAAGTCACTTGCTGATGAGGCAGAATATGCTTTATCACAGGCAGGTGTTGAGCCTATACATATTGAAGGTAAAGCCACCGGGTGGATTTTACTTGATTACGGCAGTGTTATGATTCATGTATTTACACCTGAGGCAAGAGAGTATTATAATCTTGAAAAGCTTTGGGCTGACGGCGAAATTCAGGATATTTCATCAATGATTTCCGATAATTAAAGGAGTTTTATAAATGGCTTACGATTTTAAGAAAACAGAAGAAAAATGGCAGAAAAAATGGGAAGATGAGGGTGTTTTTCATGCTCAGGATTTCTCAGACAAAAAGAAATTTTACGGACTTGTAGAATTTCCTTATCCCAGCGGAGCGGGTATGCATGTCGGTCATATAAAGGCATATTCCGGGCTTGAGGTTATTTCCCGTAAAAGAAGAATGCAGGGATACAATGTTCTTTTCCCTATAGGATTTGATGCTTACGGTCTTCCTACGGAGAACTATGCTATTAAAACAGGCGTACATCCCCGTAAGGTTACGGATATGAATATTGAAAAATTTTCCAACCAGTTAAAAAGAGTAGGTTTTTCTTTTGACTGGACAAGAGTAATTGATACAACTCAGGAAGACTATTATAAGTGGACTCAGTGGATTTTCCTTAAAATGTTTGAAAACGGTCTTGCTTTCAGAGATAAAACACTTGTAAATTACTGCCCCTCATGTAAAGTTGTGCTTTCAAATGAGGATTCACAGGGAGGCAAATGTGATATCTGTCACAGTGATATCGTTCAAAAATCAAAGGATGTATGGTATCTTCGTATTACAGAATATGCCGACAAGCTTCTTGAAGGGCTGGAAAAAGTTGATTATCTGCCTAATGTAAAGCTTCAGCAGAAAAACTGGATTGGCAAATCTACAGGAGCTTTTGTTGATTTTGAAGTTAAAGGCTCAGATAATGAAAAACTTAAAATTTATACAACAAGACCAGACACTCTTTTCGGCGTTACATTTATGGTAATGGCTCCTGAGCATCCGATGATTGATAAATATGCTCAGAGAATTTCTAATATGGATGAAATTTCCGCATACAGAAAAGAATGTGCAAAGAAAACTGAGTTTGAAAGAACACAGCTTGTTAAGGATAAAACAGGTGTTAAAATCAACGGCCTTTCAGGTATAAACCCCGTTAACGGAAAAGAGATACCGATTTACATATCAGACTATGTTATGATGGGATACGGTACAGGTGCGATTATGGCTGTACCTGCTCATGACGACCGTGACTGGGATTTTGCGAAAAAATTCGGTATTGATATTGTTGAAGTTCTTAAAGGCGGAAATGTTGACGAAGCTGCTTATACAGGCGAAGGTGTTCATGTTAATTCAGAATATCTTGACGGACTTAAAAAGCAGGAAGCTATTGATAAGATTATCGAAGTTCTTACTGAAAAGGGCGTAGGCGAAAAAGGCGTTCAGTACAAAATGAAAGACTGGGCGTTTAACCGTCAGCGTTACTGGGGAGAGCCTATTCCGATTGTTCATTGCGACTGCTGCGGAATGGTAGCTGTTCCTTATGATGAACTTCCGTTAAAGCTTCCTGAGGTTGAAAATTTTGAACCCGGTTCAGACGGGGAAAGTCCTCTTGCAAAAATAGAATCTTATGTTAATTGCAAGTGCCCCAAATGCGGTAAAGATGCTAAGAGGGAAACAGATACAATGCCTCAGTGGGCTGGTTCTTCATGGTATTTCCTCAGGTATATTGACCCTCATAACACACAGGCACTTGCTGATAGTGAAAAGCTTAAATACTGGGGTCAGGTTGACTGGTATAACGGCGGTATGGAGCATGTAACCCGTCATATGATTTATTCAAGATTCTGGCACAAGTTCCTTTATGATATCCGTGTTGTTCCGAATGACGAACCTTATGCAAAGCGTACTGCTCAGGGCCTTATTTTAGGACCTGACGGGGATAAAATGAGCAAATCAAAAGGAAATGTTGTTGACCCCAATGATGTTGTTGATGAGCTTGGTGCCGATGTTCTCCGTTCCTATGTTCTGTTTATGGGCGATTATGAAAAAGCCGCACCGTGGTCAAAGTCATCTGTAAAAGGCTGTAAGAGATTTATTGAAAGAGTATGGGCGTTACAGGATATTCTTGAAGACGGTGATGAGTATTCAAAAGAACTTGAGGTTTCTTTCCATAAAACAATAAAAAAAGTATCTGAAGATATTGAGAATATGAAATTCAATACTGCAATTGCCGCATTGATGACTCTTCTTAATAAAATATACGAAAAAGGTTCTGTAAACAAAGCGGAGCTGAAAACTTATGTAACACTTCTTAATCCGTTTGCACCTCATGTTACAGAAGAAATCTGGGAACAGCAGTCATTTGGCGGAATGCTTGCAAACGGCAGCTGGGTTGATTATGACGAAGGAAAATGCGTTGATGATACTATTGAAATCGTTGCGCAGATTAACGGCAAGGTTCGCACAAAGCTTACAGTTCCTGCAGAAATTTCCGAGGCGGATGTTTTTGCTTTGGCAAAGCAGGATGAAAAAATTGCAGAAGCAGTCAGCGGTAAAACAATAGTTAAAGAAATTTATGTTAAGGGCAGACTGGTAAATATTGTTGTAAGATAAAAAATAACCGGTGCAGTTTTTAGCTGTACCGGTTTTTACTGTCAGTAAGTATTGAATTAAAGCGCAGATTATTTTACAACTTCACTTTTATCAAGATACGGTTTTTCAGTGAAAATTATTTTAAGAGCTGCCCGATGTCATTGTTTTCATATATTTGAATAAGTTCTTCGTCGCTTATCATGGAATCGTTTGCATCTGAATCTTTCCAATACCACCAGTGAAGCTTTTTGGGGTCAGCTTCTTTTACGGTTGCATAATATATTGCACATCTGAACTGGTAAAGCAACGACTTTTCCTGAGGTGCTCCTTTATCAATGCAAAGCTTAAAATACATTTCTTCCGCATCCTGTTTTTTCAGGTCACTGACCTTCATGTAGCCGAGTTCTTTTAAGAAAACCGCACATTCAGGCTCTACACCGGGGATTTGTTCAAGTATTTCAGTTTTTTTATTTTTTTTATTAAAAAGGAACATTCTTATCACTCCGACTATTGACAATATACATAGATTTATTATATATTTTATCATTGTAAGCAATTTATTTCAATATGTTATGAGGTTTTATTTATGAGAATGAGAAGAAAGAAAAATCTTGATAAAAGACTTGATGTCTGCAAAGATAATCTTTTTACCATAGAGGTTGACCAGCTTAATTTTGTTGAGGCGGTTAAAAAAAAGGAATATTTTAATTTCAGCAGAATTTTCGGAAATGATAATCCCGTTATTCTTGAAATCGGATGCGGTAAGGGTCAGTTTGCCTGCGAATATGCAAAGAAACACCCTGAATATAATATAATTGCAGTTGAAAAATACGGCAATGTTATTGTGCAGGCCTGTGAAGCCGCACTTGAGCAGGAAATAAAAAATCTGTATTTCATTAAAGGTATGGCTGAATATCTTCCTAAATACATACCTGAAAAATCTGTTGAACGAATTTTTCTTAATTTTTCCTGTCCTTTCCCAAAGGCAAAATATGCTTCACACAGACTTACTCACAAGCGTTTTCTTGATATTTACAAACCGCTTTTGGCCGATGGCGGGGAAATTCATCAGAAAACTGACAATATGCACTTTTTTGAATTTTCCGTTCAGTCGTTCAGTGAAAACGGATTTTGCCTGAAAAATATATCTCTTGACCTTCATAACAGCGTAATGGAGGACAATATTATTACAGAATACGAAGAACGGTTTTCCTCAATGGGTATGCCGATTTACAGGCTTGAGGCATATTTGAAATAAATTTTAAAAAAACCTTTATTCTGCATAAAATTTATGATATAATAAAGTGATTGAGTTAAACACAAAGGGAGTGGAAATAATGTTTATAGCAATTATGGGTTACGGTACTGTTGGTTCAGGCGTTGCTTATGTTATAAATCATAATCGTGAAAATATTGCCGAAAGTTCATCTCAAGACGATATGCAGATTAAATACATCCTTGATTTGCGTGATTTTCCGGGTGATGAAAATGAAAATCTGATGGTTAAGGATTTTAATATTATTTTAAATGATATTGATGTTAAAATTGTTGTTGAGACTATGGGCGGACTTCATCCTGCTTATGAATTTGTTTCTTCATGCCTGAAAAAAGGCAAGAGCGTTGTAACTTCAAACAAAGAGCTTGTGGCTGCGAAAGGTTATGAACTTCTTAAAATTGCAGAAGAAAATAATGCAAACTTTATGTTTGAGGCAAGTGTTGGCGGCGGAATCCCCGTAATCCGTCCTATTAGTCAGTGCCTTGCGGCTAACAGAATAAATGAAGTTGCAGGTATTCTTAACGGCACTACAAATTTTATTCTTACTATGATGATAGAGAATAATATGAGCTTTGAAGATGCTTTAAAGCTTGCACAGGATAACGGATATGCGGAAAAAGACCCGACAGCGGATATTGAAGGTCATGATGCAGGCAGAAAGATATGCATTCTTGCTTCCCTTTGCTTCGGAAAGCATGTTTACCCTGATGATATTTATATGCAGGGCATAACAAAAGTATCACTTACTGATGTTGAATACGCCAGACAGTGGGGCGGAGTTATTAAACTTATCGGCAGAGCCAAAAAAATAAGTGAAGATAAAATTTCTGCGGTTGTTTCACCTGCGTTTATTAAAAACAGCAGTCAGCTTGCAAGCGTAAGCGATGTTTTCAACGCTGTTCTTGTAAGAGGAGATGCTGTCGGTGATGTTATGTTTTACGGGAAGGGAGCGGGTAAGCTCCCCACCGCAAGTGCAGTAGTTGCCGATGTGATTGATTGCGCAAATCATGTTGAAAAACGCAAAAATTTCGGCTGGTCAGAGGGAACATCTGATTATGTAATTGATTATAATGAAATTGAAACTGCTGTTTATGTCAGAGCGGGCACAAATAATAAAAGCAAATCAGCAGAGGATATCGTTTCTGCATTTTCAGGGGTTGAATTCCTTGAAAAAGACGGAGCGGATGAAAATGAAATTGCTTTTGTCACTCCTGTTCTTCCGGAATGCAAAATAACAGAAATACTTAACGGCATTAACAGCATTGATATTATTTCAAAAATCAGAATCGCAGATTATTGATAAGTGAGGAAAACAGCTATGAGTCTTATAGTTCAGAAATTCGGCGGCAGCTCGGTCAGAGATGCTGAGCGTGTCAGAAATGTTGCAAAAATTGTAACAGACACATACAAAGACGGCAACGATGTTATTGTTGTTGTATCAGCTCAGGGAGATACAACAGATGACCTTATTACTAAAGCAAAAGAAATTACATCCGATGCTTCAAAAAGAGAAATGGATATGCTTCTTGCAAGCGGTGAACAGATTTCAGTTGCGTTGCTTGCTATGGCGATTCAGAATATGGGCTATCCCGCAGTGTCTCTTTTAGGGTGGCAGGCAGGATTTTCAACAAATTCAGTGTATTCGGCGGCAAGAATAAAAACAATTCACAAAGAAAGACTGCTTACTGAAATCGGAAACAACAAAATAGTAGTTGTTGCGGGTTTTCAGGGTATTAACGACCGTGGAGATATCACTACGCTTGGCAGAGGCGGTTCGGATACAAGCGCAGTTGCAATCGCTTCGGCACTGCACGCTGATAAATGCCAGATTTTTACAGATGTTGACGGTGTTTACACTGCCGATCCCCGCAAGGTAAAAAATGCTAAAAAGCTTAAAGAAATCACTTATGATGAAATGCTTGAGCTTGCAACATTAGGCGCACAGGTGCTTAATAACCGCTCAGTTGAAATGGCAAAAAAATATAATGTTGAGTTGGAAGTATTATCAAGTCTTAATCCCATACCGGGTACAATAGTTAAGGAGGTAGCTAAAATGGAGAAAATGCTTATCAGAGGGGTAACAAAAGATACAGATGTTGCCAGAATTTCAATTATCGGTCTTAAGGATATTCCCGGCGTTGCTTTTCAGGTTTTCAGCAAGCTTGCACATAAGAATATAAATGTTGATATTATTCTTCAGTCTGTTGGCAGAAATTCAACTAAGGATATTACTTTTACTGTAAATAAAGACAGCGGTCCCGTTGCTATTGATGCAATCCGTGAGTTACCTTTTGTTGATGATGATATTGTTATAAAATGTGATACAGATGTTGCCAAGGTGTCTGTTGTAGGTGCAGGTATGGAAACACATCCGGGTACAGCATCAACTATGTTTGAAGCACTTTATAACAGCGATATAAATATCCAGATGATTTCAACGAGTGAAATTAAAATATCTGTTCTTATTGATTCTAAAGATGCAGATAAAGCTGTTTCATCTATTCATGAAGCATTTTTAGGCTGATTTATTATTGCTTATGTTAAAGCCCGGGATTTGTTCCCGGGCTTTTTGATATATGTAGTTTTTTGCAAAAAGCCCTTCATCTCAATTTGAGATGAAGGGCTTTCAGTAATCAAAATGTCAGTCTTTCCAACGGAATGTTCCGGAAAGAAGAGTAACTTCATCTTTTGAAACAGTCAGTATTCCTCCGTCGGTAATACCTGTTTTTTCGGTGGTATCTTCAAGCTCTATTCTGCATTCTCCCGGCTGAACAGTGGTTACAAACGGTATGTGCCCTGCAAGAATTGCAAGGTCTCCGTTTGCTCCTCTTAAAAACAGAGCGGAAACTTTTTCGTGAAAAATGTTACCGTCAGGTGAAGACACAGTAAGCATATAGGTGTTCATTATTTTATCCCCTTTGCTTTTTCAACAGCCTCGTCAATAGTACCGACAAACAGGAATGCAGACTCCGGAAGGTCATCATGCTTTCCTTCAATTATTTCTTTAAATCCTCTTATTGTTTCTTTAAGGGGCACATAAGTACCAGGGATACCTGTAAACTTTTCAGAAACATGGAAGGGCTGAGAAAGAAATCTTTGCAATTTTCTTGCACGGGAAACAAGAAGCTTATCTTCATCAGATAATTCATCCATACCCATAATTGCAATAATATCCATAAGCTCGTTATAACGCTGGATAATTCTCTGAACTTCTTTGGCTACTGCGTAATGTTCTTCACCGATTTTTTCAGGTGAAAGAATACGGCTGGATGATTCAAGAGGGTCAACAGCAGGGTAGATACCCTGTGATGCGATGCTTCTTGAAAGCACGGTTGTTGCATCAAGATGAGCGAATGTTGTAGCCGGTGCCGGGTCTGTAAGGTCATCGGCAGGAACATAAACTGCCTGAACTGATGTTATTGAACCTTTTTTGGTGGAAGTAATTCTTTCCTGTAAAGCACCCATTTCATTTGCAAGTGTCGGCTGATATCCGACAGCAGAGGGCATTCTGCCTAAAAGTGCGGAAACTTCACTGCCTGCCTGGGTGAATCTGAAAATATTATCAATAAATAAAAGAACATCCTGCTTTTCTTCATCACGGAAGTATTCAGCCATTGTAAGACCTGAAAGAGCAACTCTCATTCTTGCTCCGGGCGGTTCATTCATCTGGCCGTAAACAAGCGATGTTTTATCAATAACCCCTGATTCTTTCATTTCATAATACAGGTCATTACCTTCACGGGTTCTTTCGCCAACGCCTGTAAAAACAGAAAGTCCGCCGTGTTCTTTGGCAACATTATTGATAAGCTCCATAATAAGAACTGTTTTACCAACTCCAGCACCGCCGAAAAGACCGATTTTACCGCCTTTTGAGTATGGGCAGAGCAGGTCGATAACTTTAATACCTGTTTCAAGTATTTCTGTTGATGTTGCAAGCTGGTCATATTCAGGTGCGCTTCGGTGAATATTCCAGCGTAAATCTGTTTCAGGCGAAGGCTTATTATCAACTGATTCACCTAAAACATTGAAAATTCTTCCCAGTGTTTCAAATCCTACCGGAACACTTATGGGCTTTCCGGTATCGGTTACTTTTGTTCCACGCTGTAATCCGTCGGTAGAAGCCATAGCAATGCATCTTGCAGTGTTGTCACCAATATGCTGTGCAACCTCAACTGTAAGGGTTTTGTCACCAACCGGAATGGTAAGCGCATTATATATTGAAGGTAACTGTCCTTCTTCAAACTGTACATCTACAACAGGCCCCATAACCTGCGATACAGTACCGAAATTATTGTTATTCATATTGTTCAATCCTTTCAGCCACCGCTGCCGGCAACGATTTCAGTGATTTCCTGAGTGATGGCTCCCTGTCTTGCACGGTTGTATTGAAGCTGTAAATCCGAAATCATCTGTTCTGCATTTTTGCCGGCATTATCCATTGCCATTCGTCTTGCGGCTACTTCGCACGCAAAGCTTTCACGGATAAGCGCTGTTATTATTCCGCCTACATATTCAGTAACGGCGGAGTTAAGAATTTCTATTTCATTAGGTTCGAATAAGATGCTTGATTTGTTTTTTTCTTCACTTTTATCAAGTGGAAGAATCCATTCAATACAAGCTTGCTGAACCATCATAGAAATATATTTTGTGCAGACAACTCCCAAACGGTCATATTTGTTTTCTTTGAAATCACTGCAAAGGTCTTTGGCAAGTCTGTATGCATCAGCTCTGTTAAAGTTTTCAGATGAAACATTTTCTTTGCCGTATCTTTCGCAGCTTCTTTTACCGATTGGAATAATTTCAGCATCGGGATAATCCTGCAGTATTCTGAAAACATTGGCGTTATAACCGCCGCACAATCCTCTGTCGCCTGTTATAACAATCAGTCTTGTTCTTTGTCCGTCTTTTCTCATATACGGACTTTTGGCGCATTCAGGGCTTGCCGTTAATGTTTTAATCATCGCTTTAACTGCGGATGTATATTCCCTTGAATTTTTCATAGCTTCATTAGCACGGCGTATTTTTGATGTAGCAACAAGTCCCATTGCCTTGGTAAGATGAAGGGTAGAATCAACACTTCGTATTCTCAGACGAAGAATTTTTGTATTTGCACCCATCTTCTCACCTCCGCATGGATTCGAGTGTCGCTTTTAATTCGTCAATTTCAGCCTGACCGTAAAGATTGTTTTCAATTCTGTTGAGCCAGTCCTGATGTTCACTGTGCAGTTTTTCATAAAGACGCTTTTCGTATGATTTAACATCTTTAACTTCTGTGCTGTCAAGGTATCCGTTTGTAACGGCATATACGATTGCAATCTGACAGCCTACATGGAGAGGTGAGTTCTGATTTTGTTTTAGAACCTCAACAATTCTTTCACCGAGAGCAAGTCGTGATTTGGTATCGGCATCAAGGTCACTGCCGAACTGAGCAAATGCCTGAAGCTCACGATACTGTGAATATAAAAGCTTAAGCTCACCGGAAACCTTTTTCATGCCTTTAAGCTGTGCAGAACCTCCTACACGGCTTACCGATATACCGGGGTTAATAGCGGGCATAATTCCCGAATGAAACAGTTCTGTTTCAAGGAAAATCTGACCGTCTGTAATGGAAATAACATTTGTGGGTATATATGCCGAAACATCGCCTGCCTGGGTTTCTATAATGGGAAGAGCTGTTATTGAGCCTCCTCCGTATTCATCTGCAACACAGGCTGAGCGTTCAAGAAGTCTTGAATGAAGGTAGAATACATCGCCGGGGTATGCTTCTCGTCCCGGCGGTCTTCTTATAAGCAAAGACAGTGCTCTGTACGCAACAGCGTGGTTTGAAAGGTCATCGTATATTATAAGAACATCTTTTCCCTGTTCACGGAAGTATTCAGCCATAGCACAGCCTGAATAGGGTGCAATATACTGAAGCGGAGCACTCTCTGATGCAGAAGCAGACACAATAATTGTGTAGTCCATTGCACCTGCCGCAGTAAGCTGCTGAGTGAGCTGAACAACAGATGTGCTTTTCTGACCGATTGCAACATAAATACAAAGAACATCTTTGCCTTTTTGGTTTATTATTGTATCAATAGCAATTTCGGTTTTACCTGTCTGTCTGTCTCCGATAATAAGTTCACGCTGTCCTCTGCCTATGGGAATCATGCTGTCAATAGCTTTGATTCCTGTCTGAAGCGGAACACAAACGCTTTTTCTTTCGATTATTCCGGGGGCTTCGTTTTCTATTGTTCTTGTTTCGGTTGTTGCAGCGGGGCCTTTACCGTCTATTGGCTTGCCCAGTGCGTTTACAACTCTGCCTAAAAGTTCTTCACCAACGGGTACTGATAAAACCTTTCCCGTACGGCGTACCGTTGTGCCTTCACGAATGTCGTTTTTATCTGCAAGAACGGCAACTGAAACGGTTTCGGTTTCAAGGTTTTGCGCAAGACCAACGCTTCCGTCTTCAAATTCAAGCAGTTCGCTTGCCATACAGTTGCGAAGACCGTAAACACTTGCTATACCGTCACCTACAAGAACAACTGTTCCTGTTTCCGTCATTTCAACCTGTTCTTTATAATTCCTGATTTGTTCTTTAAGAATATTACTTATTTCTTCAGGTTTTCTGCTCATTCGCTTATCACTCCCTTCATAGTATTCAAACGGGATTTAAGACTGCCGTCAATAATTGTGCCGTCAATTTCAATAATGACGCCGCCTAATATTGAACTGTCAATTAAATATTGTATTTCAATTTTTCTGTTGTATTTCTTTTCAAGCTTTGAAGAAAGTGCGTTCTTTTCTTTTTCACTTAATTCAACGGCAGATGTCACTTTGGCACGGCTTCTGCGCAGTTTATCTTCATATAGAAATTCGTATTCGTCAATACATTCATCAAGTAAAGCAACATTTCCGTTTTCACACAGCAAACAAAGAAACGATAAAACATATTCGGGAACGCTGTTTTCAAACGCAGATTTCACTGCATCAATTCGAACGGATTTTGATATTCCCGGAGCTTTAAGAAATGAATACAGTCCTTCTGTTTTGCCGAAAATATCTCTGACAAATAAAAGTCCGTCACATATTTCTTTTTCGCACTTCTTTTCTTCGGCAAGTCCGAACAAAGCAACAGCGTATTCTTTACTTGTTCCTTTCATCAGTCTTCACCTATTTCCGCAAGAAATGTGTCAATCATATTATGATGGTCTTCTGCACTGATTTCTCTTGCAAGCATTTTTTCGGAAAGAGCAACAGATACATCAACAATTTCTTTCTTGATTTCTGATTTTGCTTTCTTCTTTTCAAGCTCTGCATCGGCTTCAGCCTGGCGCAGAATACTTTCAGCCTTGTTATGAGTTTCTTCAAGAATTGCCTCTTTTTGCTTATTTGCACTTACAGAAGCTTCTTTAATGATTGAATCAGCTTCAATTTCTGCGTTTTCAATCTTTGAACTCCATTGAGTTTTCATTTCTTCAGCGTCTTTAACTGCGGAATCTGCACGGTCGTACTGTTCCTGAATAGTGTTTTCACGCTGAGAAATAGTTTTTTTAACAGGCTTGTAGAGAAACTTTTTCAGTATCAGAAAAAGTATAAGAAGATTACAAAGGGAAATCAAAATCTGCCAGAAATTGACAGAAATAATTTCCAGAGATTGCATATTCTATTCCTCCGATTATTTATTGAGTGTTGTCATGAGAATGTCAACAAAGCGGGAAGGTGCAACAAAGATAAGAAGGATTGCAATAACAAGTGCGTAAAGACCGGTTGTTTCAGCAATAGCACAACCCATAAGCATTGTTGTAGTAACATCGCCTTTACATTCAGGCTGACGGCCGATTGCTTCGCAAGCCTTTGCAACTGCATTACCTTCACCTATACCGGGGCCGATACCTGCAATCATTGCACATCCTGCACCCAGTGCACAGCATCCGAGAATAATACCAATAGCAAGTTCTAACATTTTAATTACCTCCGTAATATTTTAATTTTTGTTTAATTTCTTTTGCCTTCTGCGTTCTTTTCTTTTGAAGTAATCTTCCTGAGGGAACGCACCGGCAACATAAAGCATTGTCAGCATGGCAAAAATAAATGCCTGAAGACATCCGCTGAAGACATCAAAATAAACAGAAAGAACAGCGGGAAGTCCTATTTGAAACAGCGGAAATCTGCCTAAAAATCCGGGAATCCATTTTAAAAGAGTTGCTGATATTCCCTGAAGACCTGCAGCAATCAGCACTGAAATTACCGAACCTGAAAGCACATTGCCGTAATGACGGAATGCCATTGAAACAGGTGTTGCAACTTCGCTGATAACATTAAGCGGAGTCAGCAAAGCAGGTTCCGCAAAGCTTTTAAGGTAGTGCAGCGGGCCGCATTTCATTTTGTAATATGTTATGAGCAAAAAAACAAGAATTGCCCAGCCTGCAACAACATTTATATCTGATGTGGGAGCAAAAAGCCCGAACAGTGACATAAGGCTGGAAAAGGCACTGAGCGCAAGAATCGCCGCAATAAACGGAGAAAATCCCATGAAATATTCACCCATATTTGTTTTAACAAGATTATCCGTTTTTTCAATAATCCACTCTGCAAAATGCTGACGGGCTGTATCCGGCTTTTCTTTAATTCCGTGAGTAATGTAAAGACACAGAAAGAAAACCGAAACAATAACCATCCATGAATTAACCTGAGCTTCTGTTATCGGAAGTCCGCCAAGGGGAAGGGGAATGTTAAAATAAATATATGCGCCGGATATTTCTATTCCGTCTGAAGCCGGAATAAATAAAATACTCAGCACAATGGCAAATACAACGGGAATAATCATCCCTGCGATCAGAAGTGCATCAATTAACTTAAAGCTGAAATTATCTTTACTCATTGAATCACTCCTTTTATGATTTTTCATTGCTGCTGTCGTTTTTCTTACCGAGCATCGGTCTGAACGCAACGGCAATGCGTGGAAAAAACAGCGGTATAAGCACGGCAACGGTATTAAAGCAATTAAGAACTACACCTGCAACCGCTGCACCGAAAAGCATCATCGTTCTCAGAGTCTGAGAAAGTTTCATAGTATCTGCTGCGGCTTTTTCGCTTTTCTGCACAGCTTTCTGAACTGTTATTCCCATTAAGAAAAAATTCAGAACAGAAAAAAAACCTGATAGAATGTTGCCGAGAAGGACAGTATAGTCCCATTTCCCGATAACAAGAAATACCGCCTGCATAAGCATACTTAAAATAACTGTGAATGCTCCGATGTACACTGTTTCTTTTTTTACGGTTTTATCTGCTTTAACTATGTTTTACTCACCTCTGATGTTATTGTTTACATACAATGTATATTATTCGCATACATTCATTGTATTGTAACACTTTTACGAAAAAAAGTCAATCGAAAGAGGATGTTTTTTGTCGTTAAAAAATTGACTTCAAATAGTCAGTTTTTATTGACATTTTTCTGTGTAAAGAGTATTATATAGATTAGCATATTTTGGATACATATACGGATGTTTAAATATACAATAATTTTTCGGAGGAATGACTTTCAATGCAGAACGATGCGAAAAAGGAACGAAAGCCTAAAAATCAGGCAAAGAGTTCCGATAACGGCAAGAATGCAAAAAATAAGCAGAATGTTAAAAAAAGTCCGGCTAAGGCTGTTAAAAACAATGACAATATAAAATCGAAAACCGCTGAGGAAAAAAAGAAAAATTCTTCAAAATCAGTAAACGGAAAATCCGCAAAAACAGGTAAGTCCAAAACTGTAAAACCTAAAAAAACACAGCAGAGCAGAAATCAGAAAAATCAGAAAAAGAAAAAGCCCGCCGTTCCTGTTAAGGTAACCTTTATTGGCGGACTGAATGAAATCGGTAAGAATATTACAGTATATGAAATGGGAGAGGACATGATTGTTGTTGACTGCGGTCTTGCCTTCCCCGAGCAGGATATGCTGGGTATTGACCT
>JAZQPL010000016.1:0-3525 GCA_045628495.1 Acutalibacteraceae bacterium
TTTATAACCTAATTAAAATAATAATTTACAAATATTATAAATTAAGCATTTTAATATTACAATACCCTTAATATCAACCGCAGGTAGAACTTTTTAATACATTTGTATTTTACAACAAAATAATCATAATTTATAAAATAAAGTATGACCGCTTCAAAAATCGGTATAAGCGTTATTTTTTAATTTAAAAATAAAAAACCTTGGATTAAATTAAACCCAAGGTTTCAAACTATAAATCAACATTTATCTTTTTAGAGTGTTATAAAATATATTCAAAGAAAGAAGTGCTTTTATTACATATTTTATAAAAGATAAAATATAATCAAATATATTGTTTGATTTTGAAGTTTCAGTTAAATCAGTTGTATCGTTCTCAGCATTTGAAGAAGTGTTTTCTTCAAATGAAACAGGTGTCTGATCAATCAAAGCAAAATACTGTTCACAAACAGCAAGCTCTTTTTCGGAAACATCACCTTGATAAACCGATGAAATCAGAAGACCGGCGCTTTCAAGAAGATGTAAATCATTTTCAGTAATCCTTCCATCACGGTCAGCATCCGCCGCTTCAAAAACCAAAGCGTCAGTGTTGTCTTCAGTAATCATTTGCCAAAGCATAAGAAATACATAAAAAGAATCCTGACCATCATACCAGCCGCTGTTATCAGTGTCACCGTAAAGTAAAGCTCTGTAAGCATATACTTCTTTGTCACCAAACATCAGTATAACTTTAGTTCCGGTACCTATAAAGCTGTTATCATACCTGAGAGAATACCCACTGCTTAAAACTAAAAAATCATCAAGATTTGTAAGTCCGCAGGTGATTCCCCTTATTATGTTGTCCTTACCTATCTGTGCTCCGTTTTTAACAGTTACAGGATTAACAGAAGTAACATTTGACTGACCTGCAGAACTGATGACAGATTTAAAGATAACAACTCCCTGACCGACAGGTTCACACGAAACAAAATTTGTCCCTACAGGAACATAAAAATAATATTTTGAATCATTAAGATGAAATCCTGATATATTTGCATCTCTGCCGTTAACAAATATTTTATTAAATGTTCCGTATGCTGATGCACTCACATTTGTAAGATACAAATGATTACCGTTACTGTCAACAGGATATGAAGAAGATGTTTGTTTACCAGCACCGATTGCAGGAGCGCTTCCTCCGCCCGAGGCTTTAACTGAACCGCCGTTAATAACAACAGTTCCCATTTCACCATACCATCCGCCGCCGATTCCGGCAGCATCAGAACCACCGGTTGCTGTTACTGTTCCACCGTTAATTATAATATTTCCGCCGTCAGAAGCACAGCCGCCGCCGATACCTGCACCGTAAGAACCGCCGTTTGCCGTAACATTACCGCCGTTGATTATTATATTTCCGCCTGAGCCGCTGCTTCCGCCGCCAATACCTGCGCTTTCGCTTGTGCAAGTAGCCGTAATTGTACCTGAGTTGATAACCAGAGAACCGTTTGAACCGCCGTTACCGCCGCCGATTCCTGCCTGACCGCCGCTCTTTGTATTAAGCGAACCGTCGCCGTCAATAATAAGTTCACTGCCTTCCTGTATTTCAATACCTGCTCTTGACCTGCCGCTTGTTATATTATTGTCGCCGGTAACGAACAGATGAACTTTTGAATTTTCAGTCAGGCATACAGCGGCATCAAATGAATAAGAAATCTTAATATTAAGATTCATAAACACAACATAATTTTCGCCGCCGTTAAAAGTAACAGTATTTGACGAATCTGAATTTACAGAAGAAGTTATGCAATATCCGTCCGGGTCATATTCTTCGATATATTCACCGTATAACCCGTATCCGGAAACAGAATTGTCTCCGATAATGATATTTCCCTTATCTATGTACAAAAATGTCAGATGTGTAACATCCGTAGCAAATGCAGGGATAACTGAAATCAATGCTATAATAAGAACAAGTAAAAAACACAATAGTTTTTTTGCATATTTCATATTAAACACCTCTGATTATATTATAAAATAAAATTGTTATTTTGTAAATATAAAAATCTATATTTAATATAAAAAAACACATAACGAGATTTTGATGAAATACAACAGCCTATATATTATAACTGTTTCTGATAGTGTTTAATATTCGTTTTTCCTGTCTGCTGACCTGAACCTGTGTCATATTCAGAAGTTGCGCTGTTTTTACTTGTGTCATACCAGAAAAATATCTTAACTTAATTATAAGCCTGTCCTGATGTGAAAGCCCTTCAATAATTTCATTTAATGCAATTTTATCTGATATTTCATTGTCGTATGACTTAACAGGTACATCAAAATCACTTCCGGAATCATCATCATTTGTAAGAGAATAAACAGGCAAAGAAGCATTTATTGCCTGTGCAACATCTTCAGGTGAAATATCAAGATTTTCAGAAATTTCTTTTATTGTTGGCTCTCTTCCGTTACTTTTTGAAAAAGCATCAGAAAAAGAAGCTATTTTCCTTGTTCTGTCTTTAATTATTCTGCTGATTTTCACCGTACCGTCATCCCTGAATATTCTTTTAATTTCACCTAAAATTACGGGAACGGCATATGTTGAAAAAGAAAATCCTCTGCTTTCATCAAAATTATCAACAGCCTTTATTAAACCAACACAACCTGCCTGAACCAAATCTTCATATTCAACTCCCCTGCATTTGAACCGTGCAGCGCATGCATAAACAAGTCCTAAATTCTCCTCTACCTTTTGATTTCTTAATGCCTGCTCTGCCATACTCAATAACGCCTGCCGATTTTTTTAATCATAATAACGGTTGTACCCTTTCCGGGTATAGAACGAACAAGTAAACTGTCGGTAAAGCTTTCCATCACTGCAAATCCGAGTCCCGCTCTTTCACCACCCAAAGTAGTAAAAAGCGGTGTTCTGGCTTTATTGATATCTTCAATTCCGCATCCCTTATCACGAATGGAAATTTTTATTTTTCCGTCGTCATATACAGCTGAATATATGTAAATCTTGCCTAATTTTTCACTGTAAGCATGAACTATGCAATTTGTAACAGCTTCACTGACCGCAGTTTTAATATCTGATATTTCTTCTATTGTCGGGTCAAGCTGGGCAGCAAATGCCGCAACAGTACTTCTGACAAATCCTTCGTTAATACTTCTTGAATCAACAGTCATTCTGAATTCATTTTTTGGTTTCATATCTATTCTCCCTTTTATTTATTGTTGCTATTTTTTCAAGTCCGGACATTTTCATAATCTTATAAAACTGATTTGACAAATTTGAAATAATAAGCTTACCGCCGTTTAATGCAAGAGTGCGATATCTGCCCATAACAAGTCCGATTCCCGATGAATCCATAAAAGTAACATTATCAAAATCAATTTTAAGCACCTCAGGCTTTTTCAGCATAATCTCCCTGTCAATTTCCTCACGGATTGAAGTCGATGAATGATGATCAATTTCGCCGTCAAGGTATGCAGTCATTTTCTGTTGTGATGTAATTATTTTAACACTCATTTCTTTCCTCCTGATAA
>JAZQPL010000017.1:0-36421 GCA_045628495.1 Acutalibacteraceae bacterium
TGCTTTTACTGATGCTTCTGTATACTTGGTTGTATCTACCTTGCCGAATGCTTCAACTGCTGAGTCGAATGCTGTTCTGTTTATCGGCTTGTATGCAAGTGCTGCTACTGCTTCGTTTATTGCTGTTGCATAACCGTCAACAACACTCTGCTGAGCCTTGGGAAGGTTATAAACAACTGCAGCTATAGCATTTGTAACAACTGCTTTGCTTTCATCTGTGTAGTACTTAGCATCATCAGAAGTAAGAGCTGCGTTTGCTGCCTGCTTTGCTGCTTCAACGCCGTTATAATTTGCAGCGTCAACAACAAGCCTGCTGATAGCATCAAGAATTGCTGCTGCGTAACCGTTTACAATTTCCTGATCGTCAACTGTAAGCTTATAATCAACTGCATCTCTTGCCTGTGTAAGAACAGCAACTGAATCTGTTGTGTAAATTGAAAGGTTTGCGGGAATCTGTGCGATAGCATCATCAACGCACTTATAATCTGCGCCTTTAACTTTAAGTTTGCTTACTGCATCGTTAATAGCTGCTGCAAATCCGTCAACAGTTGCCTGTTCATCTGTAAGCAAGCCTTCTGTAACTGCTGACAAAGCGTTCTTAACTGCTGTAACCTTTTCTTCAATATATCTGCCTGAATCAAGGTCCTCGGGAACAGCTGCCTTAGCATTGTTTACTGCTGTATAATCAGCTGTGTTATTTTCAAGTTCGATGATTGCCTGATTGATTGCTGTTGCGTAACCGTCAATCTGTGCCTGCTTATCAATGGTAAGTCCTGTCTGAACAGCTTCGCATGCTGCAACAAGTACATCATAAGTAGCCTTTGTATAATAAGCGTTTCCGTTATAATCTTCGGCATACTTAGTTGCTGCCTGAATGAGAGAGTTTGCTTCACTGAGAGCGGCATTAACATTATCGTAGTTACCGTCTTTGTACTGAAGATTGTCAAGTGCATCTTTCAAATCACTTGCCATCTTATCAACAGCTGTCTGCTTATCAATTTTGTAATCGTATTCGATTGCATTATAAGCTAAAAGAGCTGTTGCAAGTGAAGATGCTTTATAAAGTGATCTGTTAAGACCGTTGTATCTGTTAACCTGTTCTGTTACTGCGTCATAATTTGCAGGAAGGAGTTCAAGTGCTTTATAAGCAGCATCCAGACCATTAAACTGTTCATCAATCTGTGCCTGCTTATCAACTGTAAGATTATAAACTATACCGCTCTTAACAGTCATAAGATTATTCCAGCTTGTTGCCTCGTACCAGTCTTCATTAAGACCATTGATAGTTTCAACAAGGGCATTGATTTTGCTGTAATCACCTGTTGTGTAAACAAGAGCGTTTATCTTTGCTCTGATTGTTGTAACATAACCGTTAACTGTTGCCTGTTCGGTGCAATCAAGTTCATAATCAACATCAAGAATTGCTGCCTGAAGAGCATTCCATGAAGCTGAAGTATAATTCTTGCTGTTGAGTTTACCGGCTTCTGCAATGATATTATCTACTGCAGTATAATCAGCAGGTGCGTAAGCAAGATTTTTGCGTGCTTTAATAATATCATCAGCCATTTCATCAACGAGATTCTGCTGATTAATCTTAATGCCTCTTCTTACATCTTCAATAGAAGCAGTATAAGCATTCCATGTTTGTTCGCTATACATACTCTTATTGGGAAGATATGTATTGTTATATTCTGCAATAAGTTCGTCAACTTCAGAATAGTCAGCATCTTTGTATGCGAGAGCATCAACTGCATTTTCAATATTTTCAGCAAGAGTATCAAGATAATCCTGATATGTAATGTCATAAGAACGGAAGCCGTCTGCTTTCGTTGTATCAACGAGGCCCTTAAGAGTATTGGCTGTTTCTTCTGTATACATATCAAGTTTAAGATTTCCGCTTGCGTCAACGCCGACTTCTGATTTTGCGTATTCTACCGCATTATCAACCTTTGTATAATCAGCTGATAAATAAACAAGATCTTTGATAGCCTGTTCAAGATCTGCTGTAAGGTCATCTACAAGATACTGATAGAATACATTGTAATTCATATCGCCGAGAGCATTGATAGCTGCATTTACTTTTCCCCATGATTCTTCTGTGTAAAGTGAAGAATCTTTATCTGCGATACCGATAATCTGCTGAGACTCGTCGCCGTAAATAAGAACCCTTGCTGCTGAATAATCAGCTGTTTTTACAACGAGATTATCTGCTGCCGCATCAAGATTTGTAACAGCTGTATTGATATCACCCTGTGAAACATCATATCTTGCGTTAACATGTAAAGCTGCTTTATATGCTGTAAGGTAATTATCCCAGCCGCTTTCATAATACCATTCCTGCGGATTAACGCCGATTTCAGTACCTGTGGGTGAAACAGGAACAACGCCTGTAACTGCTTCGTCAATAGCACCTCTGAGTCCTGCCTTGTTGTATACAACAAAACGGAGGTCAACTGCTGTATGACCGTCTGCACAACGGTTAGGATCCAAATATCTTGAAGAGCAGCATGATCTGAATGTATAAGCAATCTTCTTTGTGCCGTCTTCTTCTGTGCTCATAGAGTTAACATACTGTGTTCCTGAGAACGGAATGCTGAGAGCATAGACTTTATTTGTATCTGAACCGTTTTTGATTGCGTATGCAGAATCGATATTATAGTTACCGTCATCGTAGAATTTCACAGCATCGGAACTGCCAAGCGGGAATCCAAGCTCGTTCTCTGCTGAGGGATTTGAAACATCATCATTACCCCATGAAGTCTCACCCTGGTATACATAGAATGAGCTCAGCTGATCTCTGTAATCGCTGTGGTCATGATGGTTTCCGTCTGCATGGCCTTTATTAAATGCCGCATAACGGAGATTGATGTTTTCGCCGTTAAGAGCTGTGCCTTTGGAAGCATCAATATAAGTTGTTGAAACTGCTCTCTGACGGTCCAGTCCTGTACAAAGGTATTTATTACCGTCGCCATTATCACACCATGCAAGAACAAGGCCTTTACCTGCGCTGGCTGCGGCAGTATTTCCCCAGCCGACTTCTGAGCATGAAGCAAAATCGAAATAACCGTGAGCGTATCTTGTCTTATCATCAGCCTTGGTTTCGCCGACATCTGAACCTGATTCATAGTAACCGCCCTTGGTGTTTAAGCCGAGGATTCTGTAAACTATTTCGGTATATGTGCCGCTCTTGAATGCAGGTTTTGTTCTGTAAAGGTCAACAAAAACACCTGCGGGCTGAACAACATTCTCAACATAAGAAGAACCGTATGCTTTATAATACTTTGTTTCTTCTTTTCCTGTAAGAACATCCTTATGAGTGTAACCGAATGAAACAACAAAGTCTGCATAGTTACCGGATGAAATTGTACCGCCTGTAATAGTCCATACCCACTTGTTGTTTGTGGGGTTACTTACTTCGTATGTCAAGCCGGAAATGCTCTGACAACTGAGTGAAACTGTGCCTTTGTCTGCTGCCAAAGAAAGGTCACACTCAAAAGTAACTGTAGGATATACCGGTGTTTCACCTGAATAAGCTTCTTTAACATAACCTGAAGTTATTTCAGGAACACCTGAGGGAGTTGCTTTAACTATTGTACTTCCGCCGTCAAAAGAACCTACAGCAGAAGCAACACGGATTGTAGGTGTTGCAGTAACAGTAGCTTTAGGCAAAACATATCTGCCTTCGCCTTCGTCCTGCATTACCTGTGTGGACTCAGTAGCTTCGCCTGCTTCAACACTAACATCAATAGCACTGACGCCAAGCTGAACAGCAGAAAAAATCATAAGCAAAGCCATAAAAATACTGAGCACACGCTTACTGAATGCCATAAAAATTCCTCCTTAAAGAATAGTTTATGAAAAATGTGCAGACACCTCCACACATATTTACATTGTTGATTATAAACCATTAGGTGTTAAAAGTCAACACATATTCATTTAATTTGCCCCTTGAGAAAAAAGTTTTTTGCTTTCAGAGTCGACTAAACGGTATAATAAGTATACATCTACACTATATCAAACACATCGTTTAATAATGTTGAAAAACATTTATAATGAAATTATATGATACAGATAATATTGATTAGCTGAAAGTAATATGATACAATCGGAGAAAGGTTCGGCAGGTTCAGAATAATTCTGACAGCCGTATCCGTAAAAAAACAGGAGGTATGATATGTCATCGAAAAAAAACAAAAAAAATCCCGATAACAAAAAAATCGGATTTAAAGAAGGAGCCGGCTATATGCTGGGAGATGCAGGCAATTTATTTGTTCTGACTTATGTTTCTTCTTTTTTAAAAGTATTTTACACTGATATATTAAAAATTGCTCCGCAGAAAATTGCAAATCTTTTTTTATTTACAAGGCTGTGGGACGCAATCAACGACCCTATGTGGGGCAATATCGTTGCAAAACGGAAGCCGGATAAAAACGGTAAATTCCGTTCATATATAAAATGGATTGCAGCTCCCCTTGCTGTATCTGAGCTGTTATGTTTTATAAATATCCGTTCTTTCACTGAAAATGAGGCAATTCTTCTGTTGTTTGCCTATGTAACATATATTGCATTCGGTATGCTTTACACCGGCATAAATGTTCCCTACGGTTCTCTCGCCTCTGTTATCACCGATGACCCTGACGGAAGAACTCTGCTTTCAACTTTCCGAACAATCGGTGCAGGTGTGGGCGGTGCGGCACCCTTGCTTATTGCTCCGTTTATTATTTATACAAAGGTTGACGACGGCGAAGGCGGAACATACAATGTTGCCAATTCAGGCGGAATGTTTACATTTGCCGCTATTATGGCAGGTTTTTCAATTCTTTTTTATCTTCTGTGCTTTAAGAATACAACAGAAAGAGTCAAGTCTGAAGATGAACCTGTTTACAGTATGAAATCCACTTACAGCGCAATGATAAAAAGCAGACCGTTTATTGTTCTGGCACTTACAGGCATTCTTATCAGCGGTCAGCTTCAGTTTAATTCGCTGAATCAATATCTTTATAAAAACTATTTCTGCAATACAAGCCTTTCCGTTTTGGGAACAGTTGCCCAGTACCTGCCTATGGCAGTGATGATTCCGTTTGTACCGAAGCTTGTTAAAAAATTCGGCAAAAAAGAGCTTTGCGGGTTCGGAGCGTTTTTTGCGGCACTTGCATCAATACTGACTTTTGTTCTCAAGCCCGCCCCGAATCAATCGTGGCTGTTTATTGTTCTTCTTTTTATTACAGGTTTCGGTTATTCATTTGTTTCCATAACGAACTGGGCTGTTGTTACAGATGTTATTGACTATCAGGAATACAAGACCGGAATGAAATGTGAAAGCGCAATTTATTCGGTTTACACCTTCTGCAGAAAATTAGGTCAGACCGTTGCTGATTACGGCGGATTGACTTTGCTTGCAAAAGCAGGTTACGATTCATCCAGAATGGCAAACGCAGGCTTCGTTCCCGGAGTCAGCGAAGGAATACTCAAAGTATGTACCGTTATACCTGCGATAGCTTATACACTGATATACATACTTTTCCGTTTTGCATATCCTCTTACAAAAGAAAAGCTTGAACCTGTTTATAGCTTTGTGAAAGAAAAAAATCAATCAGGTGAAAAATAAATACACATATGATGCTGACCCGTACCTTTAGGTGCGGGTTATTTTATGTTATCGCAAGCCGGTCTTAAACACCTGTTTATATATGTAAAAAGAGACTGTCACATATTCAGTAACAGCCTCTGTAGAATTGTTATTATTAAATTATTTGCCCGCTTTTCTCTGTTCGTCAAGAATTGCTTTAACCTTAATGGGAAGACCGAAAAGGTTGATAAATCCTGCTGAATCCTTCTGATTGTAAACTTCATCAGCATCAAATGTTGCAAAATCCTCACTGTAAAGTGAATAAGGTGAGGTAACGCCTGCATTAATCATGTTGCCCTTATAAAGCTTAAGCTTAACATCGCCTGTAACAGTCTCCTGTGTTTTATCAACAAAAGCGGAAAGAGCTTCTCTTAACGGGGTGAACCACTGGCCGTAATAAACAACCTCTGCAAATTTCTGTGAAACAAGTGCTTTGTAATGCTGAGTTTCTCTGTCAAGACAAATTGTTTCAAGAACATCATGAGCTTTATAGAGAATTGAACCTGCGGGATTTTCGTAAACTCCTCTTGATTTCATACCTACAAGACGGTTTTCAACTATATCTGCAAGACCGATTCCGTTCTTGCCGCCGATATCGTTAAGATATTCAACCATTTCAACTCCGCCCATTTTTTTGCCGTCAACAGCAACAGGTACACCTTTTTCAAAGCTGATTGTAACATAAGTGGGCTTATCGGGAGCCTGTTCAGGTGAAACGCCCATTTCAAGGAAACCGGGTTTGTTATACTGAGGTTCGTTTGCCGGATCTTCAAGGTCAAGACCTTCATGAGAAAGGTGCCAGAGATTCTTATCTTTTGAATAGTTTGTTTCTCTGTTTATTTTAAGCGGAATGTTTCTTGCCTCTGCATATTCGATTTCTTCTTCACGGGATTTAATATCCCAAATTCTCCAGGGTGCGATTATCTGCATATCAGGTGCAAAAGCTTTAATAGCAAGTTCAAAACGAACCTGGTCATTACCCTTACCTGTGCAGCCGTGGCAGATAGCATCTGCGCCTTCTGCTTTTGCAATTTCAACAAGTCTTTTTGCAATAATCGGGCGGGCAAACGCTGTGCCGAGAAGATATTCCTTTTCATAAACCGCACCAGCTTTAAGTGACGGGAAAACAAAATCGTTGATAAACACATCTTTTAAGTCTTCAATATAAAGCTTTGAAGCGCCTGTTTTAATTGCTTTTTCTTCAAGACCGTCAAGTTCTGTTCCCTGACCTACATCACCGGAAACTGCAATAACTTCGCAGTTGTTATAATTTTCTTTAAGCCACGGAATAATAATAGATGTATCAAGACCGCCTGAATAAGCAAGTACTACTTTTTTAATTTCTTTCATTTCTTTTTCCTCCAAACCGATAGTCAATGTTTATGCATTTATTATACAGTGAAATGCATAAATGTCAACTATTTTTTGAATATTTATGCATATTCGTATAAATAAACGGAATAATATACAAAAAACGGGCTTTTTTTATTAAACCTGCCAAAAGCCGACCTTCTTCATAACCTTGCGAAGAGTTTTTCTTGCCGCTGCGGATGCCTTTTCACTTCCGATTACAGCACATTCTTCAAGATATGCCTTATCGTTTACAATGCGGAAATACTCATCCTGTATAGGTTTCAGACATTCTATTGCCGCCTCTGCCACTGCAGATTTGAAATCGCCGTAGCCTTTTCCGTCAAAATCTTTTTCAATCTGAGCGTAATCAAGACCTGTGCAGGCAGAATAAACAGCCATAAGGTTGTTGATGCCGTCTTTCCCCTCTCCGTAATAAACCTTTGCTTCCGAATCGGTAACTGCCGATTTGATTTTTTTTGCCAAAACATCCGGAGCATCAAGCATACTTACAGAAGCCTTGGGGTTGGGGTCAGATTTTGACATTTTCTTTGTCGGGTCCTGAAGAGACATTATTCTTGTACCGACTTTGCCGAAAAAAGGTTCCGGTACGGTAAATGTAGGTGAATATGCCTGATTAAAGCGTTCTGCAATATTTCTTGCAAGCTCAAGATGCTGTTTCTGGTCGGCTCCGATGGGAACATAATCCGCCTGATAAAGAAGAATATCCGCCGCCATAAGAACCGGGTAATCAAACAGACCGACATTTATATTATCTGCATGTTTCAGTGATTTTTCCTTAAACTGTGTCATTCTTGAAGCCTCGCCAAACTGAGTGTAGCAGTTGAGAATCCACGAAAGCTGAGAATGCTCGGGAACATGACTCTGTACAAAAACAACATTTTTCTGCGGGTCAAGTCCAAGTGCAAGAAGAAGAGCATACATTTCCATTGACTGCTTGCGAAGCTTTGCCGGCTCCTGACGGACTGTTATTGCATGAAGGTCTGCAATAGCGTAATAGCAGTCATAATCATCGCTCATATACTTCCAGTTTTTTAATGCTCCCAGGTAGTTGCCGAGAGTAGGCACAGCTGTAGGCTGAATACAGCTGAGTACGATTGATTTCTTTTCGTTTTCCATAAACATACCTCTTATTTTTACGCTGACGAAAACTTCGCAACGATAATTTCTGACCTGATAATTATACCATACAAACCGTATATTGTAAATACGGGATTTTTGTGATATTATATATATGGGGGTGATTATTATGAAAAAGAATTTTGATGCTGTAATTTTTGACTTTGACGGAACTGTGGCAGATACAGGCAAAGGTGTATTTCGCTGTATTTGCGAATCCTTGAAAAAAATCGGATTACCCGAATTAAGTGAAGCAAGTCTCAGAACATTTATCGGTCCTCCCCTGCACGAAAGCTTTATGCGTGAATGTAATGTGGATTTTGAAACAGCCGACATTCTTGTAAAGCAGTTCAGAGAAGTTTACTCAACTTCGGGAATCTATGAATTTGAAATATATGAAGGTATAAAAGAGCTTGTTTCGTTTCTTCATAATGAAAAAATCAAAATAAGCATAGGCAGCTCTAAACCGGAGGATTTTGTTAACATTATTCTCAAAGATGCAGGACTGGATATTTATTTTGATGCGGCAATAGGTTCTGACCCGAAATTACCCGAATGTGACAAAACAACAATTATAAATAAATGCATAGAAAGGCTGCAGTTTCCCGATAATTCAACAATTCTTATGGTGGGCGACAGAAAGTTTGACATTGACGGTGCTCACAATGCGGGAATCCCCTGCGCAGCTGTCCTTTACGGATACGGCAGTAAAGAGGAATTTAAAAAACACAATGCAGATTATATTGTTCAAACTGTTGATGACCTTAAAAAAATAATTTTTTCATAAAAAATGCAGGAACGGTTAGTTTGTTAACTGTTCCTGCAACTGTTTTTATAAAGATTTCAAAACTTCAAGATACTTTTCGGCACGCATTTTTGCACCTTCAAGGTCCATATCTGAATAATTACCGCACTCAACAGGCGTTGCGCCGGGAATATCTCCCTCAAAGCCGGCAATAAATTCATACATTTCAATCATAAGCTTTGTAATATCCGCAACGGGAATTTCCCCCGACATAATAAGGTAAAAGCCTGTACGGCATCCCATAGGACCCCAATACAAAACACGGTACTGCAAATCCTCTCTGTTTCTCAGATAAGTTGCACCCAGATGCTCTATTGTATGAATTTCTCCCGTTCCCATTACGGGTTCGAAATTCGGTCTTGTCATTCTGATATCGTAAGTGGAAATTGTGTAAATACTGCTTTGTTCACATTCGCTGTGCGGTACAACATTCCCCAGCCTGTCCGACGCATCAAACCTGCTTATATCGTCTGCACGGCTGAGATATACGCCCGGAAGCAGCTTCATATGGTCAACAGTAAAGCTTTTAATTCTTTTCAAGATGAATCACCCTTCATTAAACATACTAAACAAGGTATGGACTTCACAGAAAAATCCATACCCTGTTTTAATTTTTCAGGAAATAACTTTGCGGATAAAAAGTCCAATCCTCAAGTATTATACTTGACAGGGTGTTTATTTGTCAATATAAAAGCTCTGCTTTTCAGGTGTTCTGCCGTTTTTTGGTTTTAACCATCACAGATATCTTTTCCGCAACTGTAAATGCAACGCCAATCCATATAATGATAAATGCAGTCAGCCTGTTTTTATCAAGAGGCTCATGATATAAAAACGCACCTAAAATAAACTGCAATGTGGGATTTATATACATTAAAATACCGGAAATATAGTACGGTATATGCTTTACGCCCTTATTAAACAGAAGCAGAGGCAGTGATGTGACAACTCCGCAAACAGGCAGTAAAGCATACTCCCAGCCATGCAGTGTTCCTATTGCCCCGTTGGAATTGCTTTCTGCAAAAAATGTATAAATCAAAGCCGGGACAGCCATACAAAGGGTTTCTGTAAAAAGCGATGTCTGCGCCGAAATATTAAGATTCTTTTTCACTGCCCCGTAAACCGCAAAAGAACCGGCTATCAGAATTGAAAGCACGGGGAAAGTTTTCATTTTAATAACAATAAAAACAAGTGCGGCAACGGAAAATGCAAAAGTGAACCTTTCAAGTACACCCGGTTTTTCTTTGAATACCGTTATTCCGATTGCCGCAACCATAACAGGCTCCATAAAATACCCCATACTTGCATCAAGAACATGAGACGAATTAACAGCATAAATGTACACGCCCCAGTTTATGGTTACAAGCACGCCTGAAATAAAGCATATCAGCAAATCCTTTTTGTTTCTGAATACGGTTTTTATTTCCTCCCGCTGATTTACGGTAAGAATATATATACCCATAAACACAGCAGACCATATTATTCTCTGTGAAAGAATATATACAGAATCCACCTTTGACAGCAAATTCCAGAAAATAATAAGTAAACCCCATGCGACATACGCCAGTCCTACGCATAAAGTTCCGGCTGTGCTTTTATTCCCGTTGCCCATATAAACATCCTCTTTTCTGTTGACAGATTATACCATAACGGAATTAAGTTTTCAACTTATTTATGCTATTTCAACAAATTATATTATATGCGGTTATTTTGCTTGACTTTAGCGCAGTGATGTGATAATATGCTAAACAGCAATAAATGAACCGGAGGAGATTATTTGAATATAAAGAATGATTCTATTGACAGACTTTTCGAAGCAATGATGAGCCTCAGAAGCATAGATGAATTTTACTCTTTTTTTGAAGATCTTTGCACAGTTAAAGAAATTCTTGATATGGCACAGCGGCTTGACACTGCATTTCTTCTTGAAAAAGGTATGAATTACAAAAATATCTCTGAAAGCATAGGAGTCAGTACAGCTACAATCAGCCGTGTAAGCAGGTGCCTTAATTACGGCTCAGGGGGATATAAAACTGTTATGGAAAGGTTAAATGAAAATGATTGATTACACTGTAAGAAACGATGAAAAAATTATATTTTCACTTCGTTCATTATATGAAATGCACGGCTATTCTCAATATAAAATGACCAAATTTGAAGAATACGACCTTTATGTAAAAAACAAAGATTTTCTTTTAGGCGAAAATATAATTACTTTCAATGATACAAACGGAAAGCTGATGGCATTAAAGCCCGATGTTACGCTTTCAATTATCAAAAACCATATTGACAATCCTGATTTGTCCGAAAAGCTTTATTATAACGAAAATGTTTACAGGGTTTCAAAAGGCTCGAGAACATTTAAAGAAATAATGCAGGTGGGCATTGAATGTATCGGAAATGTTGACGGATACTGTCTTGCGGAAATACTTACACTTGCAGTGCAAAGCCTTAATATTATTTCAGATGAAAGCGTTTTATGTGTTTCAAGTCTTGAAATTATTTCACAGCTTATTGAAAATGTTCCGTCTGACATCAGAAAGCAGATAATCAGTTTTATAAATGAAAAAAATATTCATGAGCTGACTTCTTTGTGCAGAAAATCCGAAATTGAAGAGCAGACTGTTAACAAGCTTATTGCACTCACTTCACTTCACGGCAAATATTCATATGTTTTCCCTCAGCTGAAAAAAATACTGGCGGACAGTGCGGAGGTAATTAACTTTGAAAAAATTCTGTCCTCACTTGATAATGAAATTCTTGAAAAAATCGAAATTGATTTTTCAACTGCCGGGGATTCAAAATATTATAACGGTATAGCCTTCAAGGGTTATATAAACGGAATTTCAGACAGTGTTATTTCAGGCGGTCAATATGATAAACTAATGAAAAAAATGGGAAGAAAATCAAACGCTGTAGGCTTTGCGATTTACCTTGATGTGCTGGAAAATCTTGATAATTCATTTAACGATTACGATGTTGACACAGTAATTATTTACGATGAAAAAACCGATGTGTGTGAAATCGGAAAAAAAGTAAATGAATTAAATGAAAACGGTCAATCCGTTCTCGCCGTAAAAAAAATACCCGAAAAAATAAAATATAAAAATCTTTGTCGTATGTGTGAAAAGGAGGCGGAATTTAATGGATAATATGCTTAATGTTGCTTTACCGAAAGGGCGACTCGGTGAAAAAGTTTATGCAATGTTTGAAAAAGCCGGCTTTGAATGTCCGTCAATAAAAGAAGTAAACCGAAAGCTTATTTTTGAAAACCCCGAAAAAAAAGTAAGATATTTCTGGGTAAAACCTTCCGATGTAGCAATATATGTTGAAAGAGGAGCAGCGGATATAGGCGTTGCAGGCAAAGATATTCTGCTTGAATATGAGCCTGAAATATATGAGCTTCTTGATCTTAACATCGGCAAATGCAGAATGGCTGTTGCCGCACCGAAAAGTTTTCGTGACAATCCCAGAAAAACACTTAAGGTTGCAACGAAATTTACAAATATAGCTCAAAACTATTACAATTCACTTGGAAGAGATATTGATATAATACATCTTAACGGTTCTATTGAAATCGCTCCTATTCTCGGACTGTCCGATGTTATTGTCGACATTGTTGAAACAGGCGATACCTTAAGAGAAAACAACCTTGAAGTTAAAGAGAATGTTGTGCCGATAAGTGCAAGGCTTATTGCCAATAAATCAAGCTTCAGATTCAAAAGTGAAATAATTGAAAAAGTTTCTGCGGAAATTGCCGCAATTACGGAGGCAGACAAATGATTAAAATTCTGAAATACGGAGAGGTTCAGAATAAAGATATTTTTTCAAGAACCGAATCAAAAACAAATGTTGAAAAAATTGTAGAGGACATTATAAAAAATGTTAAAGAAAACGGAGATAAAGCTCTGTTTGAATATACGGAAAAATTTGATAAAGCAAAGCTCGATACTCTTCTTGTCAGTGAAGATGAAATAAACGAGGCTTTCAGGGCTGTTCCGGAAAAATTCATTGAAATACTTGAAAAAGCTGCTGAAAACATCAGAAAGTTTCATCAAAAGCAGGTTCGCAACAGTTTTATTATTAACGATGAAAACGGTATTGTTATGGGTCAGAAAATCATTCCCGTTGACAAAGCCGGCCTGTATGTTCCCGGCGGCACGGCAGCTTACCCTTCAACCGTTCTTATGGATTCAATTCCCGCAAAAATTGCCGGAGTAAAAGAAGTTGTAATAGTTACCCCTCCGGGAAGCGACGGAAAAGTCAATCCTGTTATTCTTGCCGCAGCTAAAACCGCAGGTGTTGATAAAATTTTTAAAGTCGGCGGTGCTCAGGCTATAGCCGCACTTGCATACGGAACAGAATCCGTTCCCAAAGTGGATAAAATCGTCGGCCCCGGAAACGCCTTTGTTGCAGAAGCAAAAAAACAGGTTTTCGGCAATGTTTCAATAGATATGATTGCAGGCCCGAGTGAAATTCTTATTGTTGCAGACGGAAAAACAAATCCCCGTCATGCCGCCGCTGACCTTCTTTCACAAGCTGAACACGATAAGATGGCAAGCGCCGTTCTTGTTACAGATTCACCGGAACTGGCAGAAAATGTTCGGGCAGAGCTTGAAAAGCAGATTCCTTTGCTTGAAAGAGAAGAAATCGCAAGAGCTTCTATTGACAATAACGGCAAAATAATAGTTGCGGATAATCTTGATGTTGTAATTGAAATCGCAAACGAAATTGCTCCCGAACATCTTGAACTGTGTGTTGACAATCCATTTGATTATCTTGATTCTATCCGTCATGCCGGCTCAATATTCATGGGCAGAAACTGTCCTGAAGCTTTGGGCGATTATTTTGCAGGACCCAACCATACACTTCCCACAAGCGGAACAGCAAAGTTTTCAAGTCCCCTTTCGGTTGATGACTTTGTTAAGAAAACACAGTATACTTACTACACTAAAAACGCCCTTGAAAAAGTTGCAAGAGATGTTGAATATTTTGCAAAAAAAGAAGGACTTACAGCTCATGCAAAAAGCGCAGTTATAAGATTAGAGGATGATAATAAATGAGCAGATTTTTCAGCGATAAATATAAAAATCTTACACCTTATGTTCCCGGTGAACAGCCTAAAGATATGAAATATATCAAGCTTAACACCAACGAATCTCCTTTTCCCCCGTCAAAAAAAGCAATAGAAAATGCCTGTAAAGAGGCTGAAAGATTACAGCTTTATTCTGACCCGGACTGCACTGTTATTACTCAGAAAGCTGCAGAATACTTTAATGTAAATACAAATCAGGTGGTAATGACAAACGGTTCTGACGAAATTCTCAATTTTGCCTTTATGGCTTATTGCGATAAAAATCATCCTGCGGCATTTCCGAATATTTCTTACGGATTTTATCCTGTTTTTGCTCAGATAAATAACATTCCTTACGAAGAAATTCCGTTGAGAGATGATTTTACAATCAATGTTGACGATTATCTGAACATCAATAAAACAATATTCATCGCAAACCCGAATGCTCCCACCGGAATTGCTCTGAGTATTGATGAAATTGAAAAAATCATAAAAAGCAATCCGGATAATATTGTTGTAATTGACGAAGCTTATGTGGATTTCGGTGCTGAAAGCTGTGTGCCTTTAGTAAACAAATATGACAATCTTCTTGTTACGCAGACATTTTCAAAATCACGCTCTATGGCAGGCGCAAGGCTGGGATTCGGAATAGGAAATGAAAAAATTATTCAGGACATCAACACCATAAGATATTCCACAAATCCGTATAATGTTAATATGATGACAATGGCGGCAGGATACGGAGCATTATGCGATGATGAATACATGAAAAATAATTGCAGAGAGATTATTAAAAACCGTGAATTTACAACCCGTGAACTTAAAAAGATGGGATTTCAGGTTCTTGACTCAAAAAGCAATTTTGTTTTTGCAAAAAATCCCGATAAAAGCGGCAAAGAAATATACCTTGAATTAAAAGCAAAAGGTATTCTTATAAGACACTTTGACAAAGAACCCCTTAAAGAGTATAATCGTATAACAATCGGTACAAGAGAGCAATCTCAGGCACTGCTTGATGCTCTTAAAGATATTTTGGAGGAATCAAAATGAGAACTTCTCAGATAAACAGAAAAACAGCAGAAACAGATATTGCGCTTTCACTTAACATTGACGGAAAAGGAGAAAGCAAAATTGATACGGGATGCGGTTTTCTTAATCACATGCTTAATCTTTTTGCAAAGCACGGAAGATTCGATATTGATGTAACCTGCAGCGGAGACACAGATGTTGATTATCATCACACCGTTGAAGATATCGGCATTTGCCTTGGCACTGCTTTTTCAGAAGCATTAGGTGATAAAAAAGGAATTATCCGTTACGGCAGTATAATTCTGCCTATGGATGAAGCTCTTATTCTTTGTTCAGTTGATATTTCAGGCAGAAGCTATCTCGGATTTGATGCTGAAATCCCCGCACAGAAGGTCGGGAATTTTGACACTGAACTTACAGAAGAATTTTTTGCGGCATTTAACCGTACCTTTCCCTGTTCACTTCACATCAAAAAAATCGAGGGCAAAAACTCGCATCACATTATTGAAGGCATATTTAAAGCCTGTGCAAGAACATTGAAGCAGGCAGTAAAAATCGACGATGATTTTGCAGATGAAATACCTTCAACGAAAGGGGTACTTTAATGCTTGCAATAGTAGATTACGGAGTAGGTAATCTTTTTTCCCTTAAATGTTCTCTTGATGCGATAGGTGTTGACTCGGTTGTAACCTCTGAAAAAGAAGTTCTTGAAAAAGCAGAACGCATAATTCTCCCCGGCGTAGGTGCTTTTGAAGACGCTGCGGAAAAGCTTCGCAAATCAGGTCTTGATAAAACCGTTATCAGTCAAGCCCGTAAAGGTAAACCGGTGATGGGAATCTGTCTTGGTATGCAGCTGCTTTTTGAAAAGAGCTTTGAATACGGTGAGCATAACGGACTGGGACTTATTAAAGGTAATATTGTTCCGATTACCGATGTTATACCGAAAGATTATAAAACGCCTCATATCGGATGGAATGCTCTTAAATTCAGAAACGGCAAAAGCCCTCTCTTCAAGTATATAAATGAAAATGACTGTGTGTATTTTGTACACTCCTTTTATGCGGCACAATGCAGTGAAAATATAATATCCGTTTCCGAGTACGGTGCGGAGCTTACAGCCGCAGTTGCAGATAAAAACATATACGGCTGTCAGTTTCACCCTGAAAAAAGCGGAACAGTAGGACTTAATATATTAAAAGCATTTTGTGAAACGGAGGGTGTGTAATGTTTATTTTTCCGGCAATAGACCTTTATGACGGCAAGGCTGTCCGTTTATTAAAAGGTGATTATGATAAAATGACGGTCTACAGCAACAACCCTCTTGAAATTGCGAAGGATTTTGAAAAATCAGGCGCAAAACATCTTCATCTTGTTGACCTCGAAGGTGCAAAAACAGGTGAAACACCAAACATATGCGTTGTTGAAAACATTGTTAAAAACACAAATCTTTTTACTGAAATAGGCGGAGGAATCCGCAGCATTGAAACAGTTAGTAAATATATCAATATCGGTGTTGACCGTGTAATTCTCGGCACAGCCGCTGTTAATGACGAAGCTTTTCTTGTTGAAGCCCTGAAAAAATTCGGAAATAAAATAGCAGTAGGCGCAGATATTAAGGACGGATATGTTGCAATAAAAGGATGGACGGAAAAAAGCGGATATTCAGCATTTGATTTCTGCGAAAAAATGCAGAAGCTGGGTGTTGAAACGCTTATATGTACAGATGTTTCAAAAGACGGCGCAATGCAGGGCACCAATCATCTGCTGTATCGCAGTCTGAGCGAAAAATTCAATATGAATATTACTGCTTCGGGCGGTGTTTCTTCATTAGAAGATATTAAAAAACTTGCCGAACTGAAAATTTACGGTGCAATTATCGGCAAAGCATATTACACCGGAGCGATTTTAATCAAAGAAGCAATCGAGGTGGCGGAATGATTACAAAAAGAATTATACCCTGCCTTGATGTAAGAAACGGCAGAGTTGTAAAAGGCATAAATTTTGAAGGCCTCAGTGATGTTTCATCCCCTGTTGAGCTTGCTGAATTCTACAGCAACTGCGGCGCAGACGAACTTGTTTTTTACGATATCACCGCTTCTTCAGACGGCAGAAAGCTTTTTACCGACATTTTGTGTCAGACTGCAAGGAAAGTATTTATTCCTCTCACAGTCGGCGGAGGGATAAACACAGTTGACGATTTTGACAGAGTCCTTAAATGCGGTGCAGATAAAGTAAGCGTCAACTCAGGCGCAATTAAAAACCCTGATTTGATTTATGAAGCCGCAAAACTGTACGGCGACCAGTGTGTTGTAATTTCAGCAGATGTTAAAAGAGTCGACGGGGTTTTCAGAGTGTTTGCAAAAGGCGGAAGAGAAAACACGGGTATGGAAGCTATTGAATGGATTCACCGCTGTGTTGAAAACGGCGCAGGAGAAGTTGTTCTGAATTCTATAGACACAGACGGAGTAAAAAAAGGCTTTGACCTTGAAATGCTTGATAAAGTATGCAATGTTGTTAATGTTCCGGTTATTGCTTCAGGCGGAGCAGGCTGTGCAGATGATTTTGTAAAACTTTTCAAAGCCCTGCCGAAAGTTGACGCAGGACTTGCCGCTTCAATATTCCATTTTGGTGAAGTCAGCATAAATGAGCTTAAACAGCTCTTACATAAAAATAATATTCCTGTAAGGTTGGGATGGTAAAAATGATAAATACAGATGAACTTAAATTTGACGAAAAGGGACTTATTCCTGCGATTGTTGTAGATGCCCGCACAAAAAAAGTACTTACGCTTGCATATATGAATAAAGAGAGCCTCAGTATTTCAATAGAAAAAGGTCTTACTTGCTTCTGGAGCCGTTCAAGGCAGGAGCTTTGGCTCAAAGGCGAAACAAGCGGGAATTATCAGCACATTGTTTCAATAACAGCTGACTGCGATAAAGACGCTTTAACAGTTGAAGTAATACCCGACGGTCCTGCCTGTCATTTAGGAACTGCCTCATGCTTTGAGAATCCAGTTTGGGAAAGTGACGAAAACTTTTCATTTTCACTTGAAGCTCTTATGAAGCTTATTGAAGACAGAAAAACAGAAAAAAAAGAAGGCTCATACACCACATATCTTTTTGAAAAAGGAATTGATAAAATTCTTAAAAAAGTCGGTGAAGAATCTACCGAAGTAATTATTGCCGCCAAAGATAATGATAAGAAAGAAACAATTTATGAAGTTGCCGATTTAACTTATCACATTATGGTGATGATGATTGAAATGGGTATTTCTATTGATGACATTTATAATGAGCTTGCCTCCCGTCATGTAATAGATAAAAAAGTAAAACAGGAAAAAATGACATCATAAAAACACAGATAAAAAAAGCAGCTGATTTTATTTAGTCAGCTGCTTTTTCTTTTTATAAGTTCTTATAAACGAAACGATAATCGAACTGAATGCAAGTGTTTCATTTATCATTCCGGGTATTGAATGATTAACTGTATTATATGTAAACCATGTAAGACAAACAGGAACAGTAAGGATTTTAAGCCGTTTTGTATCTTGCTGCCAGTTGCCTATAGTTGCAAACGCCGTTCCGATAACGGGAAGTATGCTCCAGACACTTTCCCATGTGCAAATAACCATAATAACCGAAGCAGTCAAAAATCCTGCCGGAATCAAATTGCTTTGTGCCCATTTTTTATCTCTGAAACTGAAAACAAAGCTCCTTAATGTATTAAGCAAATTCATGGCAACCGGTGTTGCAAGACCTAAAATGCCGAAATGACAGCACCACAGTGCCGAATACAGCACCATAAACCATAAAATTGCTTTTCGGTTCTTGAACTGGTACATAATTATTGCAACAACTATAGCCGCAAACCCAAAAATATTCGCTGCGATATTTCTGTTTTCAATTAAAAAATCTATCATTTTCTCACCGGTTTAATTCATATTTTCTATTGGAAAGTATTTTATCATATACTGATAACTTTTACAACAAAATGTAACAAAAATCCTTTTTTACCGTTTTATTTTTCTAAATTTATAGTGACAATCTGCATTTAATATGATATAGTTAAATTGTATTTTGATTTATTAAATCTAAAACAGTTTTTGAAAGGAGCTTTTATTATGGGACTTATTAAAGCAGGACTCGGCGCATTAGGAGGAACACTGGCGGATCAGTGGAAAGAATTTTTTTACTGTGATTCACTTAACAACGACACTCTTGTTGTTAAAGGTCAGAAAAAAACATCAGACCGTTCTTCAAACACTAAAGGAAATGATAACATTATATCCAACGGTTCAGGCATCTCAGTTGCAGACGGTCAATGTATGATCATTGTTGAACAGGGAAAAATTGTTGAAGTTTGCGCTGAACCCGGTGAGTTTACATGGGATTCTTCAACAGAACCCAGCATTTTTACAGGCAAATTAGGCGACAGTATAAAGGAAACCTTCAAAATAATCGGCAAGCGCTTTACCTTTGGCGGAGACACAGCCAAAGACCAGAGAGTTTATTATTTTAATACAAAAGAAATTCTGGATAATAAATTCGGAACTGCAAACCCGTTTATGTTCAGAGTTGTAAACAGTAAAGCTAATATGGACAGAACCGTTAATGTAAGATGTAACGGTATTTATTCTTATAAAATTACAGACCCGCTTCTGTTTTACAAAGAAGTTTGCGGTAATGTAACACAGTCATACGGCAGAGAAGATATTGAATCTCAGCTCAAAACCGATTTTGTCAGTGCTCTCCAACCGGCATTCGCAAAGCTTTCTGCGCTGGAACTTCGTCCCAGTGAAATTCCTGCTCATCAGCCCGAACTTGAAAGCGCAATGTCGGAAGCACTTAAATCTAAATGGACTGACAGGAGAGGTATTTCTCTTGCATCCGTTTCACTCAATCCCATAACTCTCACTGAGGAAGATATGAAGAAAGTTCAGCAGATGGAAGATGCTGCGGCTTTCGGCTCAAATCCTCAGATGATGGCAGGAAGACTCGGGGATTCAACTGCAAACGCTATGGAAGCGGCAGCAAACAATCCCAACGGTGCATTAAACGGATTTATGGGATTCGGCATGGCAGGTAATATGATGGGCGGTATGAACATTCAGGGTCTCTATCAGCAACAGCCTTCGCAAGCTCAGCAAGTTCCTCAGGATAGCTGGAAGTGCGCCTGCGGTGCAACTGCAAGCGGAAAGTTCTGTCAGAACTGCGGAGCAAAAAAGCCTGAACCTGTTTCGGAAGACAGCTGGAAATGTTCATGCGGCGCAACCGCAAGCGGAAAATTCTGCCCTGAATGCGGAGCAAAAAAGCCTGAGGGAGTACAGGGCTGGGAGTGCTCGTGCGGTACTGTCAACAAAGGCAAGTTCTGCGAAAACTGCGGCGCAAAAAAACCTGCTGATGCACCGCTTTACAAATGCGACAAATGCGGCTGGGAACCTTCAGACCCGAAAAACCCGCCTAAATTCTGCCCTGAATGCGGTGATGTTTTTGACAGTAACGATGTTCAGTAAAATATAACACAGAGCAAAATTTCTCTGCTCAGTATTATCGATAAGAGGTGATTTACTTGTCTGATTTATTGGAATTTAAATGCCCACACTGCGGAGGAAATCTGGAATTTGATGCCTCTGCTCAGGAAATGAAATGTCCGTACTGTGATTCAGTGCTTGATATTTCTGCCTTACAGAAAAATGAAGAAATTCTTTCTGAAGTGGCAAAAGAAGACCAAATGGAATGGAACAGCTCGGCAGGTCAGCAATGGGGCAGTAATGAAAGAGACGGAATAAATGTCTATATCTGCAAATCGTGCGGCGGTGAAATTGTTGCAGATGATACAACAGGTGCTTCACAGTGCCCTTATTGCGGGAATCCCGTTGTTATGCTGTCAAAATTTTCAGGTGAGCTGAAGCCTGACTGTATTATACCGTTTAAGATTACAAAGCAACAGGCAAAAGATGCTTTGAAAAAACATTACGAAGGCAAGAAGCTTCTCCCGTATATTTTCAAATCCGAAAACCATCTTGATGAAATCAAAGGAGTTTATGTTCCCTTCTGGTTGTTTGACGCAACATCAAATGCAAGCGTAAGCTACGAAATGAAAAATATCAGAACATGGTTTGATAATAACTACAATTATACCGAAACTTCTGTTTTTTCAGGATTCAGGCAGGGTTCCGTTAAGTTCACAAAGGTTCCCGTTGACGGCGCAAGTAAAATGCCTGATGATTTAATGGAATCCATTGAACCTTTTGATTTTAATGAAGCTGTTGATTTCAAAACAGCTTATCTTTCCGGCTTCATGGCAGATAAATATGATGTTGATGAAAAAAGCAGTATTGAAAGAGCAAATCAAAGAATAAAAAGAAGCACAGAAGAAGCTTTCAGAGATACTGTCAGCGGTTACAGCTCTGTTTATGTTAAAGACAGTAACATAAATCTTTCCGATGCAGAATCAAAATATGCCCTTTACCCTGTCTGGCTGCTTACCACATCATTTGAAAACAAACAATATTTATTCGCAGTTAACGGTCAGACAGGAAAAATAGTAGGTGATTTGCCTGTTGATGCAAAGCTTGCAAAAAAATATAAGCTGATATACAGTCTGATTGCAGGGGTTGCAAGCTATGCGGTTCTTTTTCTTCTCGGGTGGATAGGAGGACTGATATAATGAAACGAATTTCAATTATACTTGCAGTTGCTCTTATAATCATTTCTAATTTTTCTTTTCTTTCATTTGCAAAAAGTGAAACTGATGTCCCCCGTCTTGTTGATAATGCTTGCATAATTCCCGATGAAGATGAAGAAGAAATTCTGAAGCTTCTTGACTCTGTCAGCGAAAAAAGAAAAATGGATATTGTTATAGTTACAACATCTACAACAGGCGGCGCATCTGCGGCAGACTATGCAGATGATTACTTTGATTACAATCATTTCGGATTCGGCAAAAACCGTGACGGAATTTTGCTGTTAATATCCATGTATCCCCGTAATGTATATATCAGTACCTGCGGAAAAGGAATAAAAATTGTTCCCACTGATGATATTGATTCTCTGATTGATACTTTTTACAGTGACTTAACGCAGGGCAACTATTCATCCGCCTGTAAAACATTTGCTGAAAAAACAGATTCAAAAATATCCTCTTTCAAAATGAGGCCGTTTATTCTCATTCCCATTGCATTTATTTTAGGATTTATTATTTCATCAATAATAATAAGTAATATGAAAAACAAGCTGAAAAGTGTTTCAAAAAAAGTTGAAGCAACAAATTACGAAGTACAGAACAGTCTTATGCTTGCGGCTTCAAGTGACAGCCTGCTTTATGTTAATATTACAAAAACACCAAGGCCGAAACAATCAGATTCATCATCCGGCGGTACTCATGTTTCATCATCCGGCACAACTCACGGCGGCGGAGGTCGCTCTTTCTGATAATTAAAATTTAACAGGTGCAGACTTTCTGAAAAGAATTCTCTGCACCTGTTTTTTATATTAAGTTTTCCATAAGATTCGTTTCAGTAATCTCTTTTCTGCTTAATCTGAAAGATTTTATTTCAAACGGAGCAAAAACCGCATTTTCTGATAATTCGTAATAGCATATATCCGCTGTCTGCCGTGTTTCAACAGGATTGAAAAGTCTGACAATATATCCGTCACCGTTTTCACTTTTTTTATAAGCCGTAACATTTATTATATCGTTATTTTTAATAACAAGGCTCTGCTTCGGCTTTTCGCCTGCCTTTGACGGGTACAGTGAAAGTGACATGGGCGCAATATTATAATGCTGTGCATTTCTTGAAGCATTATCAAGAACTTCTTTTTTGCTTCCGATATCAAACATAAATCCGAAATCTCTCTGTCCCTGGTCAATATATGAAGAATACCTGTCCTGAGGAACTACGGTTCTGTCGCCCACCGGATGTGCGCAGTATGCGGGAGAGCGTAAGAGAGTCAGCTTCAGTTCACCTGTTTTTTCATTAAAAGAAGAAGCGTATGTGCCGTTATTTATCGCAAGCATTGCTTTTTTATCGGACACTGCGGCAACATATTTCTGAGAAACATTTTCTTTTATCGAATTAAAAAATTCTTCTCTGCCGTAAGGATGCTCGCCGATACAAAACTGCGGTGCAAAAGAACACGGGACATTCATTTTCACGAGTTTTTGCTTTTCACTCCATAAAACTCTCACATCAATTTTAAGTCCTTCATTTTGGGAAAGGATATATTTCACAACAGCTGTAGAGTTATTATATCCGAAAATTGCTTCAACAACCGAACGAACATCTCCGCTTTCAATAACATGAACCGGTTCAAGGCTGTTTTTTACACAGCAAAATTCCGTTGTTTTTTCTCTGCTTAAAAGCAAAAATTCTCCTGTTTTTTCAGTCCACGATGATTTCTCCATATACCAAGGGTCAAAATTATCATTCCAAACCTCAAGAGAAAACGCCCCGTTTTTTACAAAATTTTCACCGTCAACAGAGTATTCATCAATAAGACCTGTTGATTTATTTATTTTTACACTGTATTTTCCGCCCTTAAAAATATAATGATTGCCGTCACTTTCAAGAAACGGTACAGGCTTTTCTGTTTTTTCAAATCCGCATTCAAACCTGTTAATTGACATCGGCTCAAGTTCTGCATTAAATACAACTCTTTTTCTCCATTCCAGCGGCACAGAACTTTCTTCTTTTTCGCATTGAGAGGGCAAAACATCGCCGTTATCATTATAAATAACAGGCTTAAGGTAAATATCTTCCCAAACCTGATCCCAAAGCATAAATTCGCAAACATTATCACACTTTAATTTATACGGATACGGATTGTAAATAAAAATCGGTATTTTATCTTCAGGTGCTTTTTTCTGGCCTGCGCAAAGGGCAAAAAAAGCTTTTGCCTTGATTCTTGACAATATTTCCAATGCATGGTCAAGGGTTCTCAGTGACATTTCTTCCCCGGGTTCTATATCAGAGCCAGGCAAAGTATCGTGAAACTGGATAAACATAATATCATAAAGTGCCTGTGCAAGCTCTTTTTCCGGATACTCGAGCAAACCGTTTCCCGCAGCATGAGAAGCCACGGATTCGGCAAAATAATATTCGTTTTCTGCTTTTCTCAGCTTCTGTTTTACTCTTATCTGGCTTGTGTAACAACCGGGTGCCCAGGAATTAAGGCTTTTATCAAATACAGGAAGGTTCCTTTTCTCGTTAACTTCATCTATATATTCTTCGGGAGTTGATTGTATAAGTATTACGCCCTCATTTTTCTTTTCTTCCGTAAGATTGAAAACATCTTCCAAATCAATTTTTGAAGGTCCTCCGCCGTGATTTCCTATTCCCCACATACACAGCGTAAAATCGTCTTCTTCGCAGTTTTCAATATATTCAAGAATTTTCTTTTTTGTCAGCCCTTTTTCTGATTTATAGCTTCCCCGGAGTCTTACAGCTGTTATTTCACTGCCGTCATAACCCTTCCATGTAAAATCTTCAGCCGGAAGCTCAAGAAACCCGGCATCCGGCCTCATAAAAATATATCCGTCATAGCCGCTTTTCTTCATTATCTGCACAAGCCCCCTTGAATGACCAAAGGGGTCAAAATTTATTGCCGTTGTTGGAACTTTCCCGAATTTTTCAAGGAAATACTTTCTTCCGGATAATATCTGTCTGACAAAAAACTCTCCGCCGGGCATATTACAGTCAGGCTGTAACTGCCAGCCTCCCATAATGTGCCATTTCCCCTGAGCAACAAGCTTTTGTATTTTTTTGAAAAGGTCACCGTCATATTCTTCTATCCATTGATAAAGCAAGGCTTCATTGTGACAGAAAACAAACTTATCGTATTCTTCACAAAAATCTGCTGCAATTCTGAAGGTAGACAAAGCTTCTGCCGCACCTTCCTCCCATTCCCACTGCCATACAGGGTCAAGATGAGCATTGCAGATAAGATGTATTCTTTTTGACATTTTATCACCCTTATAAAAATGAGGCTGTTGCAACGAACAGCCCCTCTATGTTATTTTTCAAAATATATTACTTTATTATCCTTTGCCGATTCGAATACAGCCTCGATAAGTTTAATAAGTCTGCGTTGCTGAGCATGAGTAACAATCTGCTTTTCTTCATTTCTGAGTGTTGCAATAAAGTTACGGTAAAACTCACTTCTGTCATCAAATCCACGATTTTCAACATAAGGTAACGGAAACCTTTCAATAGTATCATCCGTTCTGGGAGCCATGGTTTTTGTAAGTCCCACCCCTGCCTGAATAGGCACAGCATCTTTATTTTCCCAATCGGAAACCATTACAATTTCGCCGTTAAGATCCCAATCCTTAATTATTGCAGAACCGTTTTCACCAAGCACATACCAACGGGGAAGCTCAATGAAATTGCTTGTCCCGACTTCAAGATGAAACTCTGTACCATTTGAGAATTTAAGTTCCAGCTTAAATCCGTCATCACAGTCATCTGTTGTAATAAAATCGGTTGTTGCGTAAACAGAATCAATTTTTGCGTCTTCCATAAGCATAACAGCCTGGTCAATAATATGAATACCCCAGTCAAAAATCATGCCTCCGCCGTATTCCTTATGGTTGCGCCAATCTCCCGGAACTCCTCTTGAACCGTGAACTCTTGATTCTATTCTGAAAATTTTCCCCAACATATTACCGTCGTAAATCTTTTTTACTGTCAGGTAATCCGGGTCCCACCTTCTGTTTTGATGCACCGTAAAGATTTTATTATATTTTTCGCTGGCTTCAATCATTTTTTCAAGCTCTGCGCAGCTGATTGTTACAGGCTTTTCGCTTATAACATTTTTACCGTGAGCCATAGCATCAACAGCAATCTCTCTGTGATAATTATTCGGAGTTGCAATAACAACATAATCTATTTCAGGATTACTGAGAAGCTCTTCCCTTGAAGAAAATGCATGAATGCCGTTTTTTTCGGCAACTTCAGCCCTTTTGGGATTTATATCGTAAATTCCCACAAGAACAACATCATCTGACATCTGCTCACGCATTTTACGGGCATGCCAGCTTCCCATACCTCCGTAGCCTATTACCGCTGCACCAAATTTTCCGTCTACCATTTTTCGGACCTCGCTTTCGTTATACCCACCACATATCTCCTGTTGATTCGGTTACCAATACTTCTTTAAGGAGTTCAACAGCTTTTGTAAGTCCTTCATTCTGACTCATAAGACTGTCTTCATGTTCAATGCTTATAGCATAATCATAACCAACAAGTCGAAGGTTGGAAATTATATCTTTCCAATATGCCGCATCATTGCCGTAACCTACGCTGCGGAAAATCCATGAACGGTTAATTTCGTCACCATACGGTTTTGTATCAAGTACACCGTTAACTGCGGTGTTGTATTTATCAATTTTTGTATCTTTTGCATGAAAATGGAAAATAGCATCGCCTAATGCACGGATAACCGCAACAGGCTCCATTCCCTGCCAGATAAGATGGCTCGGGTCAAGATTTGCGCCGATTTCAGGTCCTACAGCCTTACGAAGCTTCAAAAGGCTTTCTGTATTATATACACAGAATCCGGGGTGAAGCTCAAGGGCAATTTTATTTACTCCGTGCTTTTTGGCAAACTCAACAAGGTCTTTCCAATACGGAATAAGAACTTCGTTCCACTGATACTCGAGGATTTCACCAAAATCATTCGGCCAAGGGCAGGTTACCCAGTTGGGGTATTTAGCTCCGTCATGGTCACCCGGGCAGCCGGAAAAAGTATTTATCTGATGAATGCCCAGCTTTTCCGCAAGAAGAATTGTATTACGGATTGTTCTGTCAAAATCAGCCGCAATTTCTTTATTCGGATGAACAGGATTGCCGTGACAGCTTAATGCACTTATTTCAAGACCGTATTTTTTAATAAGTCGGCAAAATTCATTAAACTTGTTTTCGTCATTAAGCAGAATATCAGGGTCTGCATGACTGTTTCCGGGGAAACCGCCGCAGCCTATTTCTATCATTTCAATCCCTTTTGATTTAAAATATTCAAGAGCCTGTTCTAACGGAAGATTCCCGAGCAAACAAGTAAAAACTCCAAGTTTCATAAAAAGCACTCTCCTTTATTATACTCAATCAATATGTTACACCAACCGATTGAATATTTCAAGTGAGAACTGAAAACTTTTTAATATTTGTTGATTTTTTGTACAATTTTCAAAAAAATGTTTAAATACCTAATATTTGCATTGATAAAAGCTTATTTGTTAACAATTTGTTCATATTTCTTTGATATAATACCTGTGTGAACAGAAAAGAGCCGCAACTTTTCTGATTCACATACCCCTCCTCAATAAACCCCTCAATTTATTGGAAAAATCAGCCGGTGCTATACCGGCTGATTTTTCGTTTAAACAATATGTTATTTTTCTGTATAGAATTTGAAAAATTCGGTAACAATATAAATGCTTAAATTTTTACAGAGGTGTTTATATGAAAGATAAAAAAATTACCGTTAACAGAAAATTCTACTATGCCGTGCTGACAGGCTGTCTTATGATAATTATTGGCATAAGTGCTTTTGTTTATAATTTTTCCGTACCTAAAAATGCCGTATCCAATAAAGAAACCACTTCTCAAAGTCGAATTTCCTACACAAAATCAAAGACCGAAAGCAATACAGAAAATGAAGCCGCAAACTATACGCCTACCGGGATACCCAAGCCTGCAGAAACAACATCTGCCGCAACAACAATTCCCGAAAGTGAAAAGCCCTATACCGGTTCTTTCTGCGACACTGTTTCGGGGAAAGTGATTAACGATTACAGCGAAGGTGAGCTTGTAAAAAATGAAACAATGGGCGACTGGCGCATTCACAACGGAACAGATTTCAGCACAGATGAAAATGAATCTGTACATTCAGTTCAGAGCTGTACGGTAACCGCAGTTGACAAAGATGAAATGTGGGGCGTATGCGTAACAACTCAATGTCCGGGAAATTTAACTGTAAAGTATTGCGGCCTGTCCGATTCTGTCACCTGTAAAACAGGGGATAAAATAGCTAAAGGCGGAATAATCGGAAAATCCGGCAGTATTCCCGCAGAATCTGCGATGCAATCTCATATTCACATTGAAACTTATGTTGACGGAAAGGCTGTCAATCCTCTCAGAGCGTTAAATATGATGTAAAAATACTAAATAACCTTTATGCCGCCCTGTTATCAGAGCGGTTTTTTGTTTTAAAAGTTACAAAAAAATACATTTTTCTTCCTCTATTTTTTGGAAAATAGTGCATTTTTTGTGATGTAACTCTAAAAATAGTTACAATTTTTCGTATTTTTTATGAAAATTACCGTATTTTTTCATATAAGTTGACAAATAGTAAAGAAGATGTTACAATTAGTTACAATCTTGATTCCGTAAGGAGTACTTATATGAAAAAACTTTCAAAGAAAATATTGGCACTTTTGCTGTCTTTTATATTATCTGTTGCTGTTTTACCTGTTACAGGTATTCAGCTTAAAGCAAGCGCATACACCGGCAGTGAGGTTGTGGCTTATGCAAGACAATATTTAGGCTGTCCTTATGTTTCAGGCAAAACAGGTCCCGATGCTTTTGACTGCTCAGGATTTGTAAGCTTTGTTTTCGGTCACTTCGGTGTATCAATACCCAACAGCACTTACACTATCTGGAATAATATGAGTTCCTACGGTACTGTTATTGACCACGGCTCAATCGCAAAAGCTCAGACGGGCGATGTAATAGTATGGTCAGGCCATGTTGCTATTTATACAAGCAACGGGGGCTGTATTGAAGCTCTTAACCCAAGGTACGGCGTAACTGAAGCTCTTGCTGTCAATTCCCATTCCAACGGTATGAACTATTATGTTTTGAGAATAAAAGGTGTAAGCGGTTCTTCCACAGAACCCGATGAAAAGCCCGTTGTAAAAAAAGCTCCTGATAAGCCCTCCCTTTCAGTTGATAAAAACCTTATTAACGAAGGCGATACCGCAACATTTCATTGGGATGCTGTAAGCGGCGCAGATAAGTTTCAGGTTGTATGCTCAACACTTGCAGGTGTTCAGACTTTGTGCGAAGATACAAAAGAAACTTCTAAATCAATAACTTTCACCAACGAAGGCACATACACTGTTTCTGTTTCTGCTGTTAACGAAGCAGGCAGTTCGCAGAGCAATAAAGTAATTATTTCCGTATGGAAAACAAGTCATACTCACAAATACATTTCAAAAATTACAACAGACGCAACCTGTGAGAAAGACGGACTTAAAACTTATTCATGTCTTTTCTGTACTGAAACATATACAGAAACTATACCTGCAACAGGTCATAATTACGGTTCGTGGATTGTAATTACCCCCGCAACAACAACCTCAGCAGGTAAAAAACAGCATACCTGCAAAAACTGCAAAAAAGTTGAAGAAGAAATTATTCCCCAGCTTCCTGCCGATGCCGTAGTGGTTGATAAAGCAACCATTGCTCTCAATTATAAAGCATCTGCAACAATTACAGCCAATAAAGATGTTACATGGACAACATCAAACCCGCTTGTTGCTGTAGTAGATTCTAACGGAAATGTTTACGGAAACGGTGTCGGTACTGCTGTTATAACCGCAACAAACGGTTCCAACAGCGCAACCTGCGTTGTTAAGGTATCATATGCATGGTGGCAATGGCTTATAAACACATTCCTTCTGGGATTTATATGGTATAAATAACAACAAATTCAACTCAAACTCCTGTGTGATTTTCGCAGGAGTTTTTTTATCAAATTAACGGAGATGATGTAATGCCTGATATAAGCAATATTGACAAAAATCTTAAAATAGTTTCTTCAATCGAAAAAGAAAATATCAAATGGCTAAACGCAAATAATAGTTTGTTTTCTTTACACGGGATTTTTTATGAAAAAAGTAAATATAAAAGAATGGATACAGAAATTGCAAAAAAAGTAAGCGACGGTGTTTCTTTTCTTCATACAAACACCTCAGGCGGAAGAATAACTTTTGAAACAGATTCTGACTACATTGCAATAAATACCGAAGGTGATTTTACAACTTTCCCCCATATGCCGCTGACCGGTACCGCAGGATTTGACTTATATATTTATGATGAAAAATTCAGGTTTTATAAATCATTTGTGCCGCCCGTAGATGTTGATGACAAGTATGAAAGCATCATTGAATTTGACAGTGTTAAAAAAAGAAAAATACTTATTCATTTTCCGCTGTACAGCGATGTTTTCAATTTATTTATCGGCATAAATTCAAATTGTGAAATATCAGAATTTAATCCATATAAGAATGTTCATCCTGTTGTTTATTACGGTTCTTCAATCACTCAGGGAGGGTGTGCATCACGCCCCGGGAACAACTACCCTGCTATTGTTTCGCAAAACAACCTTACTGATTTTATATGCCTCGGCTTTTCCGGTAACGCACACGGCGAACCGATAATCGCTGATTATATTGCTTCACTTAATATGTCCGCATTTGTTTTGGATTATGACTATAATGATGTATCAAATCCGGAAAATTTAGAGAAAAATCATTTCAGTTTTTATAAAACAATCAGAAAAAAACATCCGGACATTCCTATTGTAATAATGTCTGCGCCGTATTCATTTTCAAATGAAAAAGCTCTTTCTGTGAGCGGTAAAATAGTTTATAATTCATATAATAAAGCAAAAGAAAAAGACAATAATGTTTTCTTTATTGACTGCAAAAAAATTTATGACGAAAACTGTAAAGGGTGTGCAACAGTTGACGGAACTCATCCTAACGATTACGGATTTGTTAAAATGGCTCAGGCTGTGCAAAAAATTCTTAAATAAAATCAGAGCTTTTTCTTATTCATTTGCTCTCTTTCATATTTTATTATATATTAATTTTTTGTATATTGTTAGCGTTATCAAATTATCTGTCGAATACACAAAAATACCGAAGGAATACAGCTCCTTCGGTATTTCGTATATATGCATTATATTGTGCCGATAATCAAATAACCTTAGTCTTTAATATAATCATAAGGAGGAAGTTCGCTGAACTCAGGTGCTTCAAGCTTGGGAAGGTGTTCTACTCCATCCATAGTAACTTTAAATCTTAAGCCTTCATTTTCAAAAAACCTTACTTCAATTGTTTGATCTGTAACATCAACAACCTCAGTAAATGTTGACTCCCAAATACCGCCTTTCTGTTCCTTTTGTTCTCTGGTCATTGAGCGTATTTCAGCATTGGAAGCGTTAAACAGCTGTTTGATAACATCTTCATATTCCTCATCAAAAAGAAAATCGTATGTTCCACCCTGAAACTCACCTAAGTTTTCACTTCTGGGATCAAAATGGTATTTTTTACAATTATCATAATCGGTGTAAAACCATGAATAAGAAATTCTTCTCATTAAATCATACATCTGGCTTGAATTATCAACTTCATCAATCAGGGATTGAATAGTCATAAATCTTCCTTCGCCGGACTTCATATCTTCTCGCTGATATGCCCACCAATTCAAGTAAAAGTTTGCCTGTGCAACAGCATGAATTTTACAATACTTTTCCTTGTTTGTTTGTCCGACACCTATCCAGTCAATTTTGGAAATATCTTCTTCGTCAATCCAATTTGTAGCTAAAACTTTTTCATCATCAGATACATATGTATTATAAACATCGCCCAAAAATCCTGTTGCAGAAAATTCAAGCAAAGAAGCATGTGTTTTGCCTGTATCGGTACTGTCTGAAATAATGAAGCAGTAATTCCAATAACCGTTCTTTGAGTAAATATCCAAAGTTTTTACATACTCTTTGGCTTCGGCAACGGTTTTGCAATGTTCAGCAATATATCGGGGCAGTTCAAACATATGAACTCTTCTCTCGCCGTCAGGATTTGTACCTTTTAATGAGAACTGATCGTTTCCGGCAAAATCGCACTCACCGTGTCTCATATTTACTTCAATATGAAGTCCATGGTCGTTCATTACATCGTCGCAAAGGAACGGAAGAATATTTTTGAAATCATCGCTGATGCCCTTTTCTTTGACTTCGTCGTAAAGCGGAGCATAGTCACGGAATGTGTATGCAAGTCCGATTGTTTTATATCGGCCTTCGCTTGCGTTTGTTCTGACAATATATGCAGGTTTATCAGCTATATTTAAGTCCATATTTCTGCCGACAACTCGGTGTCCGTTGGAAAATTCCTTTGTAACTGCTGAGCAGCCGCCGCCCCAATTATCATTGTTATCAGCCCAAAACTTGTCGCCGCAGTCATAATCGACACGATCATAGTTCACTTCAAAAATTCGGCTGTTTTTTTCAACTTCCGTGATTTTTGTATAGTTTGTTTTGCCTTTGCAGCCAAAAAGCAGTGTAACTGACACAACGCACATAAAAACTGAGAATACCCGTTTAAATTTCATACTTTTCTTTCTCCCTTCTGTCGGCCATATTATCTGTTGCCACTTATTTATTATAACAAGACCTTATGTAAAAGTAAATAGTACAATATAACCGAATAAACCGAATGTTTTTTGTTCAGCAATAATGTTCTTGGAAATTGAACTTCCCGAAAATCTTATGAGTGGATAAGTATATTATCTTCAAATAATAATCCGGGTTTGCGGCAACTTTTCAAAAAGTCAGACGGTATTAAACTGTTATCCTAAATAGGCAATATTTTTTTCGATAAGTTCATCAATATTATTCTTATCAAACCATATTCCGTCTATATATATTTCTTTGGAATATTCCTTACCTTCTGCCGCAAGGATGGCACATTCAACAGAACGGTAGCCCATTTCTATAGTGTTTTGTACTATTCCGCCGAGGAGCTCTGGCCCGTCTTCTCTCTTAAACCAGTCAACAACTGCACTGCCGCTGTCAAATGCCGCAAATTTCATATCATCATATCTTCCGTTTGAGGCTAATATCGCATCATTTACCTGTAATAACGAGGTGTTATTAGCGGCATAAACAAGTCTTGCACCTTTTTCGGCAAGTGCTTCAAGTGCAATTTTATAATTATTGTTAGTTTCATCGGGTTTGACCTCAACGCTGAATTTGCATTTGCCGGCAGTTGACGGGTCAGCTTCAGCCAACTCTTTAAATTTATCAATAAATCCGTTTATTCTTTCTTCAGCGGTTTTGCTCTGCTCATATTGTATAGCGCCCACAAGGTATTCGCCGTTTTTTGCGGCGGCAACATCGGATTTAACTCTTTCAAAGCACTTTTCAGCACAAAGACTTGAAGCTTTATAGCTGTCTGTTTTCACCGTTGCGACTATGGGATTTTTACCCATTCTGTCAAGAGTCTCAATATCTGCGGAATAAACGCCGCTGTCAAACTGAACAACAGGTATTCCCAAATCATAAGCTAATGCAAGGGAATCGGTATATCCTTCACAAATGGATGCAACTACCATTGCGTTTGCGCCGTTGCTCAATCCGTTTTGCATATATTCCAAAGCCTTGGGCAAATGTGAAGCGTCTGAAGCTTCAGGTGCATGATATACCACATTATAGCCGTACTCATCACCGCAATCTATACAACCCGCTTTAACTCTTGACCAAAAAGAATCAGATTCACCCTTTGATACAACGGAAATCATTTTTGTTTCGTTTTCATCTTTTTTGATTATTGAGAAGCAGGCAAACATTGTTCCCCCAATTACAGCCAAAGCTAATATAACTGCCACTATTTTTACTGATGTTTTTGTTTTTCTTTTTTTGATTTTGTTTTCTATTCTCGGACGAACACGCTTTTTCCTTATGTCAAGCAGTATTGCGGCAACAATAATAATGCCTGTCATAACATAAGTTAAATATGTAGAATTTATATTGATGTTGAATCTGCTCAAAGCAAAATTCAATCCGTTGCGTATAACAACAAGCATAATCATGCCAATTACCGAACCGCCTACACAAGCGGTTCCGCCTGCCGCATTTGTGCCGCCGATGAAAACCGCCGCAATAGCATCAAATTCCATGCCGTTACCTGTCGCAACAGTGATGGTGGCAAATGATGAAGCCCAGAAAATTCCTGCAATTCCTGCGGCAATACCGCTGATTAAGTAAGCGATAAATATATATCTGTCCGTACGAATTCCCGAAAGACGGGAAGCCTCCGGATTACTGCCTATTGCAAGAATATACCTGCCTATTTTGTTTTTATATGCAATATATGCCGAAACAATAACAAACAAAGCTAACCATATTATGCCGCTGGGGAAACCGTTATTATTTGAAAAAACGGTGTTGAACCATGTTCCCGACGGATAAAACACATTCGGTTCTGCAACAATAAGTGCACTGAAGCCTCTGGCAAACATCATAGTACCGAGTGTTGCAATAAACGCAGGCACTTTAAGCTTTGCCACAAGGCAACCGTTGATTATACCGAAAATCATACCCGATAAAATCATAACGGGAATAACCACCCACAGCGGAATATTTGACGAAACAAGTTTTCCCGCTATTGCCGCAGATGCAATACATACCGTACCGACTGAAAGGTCTGTATTGCCTGATGCAATAACAAACATTTCTCCCAATGCAATTACCGCATAGGGTACAAGCGACTGTGCCATGCTGAGCAAATTATATGGTTTAACAAAATTGGGGTTTATTGCCGTAAAGGCAAGTACCAAAAGCATTAAAACAACAGTCAAAACAAGATTTTGACTTCCCATACGCTTTATAATGCCATGACCTGATTGTTTATTCTTTGTGCTCATTTTATCATTCCTCGTTTCCGGATGTTGCATATTTAAGTATTGTTTCGTCATCAGCTTCGCCCGGTTTTAGTTCAGCTGTTATTCTTCCTTCACACATAACAATAATTCTGTCAGACAACATTCTCAATTCACTTGTTTCAGATGAAATAAGTATAACTGATTTTCCCTGATTTGTAAGTTCTTCAATTATTTTATAAATTTCATCTTTTGCGCCCACATCAATTCCTCTTGTTGGCTCATCCAGAATAAATATATCCATCTGAGCAAGAAGCCAACGGGCAAATATTACCTTTTGCTGATTTCCGCCTGAAAGAGTTTCAATCGGCTGGAGCAAAGATGAATATTTTGAAGATATACTCTCATTTACTTCAGCGGCTTTTTTCATCGCCGCCTCAGAATCCACCGCACCGAATTTAATAAACTGTTTTATTGATGAAATAACAGTGTTTTCTGCAACCGAACGCCCCAAAAGCATACCGTCACGCCGTCTGTCCTCCGAAAGATAGCATATACCTTTCTTTGCAGCATCAGCAGGAGAACGCAAATGAACTCTTTTGCCGTTTACAAAAATCTTTGCACGGTCTTTTCTGTCAATAGCGGTAATGGCTCTCATAGTTTCGGTTCTTCCTGCTCCCACAAGTCCTGCAAAGCCCAGCACCTGACCTTTTTGCAAATTAAAGCTTACATCTTTTACTCCGGTAGCAGCGCAGTAAAGATGCTTAACTTCAAGAACAGTAGGAGCACCGTCAAATGACTGTTCTTCTTTTATAACATTTTCCGTAACATTTCTTCCTACCATCATTTTTACAAGCTCAGGTCTTGTGATTTCCGATATAGAAGAAGTACCTGCCAGACAGCCGTCACGCAGAACGGTTATTTTATCACAAATACTGAATATTTCGTTCATACGGTGTGAAATGTAAATAAGGCATATTCCCTGATTTTTAAGCTCACGCATTATTTTGAAAAGCTCATTTGTTTCCGCAACTGAAAGGGCGGCAGTAGGTTCATCAAGAATCAATATTCTGGATTTTTTTGAAAGAGCTTTTGCAATTTCAACCATTTGCCTTTTTCCTATGGAAAGCATACGAACAGGACACGAAAGGTCAATATCAAGATTGATTTTTTCAAAAATCTTTTCTGCATCACGGTTCATTTTATTATCATCAATAAAAATACCTTTTTTCGGTTCTCTGCCGATAAAAATATTCTGAGCCGCCGTTAAATCCCCCATTAAATTAAGCTCCTGATGTATCATTACAACGCCGTATTTTTCAGCATCGGAAATATTTTCAATAACGGCTTTTTCACCGAAAATTCGGATTTCTCCGTCATCGGCATTAGTTACACCTGCAAGAATATTCATAAGCGTTGACTTCCCTGCGCCGTTTGCACCCATAAGCGCATGAATTTCACCACCGTTAAATCCTGCCGAAACATTTTTAAGTATAGGTACGCCATCATAGGATTTGACAATACTATTCAATTCAACATCTGCCATTTTCTCACCATCCTCAATTAATTACTTATATCGTAAAAATAAAATCAACTGCATTTTGGCTTATAAATCCTGAAAACCCGCTATAATACAGCATTTATTTTCATTCCTACAGGAACATCTGGCTTAAGCAATCCTCTTATTATCCAGATCAGATTTAACAGAGCTGATACTATAATTATTGTCAAAGA
>JAZQPL010000018.1:0-19553 GCA_045628495.1 Acutalibacteraceae bacterium
GTATACATATTTTGCTTCTAAAGCAAAGAAGGAGGGCTTTGAGCAGATTTCTGCATTGTTCCTTAAGACAGCAGATAACGAAAAAGAGCATGCGAAGCTCTGGTTTAAGGAGCTTAATGGGATCGGCACAACAGCAGAGAATCTTGCTGCTGCTGCAGACGGTGAAAACTTTGAATGGACAGATATGTATGAAGGCTTTGCAAAAACAGCCGAGGAAGAAGGCTTCAAAGCACTCGCCGCAAAATTCCGTATGGTTGCCGCTATTGAGAAAAAGCATGAAGAAAGATACCGTGCACTTCTTAATAATGTTAAAGCAAATGAAGTTTTTGAAAAGAGTGAAGTTAAGGTTTGGGAATGCCGCAACTGCGGTCATATCGTTGTAGGAACAAAAGCTCCCGCAGCTTGCCCCGTATGCGCCCATCCTCAGTCATACTTTGAAGTTCACGCAGAAAATTATTGATTATTACTTAAAAACGCTGTGACTGATTGCGATAATTCGCCACAGCATTTTTTTTATAAATGTAAAGAAATAAAACCGGTACGGCTTTGCAGGCTGTACCGGTTTAACTGTGCTTACAGCAACAAAATAAATCTTTTCAACATTAACACAGTTTGTTTTATTATTGCTCTGCTTTTAATTAAGCTGTTTATATTCTGAATTTTCCTTAACGGTATCGCTGTTTTCAACTATCAAAACAGAAGCATCCTCACTGCATTCTATGCTGTGCCATGTGCCGGCTGTAACATTGTAAATCTTATACATTTCAAGATTAACAGGTTCCCGTTCTTCACCGATATAAAGCACGGCACTGCCTTTAAGAAGCACAAAAACTTCATCTGTTTCAAGATGTCTTTCCATATAGGTATTGTTTTTTATTTCATCATCCTGTGTAAGAAAAGCAACGCACCATGACTTAAAAATATGAGTTCTGTCATATCCGTTACCGTTAAATTCTTTTATTTCAAGTCCTTTTGCCATACCTGTCACCTTTAATTATATACAAGCTTCAGCAATCATTTCCGAAAAGGTCGGATGAGGGTGTATTACCGAAGCAATATCTGATGTTTTCATTTTTTTTGACAAAGCAAGTGCAAACTCACTTACCATATCCGTTGCTCTCGGGCATACAAGCTGTGCGCCTAAAAGAATGCCTGTATCACAATCGGTCACTGTTTTAATATATCCTGATTCTGAATTTTCTATAAGACATTTTCCGTTGGCACCGGTAAGACATTTTTTGCTCACAACATTATATCCTGCGGTTTTCGCTTCATCTTCAGTCATACCCACAGATGCAATTTCAGGTGAAGTATATATACACGAAGGAATAACCGACATATCAACAGACGGAGTATTGCCCAAAATAATATCAACAGTATTTTTAGCCTGAGCCTGAGCAACATGAGCAAGCTGAATATTATACGCCTTAGCATCGCCGATAACATAAATTCTTTCGCATGATGTTTTTCCAGTTTCATCACCGACAACAGCTGTTCTGAACATTTCAGGAGCATCGCATTCAAAAAGTCCCTGTGTATTCGCCTTTCTGCCTGTTGCAATAAGAACGCCCTGTGCGGCAGCTGTGCAGACTTCGCCTTTTTTATTTTCATAAGTTACTGACATATTACCTTGTTCACCGCTGATTTCAGTAACCTTTGCGCTCACATTCACCTGTGCCCCCTGCTTTTTCAGGAACATTGTAAGGCGTTGTGCAATTTCTCTGTCCATCGGAGGAAGAATATGTTCCATAGCCTCTAATATAGTAACCTGACAACCTAAATCAAGATAAATTGACGCACATTCACAACCGATTACACCGCCACCGATAATTATCAGAGAATCAAGTTCCCTGCCGTTTTCCGTAAGCAAATCATTACTTGTAAAAACTCCGCACAAATCACTGCCCTTAATAGGTGGAACTGCCGGAACAGAGCCTGTGGCAATTATAACATTATTCACCTGATATGTTTCGTCACCGTCTGAAACTGTTACTGAACATTCATCATAGCTTTTTATAACGGCAAATTTTTTAACAACTGTTACCTTGCCTGATTTAAGCATTTTTTCAATTCCTGTGCGAAGTGATGTAACAACATCATCTTTTCTTTTATGTATTTTTGCAAAGTCAAAGCTGACATTTTCCGAACAGACACCCATAATATCGCTTTTCTGCATTTCTTTATAAAGCTCAGCAGAATGAATAAGTGCTTTTGTGGGAATACAGCCTCTGTTAAGGCAGGTTCCGCCGATACTGTCACCTTCAAACAATACAACGGAAAGTCCCTGTTTTGCGGCATAAGCGGCAGCGGTATACCCTCCCGGTCCTGCGCCGATAACAGCTAAATCAAAATTCATATTTTTGCCTCCGTTTCATTATTGAAAATCATCATAGAAATATCATTTATTATTTCAGTCAGAGCAATATCAGAATAAGCCTCCGTATTTTCCGACAAAGAATTTATCACAGCGGATTTCTCAATCCTGCAGCCTGTCAGTCTTTGTGAAATTTCAGAAAGATAGTCTGCATCAAGACCGTCAGAATAAAATCTGACCTTTGAAAACACACCGTTCTCTTTATTATAATCAAGCCTTGCCTGTCCCCAGTTAAACCGTTCTTCTGCAGAAAACGGCAGAACTTCTTCACCTGCATATTTCCACTCAGATGAAGCATATCTTTTTTCAAGCTTTGAAAGAATATTTTTATCAATATCTTTTTCATCTATGCATGAAACAGGAAGGGCATAAACTTCGCTGAATGCTTCAACCAATCTTTTCTTCATTTCTTCAACGGAAAGCTCTGGAACAATTTCGTTCAGATTAACAACTCTTGATTTAACGGATTTTACTCCCTTTGAAGAAAGTTTAAGCTTTGAAACATTAAGATAATCCGAAAGCACGGTTTTATCAACATTCAGCATTATTGTTCCGTGATGATAACATTTATTTTTTGTTTTATAATAAGCGTGACCCGAAAATTTTCTTCCGTCAACGGTTAAATCATTTCTGCCGTTAATTTCCGCATTTATTCCGGCAGAACGGACAGCATTAAGAATAACCTGTGTCTGTCGCATTTTATCGTAATCATCAGAACAGGCAATAAATGTGAAGTTTAGGTTTCCTAAATCATGATAAACGGCTCCGCCGCCCGAAAGTCTTCTTGCAAGAAATCCGCCGTCAGCTTCCAGCTTCTGAATACGGCATTCGTTTAACGCATTCTGATTTCTTCCTATAACAACAGTCTGTCTGTTTTGCCACAAATAAAGTATACACTCCCCCTCTTTTACAATATTGAGAAGTGCTTCCTCAAGAGCAAGATTATGATACGGAACTGTATTATCGGTTTCTATAACAATCAATTTTTTCATATCATCTAAAAAGGCGGAACAGAATTATATATAAATATCATCTGAACCGCCGTATCAGTATTAAAGTAGTGAATTATTATTCAAACGAATATTTAAGCACAGGCGTACGGGCGGCAAGAACATCGTCCGGTCTGCCAATAGTGCAATTATTCGGTGCTGAGTGAAGAATCTCAGGATTTTCTTCTGCTTCCTTAAAAATATTAAGGAAAAATTCGCAGGCATTGTCAAGAGTTTCTTTCGACTCTGTTTCTGTAGGCTCAATCATAAGTGCTTCATGTACAATCAGCGGGAAATACATCGTCGGAGGATGTATGCCGCAGTCAAGCAGTCTTTTTGCAACATCCATAGCCGAAATGCCTGTTTTATCCTTAAGCGGACCGATATCCATAACGAACTCATGCATACACTGAGCGTCATAAGCAATTTTATAGCTGTTTCTGAGCTCATTCATCATATAATTTGCATTAAGCACAGCAGTTGCCGAAGCTTCGGGAATCCCCTCTTTTCCGAGAGTGAGAATATAAGCGAAAGCACGGACAATTACAAGGAAATTACCGTAAAAATCCCTTACCTTGCCCATTGATTTTTCAGGAACAAAAAGAGAATACCCGTTTTCGTCTTTTTTAACCTGGGGAGAAGGAAGAAATTTGCTTAAAAAGCTCTTACAGCCCACAGGGCCGGAACCGGGGCCGCCGCCGCCGTGAGGTGTTGAAAATGTTTTATGTAAATTAACATGAACACAGTCAAAGCCCATATCACCGGGGCGGACATGACCCATAACAGCGTTAAGATTTGCTCCGTCATAATAGCAAAGTCCGCCGGCATCATGAATAATTTTTGTTATTTCAAGAATATTCGGGTCAAAAAGTCCAAGAGTGTTGGGGTTAGTTAACATCAAACCGGCAGTATCATCTCCGACAGCTTCTTTAAGCGCTTCAATATCAACACCGCCGAATTCATTTGAAGGAACAGAAACAACCTTAAAGCCTGCCATAACAGCAGAAGCCGGGTTGGTTCCGTGAGCAGAATCGGGAACAATAATTTTTGTTCTCTTATCAAGCTCTCCTTTTTCTTTATGATAATTTCTAATAAGCAAAAGGCCTGTATATTCACCGTGAGCACCTGCTGCAGGCTGCATTGTCATATCATCCATGCCGGTTATTTCACATATCATCTGCTGAGTTTTGTAAAGCACCTCAAGGGAACCCTGAACAGTTGAAACATCCTGCAAGGGATGAATTGAAGTGAAGCCCGGCAAAGCAGAAAGCTCTTCATTTATTCTGGGATTATACTTCATAGTACACGAACCGAGGGGATAAAATCCGCAGTTTACACCGTGAGTTTCACCTGCAAGCTCAGTATAATGTCTTCCCAAGTCAATTTCGGAAATTTCAGGCAAACGGGGCGGTTCAGACCGCAAAGCATCACTGTCAAACTCAAAAACATCAACATCACAATCAGGGATAACAGTCTGTTTTCTGCCTTTTACACTTCTTTCAAAAAGCAATTTCATTACGCCGCCTCCCTTACAAAATCTTTGATAAGTGCAACAAGAGTGTCTATATCAGATTTTGAATTCATCTCAGTTGCACACCAAAGAATATTTCCGTCAATATTAAGACCGCCGAGAATGCCGTTACTGCACAGCATTGCATTAAGCTTATCTGCATCTACGGGGCAGGTCATAAGAAATTCATGGAAGAAAGGCTTATCGTTAACAAGCTCAAAGCCTTCGATTTTTGAAAGTTCATCAGCAAGATAATGTGCATGAGAAGCAGAATTAACAGCAACCTTTTTCAATCCGTCAGGTCCCACTGCAGCAAGATAAACAGAAGCAGTCATTGCGCAAAGCGCTTCATTTGAGCAAATATTTGAAGATGCTTTCTCTCTTCTTATATGCTGTTCTCTCGCCTGTAATGTGAGAACATAACATCTTTTGCCTTCAGAGTCAACCGTCTGTCCGACAATTCTGCCCGGAAGCTTTCTCATTAAATCTTTTTTAACAGCCATAAATCCCAGATACGGACCGCCGAAGCCCATAGGAATACCTAAAGGCTGGCCTTCTCCGCACGCAATATCGGCACCGTATTCACCCGGTGTTTTAAGAATACCCATAGCAACCGGATTCATGCCCACTGCAACTTTTGTGCCAAGCTGATGGGAGATATTTACAATTTCACCCACATCTTCTATTACTCCGTAATAGTTGGGGCTCTGAACATAAACGCAGGCTGTTTCTTTTTTAATTGCCGCTTTAAGGGCATCAATATCTGTTGCATTATTTTTTGACGGAACAACAGTAACCGGAACATTTCTCGACTCACAATATGTTTTGATAACAGTGATAACATCAGGCTGTGCTGTTTCGGATACAACAACGCTGAGTTTTCTTCTTCCGTCAACATTCATAAGAACTGCTTCGGCAGCAGCAGTACCGCCGTCATAAACAGAAGCGTGTGAAACATCCATACCCGTAAGCTCGCAAATCTGAGTCTGATATTCAAAAATTGACTGAAGAACGCCCTGACTTATTTCTGCCTGATACGGAGTATATGCAGTAACAAACTCCTCTTTTGAAGTGATTGTTTTCACTATTGAAGGTATATAGTGACAATAGGAACCTGCACCACGGAAAACAGAAGAATACTGCTTGTTTTTATTTGAGATATCTTTAACGGTTTTTGAAACCTCAAGCTCTGAAAGTCCGCCGGGAATATTCAGCTGTTTAAGTCTTGCTTCCTCAGGAACAACGGAATACAAATCATCAAAAGAGTTAAGTCCGATGCTTTTAAGCATCTCGAGCCTCTCATCCCCGGTATTCGGAATGTAGCTTCCCATTTATATTACTCCTTTTCGCCGTCGCAAAATTCTGTATATTCATCTGAATCAAGAAGTTCTTCTGTATCTGTAACATCAGAAACCTTAACAAACCATGCATCATAGGGAGCTTCGTTTACAAGTGCGGGATTATCAAGAAGTTCTTCGTTAATTTCTGCAACAACACCGCTTACAGGTGAAAAAACATCTGAAACAGCCTTAACTGATTCAACATCGGCAAAAGCTTCGCCTGCAACAATATCGTCGCCTTCCATCGGAAGATTGATAAAAACAATATCTCCCAGTTCATTCTGCGCAAAATCAGAAAGACCGATTACTGTTAAACCGTCTTCCTCTTTAACCCATTCATGTGTTTTTGAATACTTAAGATTTTCCTGAATTTCTGACATAATAAATTCCTCCTGAAAATATATAAAATAATTAAATATTAAACTGTTTTTTTCTGTCTTTTATAAAATACATATGGAACAACCTTGCACTGAATCCTACGGCCTCTGACATCTACTTCAAGCTCAGAATCCAACGCACTGTATTCTTTATCAATAAGAGCCATACCGACAGGTTTGCCGATATACGGACAATGGGTTCCCGAGGTTGTAACTCCGACCTTTTTATCTCCTGAATAAACATCCTGATGTTCACGGATAATACCTCTGCCCGTAACTTCAAGACCTACTCTGATAACAGAAGGTTCTCCACGCTCAACAAGAGCATTTTTACCTATAAACTCATCTTTATTCATTTTAACGCCAAATCCCAAATCAGCTTCAAGGGGAGAGATTTCTTCACTTGTTTCGTGACCGTATAAAGGCATACCCGCTTCAAGACGAAGAGTATCTCTTGCGCCGAGTCCGCAGGGAATAAGACCGTACTTCTCGCCTGCTTTTCTGAGTGTTTTCCACAGTTTAACTGCGTTTTCATTCCTGGTGAAAATTTCATATCCCAGTTCACCTGTATAGCCTGTTCTTGAAATAATACAATCCATACCGTCTATAACAGCGGATTCAACAACAGTGTAATAGCCCTTGGGAATAAACTCCTCGCCGAGAAGTTCACCGAGAATTTCAGGCGCTTTCGGCCCCTGAAGTGCAACTTCAGCTAAAGTATCGGAAATATCTTCAGCTTTTGTGCCCGGAAGAATATTATTTACAACATGCTTGTAATCCTTATCTTTATTTGCGGCGTTTACAACAACAAAATATTTCTGCTCATCAAACTTATACACAATAAGGTCATCAACACAGCCGCCTTTTTCATTGCACATGAGGCTGTAACGAACTTTTCCTATAGGCATGTCAGTAAAATCATTAGTCATAATATGGTTAAGGGAATCAAGTGCAGTTTCACCTGTAACTATAAATTCGCCCATGTGAGAAACATCAAACAGTCCGCATTCATTTCTGACTGCAAGATGCTCTTTGATTACCCCTGAACCGTACTGAACAGGCAGGAAATAACCTGCAAAAGGAACAATTTTTCCTCCTTCTTCAACATGAACATCATAAAGTGGTGTTTTAAACTCCATATTTCCTCCAATCTGCACCCTAAAAAAGCAAAAAAGGGGCAAACAAAATAATTTGTCTGCCCCTGTAAATAACCTGAAAGATTCTCCGTAAATACGGATTGCTTCTTCGGTACGCAAATGCGTTCTCCAGAGATTCGTCAGTTACCGGTCCTTTTGCCTGAGAGTTTCTGCTGCCCCTTCGGCTCCGTAAAATACAGTATCTCCCGGAAACATCATCCGAAATTGCGGAACTAACCGCACAATGATTATATCATTCCGGAAATATTATGTCAATAAATTCGCATACCGAAATTTAAATCTTTTTACAATATCTGTAATAATAACTGTCAATCAAACTATATTGAAAAGCTTCTCAGCATTTTCCTTTGTTATATCAAGAATATTTTGCGCACAAGTACCTCTTATTTCAGCAATAACCTGCGCAGTAAAAGGAATAAATGATGAATTGTTTTTTTCTCCTCTGTGAGGAACAGGCGTCATATACGGACAATCTGTTTCAATCAGAAGCCTGTCATCCGGAACAGCAGCGGCAACACTTACCGGCTTTTTTGCGTTTTTAAATGTAACTGCACCGCCAAGACCTATATACATACCGATTGAAAGAATATCCCTTGCCATTTCAACACTGCCTGAAAAGCAGTGAACAACACCACGGGGACGATATTTATTAAGAAGATTCCATGTGTCTTCATGAGCTTCCCTGTCATGAATTATAACAGGAATATCCAACTCTTTTGAAAGCTTCAGCTGATATTCAAAAACCTGAAACTGAACATCACGGGGAGAAAAATCATAGTGATAATCCAGTCCTATTTCACCTATTGCAACACATTTGTGATTGTTAAGCAGATTTTTGATTTTATCAAAATCCCCGCTTTGAACATTTTCCGCCTCGTGAGGATGAACACCTGCCGCAAAATACAAATTGCTGTATTTTTCAGAAAGAGCGCACGAACGGCTGCTTGATAAAATATCACATCCGCAGTTTATAATGCCGCTGACTCCGCTTTCAAAAAGATTTTTTAATAATTCTTCACGCTCACCGTCAAAAGCTTCATCGTCATAATGAGCGTGAGAATCAAAAATATTACCGTATTCCGTCAGCATAATTTAGCACCGGCGGGTATTGCATCGTCAACAAGAACAAGGTGAAGTTTTTCTTCTCCTTTTTCTTTATGAACAGCAGAAATCAACATTCCGCATGATTCAACACCCATCATTTTACGGGGAGGAAGATTTATAACGGCAACTGCTGTTTTGCCGATAAGCTGTTCAGGTTCATAATACTTGCGAATGCCCGAAAGAATTATTCTGTCTTCACCTGAACCGTCATCAAGTGTAAATTTAAGAAGCTTATCACTTTTTTTAACTGCTTCGCAGTTTTTGATTTTAACAGCTCTTAAATCGGATTTACAGAAGGTGTCAAAATCAACGCTTTCTTCTGAATACGGCTCAAGCTCGATTGCAGGAAGTGCCGCCTTTTTCTGTTTTTCACGCATTTCATCAAGTGATTCAAGTGCTTTCTGCACATCAATTCTCGGGAAAATAGCTTCACCCTTTTTAACAGTTGCTTCAGCTTTAAGTGAACCCCACTTATCAGCACTTTCCCATGTTCTGCAGCACTCACAGGCTCCTATGCAATCAAAAATCTTTTCAGATGTTTCCGGAATAAAAGGTTTAAGAAGAACTGAACAAATGCGAACAGATTCAAGAAGATTATACATAACAGTTGCAAGACGGATTTTTTTGCTTTCATCCTTGGCAAGAGCCCATGGCATTGTTTCATCAATATACTTATTTGCTCTGCTTATAACGGCAAAAACATCTTCAAGTGCATCCTGGAACTGGAATTTTTCCATATCTTCCTCATATTTGCTGCGCAAAGCAGAAGCAAGCTCAACAAGAGGTTCATCAAGAATATCACTCCCACGCTCTGCGGGAAGAGTGCCGCCGAAATACTTTTCAACCATAGCACAGGTACGGGAAACAAGATTTCCCAAATCGTTTGCAAGGTCCATATTTATTGTTTTAATAAGAAGCTCATTTGAAAAATTACCGTCTGTTCCGAATGGGAATGTGCGAAGCAGGAAAAATCTGAGCGCATCAACACCGAACATTTCCGCAAGTGCGTAGGGGTCAACAACATTTCCTTTTGATTTTGACATTTTACCGCCGTCAATAACAAGCCAACCGTGACCGTAAACATGCTTAGGCAGAGGCATTTCCATACTCATAAGCATTGCCGGCCATATAATCGAATGGAAACGAACTATCTCTTTACCAACAAAATGAACATCCGCAGGCCAGTACTTTTCATAATCACTGTATTCGTCGTTCAAAAATCCCAAAGCTGTTGTGTAATTGAACAAAGCATCAACCCAAACATAAACAACATGACCCGGGTCAAAGTCAACGGGAATACCCCAGTTAAAGCTGGTACGGCTTACACACAAATCATCAAGACCCGGTTTAATAAAATTATTTACCATTTCATTTACACGGCTTCTGGGCTGTAAAAAATCAGTGTTTTCGAGTAAATCCTGAATTTTATCTGCATAATTACTCAACTTAAAGAAATATGCTTCTTCTTCTGCATCGTGAACATCTCTGCCGCAATCAGGGCATTTGCCGTCAACAAGCTGACTTTCTGTCCAGAAAGATTCACAGGGTGTGCAATATTTGCCTTTATATGCACCTTTGTAAATATCACCCTTATCATACATTTTTTTGAAAATTTGCTGAATTGATTTGCAATGATATCCGTCGGTTGTTCGAATAAAGCGGTCGTTTGAAATATTCATAAGCTTCCATAAATCAAGAACGCCCTTTTCGCCTTCAACAATATTATCAAGAAATTCCTTCGGAGTAACTCCTGCCTCTTTAGCCTTGTTTTCAATTTTCTGACCGTGTTCATCAGTTCCTGTAAGGAACATAACATCACAGCCTTTAAGGCGTTTATAGCGAGCCATGGCATCAGCCGCAACTGTACAGTAAGTGTGACCGATATGAAGCTTGTCTGAAGGATAATAAATAGGTGTGGTAATGTAAAATTTTTCTTTACTCAAAATAAGCATCTCCTTTTTTACAGTCCGAATGAAAGACTGAAAATTCAATATTTAATTTTACAACATATTGGCTGAATTGTCAAACATTATAACTAAAAAACAAAAAGGAGAGTTGCTGCTCTCCTTTTTACGGTATAAACATTTATCTAAATTAAAAAACCGAGTCTAAATCACCCACAAAATATTTCCATTTACCGTCTTCTTTTATTGCATAAAATTTTGCAGAAGAAACAATTGATGTAAGTTTAATGCTCTTGGTTTTTTCTGTTCCTTTAACCTTGAAAGCGCACCTTTTATATTCATAAATTGCTTCAATTGAATCGGCATCAACTGTATTTACTTTTTCAAAATTTTCCTTAAGCCTTTCGATTTTTCTTTCAGAAACCTCTTTGAACTCACCTGTCATTTTGATTTTTTTAATGTCGCCTACACCTTTATTGTCAAAATCATCAAGAAGAGCTTTAACCAGCAATTCATTATAAGCGTCAACATCTTCATTTGTTTCACAGATAGAACTTGCATAAGTAGCGAGTTCTTCATTGTTCTCGGATTTAAGGTCTTTTGCAAAATCTTTAACAAGAGCATTTTTGCCGGTATTGCCGATAATAAGAACTATAGCAACTATAATAACAACCAAGCCCGCAATGCCGCCTGCAACGGGAATAAGGATTTTTTTAAGCTTCTCTTTATCTGCATCCTGAATGTTGAATTTTTTGCCTGTGTTATTGCCGCCAGGCATTACAGAAAAACCGGGCGTTGTATTAAACGGAGTACCGCAGTATCCGCAAACGACTGCATTATCATCAACCTGATTTCCGCAATTACCGCAAAACTTTGACATAAATCACAACTCCTTAATTAAAATAATGAACTGTCAAGAACCTTCCAGCTCAAACCTTCTTTAACAACAACAACTGATTTTAATTCAGAAGACTTTTCACCGTCATCATCTGAAACATAGAAAACATAAACAACATATGCTTTCTTTATTTCCTTAAAATCAACATCATCTAATCCATCCTCAGCTGTATTTAATAAATCGTTTAATTCTTCAACTTCATCTTTAGTTGCTTTCTGAGCATAAAGATGTTTTATTGAGATTTTCTCTTCATTTTCTGCTTTCTTGTCGGCAAATCTGTCCTTTAATTCTTCTTTAACATCTTTCTTAGACTCAACTTCATACTGCTGTTCATATACAGCGATTGAAGAATCGCTTAAAGTTTCAACATACGAGCTTGCATTAAAGCTGACATTTTGCGCCTTAAATGATTTTTTTGCAACCTTCTTAGGACCGCCGCTTAATAAAATAATCAGAAGAATAATTATAACAACAACAGCTGCCGCACCGATAAGAAGAATATTTTTATTATTTTTATCATTTACTAAATTTTTAACATTCTCAATAAAAATTTTTGATTTAGCAGGTTTCTGAACTGCGTTATTATTGAAATCGTTACTGCCGAAACCATTCACACCCTGTCCGGCATAAAAATTGTTATTTGTCTGTTGTTCAAAAACATTGCCGCAATTAGTGCAGAATGCAGAACCTTCAGGTAATGTCGCACCGCATTTTCCACAAAACATAATAAATACCTCCGTTAATCAATTACATTCAAATGACAAGCGTAAAAATGCATAAACGCAAATCACTTTACAAGATTTTACTATAAATTACAAATTAAGTCAATACCGGCAAATTATTAAAACTCGTCATTAAAAAATGTGTTTTTTGGAGTGAACACCTTAAATAAATCGGAATTATAATTGTTAATAACAATGCCGTCATTAAATTCCCGCAAATCAAATTCAGGAACACCGTTAAGCAACAGGCGGGAAAATCCTGACGGATTAAGCAGGACATCTCCCCGTCCGGAGTTGATTTTCCGAATATCAGCCGTTCCTTTATAATACTCAATTCTAAATATGCCGTTATTCTTTTCAACTGTATCTGTACATTCAATAGAAAAGCTGCCGCCGGATTGAGGATATTTTATCTTTCCGAGAACACTTTCAACATCAAGTACTCTTGCCGCACCTGTACTTTTCATTTCAATAACGCAGTTGTTTATATCCCTGACAATTTCAAGCACAGGAGTATTTAAGGGCAGTTTTTTGAAAACCGCAAATTTCTGATTGCCTTCAAACGAACGAAGAAATCCGATAATGTTCAGCAACGATTCTTTGTCGGAATAGCCGATTTCTTTAACAAACACCGTGCTTTCATCACGGTCAACAGAAATAGAAATATATGCACGGTAATCATTGAGAATATAAACATATTCTTTTGTTAAATACGGTTCAGAGCAGAAATGAGAACCGTCGGTTCTGACAAAAGAAAGATTATATTTGCAGAAAGTACTGTTATACAGTTCTGTTAATTTTTCAGGATTTTTGCCCTCATATAAAAACACATCAGAGCATCTTTCAATATGAGAAAATTCAGAAAACGGAACTTTAATGCAAACAGAATATCCCATTCCGGCATAGCCGAACTTTTTATAGTAAGAAGCAGAAAAAGGATATAAAATGCTTATATCAAAATCTTTTTTCAATGCTTCTGCATTAAACAGGACATCAAACATCCTTCTTACAGAACCTTTATTTCTGTATTCAGGCTTCGATGCAACGCCTCCCACAGCGGCGCAGGTAAGGGTTTCACCTTCAAAATTACATTTGCGGTCGCCGATTTCCATATCAGCCATAAGAGTTATATTATCGTCTGCAAAAGCTCCGAGCATTATCTGTGAAGGAAGCTCATTGTTTTCACAATCCACATCACAGCCGTAAACAAAAGACTGAGAAGCAACTCTTTCATGCTGAAAAACATCGTTTTTATTCAGCTGACGAATTATCATAAAATCATCCTCTTAACCGATAAACATTCCGAAAACAGATTTGAAAACATCGGCAATTCTGTACAACACCTGAAAAATCAAATAATACTCCCCGGTAAAATTACGAAGAATTCTGTCAATAACATTGGTGTCAAAAAGAAGATTTTCAGATGTGTCGATATCCTCGTGGGTATCAACTGTTTTTGTTATTGTATATGAATCAATAAGCTCGTTGTCAAGGTTAACAGTTTTAACAGTAAAAGTATCTTCTGTAAATTCAACTGTACTGTAAATTATATCTTTTGTCATATAATCAAAGTAAACCCAGGCATCATTTTTAATATAATCGTCATAATAACGGTTTTTGCCCGAACCGCTTGCAGCTGTAAGGTAAAGAGTACCTTCCGGATTTACGGCTGAATTCACAGTATAATCCATATCCACAGGTTTATTATCATACATAAAATATGATCTGCCGTATAAATGCTCATGACCGCAAAGAACAACATCAATGTCAAACTTATCACACATTGCAGAATAAGCCGCCTGCATAAGAAGGCTCTCGTCACTTCTCGCATGGTGTCCTGTTCCGTAAATATCATGATGCATCATAATAACACGCCATTTTACATCAGGATTTTCAGATATAGCTTTTTCTATAAGGCTGTACTGGTCAAAAACATTATACTGATTTGAATTTACTGAAATGAACAGTACATTGCCGTAAACAAAATAGTACGGTCTGCCCACAAAGTTGGGAGTTGTGCCGTAATAAGAATTAGGATTATTTACATAAAACTGATAATTATATCCTTTTTTATCATGATTACCTACTGTTGTAGCAATAGGAAGTGAACGCATTGCCTTAGGTGCAAGAGTGCCTGCCCACTGATTTTTTCTGTCGCCGTTCTGAGTCTGGTCGCCGCAGCTGATTATCATAGAAATATCGTCATTATATTCAAGAGCTGTATTAAGAAGCGTATTCCAGTTTCCCGCATCTGTATTTGCATAACCGTCATCATCGGAAGCACACTGAATATCGCCTATATAAAGAGCTTTGAAGCTGTCTGATGACGGTGAATGATATTTAACAGGCTGACTGAAATTATCTTTTCCGAGAGAATATGTATAATAGTAAACGGTATCTTCTTCAAGGCCCGAAACAGATACTCTGTTTGTCTGCTCACCTTTTTCCGCAGGAGTTATTATTCCGCAGAACTCAGCGTAATCAGACATATCCTCATTTTTGCTTATTCTAACTTTCGGGATTGTAAGACGGGTTTCTGAATGCCAATTAAAATTAAGCTTTGAAATATCCGCACCCGGTGTGAGAGAAATCTGAGTATTATCTGCTTTAACACTTTCCCAGTAAGTATCCCAATCAGATGATGATGCCCCTGCGCTTACTGAAAAAGCACACAAAAGCATTACAAATGCCATGATAGCCGATAAAGATTTTTTTAACATATTATATTGCCTCCTTAATAATATTAAAAATTAAATAAATAATTTTTTTATAAATTGAAATAATAAAATCTGCTGTTTTTGAAAATGCACTGAAATAATCAAACGGTTCTTTATAATCTGTATTCATCGGCAAAAGAGAATTATCATCATAATCATAAATCATAAACTGAGAATACATTTCATTATCGTGTACACTTGCTTTTCCGTCTGAATCCGCAAGCCAGAAGATAAAATCAGTAGTTGCTCCGCAGTTGTAATCAACATGAGCCTGATTTTTAATAAACCATGTACATTCAGGGTACATACAGGTTGAAGCATCAACAACATTATCAGGTGAGATATGATTGTGACCGTCATCAATCTGCTGAACATACCCTTCGGGAAGCTTGCAATCCAAATCAGCACATATAGCTCCCGCTGAGGCGTATTTAACATCAATAAGCAAGTCATTATTTAAATCACTGCTGTGAGAAACAGGCAGCGACTGCATATTGTATTGACAAACAATATACACGCCCACTCCGTCTTCTTTAGCGGAATCGAGAATGTTTTTCGCCTTGCACTGAACATTATAAATATATTCATCTGTTCTTTCAATCAGATAAGCATTTTTGTTTTTATCAAGCATATATGATTTTGCTTCTTCGTAATCTTCAGCCGCAATAAGGTCAATTATTCCCGGCATCTGCCCGAATGTATCTTTAAGAACAATATCATAAATATCGTCTATATTTGAGTTGATAAAATCATCTGCAAAATCAACAAGAACATCAGCCGCTCCTGATTTATCAACAGCATACATAAGAGCTTTAAAAAGGAACTCCTTTAAGTTGCCCTTTCCGAGGTTAACAACACGCCTGATTAAAGCATTTTTCTCAAGATAAATATCCCCGGAGAACATATCTCCCACAGCGGTAACGCCCTGAAATGCAGTTGAAAGCAGCATAAAATTATTTACAGAATCATATCCGTATTTGTAAAGGTAGGACATAGATATTACTCCGCCCATACTGCAGCAGGCAATATTTACTTTTTCACAGTTTTTTTCTTTCTTTATGTTTTCCACTAAATTATTAAGCCTGTCTGCGTGCTCCAGCGGGTCTAAGCGCCAGTCGTAATTAAAGAAATAAACATTATCTGCGCCGTATTTTTCAACAGCGGCATTAAGTATTCCCTGTTCATCTTTGTTTTCGTCCTTATATACCCATTCGTTTTCTGCCATTGATGTAGGAAACTGCGGAGTCTGAATGTTATAAACAGAATTGCCGTCAGAATCACATTTCAACTTTTCGAGCAAAATATTTACTGCATTAAAAACAGCTTTTTTAAGCTCATTTTTATTTTTATCAACACAGTATTTTGCAACAGGTAATGCAAGGTTTTTGCCTAAATTCAGATAGTCTTCTCCGGCAAAAGGCCACGCCTTCTGCTGTTGCTCAGTTCCGTAATCCGAATACAGCGGAAGAACATCCATACCTGAAACGAGTACAAAAGGAATTACTTCTTTTTTACCGGCAAATGCAGGCACTGAAATACCCGTTAAAAGAACAATACAAATCAATACGGACAATACTTTTTTCAAGTTTATTCCTCCTTTGTAAGCTTTGCAAAATTAGCCATAAGTTTCTTTGTTCCTGCTTTATCAAAAGCTATTTCAAGCAATGTATCATTTGCAACATTTGTAACATTAAGAATAACACCTGTACCGAAAACTTTATGTTTAACAGTGTCTCCCACATTATAGCAGACAGCTGCGGAACCGACAGACGACGGTTTTTTATTAAACGGTTTATGCTGAGAAAATCCTCTGTTGATATTTGCTTTACGGTAAAAACTATTATCCGGAGCGTTATCATATCCGCCGTCATCAAAAAAGGTTCTTTCACTTCTGCCCGATGTGAGCGATGTAGCTCCTGTCTGCTCAGTAAGCTCATCAGGTATTTCATTGACAAACCGAGATGGAGCATTGTGTGATGTTGAACCGAATAAAAGTCTCGTTCTTGCCTTTGTAAGATAAAGCAGTTCTTTTGCTCTTGTAATTCCTACATAAGCGAGTCTTCTTTCTTCTTCAACATCAGACGGGTTATACATTGACTGTGTCCCGGGGAAAATTCCTTCCTCCATTCCGGGAATAAACACAACAGGAAATTCAAGTCCTTTTGCAGAGTGAATAGTCATCATTGTAACTGTATCGGCAGAAGAATTGTAATTGTCAATATCTGTCATAAGTGCAATTTCTTCAAGGAAACCGTTAAGGTCTCCGTCTTCATTTTCCTGCTGATATCTGACAAGGTTGTTTTTCAATTCATCAAGGTTGCTTTTTCTGTCTTCATAAGTTTCTTTATCTGATGAAAGAGCAGTATAATAACCTGAATTTTTAAGTATGTATTCAAGCAGTGCATCAAGCTTCAGCTCTTCGGCAGCCTCCTGAAAGCCGATGATAAGCGAAGAAAATTCAATCATCTTTTTTGATGCTCTGCTTAACGCCGGATATTCGTCTGCATGAGAAATAATCTCAAATAAACTTGAGCCGAGACCTGCGGCAATTTCGGCTGCATGATTAAGCGATGTTTCGCCGATTCCCCTTTTTGGTTCGTTAATTATTCTTCTCAGTCGGACATCATCGTTATGATTATTAACAACAGTGAGATATGCAAGGGCATCTTTTATCTCTTTTCTTTCATAAAAGCGAAGTCCGCCGATAATTCTGTAAGGAATACCTGCTCTAACAAACGCATTTTCAATATTGTTTGACTGAGCGTTCATTCTGTACAGAACAGCTATATCGTTCCACTTTCTGCCGTTTGCAACTTCCATAGAAGCTTCATCGGCTATATACTTTGCCTCGTCATTTTCATCATATGATGTGTTGACTGTTATTTTTTCACCCTGACCGTTGGAAGTCCACAGACTTTTACCTTTTCGCTGCACATTATTTGAAATAACTGCATTTGCCGCATCAAGAATATTCTGAGTTGAGCGGTAATTCTGTTCAAGTCTGATAACCTTTGCATCATGATACTGGTCTTCAAACGAAAGAATATTTTCTATTGTTGCACCTCTGAATCGGTAAATGCTCTGGTCATCATCACCTACAACGCATATATTTTTATATTTGCCTGCAAGCAGTGAAGTAAGTCTGTACTGAGCATGGTTGGTATCCTGATATTCATCAACCATAACATACTTGAATTTATTCTGATAATAATTCCTGACTTCATCATTCTTTTCCAGCAATCTGACGGTATTATAAATCATATCGTCAAAATCCATTGCATCAGCCGATTTCAAAAGCTTCTGATATCTTAAATAAGCTTCACCTATTCGTTTTAGCCTCGGGTCGTTACCTGCCTGGCTGATATACTCTTCAGGCGAAATCATCCTGTCCTTTGCGTTGCTGATTTCTTTAAGAATAAGCTTATGAGAAAGCATTTTATCATCAATTTCAAGCAAACGCTGAACCTGCTTCATAACACGCTTTGAATCGTCCGTATCATAAATTGTAAAATGATTCGTGTAACCGATACTGTCTGCGTAACGCCTTAAAATTCTTGCGCAGGCTGAATGGAAAGTGCTTGCCCAGATATCCATTGCGGCATCACCCAGAAGCCTCGCAAGCCTTTCTTTAAGCTCAGTTGCCGCTTTATTTGTAAATGTAATTGCAAGAATTTCCCACGGTCTTGCAGGTTTCACACAAAGCAAGTCAAATACATCAAACAAATCTATTGAATCATCCTTTAGATATTCACGCATAAGTTCAACATCAGACTCAGACGGCTCAAATTCGCAATAATCCGAATAATAAGCATTTCCGTATTTTATTAAATTTGCAATCCTGTTTACAAGAACCGTTGTTTTTCCGCTGCCTGCACCTGCAAGAAGCAGCAAGGGGCCTTCTGTTGTAAAAATAGCCTCTTGCTGCTTATCGTTCATCTTTTGAAAATCTTTTGCAATTATGCAGCGGCGAAGTTGTAAAAATTCGTCTTTTAACATAATTTAACCTTCAGATAAATATTATATTGAAATTTCGTGAGCAATTTTATAAAGCTCAAGGTCAATGCTCTTTTTCATATTGAGAGCCTCAAATATATCGTAATCAACAATGTCGTCTTTCTTAGTTGCAACAACTCTGTTGCCGACACCCTTAAGAAGCAGCTGAACAGCGTAGTAGCCCATGCGGCTGCCCATAACTCTGTCTTTAACAGAAGGAGAACCGCCTCGCTGAACGTGACCGAGAATGGTCGCGCGTGATTCAACATCTGTCTCTTTCTCAATACGCTTCGCAAGCTCTTCAACACCGCCGATACCCTCGGCAACGACAATTACAAAATGCATCTTGCCGGTCCCCTGAGTTCTGCGTATTCTGTCAATAACATCACGGTTGAAATCATACTCGACCTCGGGAATGAGAATTGATGTTGCGCCGCAGGCAATACCGGCGTTGAGCGCAAGATAACC
>JAZQPL010000019.1:0-20949 GCA_045628495.1 Acutalibacteraceae bacterium
GCAAGCCAGTAGGCGGCCCCTATATGGCCTGTGCAAACCACCGGTTTAACTGGTGGTTATGATTGTTTGATTGATAATAATTACGCTGTGAAATCTATTGCGGAAATACGGGATTTTTTATGAAAAAGAAGATATATAAACAAAATAAGAATTTTTTATAACACATCAATTGGAAATTTACATTTTTTAACAAATTTGTATATATATGTTGAACTTCTTTAAGATATGATATATATTATATATATCATATACAAATTTGAAAGGATGGTAGTTATGACAAAAAAGCTTATTTCAGTATTCTTATCAATAATTATGATAGTTTTATTTGCGCCGATGTTTAAAAATATAACCGTTATAAGATCAAAAGCATTAGATGACTGTGAGTTTTCATATCGAAGTATGGGTTCAACCTGTGAAATAACCGGCTTCTCTCCTGATATCGACCCCTATACACACTATGACAGTATTGATTTGTATTTTCCATCAAAAATAAACGATATGCGTGTTGTAGGCATTGCAGACTATGCCTTTGCCGAAAGTGAAGTTCATTCTTTACATTTTGCTGATTCAATAACATATATCGGAGAAGGTGCATTTTCAAATTGCAATTATCTGAATTATGTTGATTTTGAAGATACGAACATTGAAACAATTTCAGATTTTGCTTTTTGCAATTGTAAATATGTTGAAAATTATATTCTACCTGATACACTTAAAACAATCGGAACAAGTGCTTTTGGAAACAATCTGATTGATACTTTATTATTCCCTGCATCTGTTACTGATTCCGCAGATGCTTTCAGCGGTTCTACCATAAACAATCTTATTATTGAAGACGGAACCGTAGAAATTCCGGAATATGCATTTTATGACTGTTGCTTACAGCGTGTTGTCGTTCCGTCTTCAATAAAAAATATCGGAGTCGGAGCCTTTGTGATTCCTTACAGCGTAGAAAAAGGAATATATTACTTTGGAAATGATGAAGAATTTGGAAATATTGTATATAATTCAAAACAAATAAAAGAGTTTAGCTATAGTACAAAAGATAAATTTCTTAAATCCAATATTCGTTATAATTCGGGTATATACGAAAATATGATTTATTCATGTTTTTCAAACAGTATATGTATTGATGAGTATATAGATGCTTTAAATACGGATTATTCCTCAAAAATATGTATCCCCTCTGAAATAAACGGTATTCCTGTTTTCAATGTAAATCTGTTGGCTTTTAATGACAACTTAGGTATAATCAATACTATTTATATTGGGGAAGGTATAAAGGGATTATATGGTATGACTGATGATGAAATATTCCATAATCAAATCACTTTATATTTACCGTCTTCTATAGAGTTTATTGATGCGGGGGCATTTTCGCTATGGGGCTTTATATCTCAAATATATTTTAACGGAACAGAAGAACAGTTTTCTAAAATCTTCGTAGATGAAAATAACAGTTGTTTGGGCAGCACTCCAAAATACTTCGGAAAAATAATTTATGATGATTTTTTAATTGAAGTTACCGATGAAGGAACCGCAATTATCAAGGAGTATTTCGGTAGTAAGGATGTTGTTATTCCGTCGTATATAAAGAGATGGCCTGTAACAGAAATTGCAAGTTCGGCATTTTATAATGATGTCAGAATTGAAAGCGTTATTATCGGGGATAAAGTTAAAACAATAGGTTCAGACGCATTTTACCGTTGCGAAAATTTAAAATCAGTGACAATGCGTGACAATGTGGAAAAAATATCCGTTTATGCTTTCGGAAGTTGTTATAACCTTGAAGAAGTTGATATATCATCTTCTGTTCGAAAAATTGAAAATGGCACATTCTCGGATTGCAGAAGCTTAAAGACTCTTCACATTCCCGAGGGCGTTAATATTGTTGATGATGCTTTCAGCGGAGCAACAAGCCTTTCAGAGTTGTATGTTCCTAAAAGTGTTAATAATCTTAATTTGAGGTGGGCGTATGATCATGCTCCGTTAACCGTTTTTTATGCAGGGGCATATTACAGCTGGAATAATATTGATTTTTCAATTAATTATTCTTGGGATGAAAACGGAAATATTCACTTTTATTATCTTGATAATGTAACATTTGTTTATGGTGAAGAAAGTTATAATTATGACACTTTAAAATATGTTTTAGATAATAATGGAAATGCTGTTATTGCCGGATTTAATGGTTACGCTGTAAAGAACAGATTTATACCTTTATCAATTGATGGACATAGGGTTACAGAATTTGAACGAAACGCAACACTTCATTCCGGTCCTTATACGACAGATTTGTATTTTGAAGGTAGTGCTGAGCAATGGAATGAAATAATAATCGGTCAGAATAATAGTCTGATTAAAGAATCAACAGTTCATTTCGGTGCAGATAAATCTTCTGTGAAAAAAGAACTATTTGGTGACTGTATTATTGAAAACGGCAAAATTTACGGTCTGAATCCCGGCACTGATATTATTTCGGCTACCGCTGAAATACCAAAACAGTATGTGAATTTAAATGTAAAAAATGCTGAAACCAAAAATCTCGGCACAGGGTCAATAATTCAGGTTAAATATGCAGATACTTCTATCGAGGAATTTGAAGTGGTGATTTTTGGTGATATAAACGGTGACAGCTGGTATGACGGAATGGACGCAATTATCGTAAACTGCCTTGCAAACGGTATGCTCACAAGAGAACAGGTGGGTGAAGCCGTATATATGGCGGCAGACTGCAACCATGACGGAATAATTGACAGCAATGATGTTGATATTCTTCAGCAGGCAGGCTTGTTGCTCGCAAGCGTTGACCAGTCAAAACCACAGGAAGAATTGCAGACAAATTCGGCTTATGTTGAATATCTCAACCTTATTGACCAGACCCCCGTAAATGAAGAAACACAACCTGAAACAGAACCCGAACAAATCCCGTCAGCATTAGATAAACTAATCGCATTTATCGCCGACATCTACGCTTTCCTCGTAAACTTCATAAAAACAATCTTTGCGTAAAGCTACCCCGCCTCAAATCATTTGAGGCGGGAGTACTTAATAATATAAAATGTTTCAGCTATTTGATCGGATGGGAATATACACCGCTGACGGATTCGTTTTCGTTACTTGTGTTATGAACATCCGTACCGTATCGAGTATTCATAACACAAGTGAATACTCGATTTTCTTTTTGTCAAGCAATGATTCATATATTGTTTTGTTATGTAACCGAGCAGGCTTTTGACCTGCTCTTTTTTGTTTGCAGGAAATCCCGAATAATGTCCCGCACTCATCTTTGCGGTATATTTCCCGTCTGATTTTGTCTCAAAATCTTGAAATACATAAAGTATTACTGCGATTTTTCAACTTCATCATACGAAAAATCTCCTCGCAAATCTGAGCACTTGAATCATTCGGTATTTCCTCAGGCGGATTTTGATTGAGTAATATACTCAACCTCAACGCTCTGCCTTATCCTTCTACTGCACAGACATCTGCTTTTTCAACAAGCCCCTTTAGATATATTACATTTCAATATAAATATTTGCATATGTATATTTACTTATTTGCGGCGAATGTTAATTGACTTTTATATGTAATTTTATTATAATAATATTTGATTTTGGGCTTTTATTTACATACATATAATGTTATTCAGAAGATATATTAAAGTGCAGTAATGAAGTTTTGTGAAGGAGAAGGAAAATGCAGATTAAGAAAACGGTTTCAATTTTGTTGTTGATTCTGACAATTGCATCGGTGTTTTGTTCCTGTTCAAATTATACTGACAGTTCTGAAACAGATGATAATTTCAATGGTAAGAAGATTGGTATACTTACCGGCTCAATTCATGATGCGGTCGCAAGCGAGAATATTGAAAATCCTGACATCAACTATTATAATTCTAATGCTGATTTGGCCGTGGCCCTTGAAAAAGGAAAGATAGATGCATATGTAAATGATGAACCTGTGTGGCGTATTCTGTCAAGCGAATATCCAGACCAAAGGTTGGTAAAATTATATTCAAATGAGAATTATGCATTTGCCTTCAGAAAAAACGATGAAAAAAGCTCGGTTATCTGTCAGCAGATGAATGAGTTTCTTAAAAAGTGTAAAGACAACGGCACACTGAAAAAAATCGATTCTATATGGTTTGGTTCAGATGAAACCGTTAAAGTTATTGAAATGGGAGGACTGACGGCGGAAAACGGTACACTTTCCTTTGCGACAACTACGGACATCGGAGCACCGTTTTCATATATAAAGGATAATCAATATGCCGGATATGATATTGATATCGCCGTAAGATTCTGCCGTGAATACGGTTACGGAATAAATATTGTGAACAGCAGTTTTCAGGGGATGCTTTCATCGGTAAGCAGCGGAAAAAGTGATTTTTGTGCCGCTTGTATTACGGTGACTCCTGAAAGAAGCGAAAGTATTCTTTTTTCCGATGCGGATTATGTGGGCGGCACAGTGCTTGTTACAAAGAACAACGGCACTGCAGGTGAGATAACATCAATAAATCAGCTGATAGGTTCAAAGCTTGGTGTTCAGACAGGTGTGGCATACGACAGCGTGGCATCAGAGTTCCTGCCTAAAAATGAAATAGTATATTACAATACAGGCACGGATTTGGCAGTAGCACTGGAAAAGGGAAAAGTCAAGTCTTACCTGATAGATGAACCTGTGGCCCGCTTGCTCCTTAAAGAATATCCGTTACAGAAAGTGATGACTGTATTTAAAGAAGAATCCTATGCATGGGCAATGCCGAAAATAAACTCAGGAAGTGAGAGGCTCTGCCGTGAGGTAAACGAATTTTTTGCAAAGTGCCGTAAAGACGGAACTTTTGAAGAAATAGATGCAAAATGGTTCAGTACGGATGTAAGCAAACAAAAAATAGACTACAGCGGTCTTACCGCAAAAAACGGTACGCTTTCATTGGCGATATGCACAACAGTTGGAAAACCTTTCTGCTATATTCAGGATAATGAATATGCCGGTTATGACCTGGATTTTGCCGTAAGATTCTGCCGTGAATACGGTTACGGATTAAAAATAACAGATTATGATGTTCCCGGACTTTTCAGCTGTCTTTCATCCGGCAAATGTGATTTCGGTGCCTGCTGTATTGCGATAACCGGGGAACGCAAGGAAAAGATGTTTTTCTCAGAGCCTAACTATAAGGGCGGTGTTGCACTTATTGTTCGTGGTGCCGGTGATGCCGGAGATAACGGAGAAGCAGGCTTCTGGACTTCGGTAAAAGACAGCTTTAATAAAACATTTATCAGAGAAGACCGATATCGGCTTTTCATTTCCGGTATAGGAGCAACATTGTTTATAGTAATGCTGTCGCTGATATTCGGAACGATTATCGGGTTTGCAATATATCTCATATATTACCGTTCCGGTAAAGTGTTCCGTACTGTTATAAATGTTCTGATGAGAATAACGGATAATACCCCTGTTGTTGTTATTTTGATGATATTGTATTATATTATTTTCGGAAGTTTTGATATCAGCGGTATTGTCGTCTCTGTTATAGGTTTTACTCTGATTTTTACAGGCATGGTAATAGGAGTGATGAATGTTGGCGTAGGTGCTGTTGATGCAGGTCAGAGAGAGGCTGCGCTTGCACTCGGTTACACTGAAAACAAAGCTTTTATTAGAGTTGTTCTTCCGCAGGCGGCGGTGCACTTCCTGCCGGGATATAAAAATGCAATAGTACAGCTTATAAAGGGTACGGCTGTTGTAGGATATATTGCTGTACAGGACCTTACAAAAGTCAGTGATATAATCAGAAGCAGAACTTATGAAGCGTTCTTTCCTCTTATTGTTTCTGCTATACTGTATTTCCTTATGGCGGTTATTATGTCATCATTGATAAAACGCATAGAAATCAGTATTAAACCTGAATCACGGAAAAAAATCAAGCTTTTGAAAGGGGTAAAAACGAAATGATAGAAGTAAGACATCTTCGCAAAGAATACCCCAATTCCACTCCGATAAAAGATTTGAGCGTAACAATAAACGACGGAGAAGTAATTTCCGTTATAGGTCCGTCAGGTACGGGAAAATCCACATTTATCCGTTGCCTTAACAGACTTGAAAAACCCACATCGGGGAGCATTACGGTTGACGGAGTCTGTGTTACCGATAAAAAATGCAATCTCAGTGAAATCCGTAAAAAGATGGGTATGGTGTTCCAGTCGTTTAACCTGTTTGGAAATCTGTCTGTTATCGAAAATGTAATGGTACCGCAGACGGACCTTCTCGGTGTTGACAGACAGACGGCTTACGATAAAGCAATGGAGCTTTTGAAGCTTGTAGGACTTGAGGGCAGAGCAACGCAGTATCCGAGTATGCTTTCAGGCGGCCAGAAACAGCGTGTTGCAATAGCGAGAACGCTTTCAACCCATCCCGATATTATTCTTTTTGATGAGCCCACAAGCGCACTTGATCCGACTATGGTGGGAGAGGTGCAGTCAGTAATACGCCGCCTTGCCGAAACAGGTAAGACAATGATAATCGTTACCCATGAAATGAAATTTGCCAGGGAAGTCAGCAACAGAGTACTGTTCCTTACAGACGGGGGAGTATATGAGGAAGGTACACCCGAGCAGTTATTTAACCATCCTCAAAAAGAGCTGACACGGCGTTTTATCCGACAGCTCAAGGTATATGAATATACTTCAGAAGAAAACGGATTTGATTTTCCCGCAGTAATAAACGAGATAGAGCAGTTCTGTATTGCAAATCATATTCCGTATGAGCTTATCGGTAAGGTGATTTCAGCCACTGAGGAGTTGACAACACAGATTATACTGCCTGAAATCAGGGACAGGAAAATATTTGTTTGTGTTGAGTACGATGAAACAAGGAAAACGGTGTATGCTAAATTTCGTTACGGCAGGGAATTGTTTAACCCGAGTTCAAGTAATAACGAGCTTGCTTTTACAATTCTTAATAAACAGTGTGCAGAGATAGAATACAATGTAACCGAAAACGGAGAATATGCCAACGAAGTTATTCTTCATATTAAATAATACAAAAGTTGAAAGTATATATGACAATAAATTGATATATTTACAGTTAAAAATATAATAAAGCTAAGCTTAAATATGAGGTGAAAATATGATACGGGCAATTTTATCTGTTATTCAGGCGTTTCTGTTTCTCGTTTCTTCTTTTTCGGTTTTAGATTCAAACTTTAAGGAGTGGACGGATATGGCGGCTGTAAAAATCAGTTCAGAAAAAGATTTCGGATTTGACAGTATTTCTGCGGACAAAATGACTGTTTCAGAGTCTGAGAAAAGGCGTTGCCGTGAATGGTATGAAAATAATATTCTTACTGATGATTTGACTGAATCTGCATATAATTTTACAGTCGGAGGAAAATCATACAGAAACAACATTGACGACTGGGAAGCTTCTGTCAGCCCGGAAAGTGAATGCGGTAAAGTTTATAAAGGCGGCAAAACATCCTTCGTTACGCTGACTCATAAAAAAAGCGGACTTTCCGCTGTAGTTGAAGCTACAATATATGAAGATTTTGCAACCTGCGAATGGACGGTTTATATTAAAAATAACGGAGATGAAAAATCACCTGTTATTAAAAACTTTTATGCTGCCGATACGGTATTTGATATGAATAATCCCGTGCTGTATTACAGTAAGGGCAGCGGCCCCGACCCGAATGATTTTGAACTGTATAAATCTTTTGTAAATAATCTTCCTATGAGATTTAATGCAAACGGAGGCAGAAGCGGTTCTTTCCTTCCTTATTTTAATTTTTGTTCAGGCGATTGCGGCGTTGTTATGGCGGCAGGCTGGACAGGACAGTGGCTTGTCACTGTTAATCAGAACATCAAAGGCACAAAAGTCAGAGCAAAACAGGAAGAATTCAAGGCGTATCTTGAACCTGGTGAAGAAGTCCGATCTCCTCTTGTTTCCCTTTCTTTTTACGATGGTGATAACCCGCTTAAAGGTTTTAACACATTAAGAAAATGGGAAACAAAATGTGTATGCCCGGATAGCATACAGCCCCTTAACGGTTATGTTATTGCAAATGAGTTTTCAACGCTTACAACAGATGATTTAATAAAAATGATTGACGGCATCAACCCTGTAACACTTGAAAATACAGATTATTTCTGGATGGATGCAGGATGGTATAAATATGACGAAAGCTGGGCTGACGGTGTAGGCAACTGGATTCCTGATGAAAACCGTTTTCCCGACGGATTAAAACCGCTGGGTGATAAAATCGCTTCATTGGGCAAGCGGTTCCTGCTGTGGTACGAACCTGAAAGAGTTCGTGAAGGTACTTTCCTTTATAACGAGGGTATGAAGCATAATAGCTGGATTGTTAAGATTGACGATAATCTTTTATGGAATCTGGGCGATGACGATGCCTGTGAATTTTTAAGCAGATATATAAGCAAATCTCTTGTTGACAACGGCGTAACAATGTACCGTCAGGATTTCAACTTTACTCCTATTGAATACTGGCGCAAGGCAGACAAAGAGTTTTACAACAACAGAAAAGGTATATGTGAAAATCACTATGTATCAAATCTGTATAAATATCTTGACTGTTTATGCGACAGTGTTGACGGCCTGATTATTGACAACTGCGCATCCGGCGGGAAACGGCTTGATATTGAAATGACACGCCGCAGTCTGCCGTTATGGAGAAGTGACTATAACTGCGGCAATGCAGACGGAACAGTAAAAGAAGATGTGCTTGAAGCAACACAAGCCATGACATACGGACTTTCCTGCTGGATTCCTTATAGCGGCACAAACAGGTATTTTCATTCAGAATACGCATCAAGAAGCGCTATTCTCACCAATCAGTCTGTATATGAGCCGGATTTGGTTGAATATTCAAAGTATGAGCAGGTAAGTGAGTATATGACGCAGAATTATTTCCCGCTTACATACGGCGGTTTGGATCTTGATAAATACCTCGCAATGCAGTTCGGAAGCGAAAAAGAGGGCGCTGCATTGATTTACAAGCGTGAAAATGTAAAAAATAACAGTTATGTTCTGAAACTCAACGGACTTGAAACGGATACGATGTATGAGATTTATGACATAGATTCGCCTGATAAGATTTATACGCTTGACGGCGCACAGTTAATGGACAGCGGATTGAAAATAAGCATAAATGAAACCCCTGAGGCTGTTGTTATGATGTACAGAAAACATTGAATAGCTGTTACGGTAAAAATTATTTGCAATTCGTAAATATATAAAAGCTTACGGGCAGAAAAATCCGGGGTTCACTTTCAGGTGAACCCCGGATTTTAAAGTTTTCACTTAATCAGTTCATCAATTATATCGGCATAATAACTGTCTTTATATTTTTTTCGGACATAGATGTGCTTGCCGCTCCCCGGGGTGAAATTGTTTATTCCCGTTGCAGAATCGGCAAAGGCTTTTCCGCACACAGTATCGTAGCCTGCATTTTCTTCATTGTTTATTATTGCAAGAAGCACAAGCATAGGGTCCCATGAGTACCTCCCGTTTACAGAGCCTTGAACCTCAAAGCCTTCTTTAAGCATATCACCATCAGGCAGATGACTTCCGGTAATAACCGTATTCCCTGTTTCCCAGCCGAGAAGGGTGATGGGAACAGATGAATTTTCAAAGATAAAATGAGCGGCTTCTCTTGCGGCAGGATAAGCGGAAATATTGTATTCCCTGCCATTGGGAATATCCCACCGACCTGCCATCATCCATATTTTATTTACTTTTTTCTTTATTAGCTCCATTCCGCTTTCAGGGGAAATATCATCAGGGCCGCTTTCCATAAGCTGATGTATAATCTGAGGAAAACCGACTTCCGTTATGTCAGCTTTTTCATCAAGATTTGCAAGTGCACGCCGGTAGACCCTGTATGCTTCATCGCAGTTTTCATTTTCAACATCGTGAGGATATTTTGAAAAAACATCCTGGTATTTTCCTCTTTTGCCGTCGTCAATAAAATTACGGTCCAAACCTATCGGAACACATACGCCCTCATTTTTCATAAAAGCGCTGATTGATGAAGCGGTTTTATCCATAACCGCATTGGCGCAAACACATTTAAGTTCAATGGCTCCGGCTTTGTGCGCCCGGCATAAAAGTCTTAATGCGGTAATATCGTCACAATCTGTCCACCAGTCAGTACCGTGTAAAATATTTACGGGTTTGTTTCTTTCTTTTGAAAGCATTTCAAAAATATTCATATATTCTCCCTGATTCGTAAATGATTAAATACACTTTATCATTTTTAATGTGAAAAATCAATAAATATTATTGTTTTCTTCTTCGGTAGAAGAATGCAAATATTATCCCGATAATCAAAACGGTAAGACTGATTGCCGCAGCAAGTAAAGACACTGTTGAATTTGTCTTTTGCACATCGGAATTCATTTTTTCGGGTTTATCAAGGTTGTCTTTTGTTTTATCTTTTTGTTCATCATCTGGCGTCGGCATCATCTCACCGTCAGGCTTTTCGGGAGGGCTAAGATTTTGATTTTCATCAGTTCCTTCATTTTTTTCTTTGCCCATATTTCCCATTGAGCCCATATCGGATATTGTTATACCGTCTGCTTTTATGAAGCTTGTTTTATCTGTCTGAGTTTCGCTTGTTGAACCGATTTTACCGTTAAGCTGTTGGCTGACACTTTCGGCTCTGAGAAGGCAGAATGATTTAAGAGTATCAATACCTTTTTCAAATTCTTCATAAGTACAGAATTTTGTAGGGTCTTTTTTGATATACGGAGAAATTATTTGTTTAACTTTGTTAATTTCCGTTTCAAATTTTCCGTTGTTAAAATATTCGGAAATAAACTTTTTGAAAAGATTATGATACTCACTTAAATAATTTTCATTATTAAATATCCATGCCAGCATAGGTCTTGAATCTGTATCGCCGCCGGAAACAGGGGAGTCAACAGGATAATTCACAAGTGACTCTGCACCGCCCATAGACTGAAAACCACCGAAGGCAAGGTTATAGTCCCAAGGTATCATTGAAAGCAGACCGTCAGCTTCGTAAAGATAATAATTGTGAATCATGGAGCCGGTGTAACTGTCAAAATTCAGAACAAAATTATGCACAACAAAGTATCTTATTACGCTTTCAATATCAACCGAATTTTCAATATCCGTGTTTTCGTTAATGTTTTTCAGCGATGCAATTAAACGCTTTTTGTCATTATCACTTATTTTTGTTTTTGCATTATTAAAAATATTTGAATAACTCGAAAAATCATCATTTGTATATATCAGCTTAACATCATCACTGCCCATTTCACCGTCGGGTTTATCTTTACCGCCGAAGTCGCCTTCGGGCATTTGCGGTACTTCTCTATTCTGAGTTTCTCCGTCAGGCTTTTCCGGAGAAGCGTTGTTCTGCTCATTTTCAGGCACCTGCGGAGTTTCTCCGTCAGGAAGTGCAGGAGGTTCTCCGTTCTGTCCGCCGTCAGGCACCTGCGGCATTTCTTTGCCGGGTATTTCGGGAGGAGCGCCGTTCATACCGCCGAAACCGCCCGGCGGTTCCGTTTTGCCGTTTTGCTGTTCATTATTTCTCATCGGCTGAAATGCTATTGTTTTTATTTCAGTGTTGAGATTTTCAGTATCGGCTTTACCGTCGTTACGGGTTGTCTGTTTTTGCTCGGTATTTTCTGATTTTTCATTGAAATCATCCATATCGAAGCCTTTTCCGTTGCCTTTTCCGCCACCCATCTGCTGGCTGTCAGGCTTGTATAAGTTGCCGTCTTCATTTCCGTAATTGCGTTGCAAAAATGAATCTTCTATGCCTTCAACCGCAAGAAACAGCCCCCAGTCTTCACCGTTTACTGTAATGTAAACATAGCTGCAAAGGGGAGAAGCTACACCGAATTCATCCATCATTGAGTAAACAAGATAATCCTTCAAATAGGTGTTATCCTGAATTATGTTATTAAGGCACAGCTTGTCAAGTCCGTAATATGTTTTTGTGCTGTCGTATTTGTCAAATTCGATTTTCAGACTGTAGCGGTTGTTACCGTAATTCTTTACATTTGTAAGTGAGGTATTGCCTTTGGCGCGCAGAGCAATATTCTTAAAAGCTTCATTGTCAATAACTACAGAGCAGGCAGTATATTCTTCATTGGCGCAGGTTTCAAGAAACGAATCCCAGTCATCAATGATAATATTCATAGTATGAACAACATTTTTATCAAAAAGCTTATCCTCGTAGCCCATGGTATTTGCAACGGTTTTTATTCCTAACTTTTCACCGTTAATAAAAAGAACAGTAACAGCAATAACAATCGCCAGAACAACACAGCATATTCTGTCAAAATGTTTGTGTGTTGACATTTTATCACCTTAACCCATATATTCTCCGTTATAGCTCACAAGTACCGCACTGTAAACACCGTTTAAGTTTGCAAGCATATTAACAAAATCCGTATTATCTTTTTTAAGTCTTATTTCCATATTCAGTTCAACAGAACCGTTTTGAACGCTTTTGCTTTTTATAACGCATTTTTCGGTAGCTTTTCTGAGAAAACGCATTACTTCAACCTCGCTGTTGTGATTTTCGCAGGAAACAACTATAATATACGGATTTTTATGAGATTTTTTATTTACAAAAATCAAAAGAATAATGCCGATAATTACACTGCCAACAACGGCAAGGGGTATCATACCGGCGGCAAGAACAATACCGACTGCGATTGACCAGAAAAGGAACGCAATATCAAGTGGTTCTTTTATTGCGGTACGGAAACGAACGATTGAGAGCGCACCGACCATACCGAGTGAAAGAACAACATTTGATGTTACCGCAAGGATAACAACGGTTGTAATCATTGTAAGCGCAACAAGAGTTACACCGAAGCTGGAAGAATACATTACGCCCTGATATGTCTTTTTGTAGACAAGAAAAATAAAAAGCCCCAGACCGAACGCAAGCAAGAGCGCTATTGCCATATCAAGAAAGCTTACACTTGTAATATTTTCAAGAAAACTTGATTTAAAAATATCGTTGAATGATAACATAAAAAATTTCTCCTTTTAACCGTAAATTCTGCAAACTGCATATTTTGAAAAAGCTGAGGAGCTTCGCCCCTTAAGCTGAACTGTATCCCGAATAATGTCGGGCAGAAATTCATCCCATTTTACTTCAAGAATAATCGGGGAATATCCTGCGGGGACAGTGACACACTCCGGGTTGAGAAAATCCGTGCAGTCAAGCCCGGTGCGGATATTGTAATCTATTGTTATGCGCACATTCCCTGCGGGAAAGGTGAACGGCTCACGGGTGTAGTCAACAATAGTTTTAGGCTTCAATCCTTTCCACAAAATTTTGGAATACAATTCTTCAATCAGAGGTTCACCGCTTTTCAGCATCCAACTGTAATCCCCGTTAATAATACTCTGCGCTTCATCTTCATAAATACGGGCCTCGTTTTTCTGACACAATCCGTTCAGCTTGCTTTTCTTTTCAAGAGCAATAAAAGATGTGTCGCCGTTATAGTAGCGCATTCTGAATTTTTCCCGTCGGTTTACACCGTCAATTTTTTCACGCAAAGCCGTATCGTACAGATTATCGAAATACAGGCTTCGAACTTCATATTTTCCGTTAATTGAATGAATGTCAGGCTTAGCCACGGCTTTTAACCGTTGCCTGAGAATAAGCAAATCAGAATAATTGATTTCATGCTTCCACTCATGGCGAAAATTCATATTTTCACTCCTTTCATCATTTTGATGAGTATATGATATAACACGAACCTTAACTGAAAATTAGAAAAGGCACCTGCAAACAGCAAGTGCCTGTAAATAATATATGAACTTTTACATTTTTACTTCAAAACAAATATAATTTTCGTCTGAATAATTTGCCGTAATATTTCCGCCGTGAAGCTCGGCAATCGCTTTTGCGGCAGAGAGCCCTATGCCGTATCCGCCGCTTTTCTGCGTTCTTGCACTGTCTCCTCGGTAGAATCTTTCAAAAAGGTTTTCCGGAGGACAGTCAGGCAGGCTGTCACATTTATTTTTAACTGTTAAAATAATGTTTTTATCTTTTTTCAGCCTGATTTCAACAATGCTGTTAAGAGAAGCATATTTAACTGAGTTATCAATCAGTATAGAGATAAGACTTGTTATTTGTTCTTTGTCTGCTTTGATAATGATATTGCTTTCTATGTCAGCATCAAAACTTAGATTTCTTTGCTTTGCCGATTCATTAAAAGCTTCAGCGGTACGGATTACAATTTCAGACAAAGAAGTGTCCTCTTTTTTTATCTGCGTTTCATTTCCGTTTGCTTTGGCAAGAAGCAGAAGATTCTGCATAAGACCGTTAAGACGAAGCGCCTGGTTTTTAATATTTACCGTCCATTTATTTTCACCGTTATGAAGTTCAAGGGCTTCTGTATTTGCTGTTATTATCGCAAGAGGCGTTTTAATTTCATGCCCTGCGTCTGTAACAAACTGTTTTTGTTTTTCAAGATTTTCAGCAATAGGGCGTATGGCTTTTCTTGAAAGTAATACGATAATAAGAAGCATAAGTCCCCAGCATACAATACCTGCGCCCAAAGACAGAAGTGCCACACGAACAACAGAATAATTCTGTTCACTTGTACTCAGAAAGAACACTTCTTTGCCCAGATTATCAGGCAGAAATTTTGTTTTATACAGAAAGTTACCTGTTTTTCCCTCATTGTCTGATATCGTATTATAAATTTGCTGCGCTTGAGTCTGCGTAACAGAAGGTATTCGGCTGACATCGGTATTTATTATTTTTCCGCAGCCGTCTACGGAGATTTTAAAATATACAGCAGACTGCTGTCTGTCCTCCTCCGGCGGTTTGAAGTCGAATTTTCTGTCATCTTTCGGGATTTTGAATTCGTCAGGGCGTTTATGCTCAAAAGGATTTGTGTCTGATGTTATAAAATCAAGGGTTATTTTATTCTGCTTTGAAACAGAGCTTATGTTGAAAATATTTATTCCGCCCAGCAAAACAATTAACAGAACCGTAATGGCAGTCATGGCTGTAATGATAAATTTTTTCTGAAGTGCCTTTATCATTTTGATACCTCCAGGGTGTATCCTATATTGCGTTTTACTTTTATATGTGCGTTTGAACCAAGTGCTTCAAGATGCTTTCTTAAATATGATATATATACCCACACAATTCCGATATCCGCATCTGAATCATATCCCCATACTTTTTCAAAAATTGTTTCGGTTGAGAAATAATTGCCGCAGTTTCGCATAAGCAGCTCCATTATCTGAAATTCAAGTTTTGTCAGCGTTAAAGAACCGTTTTGAGAAATAAGACTGTAATTATTCAGATTAAGCGAAATATTTCCGCATTTCAGTATGTCGGGTACAAAGCTTTCCCGTCTTCTGAGCATGGCACGGATTCGTGCAAGCAGTTCACCGGTAACAAACGGTTTGGCAAGATAATCGTCAGCACCTGAATCCAGGCCTTCTATTTTATCGTCAACTTCTGTTTTTGCAGTAAGCAGAAGTACCGGTGTATTACAACCGTTTTGCCTGAGCACTTTAAGCACTTCAATTCCGCTCATTTTCGGCATCATTATATCAAGAATTATTCCGTCGTAATTTTCGTTCTGAGCATAAGCAAGTGCGTTTTCACCGTCATAAACCGTATCGACTGTGTAATTGTGATATGTGAGAATATCGGTTACTGCTTCGGAAAGTTCTTTTTCATCTTCTGCATAAAGTAATTTCATATATGTATCATCCTTTTTTACCTGACAGCTCAATTATTAAGTGCCGCTATTTATATTATTGATTATATCATGCCAATAATTTTATTGTCAATTATTGCTGTAATTGTAAAAAAATAATGAATATTAAAATTAACTGATAAAAATTGTAAAAAGTATTGCATTTAAATAAATGTTGTGATACAATTATTCGGCAAAACGCATGCGAGGTGTTTTCTACACAAAGTTCGTATTGCATAAAAATGCAGTATGTGTGTATTTTAAGCCACGCAGAGGTACTAAACTTAGGAGGAAATAGAAATGTCAGTAGTATCAATGAAACAACTGCTTGAAGCAGGCGTCCATTTCGGACATCAGACAAGAAGATGGAACCCCAAGATGGCTCCCTACATCTTCACAGAGCGTAACGGAATTTACATCATCGACCTTCAGAAAACAGTTAAGAAGCTCGAAGATGCTTATATGTTCGTTCGTGACATTGCCGCAGAAGGTAACGATATTCTTTTTGTAGGCACAAAGAAACAGGCTCAGGATTCAGTTAAGGAAGAAGCAGTTCGCTGCGGTATGCCCTTTGTTAACGCTCGTTGGCTCGGTGGTATGCTTACAAACTTCAACACAATCCAGAAGAGAATTAAAAGACTTGCTCAGCTTAAAACAATGGAAGCTGACGGTACTTTTGATATGCTTCCCAAAAAGGAAGTTATCAAGCTTAACCTTGAAATCGAAAAACTCGAGAAATTTATGGGCGGTATCACAGAAATGAAAAAGCAGCCCGCTGCTATGTTCATTGTTGACCCCAGAAAAGAAAGAATTGCTGTTGCTGAAGCACACAGACTCGGTATCCCGATTATCGCTATTGTTGATACAAACTGCGATCCCGATGAAATTGACTATGTAATTCCCGGTAATGACGATGCAATCCGTGCCGTTAAACTTATTGTAGGTGCAATGGCAGATGCAGTTATCGAAGGCAGACAGGGCGAGCAGTCAGCTCCCGAAGCTGTTGAAGAAGAAGCAGTAGCAGTAGCAGAAGAAGCTGCCGAATAATATAATTTAGTATTCAGTATTTTTCAGGAGGTAATTTTTATGGCATTTACAGCTAAAGACGTTCAGGCTCTCCGTGAAAAGACCGGCGTTGGTATGATGAAGTGTAAAGAAGCTCTTGTTGCCGCTGACGGCGATATGGAAAAGGCTATCGACTTCCTCAAGGAAAAAGGTCTTGCTCAGGCTCAGAAGAAAGCAAGCCGTATAGCTGCTGAGGGCGTTGTTTATGCATATTATGATGAAGCAAAAGAAGTTGCAGTTGTTGTTGAAGTTAACAGCGAAACAGACTTTGTTGCTAAGAACGAAAAATTTGTTAATTTTGTTAAGGATATTGCAAAAGCAATTGTTGACGAAAATCCCGCTGATGTTGATGCTCTTAACGCATCAAAGCTTTCAGGCGGCAAAACTGTTGAAGAAGTTCGTCAGGAGCTTGTTCTTGCAATCGGTGAAAACATGAAGGTTCGCCGTTTTGAAAGAGTTGAAGGTAAGGCTGCTACTTACATTCACGGCGGCGGAACAGTTGGTGTTATTGCTCTGTTTGATACAGATGCAGAAACCGCAAAAACAGAAGAATTTAAGACTATGGGTAAAGATGTTGCAATGCAGATTGCAGCAATGGACCCTGAGTATCTTGCAAAAGAGAGCATTTCTGATGAAGAACTTGCTAAGATCAAGTCAATCACAGTTGAAAGTGCTCTGAACAAACCCGAATCTCTTCCCAAGCCCATTCTTACAAAGCTTATTGAGCAGGCTTGCAGTGAGAAGCGTTGGAGCGACGAGGATGTTGCCGCTTATGAAGAGCAGAAGCGCAATAAGTTCCTTTTCAACTTCCTTTCAAAAGAAGCTGTTGCTACTCTTGCTGAGTTGGCAGTTGCCGGTAAAGAAGAATATGCTGCAAATCCTATTTTTGCTAAGGTTGTTGAAGGCCGTGTTGCAAAGCAGATTAAAGAAATTTGCCTTGTTGAGCAGGAATTTGTTAAGAACGGTGATTTCACAGTAGGCGGCTACATTAAAGATGTTGCTAAAAAACTCGGCAAAGAAATCAAACCCGTTAAGTTTATTCGTTATGCAAAAGGTGAAGGCCTTCAGAAAAGAGAAGACAATTTTGCAGATGAAGTTGCAAGCATGATGTAATTTTACAAGTTGTTATCATGGGTATGCGTCAGGTGGCGCATACCCTGTTTTTTTGTGCTTTTTGTGTCTTAAATATGATGATTATTTTAGCCGTAAAAAACCCACACCTTGCGGTGCGGGTCAGTATTGCATATTTCAGCTTTTTATTTCTGTTTATTAAGAATATCTATAAGATTGAATAAAAGCTTAATTCTTATGCCGAGCTCTTTGAAGAAGGAACCGATATCCATACCGGCATCAACAAATACTCTGCCTTTATCAGCGGTGAAATCAGGATGTCCGCCTTTTTGTGTTGTTTTGTTTATTGTAAATGAGTGGAAGGGAGAATCTTCATCTGTTGTATATGAGTTTATTTTGATACTGTCCTCAGAGAAATCAATAAGATTATATACTATTGAATGTGAAAGGTGATAGTATCCCAGAAGATTTTCATCAAAATGGTCACCTTTTGTGTTTTCTTCACCACGGGGATGGTTTATTGAGCCGGAAACCATGTAAATAGTACCTTTCGGATTTGTGATACTATCTTTACCGACTATTGAATCGGTTGCCTGACTGTCAAATACGGCATTTGTTATTGAGTATTGATGTGTATGACCGGTTAAAACAAGGTCGAATCCGTATTCGTCAAAAATTTCTCCGAATATGGGCTGAAGATATTCTTCGGAATATTCAAGTCTGTTATCGCTCATAATACCGTACATATCGTGATGAAGGTACGCAACACGCCATTTAACATCAGGATTTTTTGCTACGGCTTCTTTTGCAAATTTGCGGTGAGTTGCGGCGGCACAGCAGTTGCTGTTGAAAACAAGGAACAGAACATCACCTTTTACATACCAGTAATCTTCTGCGATGTATTCGTAAACACCTTTTTTGTATCTGTTGGGATTATTTGTAAAGAATCTGAAGTCAAATCCTTTTCTGTCATGATTTCCGGCGCATGGCGCAAAAGGAATTGATGACCACAACGGTGAAGCCATAAGTGCGGTATATTCACTGCGCAAGCCGTAAGAGCCCTGGTCACCTGAGGATACCACAAGGTCAATGTTGCTTTTTTCAGTTGCTTTTTTTAAAACTTTATGGAAGTTATATGATTCCTGTTCAAGGGGATTTTCCATATCGTCTTCGTTGTAAGTAATATGAATATCAGTAACATACATTGCGGTAAAATCTTTGCCGTCTAATGTATTAAAGCTTGCAACATTACTTTCTGATTTTGAAGTAATACATTTATAATAATATGTAGTACCTTCATTGAGCTGTGAAATTGTAACTTTGTTTACGCAGTCACCTTCGGGGGTGAGGGTTGTTTTGCCTTTGAATTCCTTTGAATCTGACATATCTTTATTTTCGGAAACAACAACCTTACATGATTTGCTTCCTCTGGGAGAATACCACGAAAAATTGCGCTGAGAATCGTCACTGCCCGGTGACATAAGAACATTTCCTTTTGTTTTACTGTATTCTTCAAAATATGATGCCCATGCTTCTTCTTCGCTTTTTGCAAATACATTTATCTGCAAAAATGAAAAGAACATAATAAGACAGAGAAATAACGCTGTAGTTTTTTTAATCATTGCTGTTCCTTCTTTCAAAAAAATTTTAATAAAAAGCAGCGAAGCAATAGTTCCTCACTGCTTTTTTTATTATTTGTCCTGAGAAATAACGGTGTTATCCGCAATGTTTTTTACAGTGTATTCAAATTCAACATTCTGCTCTTTGGTAAATGAACGGTAGAATCCTACTGTAGTAGACACTTCTTCCGAAACGAAAATGTTGCCTCGCTGACTCTCGTAAACAGCTTTGTCAACAAACAAAGTAACAGAAGAAAAATCATCTTTATATTCAACTTTTTTAACTGCGGGGTAATCTGTACCGTTTGATAAAGCATCAAGCTTTTTCTTAGTATCTTCTTTGTATTGTTTGCAGAGCTTGAGATAATCTGCCTGACCGAGAGTGTAAATAACATCTCCGGCATCATTTGTTTTTGCAGATATATAGCCTGCATCTTTCTGCTGCTGTGAAAGAACCGTAACATCGGTGTTTTCAGAATCAAATGCAATAAATTCTTTGGGTATTGTTACTTCAACTTTAACGGTATTATCAATTTCAGGTTCTGTTATGACAGACGCAACAGGTTCTGAATCGCCGGAAGAACTTTTTTCTGCCTGATTATCGCTCTTAACAAATATCGGCATTACGGATGATGTAACAGTACCGTCTTCGTTAGTGTGATATGAGAATTTATACAATGCGCAGATATAGTCTTTACTTCCGTCTTCATATTCAACTGTTTTAATGCTGAAAACAGGTTCTTTTTCCCTGTAAACACGAAGGAAGTCAACTGTAAACACAACAACCCAAAGTGTTGCAATAACAAGTATTACAATCAGAGCGTTGCGCAGTTTATGAGATTGCTTTTTATTTTTCTTTGAAGGTGTATTTTTATGTTCAGCGTTGGGAGCTGATGATTCGGGTCTTCTTCTCTGAACAGGAGGCTGCTGGTTTCCGTTGGGAACAGGTCTTCTCTGAACAGGGGGCTGCTGGTTTTCAGCAGGAACAGGTCTTCTCTGAACAGGGGGTTGCTGATTTTCAGCAGGAACAGGCTTTCTCTGAACAGGAGGCTGTTCAATTTTCTGCTCCGGCTTTACGGGTTTTGAAAAATAAATATTTTCTGTTTCAACAGGTTGTTTCTCGGGAACATTTTTAACAATATCAGCTTTTTTTTCGGATGTTTTTTCTGTGGAATAAACATCCTGAAACTCTGTAGGTTCAGGCTTTACTGCTATATCAGGCTTTTTAATCTGAATATCTACAGGTTCACTGTCATCATCAATATCAAAATCATCGGGGAATCCGTCAGCAAAATCTGCTTCGAAAGGATTATAATTCGGATCAGACCTGATTATATTTTTTTCAACATCCTTAATTGTTTCTTCCTTAACACCGAAATCAGAATACTTTTGCTTGAGTGCTTTAAGGTTTTCTAAGAGTTCATCGTCAAGAAAATCATATTTTTTTTCGCTCATTTAAT
>JAZQPL010000020.1:0-13188 GCA_045628495.1 Acutalibacteraceae bacterium
AGGCCAAGCGGTCTTAGGAAGACAAATTTGGTGAACAACTCCTTGGCTCACAGAACGACATGGCTACGATCCGACTTGGTAAGAGCTTCACGGCCGATAACTGTGCTGGGAATCATACCTTTAACTGCCTGTTCCATAGCAAATTCGGGTTTTGTGCGCATGATTGTGCTGTACTTAACCTTTTTCATGTTGCCGATGTAACCGGTGTGATGATAATACATTTTCTGGTTGAGCTTGCTGCCTGTAAGAACTGCTTTTTCAGCATTGATGATGATTACATGGTCACCGCAATCAACATGAGGAGCAAACTCGGGTTTGTGCTTGCCGCGAAGAAGAACAGCTGCCTGAGCTGCTACACGACCGAGGGGCTTGCCTGCTGCGTCGAGCACATACCATTTACGAACTATTTCGCCTGTTTTAGGCATATAAGTTGACATAAACTTACCTCCGTTTATTTTTTACTGCCCGAATATACTATCATAAACTGTAATTATTGTCAACATATTTTTTCTGATTTTTTAATTTATAACTTTAATACTCGATTTTTCTTCTTTTTTCTTGATTTTTCGTATTAAAAGCTCGTTTATTATTTTTAAATATTTTTAATGTTAAAAAGAGTTTTGCAAAAAATATTGATATTTTCGGTATTAAATGTTAAAATTACAGGTAAGATTTTTATTTATTACGGAGGTTATTTTTATGAATTCTCAGCTTGATATGCCTGTAAAAGGCGATTTGATTGCAATTATGAAAACAAACAGGGGAGATATTAAATTTAAGCTTTTCCCTGATAAAGCACCTAAAACTGTTGAAAATTTTACAACTCTTGCTGAAAACGGATATTATGAAGGAATAATTTTTCACCGTGTAATTAAGGATTTTATGATTCAGGGCGGTGACCCCACAGGAACCGGCAGAGGCGGTGAAAGCATATGGGGCAGTGCGTTTGAAGATGAGTTTGATATTTCACTTCATAACCTTAACGGTGCGCTTTCAATGGCAAATGCCGGTCCGAATACAAACGGCAGTCAGTTCTTTATTGTTCAGGCTAAATCTGTTGATGCCGGTTTGCTTGAACAGATGGAAGAAATCGGCGAAAGAATGTTCCCCGCTCAGACTGTTGCTGATTATAAAAAAGTCGGAGGAACACCGTGGCTTGACTTTAAGCACAGTGTTTTCGGTCAGGTATATGACGGTATGGATGTTGTTGATGCTATTGCCGATACAAGAGTAGATATGCTTGATAAGCCGTTTGATGATGTTGTTATAGAAAAGATTGAAATTTCTGAGTTTTAATAAACTACTACAATATAAAAAATTGCCAGGCAGGTTGTATTTTACTGATTAGTTGATGTTTTCCTGCTTTTCGGAGGATTTATGTTTTTGCCGATTACTCCCGCAGAAGTTGAAGAGCGGGGATGGAATAAAGTTGATTTTGTTTATGTTACGGGTGATGCTTATGTTGACCACCCCAGTTTTGGCGCATCAATAATTACAAGAGTGCTTGAAGCAGAAGGCTACCGTGTTGCTGTTCTGGCACAGCCTCAGTGGAAAACTGTTGAAGATTTTAAGAAATTCGGCAGACCTGAAATTGGTTTTCTTGTCAGCTCAGGCAATATTGATTCAATGGTTGCTCATTATACTGCGGCAAAGAAAAAACGCAGTCAGGATGCATATTCTCCGGGCAAGATTATGGGTTTGCGCCCTGACAGAGCAGTTATTGTTTACTGCAATAAAATCAGGGAAGCTTACGGCGATATTCCTGTTATTATCGGTGGGCTTGAGGCATCTCTGCGAAGATTTGCTCATTATGATTATTGGGATGATAAAATCAGGCGTTCAGTTCTGCTTGATTCCCAGGCTGATATATTAGTTTACGGTATGGGTGAAAATCAGATTATCGAAATATGCAGAAGGCTTTCCAACGGAGAAAATGTTTCGGAAATCCGTGATGTCAGAGGTACCTGCTATATCTGTCCGACAGATGAAACTCCTTTTGGAGGAAAAGAATGTCCTTCTTTTGAAAATTGTGTAAACAGTAAAAAAGAATACGCCGTTTCGTGCCGTATTGAACAGGATGAGCAGGACCATATAAGAGGCAAATCAGTAAAACAACGCCACGGGAACAAAATGCTTGTTCAGAATCCGCCGATGCCTCCTTTAACTCAGGAGGAGCTTGATTGGGTGTATTCTTTGCCTTATGAAAGAAATTATCATCCTTCTTATGAATCATTCGGCGGAGTGCCTGCTATTGAAGAAGTTAAATTCTCAATTACTCACAACAGGGGCTGTTTCGGTGCCTGTAATTTTTGTTCTATTGCTTTTCATCAGGGAAGATTTATTACAACAAGGAGTAAGGACTCAATTGTCAGAGAAGCCGAGATTTTGTCAAATATGCCTGATTTTAAAGGGTATATACATGATATCGGCGGACCGACAGCGAATTTCAGAAGAAATTCATGCATAAATCAGCTTGAAAACGGCTTGTGCAAGGGCAAAAAGTGCCTTGCACCCACACCGTGCAAAGCGCTAAAAGCAGACCATAGTGAATATCTTGATATATTGCGTACTGTCAGAGAGCTTCCGAAAATTAAAAAAGTTTTTATTCGTTCAGGTATAAGGTATGATTATATGCTCAAAGATGAGGATGATACTTTTTTCAGGGAGCTTGTAAAGTATCATGTAAGCGGTCAGCTGAAGGTTGCACCTGAGCATTGTTCCGCCTCTGTTCTTGATAAAATGGGAAAACCTCATATTGACGCTTATATTGAATTTTCAAAAAAATATTTTGAATTAAGTGAAAATGCGGGTAAAGAACAGTATCTTGTGCCGTATCTTATGTCGTCACATCCGGGCAGTACATTAAAAGATGCGGTTGAATTGGCTGTTTTTCTGAAAAAAAGACATATCAGACCCGAGCAGGTTCAGGATTTTTATCCTACACCGGGAACAATTTCAACCTGTATGTTTTATACAGAACTGGACCCTTATACGATGGAAAAGGTTTATGTTGCCAAAACTCCGGAAGAAAAAGCCATGCAAAGGGCATTGCTGCAATATTATAACCCGTCGAATAAATCTTTGGTTGCTAAAGCTTTACATAAAGCAGGTCGTGATGATTTAATCGGATTTTCTGAAAAATGTCTGTTAAGACCGGAAACAAATAACAGAAAAAATAATTATTCTTCAAAAAATTATGTTGATAAAAAAAGAAAAAAGAAATAATAAAAAGATAATAATTTTTTCAGTTACGGCAATAGCTGTTATATTATTGCTTTCTTTTATTTCCGAAAATTTCTGGAATACATTATTCAGAAAAACAGGGCTTAAACCGGAATTATATAAAAGCGCAGAGCTGTCCGTTCATTTTGTTGATGTCGGGCAGGGCGACTGCACTGTGATTACAACGAAAGACGGTAAATCCGCAATAATAGACTCGGGTGATGAAATACATTCCGGGTCTGTTATTGATTATATTCGTTCACTCAATATAGAAAGATTTGATTATTGCATTGTTACTCATCCTCATTCTGACCATTGTGCCGGTATGAGTCGGATTTTAGGCGAAATACCGGCGGAAACGGCGGTTATGACTGAGTGGGAAGATGAAAATGCGTTAAAAGATGAATTTTATATAAAATATACTAAAGCAGTTAATGAAAACTGTAAACACATTGTAAAAGCAAAAGCCGGTGATGAATTTTCACTTGGTGAAGTAAAAATAAAAATTCTCGCCCCTGTGAAAAAGATTGCCGAAGTTAACAGTATGTCACTTGTTATTAAGATAATTTACAATAATTATTCGTTTATTGTAACAGGCGATTGTACTGATGATGAAGAAAAAATAATTATAAATAAATATAAGCCTGACGAACTCAGGTGTAATGTTTTAAGAGCGGGACATCACGGAAGCGAAACATCAACATCAGATGAATGGCTTGATATACTGAAGCCCGAATACTGTGTTATTTCAGTTGGGAAAAATAATCAGTATAATTTCCCGTCAACGGAAATGATTGAAAGACTTTACAGCAGAAATATCAGTTATTACAGAACGGATATCTCATCAACTGTTGTATTTGACTGTGACAATAATAATGTTAAAATCAGGTCGTTGAAGACTTAATCATGGCAATTATAAAGGCGTAAAAACTGCTGTTTGTGCAGAATAAATTAAAATTACAGCTTACAGCATAAGATGTGTTATTATATGATTAAATCCAAAAGAACAGGAGTGGCAGACAAATGATATGCAGAAACTGCGGAATAGAGTTAAATGTCGGGGCAAAATTTTGTCCTAAATGCGGAACACCTCAGCTTAATAAGACGGGAAAGGAAGAACAGAAAAAATCAAAGGCGAAAATTATTGTTGCAATAATTCTTGTTATTGCCTTAATCGCAGGAACTGTTACCGCAATTCTTGTTTTCGGTAATGAAAAGAAAAGGTTTGAAAGAAAATTAAAAAATCTGACCAACAAAAAAATTGTTGAAATGTTTTATGATGATTTTAACAATGACAGTACAAATGAAATGTTTGCGATTGTTGGCAAGGGGAACAGAGCTCATTTTTCAAAAGCCGAAATCTGGTTTATCAGCGATGATGCCGGCGAATGTGTCAAGGAAGATATTGACGGGCATATCAATGGTATTCTTGAAGAAGAAGGCAATAAGTATATCTCTGTTGAAGTTGAAAATGAAGAAAATTCCGCATCCTATATTTACGGTGTAGCAGACAGGGATGAATACGGTGAAGCAGATATTTCCGGTAAATATTCTGATGTTTGTATGAAAGACGGAAAGATTGTTACAGGTGACAATACGCAGGTACATATAACACTTAATAATAATGAAAAGTCTGAAGAAAAAACAGAATCAACAGAGAATAATAAAACCGAAACTACTGAAAAAACAGAAAAAACCGAAAAAACAAAAAAGACCGAAAAATCGGAAAAAACAAATAATTCTCAATTTTTGAGTGCATCGGAAAGTGACTTTAATAATCTTACAAAAAAATACTGGTATTGGATTTCAAGATTTGAATCATTTGATTGTTCAAAAACTTCTGCAAAAGATGCTGTTGAAAAATATATAATGCCTTCGATTCCTTCATTTGGTTTATTTGAAGCGTATTACGGCAGGGATACTTATGAGATTATTCATGCGTATGAGCCGTTGATAGATAAAGTGCGTCCTCCCAAAGATCCGAAAAACAGAGTTGCCGATGATTCTGAAATCTGGGCTGAAAGTTCAGGGAAATATTGGTACTCGTATGTTAAAGTGGAAGCTTCCAAAATTGACTGGCTTATGAAAAACATCTTAAATGTTACACCTGACCACAATTATGTGTCTGACAATTCATATTATTACAACGGATATTATTATTGTGGTTGCGGTCAAGGCGGCGACGGCGGATTTGAACCTGTTATTACAAGTAAAAAGCAGTTAAGCGACGGGAAATATAATCTTACTTTACTTTATAAATCCCCCGACTCCAGTGAGGTTTTTGCAAAAACATCTTTAACTGTTGCGCTTAAAGAAATTGACGGTAAAAAAGAATGGTCTTTTTATGTAATAAAAAATAATTTTAATCATTAAAAACAGATTATAAATCAATAAAATTATTCAACGGAATATTGACAAAAGTTATACTGTGAATTATAATTGTAATGTTAATATTTACAGAGCTGTGAAGGAATTAAGCTTGTTTTGTTGTACAGAGAAATGCAGCCTCGGCTGAAAGCTGTGTTCGTTTTGCGAAACACGCCCGCCGTTCCGGAGCTTTGGGGCGATGAGTCCTGCGTATGTCTGCGTTAAAGACTTTGAGAGGTGCTTCAGCACAATTCGGGTGGTACCGCGGTTTATTCCGTCCCGAAATGTGTAGAGTATCTCTATTATTTTTTTAAGGAGATTTTGATATGAAGTGGACAGGTCTTAACGAGTTAAGAGAAAAATATCTTTCTTTTTTTGAAAGCAAGGATCATTTGCGTCTTCCGAGTTTTCCTCTTATTCCTCAGGGGGATAAGAGCATATTGCTTATCAACGCCGGAATGACGCCTATGAAAAAATATTTTACAGGTGAAATCACTCCTCCGAGAGAGAGAGTAACAACCTGTCAGAAATGTATAAGAACACCTGATATTGAAAATGTCGGCAAAACAGCAAGACACGGCACTTTTTTTGAAATGCTGGGCAATTTTTCTTTCGGTAACTATTTCAAGAAAGAAGCGACAGCATGGGCATGGGAATTTTTCACAAAGGTTCTTGAAATGCCTGAGGACAAGCTGTATGTAAGCATTTATCTTGATGATGATGAGGCATTCGATATCTGGACTAAAGAGGTGGGGGTTGACCCGTCACACATTGTTCGTTTCGGAAAAGAAGATAATTTCTGGGAGCATGGTGCAGGTCCGTGCGGCCCGTGCTCGGAAATATATTTTGACCGTGGACCTGATAAAGGCTGCGGCAGTCCTGATTGTAAGGTTGGCTGTGAATGTGACCGTTATGTTGAAGTCTGGAACCTTGTTTTCACTCAGTTTGAAAGTGACGGCAAAGGCACATATACAAGACTTGCTAAACCGAATATTGATACCGGTATGGGTCTTGAAAGACTTGCCTGCGTTATGCAGGGCGTTGATAATATTTTTGAGGTTGACACAATTCAAAACACAATGAAGCATATAATTGATATCGCAGGTGTTAATTACCATGATGACCCTGAAAAAGATGTTTCACTTCGTGTTATTACTGACCATATCAGAAGCACAACATTTATGATTAGTGACGGTGTTATGCCTTCAAACGAAGGCAGAGGTTATGTTCTTCGCCGACTTTTAAGAAGAGCCGCAAGACACGGCAGATTGCTCGGAATTGATAAGCCGTTCCTTTCAGAAGTTTGCGAAACGGTTATTAAAGACAGCGGAGATGCTTACCCCAACCTTAAAGATAAACATGATTTTATAATAAAAGTTATTCAGACAGAAGAAGAAAACTTCGGTAAAACAATAGATGCAGGTCTTGCACAGCTGTCACAGATGATAGAAAATTCAGAAAGCGGCGTTCTCAGCGGTGAGGATGCATTTAAGCTTTCAGATACTTTCGGTTTCCCCATTGACCTTACAAAAGAAATTCTTAATGAAAAAGATATGACAGTTGATGAGGAAAAGTTTAAGATTCTTGTTGTTGAACAGAGAAAGCGTTCCCGTGATGCTCATAAAGGAGCGGGCAATGAAGGCTGGGATAATGCGGGAGTTGTTACAAAAGGTATTCCTGCAACTGAGTTTAAAGGCTATACTTCAACTGAGTGCGACGGTGAAATAGTTTCGATTATTGTTGACGGCAACAGGGTTGATTTTCTTGAACCTGATACCGATGCGGCACTTGTACTTGATAAAACGGCGTTTTACGGTGAAAGCGGCGGTCAGGTAGGAGATACAGGCGATATTATATGCGACAGCTTTACATTCCGTGTTTCTGCCACCGCTAAAACAAATGACGGTGTATTTCTTCATTACGGCCGTATAATTTCAGGTGACAGTCTTTCTGTAGGGATGAAGGTCCGTGCTGTTGTAGATTTTGAACGCAGAGCGGCTATTGCAAGAAATCATACTGCGGCTCATCTTTTGCAGGCGGCATTGAGAAACAATCTCGGTTCTCATGTTGAACAGGCAGGTCAACTTGTAAATGAAAATTCAGTCAGATTTGACTTTTCTCATTTTACTGCACTGACTGCCGAAGAAATTCAGAAAATTGAAAAAGATGTTAATGATTTTATTCTCGGCGCAAATGAAGTTACAATGACGGAAATGCCTATAGATGAAGCTAAAAAGCTTGGAGCAATGGCTTTGTTCGGTGAAAAATACGGCGATGTTGTCAGAGTTGTAAAAGCAGGAGATTTTTCACTTGAGCTTTGCGGCGGTACTCATGTTTCAAACAGCGGAAAATTAGGATTATTTAAGATTATTTCAGAATCAGGCGTTGCCGCCGGTGTCAGAAGAATTGAAGCTGTTACGGGAACAGGTGTTCTTGATTATATAAATTCACAGAATCTTCTTATTAATTCTGCCGCACAGGTTCTTAAAATCGGCAATCCCGCAGAACTTAAAAATAAAGCTGTTTCCGTTATGGCTGAAATTAAGGTTAAGGATGAAGAAATTAAAAATCTGACTTCTCAGCTTACAGAGCTTCGTTCCGGCAGTATGTTTGACAATGCAAAAGAAGTTGGATGTCTTAAAGTAATTGCGGCTTTTGCAGGAGATGTTACTACAGATGAACTTCGCCAGCTTTGCGATAAGGCAAAGGCAACAGGGGAAAATATTGTTGCTGTATTTGCCGGTGTTAATTCCGCAAAGGGAACAGGAAATTTTGCTGTTTCGTGCGGTAAAGATGCAATAGCAAACGGCGTTAAAGCAGGAGATGTTGTTAAAAAAATTGCCGTTATAGCAGGCGGTAACGGCGGCGGAAAGCCTGACTTTGCAATGGCAGGTGCTAAAAATACCGATAAAATGGAAGAAGCTGTCAGCGCAGCTGAAAGCGTTGTTGCTTCTCTTATCAAATAAAGGAGTATTATTATGGATTGTTTATTTTGTAAAATAATTGCCGGTGAAATTCCGAGCAGTAAGGTGTATGAAGACGATACTGTTTTTGCTTTCAGGGATATTGAGCCTCAGGCACCTGTTCATGTATTGATTGTTCCTAAGGAACATATTGCTTCAGCAAATGAAATAAATGAAAATAACAGCGGAGTTGTAGCCCATATTTTTGAAGTTGCCGCAAAAATTGCGAAGTCTGAAGGACTTACAGACGGATACAGGATTGTTAATAACTGCGGTGACTCAGCAGGTCAGACTGTTAAACATCTTCATTTTCACCTTATGGGCGGCAGAGAATTTACATGGCCTGCCGGTTGATTGGTTAATTTATAAAAAACAGGAGGAATATAAAAATGGCAGTTTATAGAATGAATATTGCAGGTATTGAAAGAGAGCTTCCTCTTTGCCCTGTAAGTGATAAGCTTGATATTGCAGCGTTTATTCTTTTCGGTGATGTTGAAATTACAGTTGCGACTGCAAAAGCTTTAATAGAAAAATGTCCTGATTTTGACTATGTTGTTACACCTGAAGCAAAGAGTATTCCTTTGGCATATGAAATTGCAAGACAGTCAGGCAAAAAATACTTTGTTATTCGTAAAAAAGCAAAGGTTTATATGACTGACCCTGTAACTGTAAATGTAAAGTCGATTACAACCAATGATGTTCAGACCCTTATTCTTGACGGAAGCGACGGAGAACAGCTTAAAGGCAAGAAAGTTCTTATTGTTGATGATGTTATTTCAACAGGTGAGTCCCTTGCGGCTGTTGAAAAGCTGCTTGCAAATTTTGATACAAATATCGTTGCCAAGGCTGCGGTTCTTGCCGAGGGAGATGCCGCTGACAGAGATGATATTATTTATCTTGAAAAGCTTCCGTTATTTTTCAAATAAAGTCTTATGAAATCGTTAAAATACCGTCCGATGGTTGTTGTGGGATTTACTGCGTTGATAATAATTTTCCTGTCGGTTGTATCAGGAGTTATTTTTGATTGCGGTTTGGTTTCACTTACCGTCGGCACGGTATTGACAGCTCTTCTGTTTTTTACAAAAGACTACAGCAGATATCCTGTTTTAATGTATGTATGTGCATCGCTGATTTTTTCAGGTATTATGTTAATCAGCGGATATTTATTCGGTATTCACAGTGCCGAAAAGTATTATAATAAAAGCTGTTATGTTGAAGGTGTAGTTTCAAGTGAATCTTTTTTCGGCAGTTCCTATGAATCCTGCGTTATTGAAGCCGGGAGTATTAACGGTGAAAAGGTTAATTTGAAAATAAATCTTTTTAGTAAATCATTTATAGATTTTAATCAGGGAGATAAAATTCGATTTAATGCTAATCTGTACAGTTCAAGTGAAAATGAAGATACGCTGACAAGGCTATATGATTATGCCGGTAATGTTTATCTTAATGCCTGTATATACGATTCGTCTGAGATAGAAATTGAAAACTGTGAAAATGATTTTTTTGAAACAGGTTTTGCATTATTAAGAAATAAAATAAAAAATAATATTTATTCTTTTCTTCCCGGTGGAGAGGGCGGAATTACTGTTGCAATGCTTTTGGGCGACAAATCAGGCGTAAGTGAAAAAACATTAAACAGCTTCAGAAATTCAGGGATTTCTCATTTGTTTTCTGTTTCGGGATTTCATCTTTCTGTTTTTTCATTGAGTCTGTATTATTTGTTGAAAAAACTGTGCAGAAAATCAGGAATATCTGAAATTATCAGCATTGTATTTATATTTTTCTTTATGGCGTTAACAGGGTTTACACCGTCTGTTTGCAGAGCAGGATTGATGCTGACGGTTGTTCAGCTCGGAAAGCTTACAGATGAAGATTCAGACTCGGTTAATTCGTTAGCTCTTTCTGTTTTAATTCTGCTTGCTGTTAATCCCATGCAAGCTGTAAGTGTTTCTTTTCTGATGTCAGTTTGTGCAACACTCGGCATTATTACCCTTTACGGTTTTATTATCCGTAAAGTTCAGCCGTCAATAAATCTTATATCTGATAAACTGCTTAAAGCAGTTGCTAAATCAATAATATCTGCGATTGGAATATCTTTTTCGGCTTGTGTTTTTACTTTACCTGTTACAATTATTTTTATCGGTCGGGCCTGTTTTACAGCACCTCTTACTAATCTTTTAATTTCATATTTTGCTACTTTGCAAATGGTTTTCGGCGGTATATGCGCTTTGCTGTTCAAAATAAGATTTATTGCGTATCCTTTGGCTTTTGTTGCGGGAATTATTGCAAAATATATAATTTTTGTTTCAGATTTAATATCAGATATTCCGTACACTCAGGTGTATTTCAACTCAGATAAAATAAAAATAATAATTGTATTTTTATTATTTTTGATTTTCATCTGCCTGAATTTAATCCCACGGTTCAGACAAAAGATTACCGCTGTAATTTCTGTTGTTTTATCTGCAATGATTATTTGCACGGGTGTGTTTTATTTTGAAAACTATTATTATTCTTATATCAGCGTTAAGAACACAGGCGAGGGAATAACAGCTTTTGCCCAAAACAGAGGATGTAATATGATTTTAGGCTGCGGAGGCAGTGATTATTATTTATCATATAATTCAACTGATAAAGTTAAGAAAAATGTTGATTTGATTATTGCACCGGATTTTCGGGAATATAACAGCGGATGTTTTATTGACTTATCAGATAACTGTGATTTTTCTGCTGTTGTGTCGGGAACCGAAAATTATGACATTAAACGGTTTTATCCTGATTATATTGTTGCTGATAATTTTACCGTAAACCCTACAAAAGAAACACAGATTGATTTTATTTATAACAATGATTTTTCTTTTTTGCATTACAAAGTAAACAATACAGAGGTTTTAATAATATATAAATGCGAAAACATCAGTAATATTCCGAAGGAATATTTTAATTGCGATATTGTAATTGTAAACAGTAAAATATGCAGTAATTTTAATTATTCCGGATTCGGCACCGTAGTTATATGTTCTGATAAAAATTATTCAGAAAAGATATCCGAAAAGATAAATAATGACAGCGTAATATGTGTTTCGGATTTTTCTGATTTGAATTTCAGAATAAATAAAAACGGAAATATAAAAGTAGATTGTAAATAAGAGGTGAGTTTTATGCCGGAAATAAGTGAAATTGAATTAAAAAAACAAATAAAAGAAAATAAATTTGAAAATATCTATCTTATTTACGGGAATGAAAGTTATCTTAAACATCATTATCTTAATTTGCTTATTAAAAAATCCGTTGATGAAGCTTTTAAGGATTTTAACCTTCATGTTTTTACTTCTCCCTCAGATATACAGGAAATAATTTTTGCGGCTGAAGCTATGCCGATGATGAGTGAAAGAACCTGTGTTGTTATCAAAGACCTTAAGCTTTCCGATTTAGGTGATGATGGTAAAAACAGATTTATTGAATTTTTAACAGATGTTCCGGAAACCTGCGTAGTTATTATTTGTTTTCTTACATCGGAGCCTGAAGCAAAAGGCTTTAAGGAACTGATGAAAGTCTGCACTGCAAACGGGTGCAGTGTTAAACTTGATAAAATGAGCAGGTCTGACCTGATAAAATATGTTATTAAAGGCGCAGATAAAAGAAAATGTAAAATTGAGTATTCTGTTGCTGACTATTTTCTTTCTTTTACAGGGGATAATTTAACAAATATTCTCAATGAGCTTGAAAAGCTGTGCTATAGCTGTTCAGACGGTATTATTACAAAAAATAATATAGATAAAATTACTGTAAAAAACACAGAAGTCAGAATTTTTGAGCTTTCAAAAAATCTTGTTACCGGTAATTGTGACAAAGCTTTTTATATTCTCGATTCGCTTCTTAAACAGCGTGAAGAACCTATTTCGATTATGGGCACAATTATTATGTGCTATGTTGATATGTACAGAGCGAGGGTTGCTCTTGACGGGGGACACAGACCGGAAGAAGTTATGAAAATCTTTAATTACGGAAAAAATGATTTCAGATTAAAAAACGGTGCAAAAAATTCTTCAAAAATGAGCATAGGAATGTTGAGAGAGAGTATAGAAACACTTGCAAAAGCTGATGAAAAGCTTAAATCAACATCAATAGAACCAAGGCTGATTCTTGAAGAAACAATGATAAAGCTTTTTCTGATTGCAAACGGTGAAAAAATATGCTGAAAACGGATAAAATAATAGTTGTTGAAGGAAAGTATGACAAAATCAAACTAAGTTCAATAGTTGATGCCGTTATAATTGAAACTGACGGTTTCGGGATTTTCAAGAATAAAGAAAAGCAAAAATTTTTAAGAAAAATTTCTGAGAAAAAAGATGTAGTAATTCTTACAGACAGTGATTCGGCAGGCTTTCTTATCAGAAACTTTCTTTCCGGAATTTTACCGAATAATAAAATAATAAACGCCTATATTCCCGATGTTTTCGGAAAAGAAAAAAGAAAAATTAATCCCTCAAAAGAAGGAAAACTCGGTGTTGAAGGAATTGATACAGATATTATCAGATGCGCTCTTTTAAAAAGCGGACTTTTTGAAGAAAATAACTCCGCGGACAGTAACAGAAAAATAACCGCCGCGGATTTATTTTTAAAAGGATACACA
>JAZQPL010000021.1:0-63189 GCA_045628495.1 Acutalibacteraceae bacterium
GTCCTTTGCAGTGGGCAGAACTCAGGAACTTCTGTATCTTATCAGAATAATAAAAGAAGAAAACCTGATTAAAAATCATTCTCATTTTCCTGTATATGTTGACAGTCCCCTTGCAGTTGAGGCAACAGGAATTTATGCCTCAAATCTTATTGACTATTACGATGAAGAAACTCTTGAACTGCTTTCAAACGGAATCGACCCGATTATATTTGATGACTTGAAGCTTTTAATAACATCAGATGATTCAAAAAGAATTAACGAAGATCCTTCCCCGAAAATTATTCTTTCCGCTTCCGGAATGTGCGATGCCGGCAGAATAAGACACCATCTGAAGCATAATTTATGGAAAGAAAATTCTACAGTTCTTTTTGTAGGATATCAGGCGGAAGGCACTATCGGAAGAAAGCTCATAAACGGTACCCCTTTTGTAAAACTTTTCGGTGAAAACATTGAGGTGAACGCAAAAATCGAATCACTTGACGGTATAAGCGGCCATGCGGACAGGGATATGCTTATTAAACGCCTTGCATCTTCAGGCAAAGCACCTGTAAGAGTTTTTGTAAACCACGGCGGTGACACTGTTTGTGACAATTTTGTTGAAACAATAAAAGAAGAACTCGGCTACAATGCCGTAGCTCCTTTCAGCGGAGACTGCTATGACCTTGTCAGAAATGAATGCACAGCAAAAGGAAGAATTGTAAAAATCAAGAAGCATTCACAAGGCAGAGCAAGAGCAAACACATTATTTGACAGACTTCTTGCTGCAGGCCAGCGACTTATTAAAGTTATCAATCAAAATAAAGACATTGCCAACAAAGACATGGCAAGATTCGCAAGTCAGATAAACGCTCTTTGTGACAAATACGAAAAGTAAAATAATTCATACGGCAATATAACGGAGAACACCGATGCTCTCCGTTATATTTTAGTATAATAAACTGATATGATGCTAAAAAAGCTGTGATATTATGACAACTGAAATTATTTCTGTTAATGCAACATTAAATGGCAACACTTTTCCAATTACTTGTTATCCGATACGGTTAAACGATACGGTTAAAACTTGATTTACTTAAAACTGATAAAAAATGAATATATACCAAAAATTTTGTATATTATTTTTAAATAAGTATTGTTTATTGTGAATTTTATGTTATAATACTTCCTGAGGGATGTATAATATACATTCGGGTTTTTCCCACGCAACTTAAAAAGTATATATTATTTACATATTATACTGCCCTCTGACTATATTTTCAGAGGGTTATATTTTTTGTCAATACAGGGGGATATAAATATGGCAGAAAAAATCAGTGTAAGAGAACAGGCTTTTATTTTAACATTTGAAAAATTATTTAATGAAGATGTTACCATTGACGAATTGATAGACTTTGCTTCGGAATGTGAAAATCTCACCGTTTCGGAAAAAGCAAAGTTAGCTGCTAAAGGTATTGAAAGAAATATTGAAGAAATTGACGGAATTATTGAAAAGAACCTTCGTTCATGGAAAAAGACAAGACTTTCAAAAGTTGCCCTTGCAGTTTTGCGTCTTGGCGTATATGAACTTACATTAAGCAAGCCTGCACCTGTCGGGGTAATTATCAGTGAAGCTGTCAACATCTGCAAAAAATACGGAACAGATGACGATAAATCATTTGTCAACGGTGTTTTAGGCTCAGTATCGAGGTCATAAAATGGCTTTTTTAGGTATTGTTACCAGTAACTATACAACATCAAGCGCAGTGTACGATAACGGCCGCATTATTCAGGAAAAACAGCTTTTGCCTGTTAAGCCCGGTGAATTGGGACTCCGACAAAGTGATGCCGTATTTCATCACACTGTTCAGCTTCCTCAGCTTACAGAAAAGCTCTTCCGTAAATTTGAAGGGCAAATTGATGCGGTCGGTGTTTCGGATACACCGAGAAAAGTAACAGGTTCATATATGCCGTGCTTCCTTGCGGGGGTCAGCGTTGCAAAGAGCATTGCCTGCTTTAATAAACTGCCGCTGTATACATTTTCACATCAGCAGGGGCATATTGCCGCCGCAGTATACTCAACAGGTAATGAATCCCTTTTTAAGAAAAGATTTCTTGCATTTCATGTTTCAGGCGGCACTACTGATGCTTTACTTGTTTCCCCTGATAAAGATGACATAATAAAAGTTGAAAATCTCGCTTCTTCCCTTGACCTTAAAGCGGGACAGGCTGTTGACCGTGTAGGAGTAATGCTCGGTTTTCCGTTCCCCGCCGGCAGATATGTTGATGAGCTTGCGGGAAAAAGTGATAAAAAATATAAAATAAATATTAAGCTTAAAGAAGGTAACTGCTGTTTATCCGGTGTTGAAAACAAATGCAGAGATATGCTTATTAAAGGTGAAAGTAAAGAAGATATCAGCAGATACTGTATAGATTATATTATGACTGCTCTTGTTAAAATGACAGAGTATCAGCTATTACACCTTGGTGATGTTCCCGTATTATTTGCCGGAGGTGTAATGTCAAGTAAGGTTATAAGCAAAAATCTTTCGGAAAAATTCGGAGCATATTTTGCAGAACCGGAATTTTCATGTGATAATGCGGCGGGAATCGCATATCTGACTTCAATTAAACATCAGGCAGGGTGATACTAATGAGAACACCGTCTGTTCTTACAGTAACACAACTTAATACTTATGTTAAATCGGTTATTGACGGCGACATAAATCTTAAAGCTGTTTTTGTTGAGGGCGAAATATCCAATTTTACCAACCATTACAGAACAGGTCACTACTATATGAGCATTAAAGACAGTGAATGTTCTGTAAAAGCAGTAATGTTCAGATTTTCAAATCAGCACCTTAAATTTATACCCGAAAACGGAATGAAGGTTCTGATTAGAGGCAGAGTTTCCGTTTTTGAGCGTGACGGTGTTTATCAGTTTTATATAGACGATATGCAGCCATCAGGTGCAGGCGCACTTGCCGTTGCATTTGAACAGCTTAAATCCAAGCTTGCAGCTAAAGGATATTTTGACCCTGACAGAAAAAAAGACATACCGGAAATACCTCAGAGAGTCGGTGTTGTCACTTCCGATACAGGCGCCGCTGTTCACGATATAATAAATATAATTACACGGCGTTTTCCTCTTACAGAACTTATTATCGAACCTGTTCAGGTTCAGGGCCCGTCAGCAGCTGAGCAGATAGCACATGCTATAGAAAAATTCAACAAACTGAATGCGGCAGATGTACTTATCGTCGGCAGAGGCGGCGGTTCTGCAGAAGATTTATGGGCATTTAATGAAGAAAAAGTTGCAATAGCTATTGTTAAAAGCGAAATTCCCGTAATTTCCGCCGTAGGTCATGAAACCGATTTTACAATTTCACATTTTGTTGCTGTTTTAAGAGCCCCTACCCCATCTGCTGCGGCAGAGCTTGCCGTACCCGATTGGCAGGAACACAGTCTTCTTGTAAAAGCTCTTTACAATCAGTGCAGAGATACACTGCTGACTTACATCGAAAACGAAAAGAATACTGTTGACTTCATATCCGAAAAGCTCGAATATCTGAATCCTCGGGCTGTTATAGAAAGTAATATTCAGACAGTGGATATTCTTTCGCAGAAAATACTTGACGGTATTAAAAATATATACAGCCGAAAACAGCTTGAATTTTCAAAACTCGCCGCAGAAATTGACGCTATGAGCCCTATGAAAGTTCTTGGACGGGGTTATGCGGCGGTTTATAAAGACGGGAAAATAATTTCAACCGTCAAAGATGTTAAATTCGGCGACAAAATGAAAATAAAATTTTCCGACGGTGATATTTCCGTAACGGCGGATTGAGGTATAAATTATGAAAAATATGACTTATGAAACAGCACTGAAAAGGCTTGAGGAGATTGCAGGTCTGCTGGACTCAGGCAATCTTTCTCTTGATGAATCATTAAAGCTTTTTGAAGAAGGCACAAAGCTTACATCTTTCTGTAACTCCTGCCTTGAAAAAGCAAAGCTGAAAATCACAAAACTTTCTGAAAAGGAAGATGAAGAATGAACTACACAGACGAAATAAATTCAGCTCTTGAAGATTACCTGCCGAGTGGTGACGACATTGTATCCCGTGCAATGAGATACAGCATACGCAACGGAGGAAAAAGAATCAGACCGTTGCTTGTTCTTGAATTTTGCAAAATATGCGGCGGTGAATATAAAAAAGCTATGGCATTTGCCTGCGCACTTGAAATGATTCACACCTATTCTCTTATACATGATGATTTGCCGTGTATGGACGATGATGATTACCGCAGAGGAAAACCGTCTTGTCACATTGCTTACGGCGAAGCTAACGCCCTGCTTGCAGGTGACGGACTGCTGACACTTGCCTTTGAAACTGCCGCAAGTGCCGACTTGCCTGCCGAAAAGATTGTAAAAGGAATATCTCAGCTTTCCAAAGCGGCGGGAATATGCGGAATGATAGGCGGTCAGGTTATGGATTTGCTCAATGAAGGAAAATCTGTCGGAGTTGACATTCTTAAAAGCACCGATGAATTGAAAACAGGAGAGCTGATAAGAGTCGCCTGCGTTTTGGGCTGTATTGCCGCAGGAGCAGACGATTCAAAAATCAAAGCAGCGGAAAAATATGCAGCAGGAATAGGTCTTGCGTTCCAGATTGTAGACGATATTCTTGATGTAACCGGTGACGAGAAATCATTGGGAAAACCTGTAGGGAGCGATAAAGAAAACGAAAAGTCAACTTATGTTTCCGTGCTCGGTCTTGAAAAATCAAGGCAAACTGTTGAACAGCTTACAGACAGCGCAAAAGCATCACTTTCCGCTTTTTCCGGCGATACGGGCTTCCTTCGTGACTTTGCAGATAAAATGATGAACAGAACCAACTGATTACTTTTCACAATGAAGGTGAAATAAATGAACGAGATTAAATATCTTGATAAAATAAAATCCCCGTCGGATATAAAAAATTTTTCCGACGAGCAGATTAAAGAATTAACAGATGAAATAAGATATGTTCTGATTAAAACAGTATCAGCCAACGGCGGACATCTTGCTTCAAATTTAGGTGCGGTTGAGCTTACTGTTGCAATACACAAATGCTTTAATTCACCGAAAGATAAAATTGTCTGGGATGTAGGTCATCAGATATATACACATAAGCTTCTTACCGGAAGATATGAAAAATTCAGCACTTTAAGAAAAGAAAACGGTATTTCCGGATTTTCAAGACCGGACGAAAGTGAGCATGATACTTTTTACAGCGGTCACAGCAGTGTTTCTGTTTCATCTGCATACGGTATTGCCTGTGCAAACTCAGTTAAAAAGAAAGACTGCTACACCGTTGCTGTTATCGGTGACGGCTCGTTTACAGGTGGTCTTGTGTACGAAGCGCTCAATAATGCAGGGCGTTCTAAATCAAAGCTTATTATCATTCTTAACGATAATAAAATGTCCATTTCAAAAAATGTAGGCTCTGTTGCACGGTATTTTGCGATTATCCGCTCTAAAAAAAGATATGTTACAATGAAAGACAGAGTTGAAAGGTTAATAGGTAAAATTCCTCACATCGGGAAGCCTTTGGCAAATTTACTTTTCAGACTTAAAACAAATATTAAAAATCTTATTTATAAAAGCACAATGTTTGAAGATATGGGAATCCGCTATATGGGACCTATTGACGGCCATAATATTGAGCAGATGTGCGAAGCTATTGAAACAGCAAAAAGTATACCCGGCCCTGTATTGCTCCATGTTAATACAGTTAAGGGAAAAGGATATGAATATGCTGAAAAATATCCGTCAGTTTTTCACGGAATATCCAATTTTGATATTGATAACGGCGAAACCAAAAGTAAGGGCGTAACATTCGGTTCTGAATTCGGTGAGCTTATGTGCAAAATGGCGGAAAAAGATAAAAGAATCTGCCTTATCACCGCGGCAATGGCTCTGGGTACAGGGCTTAATAAGTTCAGCGATAATTACAGTGACCGTTTTTATGATGTTGGTATTGCCGAAGAACACGCAGTTACATTTGCATCCGGTCTTTCAAAAGGCGGACTTCTTCCCGTTTTTGCTGTATATTCAACATTTTTACAGCGATGCTACGACCAGATTGTTCATGACGGTGCTTTACAACAGCAAAAAACTGTTCTTGCCATTGACAGAGCGGGTTTTGTCGGTGATGACGGTGAAACTCATAACGGCCTTTATGATGTATCGTTTTTGAGCAGTATTCCAAATGTTACAATATATTCCCCTTCAACCTATGATGAAATGAAAAATGATTTCGGAAATGCATTTTACAGAACTGAAGGTGTTGTTGCAGTCAGATATCCGAGGGGAAGCGAATACGAAATACCTGATGATTATAAACCCGGTTTTGATACATACGACTTCTACGGCTGTGAAAGCGACACTGTTATAATTACATACGGCAGGGTTTTCGGCTGTGCCTGCGGTGCGCTTGATATACTTAAAAAAAATAACATTACCGCAGGTATTCTTAAGCTTAACAGAATAAAACCCATTGATACAAAGGCGGTTGAAATTGCACTTAAAGCAAAAAATGTTTTCTTTTTTGAGGAAGGTGTAAGAAGCGGCGGTATCGGTGAAAAAATGGCGGCAATATTGCTTCAAAGAGGATATAAAGGAAGTTACCACCTTACAGCTGTTGAAGACTGTTTTGTTAAACAGGCAAGCGTTGACAGACTGATGGAAAAATACGGACTAAGTAAAGAAAAAATAGCAGAAAAAATTATAAATAATATCTAAGCAGTTGGGAAGTGTTCACTTGGCAGAAAAATTGCGGCTTGATATTGCGGTATTTCAGCAGGGACTTGCAGAGTCCCGTGAAAAAGCGAAAGCTCTTATTATGGCCGGTCAGGTTTATATTAACGGTCAGAAAGAATTAAAAAGCGGAGCAACAGTTAAGCCTGATGATAAAATTGAAGTAAGAGGAAATACAAATCCTTTTGTCAGCAGAGGCGGACTTAAACTACAAAAGGCCGCAGAAAAATTCAATATTGATTTATCTGATAATATCTGCATGGATATCGGTGCATCAACAGGCGGTTTCACCGACTGTATGCTTTCCCACGGAGCAAAAAAAGTTTATTCAATCGATGTAGGCTACGGTCAGCTCGCATGGAAGCTTCGCACTGACGAGCGTGTTGTGAATATGGAGAGAACAAATTTCAGATATGTAACACATGAACAGATTCCCGAGGATATTGATTTTGCAAGTGTTGATGTGTCGTTTATATCCCTTAAAATTATTCTTCCCGTTATGAGACAACTGCTTAAAAACAACGGACAATCCGTTTGCCTTATAAAACCTCAGTTTGAAGCGGGTAAAGAAAATGTCGGCAAAAAAGGTGTTGTTAAAGACCCTACCGTTCATATTGATGTTGTTAATAAAATATGCAATTTCGCAGTTGAAAGCGGATTTACTGTTTTAAATCTTGACTTCTCCCCTATCAAAGGGCCTGAGGGAAATATTGAATACCTTATGCATATTGTAAAAAGTGATAATCCGGAAAACATTTCCGGTATTATGCCGGATGAGCTTGTTTCACTTTCTCATCAACAACTTGATAAATGAAAGAGGAAATTATTATGAAAGCGGCAATTATTCCTAATTTAACAAGAAAAAACGCCGAATCTGTTACAAAACAGCTTCTGAAAAAACTCAACGGGCTTGAAATTGAATGTTTGGCAGATGAAGAACTTGAAAATCAGTTTAAGGATTATTCAGTTGAATTTATGCCGTTTTCGGATATGACTGAAAAATGTGATTTAATCATATCTGTCGGCGGTGACGGAACAATACTTCATTCTGCAAAATACGGCAAACCTGTTCTCGGCGTTAATGCCGGCAGACTTGCTTTTATGGCAGGTATCGAACCGGCTGAACTTGATTTGCTTTCCTGCCTTAAAAGCGGAAAATATGAAATTGACAGAAGAATGATGCTTAAAGCTGTTATAACAAATGAAAACAGCAAAATAATTTCAGAAAAATACTGCATAAATGATGTTGTTGCCGCAAGAGGCGAACAGATAAAAATGATTGAAGCTTCGGTAAAATGCAACGGTAAAAAAATAAATGATTATTTTACAGACGGAATTATTATTTCAACCCCTACCGGCTCAACAGCGTATAATCTTTCCGCAGGCGGACCGGTTGTTGACCCTCAGATAGAAAGTATGATGCTTACCCCTGTATGCACACATTCTCTTTTTTCCAGAACTTTAATTTTTAAGCCGAACGCAGTTTTAACTGTTGAATGTGAATCAGACAACATAAATGTATCATGTGACGGTGATACACAGAAATTGGGAAAAGGTTGTGAAATCACTGTTACAAAAGCTGAAAGTTACGGTGAATTTATCAGAATTAAAACAGACACATTTCTTGATGTGCTTAACAATAAGCTTACTCAGAGAAGATTATGAAAGGTGTATTGAATTATGAAAAAAAACAGACATTCGGAAATTCTTGATATTATATCAGAAAACACTGTCGGCACTCAGGAGGAATTGCTTGAAAAGCTTAAGGAAAGAGGCTTTATTACAACGCAGGCTACTGTTTCAAGGGATATCAAAGAGCTTAACCTTGTAAAACAGATGAACAAGCACGGTGTGTATCACTATGTTGAAAATCGCAGTGATACAGAGGAGTATTTATCAAAATTCAATGCTATATTTTCACATTCTGTTATTACAACAGATTATGCCGGTTTTACAACAGTAATAAAGTGTTATAACGGAATGGCACAGGCTGCGTGTGCGGCATTTGATAATATGCAGTGGGACGGACTTGTAGGCACCATTGCAGGTGACGACACAATATTTGCCCTTTGCAGAACCCCTGAACTGGCAAAGGAATTATCTGAATCAATAACAAAACTCTTAAAGTGACGGTGAGTATCAATGCTTGCAAGGCTTAAAATTGAAAATATTGCAATAATAGAGCTTGCCGATATTGAATTTTCAGACGGATTTAATATTCTGACCGGTGAAACAGGCGCGGGTAAATCAATAATTATTGACTCTATTAACGCTGTAACAGGTGAACGCACATCAAAAGAGCTTATAAGAACAGGTGCGGAAAACGGTAAAGTAACAGCTTTATTTGAAAATGTCGGGGAAAAAGCCGTTAATCACCTTGAAAACATGGGTATTGAATGTGACGGTACTGTAATTTTATCAAGAAGTATAAAAAAAGACGGTAAAAATATATGTTCTGTTAACGGAAATCCCGTTACTGTTTCAATGCTCAAAAATATTGGAAATCTGCTGATAAATATTCACGGACAGCACGACAGCCAGGCACTTCTGCAGCCTGAAAATCACTGTTCATTTATTGATTTTTTCGGAAAGAATGAAGACATACTGCAAAAATATTCCCAAAGCTTTAATAAACTGACAGAAATAAATTCACAGATAAAAGCCATTGATACTTCCGAACAGGAAAAAGCAAGAAAAATTGATATTCTTACCTACCAGATAAAAGAACTTGAAGCCGCTGATATATCAATAGGTGAATTTGAAGAATTAACTCAGCGACACAGCTTTTTGAAAAATGCACAGAATATTCTTGATTCTCTCAATTCAGCTTATGAATCGCTTATGGCTGACGGCGGAGGAGTTGACAGTATAAACGATGCTTCTTATGAACTTGACAGTGCCGCTTCTTTATATGACGGGGTTTCTGATGTTTCACAAAGACTTTCTGATGTGAAATATGAAATTGAGGATTGCTGTGAAGAAATACGCTCTTTAATTTATCAGGCTGACTGTGACCCCGAAGAATTAAATACAACAGAAGAACGAATAGATTTATTAAAAAGACTTTTTTCAAAATACGGTTCAACAGAAGAAAAAGTTCTTGAATTTCTTGATAATGCGAAAAAAGAGCTGGATTGCATAAATATTTCAAGTGAAAGAATAGAAGCACTTGAAAAAGAAAGAGAAAAAATATATAATAAAACCGTTGAGCTTTCGGAAATTCTGACAGAAAAACGAATAAAAGCAGGAAAGCTTTTATCAGAAAAAATATGTGAAGAACTTAAATTTCTTGATATGCCGAATGTAAGATTTGATATCTGTCACGGCAAAAAAAACCTTTCACCTGACGGTGCAGATGAAATCGAATTTCTTATTTCACCTAATGTGGGCGAAGAACCGAAGCCCCTTGCAAAAATTGCATCAGGCGGTGAGCTTTCAAGAACTATGCTTGCAATTAAAAATGTTCTTTCTGATAAAAATTCTGACGAAACAATGATTTTTGACGAAATCGACACGGGCGTAAGCGGTTCTGCCGCAAGAAAAATAGCAAAAAAACTTAAAGAAGTTTCCAAAGGCAAACAGGTCATCTGCGTAACACACCTTGCACAGATTGCAGCTGCCGCCGACTGCCATTTTCTTATTACAAAATATGTCAGACAAAATAAAACATATACTCAGGTCACTCCCCTTGATTATAACGGAAGAGCCGAAGAAATAGCAAGAATTATGGGAGCTGAAAATGATAACACCGCTTTTATTCAATCCGCAAAACAGCTTTTGAATGAAACATAATGAAAGGAATGTTTTTATGAAAAAAATATTATGTTGTTTACTTGCAGTTATGCTCTGTTTGCTGTGTTCTATACCTGCGTTTGCGGCAAATAAAAAAACAACCGCTTCACAAAAAGAAAAGACAAAACCTGCTGCTGATGCAACAACCACTACAACTACCACCACGACATCAAGGCGTGTTATACCTGCTGACGAAGAAACAGCTCAAACCGTTTTTGAATGGTTTGAAAAATTCATCGTATCGGAAAGTGAATCAAAGTCCGATGAGTCATTTGAAGCTTTGTTAAAAATGTACGAAGCATTAAAAATTAAAAATGTTACGGATTCTTCTACTCTGAGTTTACAGTTAAGAAGAATTGCCGAAGACCTTGATTCTGAAATTCTGCCTGTATTTCAGGACCTTACTCCAATCAGAGCCGTATTTAACAGAATAATGGTTGACGGCAACTTTGATATGAAAAAGGCACAGCTTGATATAGAACGCAGCGGCTCATTCGCAAGTATTATGGCTCTTTATACAGGTGCTTACATTGTTAAGACCACCTCAAACCCCGGAAACGGTATGGTTGAAAATCCGAAAACCGGAGATGACTGCACAAAAACCGTTGCCGCAGTTGCAATCCTTGTTGCAGGCGTCGGCACAATATTTGCATTATCAAAGAAAAAAGATAACGATTAAAACAGTCATTGTATATTTAAAGCTCCTGTCAGTTTTTTGACAGGAGCTTTAATTCACATCAGATACTTTATTAAAATTTCATTGCATATAACCATCATGCTATCGGAAATACAAAGCGATAATCCGAAGAAATCAGAAATCCCCCACACTGCAAGAATAATAAATAAAACAGCGCACAAAATAATAAATCCGAGAATTACATATTTCAGAGCCTTATTATTCTGTTTCGGCTTATCCTTTTTTACATCAGGTAAAGGTTTGATTATTTCTGCATTATTATTTATCACAGCGGGTTTTCTTTTGATGCCGCCGTTCCACATTCTTGTCGGTTCATTTTCTGAAAAATCCACGGGATTTTTATCAGAAATATTTTCAACGGCAACCTTGCTCCCCGGGAAAATAATTTCACGGCTTTTTTCCGAAGCAGATGCCATATCCTCAGCAAGAAGCTGTAATGCATAAGAAAATTCTTCAACACTGCCGAATCTTTTTTCAGGTTCAAATTCAACGGCTTTAAGAATAAGCCAGTTAAGTCTTTCACTGACACCGTTAATCGGTGTTATTTTTTCACCGTTAATTCTTCTTTCAAAAGCCTGCTGGCGTTCACTGTACCTTACAAGTTGTTTGTCAGGGTCAAGAAACGGGAGCCTGTTATTATTAAGCAGCTTGTACATAACAATACCTAAAGAATAAATATCCGCTCTTGAATCATATCTTTTTGCACTCAGAACCTCCGGTGCCATATAATTATATGTTCCCTTTCTTGACATGGATGCTTCGGTTTTTTCAAGCTGTTTGGCAACACCGAAATCACCAAGCTTATATATGCCGAAATTATTTATAAAAATATTTTCAGGTTTAATATCTCTGTGAATAATTTTTCTGCCTGCGCAAACACAAAGAGCCTTACTCAAATCCAGGGCAAGCTTTACAACATCAGCCTCGGAAAACTTTTTGTCAGCCGAATACGCATTAAAATCATTCAGCAGTTCCATTCTGATGAAAATATCCCAGCCTATTCCGTCAGTATGTTCAATTACCTTTGACTCTTCAATGCTGACAACATTTTCTACGCCCTTCAATGATTCAAGTAGATTTACTTCATTAAAGAAATCTTCAACTATATCGTTAAAATAGCTTTTCAATTCTTCAGCCGACATACCTTCTGAATTGACTACAGAATACTCATACTCATCTTTCGGAACGGAAATAACCTTTATTGCAGCATATTCCTTTAACCCGTTATTAACTTTTGAACATTTGTAAACCGTTCCGTAAGACCCTTTTCCGATAATTCTTTCAGTAGTCCATTCCGGCCAAACCTGTTCGATTTTCATTACTTCACCGCCGCTTATACATTATACCGTTAAATTTACTCTTCCTCAAATGATTTTTCAAGAATATCCGAATACACACCCATGGGGCAATCTGAAAGAATACACATAAGTAAAAATGATTCATACGGATTTGTTATATATATTTCACCCATATAACATTCATTTAGAATATTATTTATAAAATCAGTAAATTTTATATATCTTACCTTATTGTTTTCGTTTTCATTTTCCATAGCAAAAATAAAGAATGACAAAGTTATTAAATCAAACCTGTCAACATCTTTTTTACGCTTGAGAACATCATTTATATGCTGTCTGCTCATACGCTTATTGTTAAAATGCTTTTCAAGAGTTGATTTTGAAAACTTAAACATATTTCCCTTGCTGTCAAAGGGAACACCGCAGCATAAAAATTTTTCAACATCAGATTCGGTAATATCTTCTGCCGTATATTTTTTTGCCGATAATCTTATTGATGCGGCTTTTTCAGACTTTTCTTCAAAAGAAAGCAAACCGGATGAACTCATTCTTTCAAGGTAATCAGCTGCCTTCATATTTGCCGCTGCCTGCTCATCTTCATTATATTTATCGGCAATAATTTCTTTTGATTTGTTATAAAGAATATCAAAATGCTTCTTAGCAGTCACACTGAAAAAATGTCCGTCATTTTCTGTTTTTATTTCAGCAAGCTTAGCCATAAGCTCTGCTTCATTTTCAATTCTGAAAAACAAATCTCTTATACCGATGGTTGCATCAATATCGCCATAATCATAATTAACACTCAAGTCATTATAAGCTTCTCTGAGCTGTTGAAATTTCGGATATTTATAATGATTTTTATAGCAATATCAGCATATAACCTCAAATGGATTTTTGAAGTTAAAATCTTTTTCTTTAAGAGCGTTTACAAGAAATTTGGAAACATCTTCAACGCTCATATTAAGTCCGAAACCGAGTAAAAAAACCACCTGACGATTTACCGAAGTCTGAGTAAGCCAGTTTTTGGCAAGGGCTGAAAGCTTTGTTGATGTTTCGCCGAACGATTTCGGGGTGGCATTCTCAGTAAACGAATCAATGATAATATGCTGATATTCTTTAATATCTATTTCCCTGAAATTGCCCTCAAAACCGGCCGAGATAAAAATATATCTTTTCAGGTAATCTCCGAAGGGAATAAGCATCATGTTCTGATGAAGATAATTATATATAACATCTGCATCCTCATACTTAAACTGCTCCATATCGACTGTGTCGTAAAATCTGTCCTCTGAATTAACAGTAAAATCAAGACCGTTTATATAATTATCAAAGTTCATACTAACACCCTCTTACTCAGTTTTGAGTTTGCAAACAACCGCACTGATGTTATCTTTTCCTCCGTTATTCATAGCTTCCAGGAATAAAAGCTTTGCTGCATCAGAAACGGAATTTTCAATAATAATATCTGCTATCGTCACCTCGTCAACCATGTCTGTCAACCCGTCAGAACAAAGAAGAAAAATATCATTCGGTTTAAATTCAGTAGTTTCCGTAAACGGTTCAAGCATAAGTTCGTTCTTAGGTATTCCCAGATGCTGGGTAAGAACTCTTTTTTTGCCGACATTTATGGCATGTTCCTGTGAAATAATGCCGATTTCAAGGTTGGAAATACGAAAAATCCCGCTGTCTCCAACATTGCATACAGTAACGGTTTTATCGTTCATTTCAAGTATTGCGGCTGTTGTTCCCATCCTGACAACAGAATTTTTTTTCATATAATCGCAAATAAGCTCATTTATCTCAAAGCACATATCCTCTGCGCTTTCGTTGGATTTGTCAGTAACATAATCAACGGCAATCTGAGATGCCTGTCCGCCTTTTTCTTCACCGCCCATACCGACAAAAACAGCAAAAATAACATTCTTATCTGATTCAATAACACCGCTGACAGCAAAATTACCGTCTTCGTCAGGTGTAATTGTATTGTTATCAATATAAATTCTGTCCTGATTTTCTTTTCTGACTTTTCCGCAATTTGAAACAGCAGAATATTCAACTGAAATTTTCATTATACAAACCTCACTTAGAGCTTATGTTTTATGCAATATAACAACAATATATTCAGCTGTCGGGATTATACAATACAGCCGTTATCAATGTCAATATTAAATAATTATCTCTTAAACATCTTTATAACAAATTTGTGATATTTGAGCATATATGTTTTTTCAAGAAGCATCAACGCTCTGTCATAAACAATAAATGCCGCAGTTCCGCAAATAATAAGAACAGGAAGAGTGAATTTTGTCATATCCTCAATAAGCTCCTGAGCCGATGATATAAATAAAAGCTTAATCATAACATAATAAACAGCAACAATATCAATAACAAAATACACAACTTTAAGTATATATGATAAAACTTTCGGCGGCTTATCAAAAAAAGATTTCAGAATAGGATATAAACCGAAAAGAGCTATATACATACCCACAGCTTCTTTATTCGGCACAGCAAAAACGCCTAAAAAAGATGTTGCAATATAAACACCTAATGCCCACGGCTTTTTTATCTCTGCCTGAACAAAAAGAACAAGCATACCCGCCGCCGCAGGAACTGCATATTCAAAAAAAGGAAGCATAGAAGCAAGAAGCATAAAAACAGTTCCCAATGCAACAGCCATTCCGCACAAAGCGGTTTTTGAAGAATTTTTCATATCAGCAACACCTTATTAAATCTCCGCCAAAACATTCACAGCAGCAATCTGCGCACAAAAGACTTGAACACAAATCGCAGGGAGAATTAAAACATCCTCCACGCTCATTTACCGTATGTGTTCCGTAACTTCCCTGTTTGGAACGCTGTGTGTTTTCGTATGCGCTTTTATATTCTTTATTTGAAGGTTCAGCCTCATAAGCGGCCTTGAAATATTCTGCCGAACTTTCAAGCCAGCCTCTTTTTTGCATAACTATGCCTTTAAGGTAATACCATGCCGCATTTCTCATTGACGCGGGAATACCGTCAAGCAAAACCTCCGCATCATCAATTCTTCCTGCATTGAGCTTTGCTCTGATATCTCCGAAACTGTCAGAATTAGTAAAATTTACATAATTATTACTTTGTGAATCAGAATTTCTCATAAGAATAATTTCATCATACGCATTGTTAATCTGAGAAATATACGCTTCGTCACCCTGGTGAGCAATCAGTTTTTCTTTGTAGGCTTTTTTTATCTCAGACTCATCTGCATTTGAATTTACTCCGAGAACATTAAAGGGATTGTCCATTATTTCATCTCTCTTTTCCCTGTTATTATTTTAATATTATGATACATTCCTTCATTTATTATGTTGGAAACAATAGGTTTAAGGCAGTTCATTTTTAATAAATTAAAAGACTCTGTCAATTCGCTTAAAGTTAAATTAAGCGCTTCTTCAGCAATTTTCATAGCATCTGATTTTTCGTAAGTCAACAGCGGATTAAATCCGTTGCTTTTTTTATCCTCGTCATAATCGTCAGCGGCATCGGCAATATAAACCCATCTTCCGGTCATATACCCGAACCTGTACAATATCTCTTTCTGATAATCCGTCCCCGACGAAATCAGCTCTGCCAGTGCCTTGGCGGACGGGTGAGCACATTCATCAATGCCGATTTTTTTCTGTTCTGCTTTTTGCTGTGTTTTTCTCATTTCGGCAAGAATATCATCCGCAGATCTGCACTTTTTAATCGCCTTTTTATGAATACGGTTAAAATACGGTTTAAGAAGTTTTAATAAGAATCTTCTTATCCCTTTTGAATCGTCAATATTATCAAGGAATTTATAGTAAACCAACAGCATTGAAACATCTGCGCAATATTCAAGCTCACTGTTATTATTACAACAGTCAAGGCATTTTTTCAAGGGGTTGAAAGAACATACGGATTTTGTAAACTTAACACATTCGTCTTTTACGCAAAGTCTTACCAAAGCAAAGAAAGTCATATCATAAGAGAGCGTCATTCTTGAAATCAAGCCGTATCGTTTTCCTATCTGTTTACAAAGAGAACAGTAAATCCCCTTATAAATATCATATTGAGAAAAAGTCATATCAGGCTTATAAGCTCTGACATATCCAAACATACAGCTCACCCCATTATGTTTAATTATATAACCGGCAACGGTTTTTTTTATTAACATAATGTAAATTTTTAACATTTAAGATAATTATATAAAACTGAGATAATGAAGTATACAATAAAAGCAAATTTTACAAAATATTGACGATTTCAGGGGATTTTATATTGCAACAGCAATGATTTTATGATATGATTAAAATTGACTATAAATATTTTCAGAGGCTGTAATATGAAGATTTTACAAAAAGGGTTCAATTACTCTCAGGACGGGCCCGGGAACAGACTTGTTTACCATTTACAGGGATGTAATTTCAGATGCAAATGGTGTTCAAACCCGGAAAGTATGAGGTGTGATTATACCGGTGCGAAAGAATATTCCGTGCAGGATATTGCTGATGAAATCATCCGCAGCAGAATGATGTTTTTTGACGGCGGCGGAGTTACATTTACCGGTGGAGAACCGACTCTTCAGGTTAACGAAATTAAAACCGTAATAGAAAAAATCAAGCCTTATGATATTCATATTGCTATAGAAACAAACGGTTCAAGTTCCGAACTGCCTTCTTTTTCCGAATACATTGATTACCTTATTATGGATATAAAACAGCCTGATGATGAAATACATAAAAAATTTGTTGCCCACTCAAATGCACAAACAATCAAAAATCTGAAAATACTCTCAGAAAAAAGAAAACAGCTACATTTAAGAATCCCTTTAATAAACGGTGTTAATACTGACCCGAAGCCTTTTACAGATTTGTTTTCTGAAGTAAATATGAGCAATACAGTTGTTGAAATTCTTCCTTATCACGAATACGGAAAATGCAAATGGGTAGAAGAATATGAAATTACTGACGGATTTGTTTCCGATGAAAAACTTCTGAATTTTGAATTTGCGCTTAAAAACGCAGGTATAAAAATTATAAAAACATAATTTTACACAAGGAGTGTTAAATATGATATTCAGCATTTACTCACCTGATAAAGTATCTGAAAAAGCCAAAGCCCTTTTCAAGCATGAGAGAGCCAAAATGCGTCTTGACGGATGGTTTATCGCAAAAGAAAAAGAAATTCAGCTCAATCCCGAATACGAAGGAATGAACGAAGAAATCAAGAAAGCGACAATTCTCAAGGAGGTAATTGCTACAATTCCTCTTGAAATTAATGACAATCAGATATTTGCAGGCACTCAGGATGATGCCTTTGCAAGAAGCTATGCGCTCATCAACCCTTCATTCAAGGTTGAAGAATTTGCAGGCTACTGCGACCCTGCCGCCGTTTTCGGTGACATTGAACCTAACGATGAATTTACTACGGAGAGAATAAATAAAACCAAGAACGAATTTCTCAAAACTGAATATGCAACTAAATTAAGTGAAGTTTATGCGGAATGTGAAAACTACACTAAAGAAGTTATCTACTTTATTGAGCAGGTAACAGGTCATCTTATTCCCGATTTCCGTTATGCAATCCGTCACGGTGTTGCGCAGATGATTGAAAACATGAAAGATAAAGACGGTGACGGTTACAAAGCCTTTGTTATTGCACTTGAAGGAGTTTGTCTTCTTGCTCAGAGATATGAAAAAATAGCAAGAGAAAAAGCCGAAAAATCAGAAGGCGAGCTTAAAACTCAGTTTACGATTATGGCAGATACACTTAAAAAAGTACCGTATATGCCATGCGAAAATATGTACGAAGCAATGCAGAGCTTTATTCTACTCTGGCAGGTTATGTGCCTTGAGCAGACTCCGAATCCCTTTGCTTTTTCGGTAGGAAATGCTGACAGAATTTTTGAACCGTACAGAAACGGTCTTGACAGAAATCAGGTTGCATCGCTTTTTAAGCATTTTCTTGTATTTTTCAATGTTGCTGACAGAAGCTGGGCAATTTCTCAGAATATTATTATCAGCGGCCGTGACAAACAGGGAAACGACCTTACAAACTTTACAACATACGCTATGCTTGATGCATATTATGATATGAACTTACCTCAGCCTATTCTTTCGGTTAAGCTTCATAAAAACACTCCTCAAAAACTATATGAAGAACTTGGCAGATTTTTCTTTTCCCCCGGTGTTCTCACTCCTTCTCTGTTCAACGATGATGCATTGTTCAGTACGCTAAAATCACACGGAACAGATGAAGATGACCTTTCTGACATTTCTATCGCAGGGTGTCAGGAACCGTTGATTATGGGTAAAGATAACGGAAATACCACCAACAGCTGGCTCAATCTTCCGAAAATTCTTGAAATGACCCTTACAGGTGGAATTTCAACCGTTACAGGCGAAAAACTTGCCGATATTAAAAAGGCAAACCTTAAAAATATCAGAGAAGAATTTTATAACAATGTCAAGTTCTTTGCTCATGAAATGGCTAAATCCGCAAACGGAGCTTCTGTTGCTCTTTCATCACTTCGTGTTCCGTTCCTTTCGTGCTTTATGGGCGGCATGGAAAACGGAATTGATGCAAGAGATTTCAACCGTCAAGGTACTAAATATAACGGAAGCGGATGCCTCATTCACGGAACCAGCGTTGTCGCAGACAGCTTCAGTGCAATAGATAAGCTTCTTACGGAACGCCCCGAGGATGCGGATAAGCTTGTTGATGCAATAATCAACAATTTTGAAGGCTACGATGAACTGCATCAATTCCTTCTTGATGCAGATAAATTCGGTAACAATATTCCCCATGTTGATAAAGAAGCGGGCGAAATTGCCGAAAAAGTTGCAGATATTGTTGCAAATGAGAAGAATTACCTCGGCAATCCTTTCCGTCCTGATTTCAGCAGTCCTTCCACTCACCTGCTCTACGGTTACTGGGTTGGCGCCACACCTGACGGAAGAAGCGCAAGAGATATGATAAACTACGGTGTTGACCCCCTTTACGGCAGTGCCGAAAACGGTCTCGGTTTCCGTATGCTTTCAAATATGAATATGCCGTTCAGCAAATTTAACGGCGGTTATGCTTCACATCTTGGTGTAGATCCCAAATACTTTAAGAGTGAAACTTATGAAGGTAAAGGCGTTGAATTCAGAGATAAAATCGTAAATCCCCTTTTCTTTAATCCGTTAAAGGAAGGCGTTTCCCCGTTTTATCTTTATGTTAATGTTACAACGGCTGAAATTCTCAGAAAAGTTCTTGAAAATCCTGAAAAATATGCTCCCAGCGGAGTGTACATTATGAGAATACACGGAACATTTGTAAACTTCCTTGACCTTTCTCCCGCAATTCAGCAGGATATTATAAAGCGACTTGACCCTAAATCAACTTCAATGCAATAAGGAGAATATCAATGCATACAATAAATCCTAAAGTATTAAAATATCAGATAAGCCGTATGGAGCCTTATATTGTAACAGACAGACTGGTTATTGAAGAATGGGATACATATACAGGCATCCATGAAACACCGAATAATATTGTTCTTGATAACAACCCGCACCAAAAAATGAAGCTTGGTGACTGGTGGAAAGCCGGTTATGATGACACAAGATATTTTGAAGCAACAGTTGTTATCCCCGATTACCTTGCAAACAAAAAAGTTTACCTTTCGATTGATTTCGGCGGTGAAGCTATTGTTAGAATTAACGGAAAAATTGCCGGTGCTGTTTCTTCAAGAGAAAATTCTGGCTGGGTTCACAGAACGGAAATTCTTTTTAAAGAACCGTTTAAGGGCGGAGAAACATTAAACATTCAGGTTGAAGGCACAGTTGATACCGCTGCATTTTGCAATACAGCAATCGCCGGCGGGAAATTCATGGAATATAAAATGCTTAAATCTGAAATTATCGCAGTAAACGAAGAATGTGAAAAATACTGGTTTGATGTAAATGCAGCATTCGGAGTTTATGAAACAACAGAAGATAACTATGTAAAGCCGAGGCTTTTCAATGCTGTTGACGACTCATTTCATCAGCTTGATTTTGATATGGGAGAAGAAAAATTTCTTGCAACAGTTCCCGAAGCTCAGCGTGTTCTTGATGAAGAGCTTTCCAAAATCAACTATGATACTCCCGGTGAAATTGTAATAGCCGGTCACTCTCATATAGATGTAGCATGGCTCTGGACTGTTAAAGAAGTTATAAGAAAAACCGCAAGAACTTTCTCAAACAATCTTTCACTTATGGATGTTTACCCTGATTTTAAGTTTTCTCAAAGTCAGGCAGCACTCTATGACTTTATGAAAAAGCATTATCCTGAAGTGTTTGAAAAAATAAAAGAAAAAGTTAAAACAGGTCAATGGGAAATTCTCGGCAACGCTTGGGTTGAAGCAGACACAAACATTGCAAGCGGCGAATCACTTGTAAGACAGCTTCTTTACGGCAGAGAGTTTTTCCTTAAAGAATTCGGCGTTGAATCAGAAGTATATTCTCTTCCCGACTGCTTCGGTTTCACCTGGGCTCTGCCGCAGATTATAAAGCGTTCGGGAATGAAATATTTCTATACATCAAAACTTTTCTATAATGATACAAACGAATTTCCGTTAAGCACATTCCGCTGGCGTTCACATTCAGGCGATGAAATTCTCGCATACCTGCTTAAAGAAGCATACAGCAGTGACTGCACACCTGAATACCTTCGCAATGTTCGCAGAAGCAACAGACAAAATGATATTGTTGATGCGTCACTCGGTATGTTCGGCTACGGTGACGGCGGCGGCGGTTGTACATATAACCAGGTTGAAAGAAGCAAATCTATTTCAAAAATGCCGGGTATTTCAAAAGTCACCAATGACACAATCGAAAGCTTTTTTAAGAGAATTGAAGATAAATTCGATGAACTTCCCGTATGGGACGGTGAAATGTATTATGAAAATCACAGAGGTACATTCACAAGCCAGGCATTTATTAAGAAAAACAACAGACGGGGTGAATTCCGTCTGCGTAATGCGGAGCTTCTTTCTGTATTTACAAAAACAGATAATAAAGAAAAACTCGAAGAAATCTGGAAGCTTTTCCTGCAGAATCAGTTCCATGATATTCTCCCCGGAACATCAATTCACGAGGCAATGGAAAACACCCGTGAAGAATACAAGCTCATAAATAAACAGCTTGATGAAATTGACTCAGAGCTTAATAAAAAAACAGATACCTGCATCAACCCTGAAAAAGACAGTGTTGTTGTTAAAAACCTTACGAACTGGGAAATGAGCGGAATTGTATCTGTTAGCGCAAACGGATACAGCGGTGTCACAGACTGTAACGGCACTGCTCTCCCCTGCACTGAAAAAGACGGCGTTATTACTTTCACAGCAGAGAATGTTCCTGCCCTCGGATATAAAGTATTCCCTCTTGTCAAAAACAATAATTCAAGCTTTGAAAATATTGTTGCTGAAAAGAACCTGCTCGAAAATGAATATCTCAAAGTTGTTTTAGACGACAACGGTCTTATAGACGAAATTATTGATAAAGCAACAGGCAGACAGATTCTTACCGGAAAAGGAAATCTGCTTACAATTTCCTTTGATAAGCCCATACATGAAAGCGCATGGAACCTTGAATTTGACTATCAGAAAAAATTCTGGGAGCTTACAGACGCAGAATCAATAGAAGTAATTGAAGCTTCACCTGTTAAAGGAATTATCAGAGTTGTTCGCCGATTTAACGAAAGTATTATTACTCAGGATTATATTCTTGAAAAAGGCAGTAAAACACTTGATTTTGATACAACTGTTGACTGGAAAGAAAGAGAGAAGGTTCTTAAAGCCGCATTCCCCGTGGATATCAGAAACAGAAATGTCAGCTGTGAAATTGCTCACGGTTCTGCAGAATATCCCACACACTATAACACTCCTTACGATAAAGCTAAATTTGAATTCTGCGCTCACAAATGGGCTGATTTATCTGAAGGCGGCTACGGAGTAAGTATCATTAACGATTGCAAATACGGATACAATGTTCACGACAATGTTATGAAAATAACGCTTATGAGAGGTCCGGTTATGCCTGACCCGCTTGGTGATATAGGAATAAGTACATTCCGCTATTCATTTTATCCCCATTCAGGCACATGGCGTGAAGCAGAAACTGTTAAACTCGGTTTCAAAGAAAACAATCCTCTTGTTGCTGGATTTATCAAAGGCAACGGCGGAAACGATACCGAAAAATCATATTTTAAAGCTGATAAAGATAATATTGTTCTTGATGCAGTTAAGCCTGCTCAGGACGGAAACGGTTATATTATCAGAATTTATGAAGCTGAAACACGCCACTGCACAGTAAATGCTGAAATCGACCTTGATTACACTAAAGTAATTGAATGTAACCTTATGGAAACAGATGAACATGAAATATCCTGCAAAGACAAAGTATTTACATTTTCTATGAAACCACATGAGGTTAAAACATTCAGACTGGTTAAATAATAATTATGGATTATTCATCAATATGGAAAATTGCCGATGAAAATGACAAAGAAAGATTATCCAGACAAAAGGAACCCGAAAACATATCGAAAATTATAAATATACCGTATATTGACGATGGTTCCGAATTTCATAAGCTTGATGTTTATTACCCTGAAAACACCGTTTCTCCGATGCCTGTAATTATTGATATTCACGGCGGCGGATGGGTTTACGGTTCAAAGGAAATAAACAAAATATACTGTATGAATCTTTCAAAAAACGGCTTCGTAGTATTCAACATAAATTACAGGCTTATTCCGGATTGTACTTTTGCCCAGCAAATGAATGATGTTTCAAAGGCTTTGAAATGGATAAACCTCAATTTATCCCAATTTCCCTGTGACTGTAAAAGAATATATCTTACAGGGGATTCAGCCGGCGGACAGCTGGCGGGATACTCGGCAATTATAAACAAAAATAAAGAACTTTGTGAACTTTTCTCGTTTGAACAAAGCAGTATTGAATTAAATGCCATTGGACTTGTTTCGCCAAATCTCTACCTTACACCGTTTGACTTTAAGAATGTTTATTTCAGAAGACTGTTAGGTAAAGATTACAGGGATTTACCTTTTGTAAACTATCTGACTGTTGAAGCATTGCTTGAAAAAGCCTCAATCCCTCCATCATTATTTATTACAAGCTCAGGCGATTATATGGCATTGAGGCAGACTCTCGGCGCTTATGAATCAATCAAAGCAAAAGGATATGAAACCGAACTGCTGAACTACGGCGATGTAAACGGTGAAAAGCTTCCTCATGTTTTCAGTGTTCTTGAACCGGAAAAGCCGGTAAGCATTGATGCAATAAATAAAATGCTTGCGTTTTTCAGAAAGCATTAAAAGATTTTTTAATCGGGATTTTTATTTAATAATTCATATTTTACAAATAATAATGTGTAAAATAATTAAAATTCCGTAAAAAAAATCTGTATTTATGGTAATACTGATAAAATAAACAAAAAGTGCATAAAATAACTTGCAAAATAACAATATTTGTTATACAATAAATTGCTATAATTTTGTTATTATTGTATAATGTATTTTATGTTGAAAGGACGAAATTAAATGAACGCACTTAACAAAAAGACTGTTGAAGATTTTGAAGTTGCAGGCAAAAAAGTTCTTGTTCGCTGTGACTTCAATGTACCTCTTGATGACGGAAAAATCACAAGCGACAAAAGAATTGTTGCTTCACTCCCCACAATTCAGTATCTTGTAAAAAATAACGCAAAGGTTATTCTTTGCTCACATCTCGGCAGACCTAAGGGCGAATTCAAGCCTGAATTTTCACTTGCACCGGTAGCTTGCCGTCTTTCTGAACTTTTAGGTCAGGAAGTTAAAATGGCAAAAGATGTTGTTGGTGAAAGTGCACAGGAACTCGCCGCAAACCTTAAAGACGGCGAAGTAATGCTTATTGAAAATGTTCGTTTCCATAAAGAAGAAACAAAGAATGATGCTGAGTTTTCAAAGAAGCTTGCTTCACTTGCCGACCTTTATGTAAATGATGCTTTCGGTTCTGCCCACAGAGCACACAGCTCAACAACAGGCGTTGCAGATTATCTTCCCGCAGCTTGCGGATACCTCATTCAGAAAGAAATCGAATTTATGGGTACAGCTCTCGCCGCTCCTAAGAGACCGCTTGTTGCAATACTCGGCGGTGCAAAAGTTTCCGATAAAATCGGCGTAATAACAAATCTTCTTGAAAAATGCGATACAATTATCATCGGCGGCGGCATGGCTTACACATTTATGAAAGCTCTCGGCTATGAAATCGGTACTTCACTTCTTGAAGCTGACAGAGTTGAAGATGCAAAAGCTATGATGGAAACAGCAAAAGCAAAAGGAGTTAAATTCCTTATTCCCGTTGATAATAAAGTCGGCAAAGAATATAAACCCGATACAGAAGCAATGGTTATCAGCAGTGATAACATTCCCGACGGATGGATGGGTCTTGACATCGGTCCCAAAACTCAGCAGATTTTTGCAGAAGCAATTCAGGGCAGCGGCACAGTAATCTGGAACGGACCTATGGGCGTTTCCGAATGGGAAAACTTTGCAGCAGGTACTATCGCAGTTGCAACAGCAGTTGCTGAATCAGGTGCAATTTCAATAATCGGCGGCGGTGACTCTGCGGCAGCAGTTCAGAAGCTCGGTTTTGCTGATAAAATGTCTCACATCTCAACAGGCGGCGGCGCTTCTCTTGAATTCCTTGAAGGAAAAGAACTTCCCGGTATAGCCGCTCTTAATGAAAAATAATTTACAGATATAACTCAGAAAGGACTTGTAAATATGAATAAACAGCTTCGTAAAGCAATTATTGCAGGTAACTGGAAAATGAATAAAACACCTGCTGAAACATCTGCACTTATTAACGAAATGAAACCCCTTGTTGCAGATGCTGACTGTGAAGTAGTTCTCTGTGTTCCTTTTATTGATATTCCTGCAGCAGTTGAAGCTGCAAAAGGCTCAAACATTAAAATCGGTGCAGAAAATGTTCACTTTAAAGACAACGGCGCTTATACAGGCGAAGTTTCTGCAGATATGTTGCTTGAATCAGGCGTTGAATATGTTGTAATCGGTCACTCTGAAAGAAGAACATATTTCGGTGAAACAGACCAGACCGTTAACCTTCGCACTCTTAAAGCTCTTGAAAAAGGCCTTAAACCCATTGTTTGCGTTGGTGAAACTCTTGAACAAAGAGAACTCGGCTACACTGAAACACTTCTTAAATATCAGACAAAAATGGCTCTTACAAATGTAACAGCAGAACAGCTTAAAAATGTTACAATCGCTTACGAACCCGTATGGGCAATCGGTACCGGAGTTACAGCAACAGCAGACCAGGCTGACGAAGGCAACGGATTTGTTCGTGCCGCAATCGCAGAAGCATACGGTGCAGATGCAGCTGAAGGTGTTACAATTCAGTACGGCGGTTCAATGAATGCAAAAAATGCTGACGAGCTTGTATCAAAAGTTAATGTTGACGGCGGCCTTATCGGCGGCGCTTCACTTAAAGCTCCTGATTTTGCAACAATCGTTAAAGCAGCAAGCAAATAATTTAATAATATTTTACGCAGACTCGCCTGTTTTCGGTGAGTCTGTAAAATTAGGTGATGAAAATGAAAAAACCTGTTATTTTATGCATTATGGACGGATTCGGTATCAACCCCGGTGCCAAGGGTAACGCTATTGAATCGGCAAAAACACCGAACCTTACAAAGCTTTTTTCCGAAAATCCTTATACACAAATCGGTGCATCAGGTCTTGATGTCGGTCTCCCTGACGGTCAGATGGGCAACAGTGAAGTTGGTCATACAAATATCGGTGCAGGCCGTGTTGTATATCAGATGCTTGTAAAAATTTCAAAATCTATTGAAGACGGTGAGTTTTTTAATATTAAAGCTCTCAAATCAGCTGTTGAAAACTGCAAAAAGAATGACTCTGCGCTTCATCTTATAGGACTTCTTTCTGACGGCGGTGTTCACAGTCATATTGAACATCTTTTCGGTCTGCTTGAAATGGCTAAAAAAGAAGGTCTTACAAAGGTTTATGTTCACTGCATCATGGACGGCCGTGATGTTTCCGTAACATCAGGCAAGGGCTTTGTAAAAGCTCTTGAAGATAAAATGAGTGAACTCGGTGTCGGTAAAATCGCATCAATCTCCGGCAGATATTACGCTATGGACAGAGATTTCGCATGGGACAGAGTAGAAAAAGCTTACGCCGCTATGGTTTACGGCGAAGGTATTCAGAATGAAAACGCCGTTGAATCAATGGCTGAATCCTATGCAAAAGATATCACTGATGAATTTATTATTCCCACAGTTATTGATATAAACGGAACTGTAAAAGCTAACGACAGTGTTGTATTCTTTAATTTCCGTCCGGACAGAGCAAGACAGATTACAAGAACATTTGTTGACGAAAGCTTTGACGGATTTGAAAGAAAGAATGGATTTTTCCCGCTTAATTATGTTTGTATGACTCAATATGACGAAACAATGCCCAATGTTTCCGTTGCTTTTCCGCCAGAAGAACTTAAAATGACAATGGGTGAATATATTTCAAGCAAAAATATGACTCAGCTTCGCATTGCAGAAACTCAGAAATACGCTCATGTTACATTTTTCTTCAACGGCGGTGAAGAAAAAACTTTTGAAGGAGAAGACAGAATTCTTATTCAGTCTCCTGATGTTCCCACATTTGATTTACAGCCTGAAATGAGCGCATATCCCGTATGTGACGCCGTTGTTGAAAAAATAAAATCGGGCAAATATGATATGGTCATTCTCAACTTCGCTAACTGCGATATGGTAGGTCATACAGGAATATTTGATGCAGCGGTTAAAGCTGTTGAAGCTGTTGATGAGTGTGTCGGAAAAGTTGTTGATGCCGCACTTTCTATGGGCGGAGCAGTTTGTATAACAGCAGACCACGGCAACGCAGACAGAATGATTGGTGATGACGGAAAACCGTTTACACCTCATTCAACAAATCCTGTTCCTTTCTGTGTTGTAGGTTATGACTGTCAGCTTAAAGAAACAGGCAGACTCGCCGATATCGCTCCTACAATGCTTACAATAATGGGACTTCCCCAGCCTGCTGAAATGACTGGTGAAAGTCTTATCAAATAACAATCGCATATAAATAACAGGCAGACAGAGAATTTCTTCCTTCTGCCTGTTTTATTTATTTTTGGTTCTTTGTCAATAGTTGGGGTGGAAAACCCTGAAAAGGAAATAGACTAACAACGGTAGCAGCGAAAGTTGCTGCTTTTTTTTATAAATATAATCTGATAACAAAAAAACCTCCGATAAACGGAGGTTTTACAAAACTTAATGGAACTGCAGACTTGTTTTAACCGTTATAATTCAATCCGCAGTCAATGGCTTTAAGATTCATATCAAGAAGATTTGCTTTTCTTGCAGAAACAACTTTTTTCAAAGTGCTTTCAACATTATCTGTACTTACAGCACCGCTTTCTTTTATGAATTTACCAACCATAATCATATTTGCAAGAGTGGGAAGACCTATATCGTTAGCAAGTCCGGTTGAAGGTACATAGAATACCTTAACATCGTCACGCTTAATCTTGCGTTCAATAAGTGTTGAATCAACAAAAATCATTCCTCCCGGAACAACTGCATCTTCATACTTATCAAGTGAAGGAAGATTCATAGCGATAAGAACATCCGGATTGGAAACAATAGGAGAGCCAACAGGCTCATCGCTTAAAATAACACTGCAATTAGCTGTACCGCCACGCATTTCAGGGCCGTAAGACGGAAGCCAACTTAACTGTCTGCCTTCAACAAGGCCGTTATATGCAATAAATTTACCTGCAAAAAGAACGCCCTGACCGCCGAAGCCTGCAATAAGAATCTGTGTTGTCATATTATTCGTCCTCCTTTGCACTTCTGTCTTTATAAACACCTAAAGGATAATAAGGAATCATCTTATCATCAACCCATTTAAGAGCTTCGTCAGGTGTCATACCCCAGTTTGTCGGGCATGATGATACAACTTCTACAAGAGAAAATCCTTTGTTATTTATCTGATTTTCAAATGCTTTTTTAATTACCTTCTGAGCATTTTTAACATTTTTAACATTATTTACAGCAACACGGGCAATAAATTCCGGTCCGTCAAGAGTAGAAAGCATTTCACAAACCTTGATAGGATAGCCTGCTGTGTTAACATCTCTGCCGTAAGGTGAAGTCTGAGTAACCTGACCGGGAAGTGATGTGGGAGCCATCTGACCGCCTGTCATACCGTAAATTGCGTTATTAACGAAAATTACAGTAATGTTTTCATTTCTTGTTGCGGCGTGAACAGTTTCAGCCATACCGATTGAAGCAAGGTCGCCATCGCCCTGATATGTAAAGATTTCATTTTCAGGTAAAGAGCGTTTAAGCCCTGTTGCAACAGCCGGAGCACGGCCGTGAGCAGCTTCAACCATATCTGTTGTAAAATAATTATATGCAAGAACAGCACAGCCAACAGGAGCAACACCGATTGTTTTACCTTCAATACCCAGGTCGTCAATAGCCTGAGCAACAAGTCTGTGAATTATACCATGAGTACAGCCGGGACAATAGTGCAGCTGTGCATCTGTAAGACTTTTCGGTTTTTCAAAAACTACCATTATTTGTTACCTCCTGCCATTTTTCTGATTGAATCGAGAACTTCTTCCGGTGAAGGAATCATTCCGCCGACACGGTTGCAAAGCTCAACCGGTTTTTTACATTCTGTTGCAAGTTTTATATCCTCAATCATCTGACCCATTGAAAGCTCAACGCTGATGAAACCTTTAACTTTATCCGCTGCCTGAGCAAGGGGCTTTTTGGGGAACGGCCATACTGTAATCGGTCTGATCATACCAACCTTAATGCCTTCTTTTCTTGCCGCAACAACAGCATTTTTGGATACACGGGCGGCAATACCGAACGCAACTATACAGTATTCAGCATCATCCATCATGAATGATTCATATCTTGCTTCGTTTTCTTCTACCTGCTTATATCTTTCATAACGCTCAAAATTATTTCTTTCAAGCTCATCAGGAGCAAGATATAATGAATTTATAATGTTATGGGTGCGTTTCATTTCTGTGCCGGTAACTGCCCACGGTTTTTCAATCTGTTTTGCTTCTTCATCAGGAAGTTCAACAGGTTCCATCATCTGACCCATTGTTCCGTCAGCAAGGAGCATTGCAGGCATACGGTACTTATCTGCAAGGTCAAAAGCGAGAATGGTAAGGTCTGCCATTTCCTGAACAGATGCGGGTGTGAGAACGATAAGGTGATAATCACCGTGTCCGCCGCCTTTAGTGGCCTGGAAGTAATCAGACTGTGAAGGCTGAATCCCGCCAAGACCGGGGCCGCCACGCTGAACATTTACAATAAGTGCCGGCAAATCAGAACCTACTAAATATGAAATACCTTCCTGTTTAAGGGAAACTCCGGGGCTTGATGAAGATGTCATAACTCTTTTACCTGAACCGGAAACACCGTAAACCATATTTATAGCTGAAATTTCGCTTTCAGCCTGAAGAAATGTACCGCCGATTTTCGGCATTCTTTTTGCCATATAAGCCGCAAGCTCTGTCTGCGGTGTGATAGGATAACCAAAGTAATGTCTGCAGCCTGCTCTTATAGCAGCCTCGGCAATAGCTTCGTTACCTTTCATTAAAACTTTTTCTGCCATAATTTACACCTCACTTTTCAACTGTAATTACGCAATCAGGGCACATTGTTGCGCAAAATGCACAAGCAATACATTTATCCTGGTCGGTAATTTCTGCGGGAGAATGTCCCTTTTTGTTGATTTTTTCTTTAGCAATCTTGATGATACCCTTTGGGCAAGCGGAAACACAAAGTCCGCAGCCTTTACAGATATCTGTTTCAAAAGTTACTTTCGGCATATCAATTCTCCTATCTAAAATATTTTTTTCTGTAATTTAAGCGAAAATTTATTATCGCATTGTACACTGTCATAAATATTTTCACACACTGATGTGAACACCAACGGAAGAGAAGTCAAATCTGACAATTCTTTTGCATACTTTATTGAATTCTCAATATCCTCCGGAGTTGTTTCCGTACCTAAATTTGAATTATTTACAATACCCGTAAATTTAATTTTCGCAGCTTGCTCAATTTCATTAAAAACCTCAAACGCCTGCTGTGCATTTCCGGTAAGCGGTCTGTAAAAATTAGCAACAAAAAACATATCATAGTCATTCTCTTCAAGGATATAAGGCGTAAACCTCCCGAGAGCGTAAGCTCCCCTGTCATCACCGCCTATATCAAGAACAACATATCTGTCTTTATTCATCACCAAACCGTATGTTTCAGACGGAAGAGCAGGCAAATCAACATTGGAACCTGCAAAAGGAAGTGAAACAAGCTCTATACCGTTATTTTTCAATTCTTCCTCACTGTCTTTTGTTCTGAAATACGGATTAACAATATCAAGGTCGGCAATACTGACTTTTTTATTAAGGTTCTTAAGGTGCATTGCATAATTAATTGCAATATTTGTCTTTCCGCTTCCGTAATGACCTAAAAATAATGTAACTCTTTTCATATTTCACCTGTTAAAGAAGATTACGCTGTATTTTACCGCTGACTGTTTTGGGTAATTCATCCTTGAATACAACAAGTCTCGGATATTTATAAGGAGCCGTATGCTTTTTAACATAGTTCTGAATTTCTTTTGCTAATTCATCAGAAGGTTCTGTGCCTTTAGTTAAAACAATACTTGCTTTTACAATCTGCCCTCTTACTTCGTCAGGTTCGGCAGAAACACCGCATTCAAGAACATAAGGCAGCTCCATAATAACACTTTCAATTTCAAACGGCCCGATTCTATAGCCTGATGATTTAATAACATCATCAACTCTGCCCACATACCAGTAAAATCCGTCTTCATCCATCCACGCAGAATCACCTGTGTGATAATACCCGTCATACCAGACTTCATCGGTCTTTGCTTTATCTGCATAATATCCTGTAAACAATCCGCAGGGAGCTCCGTCTTTTACATTTATAACTATTTCACCTGTTTCACCTACAGGAACATCATTGCCGTCTGCATCAAGAAGTTTAACATCATAAATCGGAGCAGGCTTACCCATAGAGCCGATTTTATGGGGAGCGCCTGTAAGATTACCTATAATCATTGTGCTTTCAGACTGACCGAAGCCTTCAAGAATCTGAAGCCCTGTTGCTTTTTCAAATTGACGGTAAACCTCAGGATTAAGTGCCTCACCGGCTGTTGTCATGTGACGGACAGATGAAAAATCATATTTTGAGATATCCTGCTTAATCATCATACGAAGCATGGTGGGTGGCGCACAGAATGTTGTAATGCGGTATTTTGCAAACATCGGAAGTATATCAGCCGCATCAAATCTGTCAAAATCATAAACAAAAGTTGCAGCTTCGCACAACCATTGACCGTAAAGCTTACCCCACATTGCCTTTGCCCAGCCGGTATCTGATATTGTAAAATGAAGACCGTCAGGTTCAACATTGTGCCAGTATTTAGCTGTATGAAAATGACCGAGAGCATATTTATAATTGTGAGCGGCAATTTTCGGATAACCTGATGTACCTGATGTAAAAAACATCAGCATCAGATCATCTCCGCACGGTGAATTTTCGTTTCTGTAGTAATGTGCACTGTAAAGAGGATATTCTTCATCAAAATTGCGCCATCCCTCACGGTTGCCGTTTACAATCAGCTTATTAACAACCTGAGGACATTTTTCGCAGGCAATATCCACCTGATGAGCAACATCACCGTCAGCAGTACAAATAACAGTATTTATACCTGCCGAATTAAATCTGTATTCGAAATCATGCTCCTGAAGCTGACAAACAGCAGGAATTGCAATAGCACCCAACTTATTAAGGCCCAGCATTGCAAACCAGAACTGATAGTGACGCTTAAGCACAAGCATAACTTTATCGCCTTTTTTAATTCCAAGTGACTTGAAATAGTTTGCGCACTGATTTGACGCTCTTTTCATATCTTTGAATGTAAACCGTCTTTCAGTTTTATCTTTTGAAATGTGCAGCATAGCAAGTTTTTCGGGATTTTTCTTTGCTATACCGTCAACTATATCAAATGCAAAATTGAAATTTTCAGTATTTTTGAATTTGATTGATATAGGTGTACCCTTTTCATTTTCTTCAACATCAATAAATTTCTGATATAAACGCTTTTTAGTATCTTTAGCGGCCACATAAGTATTGTCATCAACTATTTTTTCATGAGAAAGCTCCGGAATAGGTTCGCCTGTAGGATTAAGAACAATAGCGTAGAAAAGACAATCCTCACCGTTAACAGCAATCATACCGTGGGGTGATGAGCTGTCATAATAAATGCTGTCTCCCGGTCCGAGAATTTCTTTATGAGAGCCAATCTGAACCTGTAAATGGCCGGAAATAACAATATCACATTCCTGACCTGCGTGAGTGGTAAGCTCAATATCTTTATGTTCCGCTTCTTCATTATAAGCGCACCGTACATAAAGTGGTTCTGCGATTCTGTTCTGAAATGCGGCGGCAAGGTTGTAATATACCATACCGTGAGCCTGCTCTATACGCTGGCCTGCACCGTTTCTTGTTAATGTAAAAGATTTAAGTGTCGGACTGACGCCCTCAATAATATCAGTAACATCAACGCCGAAAGCAAGAGAACAACGGTAAATAAAAGCGAAATTAAGGTCACTTTCACCGTTTTCGCATTTAAGGTATTCGTCAACAGAAACATCTGTTTTCTGCGCCATTTCTTCAGCAGTAAATCTGGTTATTTCACGAAGTTCCCTGATACGGGCAGCCATTTCTTTGATTTTATAATCAAGTCCGGTCATTTGTTGCATAATCATTCTCCGTTCTGAAGCGGACATCAAAAAAGCCCGCCTCAAAGTTTAATGACTTTGAGACGAGCATTAAAAACACCCGCGGTACCACTCAAATTGCACAATGTGCCACTCAGGCTCTGACAAGCCGTATGCATTAACGCAGCAATAACGGGAAGGTTCTACGGTAAAAAACTTTCTTCCTTCCGGCTCAGAAGCTACAAACATAAACCCCTTCAAACGGCTTTCACCAAACGCCGTCTCTCTGAGTGAAGCAAAATTTATGAACTCTTCGTCAAAGCCTTTGTTAAAACAGTCTATCAAACTTATTACAAAAAGTCAATAAAATTATTATATTGGATTAAAATAAATCAATAATTGTATTAAAACTATCAAATTATAACTTATTTCTGATAATCTTTCCGCTGATTGTTTTAGGCAATTCGTCTTTAAATTCAACAATTCTCGGATATTTATACGGAGCAGTATGACTCTTAACATAATTCTGAATTTCTTTTTTAAGGTCGTCACTGGGTGTAACGCCTTTAACAAGAACAACACATGCTTTAACAATCTGTCCCCTTACTTCATCAGGAGCGGCACATACACCGCATTCAAGAACATAAGGAAGCTCCATAATAACACTTTCAATTTCAAACGGCCCGATTCTGTAGCCTGATGATTTAATAACATCATCAACTCTGCCCACATACCAGAAAAAGCCGTCTTCATCACGCCATGCAGTATCACCCGTGTGATAATATCCGTCATACATAACTTCTTTTGTTTTTTCAGCATCTTTATAATAACCCTTGAAAAGTCCGCACGGGATTTTATCACTGATTTTAACAACAATCTCACCTGTTTCGCCGTCAGGTACAGGGTTATTATCAGCATCAAAAATATCAATATCATAAAGCGGACTTGGTTTACCCATAGAACCCAGTTTATGATCATCACCCATAAGGTTTGCTATTGCAAGCGTAAGCTCTGTCTGGCCGAAGCCTTCCATAATACGAAGGCCGGTTGCTTTTTTGAATTGACGGTAAACCTCAGGATTAAGGGCTTCGCCGGCAGTAGTCATATGCTTGACTGAAGAAAGATCATATTTTGATATATCCTCTTTAATCATCATACGAAGCATTGTAGGCGGTGCACAGAATGTTGTTATCTGATATTTTGCAAACATCGGAAGAATATCTGATGCGGAAAATCTGTCAAAATCATACGCAAATACAGCTCCTTCGCAAAGCCACTGACCGTAAAGTTTGCCCCAAAGAGCCTTGCCCCATCCTGTATCTGAAATAGTAAAATGAAGTCCGTTTTCAGACACACCATGCCAGTATTTAGCGGTTATATAGTGACCGAGAGGATATTTATAACTGTGAGCGGCAATTTTCGGATATCCTGTAGTGCCTGATGTAAAGAACATCAGCATTGTATCATCGCCGCATGGAGAACTCTCAGTTCTGTAGAAATGAGTGCTGTACATAGAAAACTCTTCGTCAAAGTTTCTCCAGCCGTCTCTGCTTTCGCCGACAATAATCTTATGTTCAAGAGTCGGGCAATTAGCTGCAGCTTCATCAACAGCTGATGCCGCATAATCTTCTGATGTGCAAATAATAGCTTTAACACCTGCTGCATTAAATCTGTATTCAAAATCATGCGCCTGGAGCTGATGTGTTGCAGGAATTACAACAGCGCCGATTTTATGAAGCGCAATAATCGAGAACCAGAACTGATAATGCCTTTTAAGAACAAGCATTACCTTATCGCCCTTTTTAATTCCAAGTGATTTAAAATAATTTGCGCACTGATTGGAATAACGCTTAATATCTCTGAATGAAAATCTTCTTTCATTTTTATTCTTATCAATATGAAGTAAAGCAAGCTTATTAGGATATTTTTTTGCTATGCCGTCTACAATATCAAAAGCAAAATTAAACTTATCAGCATCGTTAAATTCAATAGACTGAACAAGACCTTTTTCATCTTCAGTACAGGAAATAAACTTCTCACTGATATAATTTTTGCCCTTGGGCTGATTTTCTGTAATAGTTTCACGAATAACAGCTTCGTTTTCATCTTCACCGGGTAAAACAACTGCACAGAAAACACAGTCTTCGCCGTCAACGGCAATCATACCGTGAGGAGTTGAACTGTTGTAATAAATGCTGTCTCCTTCGTGCAAAACTTCTTTATTTGAGCCAATCTGAACCAGCAGGGAACCTTTAAGAATTATATCAAATTCCTGTCCACTGTGCTTTGTAAGATGAATAGGATTATTCTGCTGTTCAGGCGAATATTCATATTTAACCCAGTAAGGTTCGGCAATTTTATTCTTAAACATAGGAGCAAGGTTCTGAATCATAATGCCTTCTTCTTCAGCAGTAGTCTGACCTCTGCCCCTTCTTGTTACAGTATAAGATGAAAGTCTTGCTGTCTGACCTTCAAGAAGCTCTGTAAGCTCAATACCGAACGCAAGAGCGCACTTATGAATAAATGAAAACGGAAGGTCAGCCTTTCCCCCTTCATAAGCTTCATATTCTTCAACTGATACATCAGTTTTATTTGCCATAGAAAAAACACTGAAGCCCATAATTTCACGCATTTCTTTGATTCTTGAAGCAACTTCAGCTAATTGAGTCATTGTCTGAGAACTCATAAGAATACTCCTTTCATTCGCTCAAAAAATAAAAACCCGTCCCAAGTTTATCTTGAGACGAGTTGAAAAATCATACCCGCGGTACCACTCAAATTGTGACAAGCACCCCTCAGGCTCTGACAAGCCTTATGCATTAACGCAGCAATCACGAAAACACTTAATCGTTGCCTTTCAGTGTTTCAGCTCAGAAGTGATGGGAGGTAAGGACTCCGCTGCCGGTTCGCACCGTTGCCGGCTCTCTGTAAGTTTTGTTCCTTTTCCGTCTTCGTCAAAGCCTTTTATTAAATTACAAGTCACATTTTAACACCGTAAAAGAATAATGTCAACAGTTTTTTTGAAAAAATATATAAAAAAATGTTGGATTTTTTGTTAAATATTGCTTATTAAAATCAGCAAAATATCTGAATGAAAAATGTTATATTAAATTTCAGGAAAATATCAGAATGTATCTTTAATAAGCTCAAACGGATTAACCTGATTTAAATCAATAGGCTTTAATCTGAACGAGAAATTAACTGATTTTTCACTGAAATTGTATTTCGGATTTATAATCGGTCCGCATGAAGAAGAACCTATGCCCTGCTGTTTATAATCCATACAAACAACAGTTTCTTCTTTGGGAACAAGCTCAAAATCATGCTTTGTTTCGGTAAGATATGCAGGAGTAAAATGAGATGCATTTATTCCGAAAGTATCAATACCGTAACCGCTCATAAATAAACCGCAGCCTTTTTCTTCACCTACAACAGCCCACTTTGTTCCGAAATGAGTTGAATTTTCCTGAGGTCTAACATAAGGTTCGAAATTATCTGTTGCTGTTGAATTATAAACCGAAACAACAGAAGCCAGATTTTTATCAACATAACTTTCCATCGGGCCTTTGCCGAAGTAAGAAAATTTTTCATTCTTTCCGGGCATTTCAAATATAATACCGACTCTCGGTATATTTTTAAGGTGCTCACTTATTTTCATATCAAAGTTAATAATCACATCGCCGCTGCCCTGAATAAGGTAAGTAACTTTTCCCCTGATAACGGGAGCCATGACTTTAGTTCCGAAAGAAACATCGGCAACAATGGCAGTCATTGTATTGCCTTTTGTAACCTCAACACCGTATGTTTTCTGTATAAGCTTGTCGAGTCCGCAGTCACGCCAGTTTTCAAGATTTCTGCAATCATTATCAATAGGAGCACGCCAGAAATTCATTTTAATGGGAGAAGCAAGCATTTCATTATTGTTATAAATAACAGAATCAATATAACCGTAAAACTTATCAAAACGGTACGCACCGCTGAGAGTTTTTACTGTAACAAATCTGCTGTCCTCATAATTTTCAACATTACATGCAGGAACTTTATTGTATTTTGCTTTAGGTGTATTAAGCTTAAACTGAACCTTGCCGCATTCATAACCGGCTTCAGCCCACGGATTATCTTTTGTATTTATAAAGCTGAGATTAAGATATGCGTCACCGTAAATATCATAATCTTTTATATTAAACAAATTGAATTTACCCGAATTTCTCGGCATAACCATAAGACCGGAAACATCACCCTGAGCGATTTTTTCACCGTTACATTCAATGTTCCAGATAATACCGATATCATCAAGTCCTTTAAAGAAGAACTTATTGAACACCTTTATATTGCCTTTTCCGTCATAAGCAACTGAAAAAGGCTGATAAATAAACTTAGCCTCAAGCAAACCGGTATGAGGTCTTCTGTCCGGATATACAAGTCCGTCAACACAGAAATTGCCGACATTGGGGAAATCGTTAAAAACGCCACCGTAATAGTATTTTATCTTGCCGGATGCATCGGGAACAGCAACGGAATGGTCTGTAAATTCCCATATACAGCCGCCTACAAAATTGTCATTTTTTTCAATAATATCCCAATACTCTCTTAAATCTCCGGGTCCGTTACCCATAGCATGACAGTATTCGCAAAGATAAAACGGTTTTTTCTTTACTGCTTTCATTATTTTTATGCAATCTTCTGTCGAGGGATACATTCTGCTTTCAAGGTCGGAAATATCTGAAAAATTAGATTTGCATTTTTCCCCGTACTGAGCATTAGCGCCTTCATAATGAACAATAGCATCGGGATTTCTGCCTTTAATATATTTTCTCATTGCTCTGTGATTATTGCCGGCACCGGATTCATTTCCCAGTGACCAGAAAATAACACAAGGATGATTTTTATCTCTTTCATAAAGGCGTTTTGCTCTGTCAATATATGCTTTTTCCCATTTCGGGTCATTGGAAAGCATATTCATTTCATCAGGTGTCCACTCACCGGGAGTTGAACCCATTCCGTGACATTCAAGGTCAGCTTCGTCAATAACCATAAATCCCAGTTTATCGCAAAGTTCTGTAAACCTCGGGTCATTGGGATAGTGAGAAGTTCTTATTGCATTTATGTTGTGGCGCTTGAAAATATATAAATCCTCAAGCATATGTTCATAAGGCGTATAATGACCGTAAACCGGGTGAGAATCATGACGGTTTACGCCACGGATTTTAATTTTTTTGCCATTAAGCAAAACACATGAAGATACTATTTTAATATCTCTGATACCGATATTAAGTAAAATTACTTCTTCATTTGCATAAATATACAATTTATAAAGCTGAGGAACCTCGGCACTCCACAAAAGAGGATTATCAATTTTAATCTTTGCTGAATTGTTTGAAAATTCACCTTCAAATACCGTCATTTCATCGGGAGCAACCAGCTTATATTTTGCAGAAACAGAACCGATTGTTGAAATATTGATATGTAAATCACATTTTGTATTTTTTTTGTTGAAAACAGATTTTGTTTCAATATCACGAACATATCCGTCTTTATTTCTTGAAAGAATATATACTTCACGGAAAATACCGCTCATCCTCCACATATCCTGGTCTTCAAGGTAGCTTCCGTCACACCACTTGAAAACAAGCAAAGCAATTCTGTTCATACCCGCCGAAACATATTTTGTAATATTAAACTCGCTTGTGTTGTGACTGACCTGACTGTAACCTACGAACTGACCGTTTATCCAGAGATAAAAGCAGGAATCAACACCTTCAAAATTAAGCATAAGCTCATTCTGAGCCATTTGCTCAGTAACCATGAAATCACGGACATAAGCTCCGCACGGATTATCGTCAGGAACAAACGGAGGATCTTTTACATAAGGATAATTTACATTAGTGTAATTCGGTTTGTCATAATTTCTGTCAAGAAGCATCTGCCAGTTCATGGGAACGGGAATTTTATCAAAATCCTCAGTATTGAAATCAGCTTCAAAAAAATTATCGTTTATTTCTGCAATGTTTTTATAAAAGCGAAAATCCCACTGTCCGCAAAGAGACATAAAGTAGCCCGAAGCTTCTCTTCTCTGAGTTGCTTTTTCTTCACTTTCAAACGGAATAAAATATGCTCTCGGTTCTTCACAGCCAATATGGAGAATTTCCGGATTTTCAAAATATTTATCAATCTGAATCATAGCTCTGCTCCTTTTAATTATTCATAACCTTTTAATGCATCAAGTTCATCTTTTTCAACCTGAATTTTTTTATCTTTAATAAGTTTAACCTCATCCCTATTATAAGAAACAGGTGCGGCGTCCATTCTCTTATCAAGCTGAATTTTAAGGGTACCCTTGAGAAGATTCACATCAACAACTTTGCCTCTACCCTCGGGAGTATCAACAATAGCACCGAATTTAGGCGTTATTTTAAGAAGATATTCATAAGAATTCTGCTCATATTTAAGGCAGCACATAAGTCTTCCGCAGGTTCCGCTGATTTTTGTAGGATTAAGTGAAAGACCCTGTTCTTTTGCCATGCGAACAGTAACAGGCTGAAAATCACCTAAAAATGAGCCGCAGCAAAATGGTCTTCCGCAAATTCCGAGACCGCCCAGAAGCTTAGACTCGTCTCTAACACCAATCTGTCGAAGTTCAATGCGGGTATGGAACACACTTGCAAGGTCTTTTACAAGCTCTCTGAAATCGACTCTGCCGTCAGCAGTAAAGTAAAAAAGGATTTTACTGTTGTCAAATGTATATTCTACATCAACAAGCTTCATATCAAGGTTATGCTTAAGGATTTTTTTCTCAAAAATCTCAAATGCATTTTTCTCTTTTTCTTTGTTCTCTTCAACTTTTTTCAAGTCATCTTCCGTTGCTTCCCTTAAGAGCTTCTTTAAGGGTTTAACAATTTCAGAATCATCAACATTATGGTTTTCAGTGGCAACAATGCCGCACTCAACGCCCCGTGCAGTTTCGACTATCACCCTGTCATCCTTTTGAAGCTGATGCCCGTCAGGGTCAAAATAATAAACCTTACCGACTTCTTTAAATCGAACTCCGATAACTTCAGCCATATAATATAACTCCTATCCCCTCGCCGCTTGCCTTAAACAACTGCAAAATCTTGTTAAGAGCAAATTGAGGTTTGCGTTTTTTTCAGCAAAATTTTTTAATTCATTAGTTTTTTCTATAAGATTAAGTAAATTTGACATTCCCATAAAAGAAGAAGCTTTTACTGCTATTTCTTCATTATCTTCAACATTAACCCCGTTTTTAATAAAAACAGCGTCTCTGAAAATTTTCTGCATCTGGTGTAAAGTTAAAACAAGAAGCTCCCTGTCTTTTTCAAAAACTCCTGTTTTCTCCATAAACTCATATTCAGTGGGAAGCATCAGGCTGTTAACCAATTCAACGGCAATTTCTCTGGAATTAATTTCTTTTTCATCGTTGCCGTCGGTTAATCCCATTGAATAAACAGTGGCCCTTGAACGAATGGTTTCAAGCAATGCCGTAGAATTATCACAACATAAAATAAAGATTACGCTTTCAGGCGGTTCTTCAAAAATTTTAAGCATTGCGTTCTGTGCACTGATATTCATTGTTTCGGCATCTTTAATAATAAAAACTTTTCCGTTTGCTTCACCTGCTTTAACATAAGCCGCAGGTTTTATAAAATCTCTGATAATTTTAACGGAAAACTCTTTTTTACCGTTTTCTCTTTCATACAACAGAATATCAGGGTGGATTTTGCGGAAGGCTTTCATACAGTTTCTGCATTCCCCGCAGGGAGACTCTCCTTCGCCATCACATAAAGCACATGCCGCAAGAAAAAAAGAAAAATCAATCCTTGAATAATAATCGCCTTTTTCTATAATAATCGCATGAGGAAGCTTATTCAAAGAAATAACAGATGATATTTCTTTTTTAAGCCCGGCAGATAAATTAAAATCATCAATTTTCATAATTACATTTTATAAAACTGTTCAACATTAAGAACAAAAACAGTTGCGCCGCCTACTGTAAGCTTCATTGAAGCATTGCCAATAATATCGGGTGAAAAAGAAGGCATAGCAGCAGTTATTTCTTCCCTCTTTGAGCAGTTCTTTCTTAATATTTCAAGTGCATCATCCAGTCTTTCGTCGTCAACACCCATAATCAATGTAAGATTACCGGCTTTAAGGAAACCGCCGGTAGTTGAAAGCTTTGTAGCATATAAACCGGCTTTGCTGATTTCATTAAGTACCTTATGAGAATCATCATTATTTATTATTGCGATAACAAGCTTCATATTTATGACATCCTTTCAAATTTATGTATTAACAGACTGAGTAAAAGCAATTATAATCGGCATCGTAATTATTGACATAAAGCTGATAACCGAAACAAGCTGTGAAGCAACGCCTGTATCTTTTGAATACTTTGCACTGAAAAGAACAGTATTATTTGCTGACGGAGCGCTTGCCGAAATCATCATAGCGCAAAGCAATGTTCCTTTCAATCCGCATAAACTGTAAATCAGGAACATAACAGCAGGCAGTAAGAATAATTTAATACCTGCGCTCAAAAATATTTTTTTATTCTTAAAAACAGATAGTAAATCCGTGCTTGAAAGATATGTTCCGAAAATAATCATTGCAAGGGGCGTTTGCATTACACTAAGATAATTAACCGGTACACAAACAATATCAGGAACATTAACATTCAACAAATAAAACGGCATACCGATTGCAATGCCTATAACTCCGGGATTAAGAAAAAGCTTTTTAATTTCAAACTTTTTTGTTTCGTTATCCATCAGAAAAACACCGTGAGTAAAAGCAACAACATTAAATGCCGTTACAACAGCCGAAACATAAAAAACTCCTTCGCTCCCTAAAATTGCATTTGTCAGCGGAAGTCCCATATACCCCACATTTCCGTAAATTGAACCAAAACGGTAAACGGCATTATTATCATCTTTTTTATTCCTGAAAAAAGGGTAACTGATAATAATTGCAACAAAATGAAGTAAAAATCCGCATCCGATTGCAACAAGAAGCTTATGCGCAGAATCCGAAGTAAAGCTCTGCTCAAAAAAAGAATTTATAATAACCGAAGGCGTAACAATGTAAAAAAGCAGGTCTGTACAAGCCTTTGCGGTTTTTTCGGTAAACAATTTTGTTTTATCTGCAATAAAGCCGATAAAAACAAGTATATAAAGAATCCCTACCTGCTTGGCAGCCAGTTGGATATTCAGAAAAAACAGTTGACTGTCAAACATAAAAAGGCTCCTTATCAGTTTGTTTTTGATGATTTGCCTGAATCAAAAGAAGATACAATAAGAATCATTACAATCATCAAAGCAATAAATACATCGGAAATATCGAATCCGAAGCCTTCACAATAAAGGTCGGTTCTGCCGGTAATAACAAGAACGAGTCTCGGAATAATGCAGGCAAATGAAAAAACAGAAGCGGGAATACCGTAAGCGAACATTTTGAACGCTGTTGCGCCTTTATCAACTTCTGACTGTGTTTGTGCAAAGTAAAGAAGAAAAAGCATAGTAAGAGCTGTTGCAAAAAGGCTCAGGAACAACTCGGAAACATTCATAAAGCTGATTGTCGACTTGAATTTAATAAGAAGCTTGAAAATGCTCCAGAAAGGAAGAGCAAGTGCAACAATTCTCAGCGAAGGACCAACATTCTTTTTTGAAAGCAATCCGCTTGCAACAGCAAAGAAATATACAGCCGAAATAATCCCGAAAACTGCTTCCAGCAAAATAAAGATTCCACCGTTTTCGGATACAAATGCCTGTTTTGTTTTTTCTGTATATATTTCAGAATAATCGTTGTTAAGAGTCATATACTCGGTTATTCTTTCAATAGCATCTATTATGAAGCCGAAAGCACCTATAATAACGCAAACCGCTCCCGGAACAGGTGAAGCCGTCAGTTTTCTATACTTGAAATTGCGTTTATTTGCAAAAGCATAAATAACACTGAAAAGAATAACAAATGCTACGAGTGCATAAACAATATAAACTGAAAAATCTTTTTTTGAATAAAAGCCCGTTACAGGTTCAAGAATTTTAAAATACTGATAAATTCTTAACGGAACAAGCAAGAACAAGCTTACAGCGGCAATCGCAAAGGCAGTCATAAAAGAATAATTGTTTTTTGTTTTCATATTTTTCACCTGATTTTTATTTTGTAATCAATTCAGAAGCGGGAATATATTCACTTTTTGCATTGTAATTTGGAATTCTGTCATCAAGTTTTACATAATCACGCTTTGAAGCAACATTTTTATACGCAGGTCTTATTATTTTTTTGCCGGTAGTTATTTCCTCAATGCGATGTGAAAGCCAGCCGGCAATTCTTGCTGTTGCAAATATCGGGGTAAATAAATCTTCGGGAATACCCAGCATTTTATAAACAAAACCGGAATACAAATCAACATTTGCACAAATATTTTTATTGATTTTTTTATAATGACGGAAAATTTCCGGTGTGAGTCGTTCAATAGCATCAAGGAGCAGGAATTCTTCCATATTATCTGTCTTTTCGGCAAATTTTCTTGCTTCCTCTTTAAGAATAACAGCACGGGGATCGGATAATGTATAAACTGCATGACCCATACCGTAAATCAATCCGGAATTATCAAAAGCTTCTTTGTTTATGATTTTGCCTAAATATTCTTCAACATTTTCATCTTTAGTATAATCGCCGGCATTCGCTTTTATATCCTCTATCATTTCCTGAACCTTAAGGTTTGCTCCGCCGTGTCTTGGCCCTTTAAGTGAACTGATACTTGCCGCAATAGACGAATATGTATCCGTTCCGCTTGATGTAAGCACTCTTGTGGCAAAACTTGAATTATTACCGCCGCCGTGCTCTGCGTGAAGCATAAGGCAAGTATCAAGCAAAAGCGCTTCATCCTGAGTAAACTGTCTGTTGGAACGGATTGAATTAAGAATACATTCAGCCGTTGTCTGCTGAGGCTTAATCGGATGAATGTACATACTTTTGCCGTAAAACTGCCTTCTCTTAACCTGATAAGAATAAGACATAATAATCGGCATACGGGCAATAAGCTGGATTGACTGTCTTATTATATTATCAATGGATAAATCATCCGGATTATCATCATAGGAATACAGGGCAAGCACAAGCCTTGCAAGCATATTCATAATGCTCTTTGAAGGCGTTTTCATAATCATATCTTCACTGAATCCGTCAGGAAGCTCACGGCATTTGCCTAAAATACTCCTGAATTCGGCAAGCTGTCCTGAGTCAGGCAAAAATCCGAAAATAAGAAGCCATGCAACTTCTTCAAATCCGAAGCGTTTTTCTTCCTGAGCGGATTTAACTATACTTGTCATATCAAATCCACGATAGAATAATCTGCCGTTATGAGGAACTTTTTCACCGTCATCAAGATAATAACCGTCAACAGAGCATATTCTTGTAAGACCTGCCATAACTCCTGTTCCGTCAGAATTACGCAGTCCTCTTTTCACCCCGTACTTTTCAAAATATTTAGGGTTAATAGCATTCACTTTCTTTATGTTGCTGACTAAGAAATCAATATTTTCTCTGGAAAGTGCATCATAATCTGAATTCATTGTTAAAACACCACCTAATAATTCTCTTAATTATACTACAAAATAAATAATCAAGTCAAGAAATAATTGCAAATATAACAAAGTATTAATAATTTAATAAAAACATATTGAATGAATGATTATATTGTGATACCATATTCAGGAAATCTTCATAAAGGAGGTTCTTATGAACAGCGTAGGTATTGATATAGGTACAACCAGCATTTGCGGAGTTTCCGTTAACGCAGAAACAGGTGAAATAATTAAATCGGTAACACTGCCGAATAATTCATTTATTAAGTCCGATAAAGAATACGAGAAAATTCAAGACGGTGCAATAATACTTGAAACGGTTAAGCAAATAATTGACGGATTGATTGACAGCAACACTCAATCAATAGGATTTTCAAACCAGATGCACGGCATAATTTATACTGATAAAGAAGGAACAGCCGTTTCCCCTCTTTATATCTGGCAAGACGGAAGAGGTAATCTTCAGTATAAAGACGGCAAAACTTATGCTGAATATTCAAAATCGTACTCAGGCTACGGTCTTGTTACTGATTTTTATAACCGTGAAAACGGTCTTGTACCTGAGAACACTGCTTTTGCCGTTACAATCGGTGATTATGCAATTATGAATTTATGTGAAGCAGAAAAGCCTCTTATGCATATCTCCAACGGTGCAAGCTTCGGTTTATTTGACAATAAAAGCTATAAATTCACAGTCGACCTGCCCTATCTTCCCGATATAACAAAAGATTTTTCTGTTGCCGGGTATTATAAAAATATTCCTGTGTGTGTTTCTGTTGGTGATAATCAGGCAAGCTATATAGGTTCTGTAAGAAGTGATGATTTAGCATTGATAAATTTCGGAACCGGCTCACAGATTTCCGTTGTTCAGCAAAAAAGCTTTCTTTCGGGAGGAATAGAAGCAAGACCTTTTGACGGCAAAAACTACCTTGCTGCCGGATGTGCTTTATGCGGAGGCAGAGCTTTCAGCATGGCGGAAAGATTTGTTGCAAAATGTGTTGAACTTGCCACAGGCTGTCTTCCGGATAATTTATATCCTCAAATTGACAAAATGCTTGAAACTGCTGAATTCACCTCTATGAAAGCTGACAGCCGATTCTGCGGAACAAGAACAAATCCTGAAATAAAAGGCTCATATTATAATATTGATGAGAATAATTTTAATCCGTCAGATATGATTCTGGCAACATTGCAGGGAATGTCAAAAGAATTATTTGATATGTACTGCATAATGGATGTTAAAAGAAGCGGTCTTGTTTGCTCGGGAAACGGCATAAGAAAAAATAAAGCCCTGCAGAAAATTGTTTCAGAAGAATTTAATATGCCGCTGCTTTTCCCTGTTTATAAAGAAGAAGCCGCCTACGGTGCTGCTCTTTCCGCTCTTGCAGGATGCGGAATATTTGAAAATCTTAGTACAGCAAGAAAACTTATAAAATACAAAGGAGAGTAATTATGTTTTACAATTATCCGATTTTTTTTGAAAAAAACAGAGTATTCAGAGTTTATAAAGGAGGAAAGCTTTTTTCCGATTTCTTTTCTGATGATTCAACAGACGGTAACTATCCCGAAGAATGGGTTGTATCATCCGTTCATGCTCTTAACGACGGAAGCACAGATGAATATGAAGGCATTTCCAAAATCAAAGACACAGATTTATACTTAAGCGATGCACTTGAAAAATATAAAAAAGAAATGCTCGGCAATTCTGAAGATATCGGAGTACTGACAAAAATACTTGACAGCGCAATAAGACTCCCCGTTCAGGCTCACCCGGACAAGCCTTTTTCAAAAAAATATTTTAACTCAACATACGGGAAAGAAGAAAGCTGGATAATTCTTGCAACAAGACCCGGCGGAAAAGTATTTTACGGATTCAAAGACGGGGTTACAATCGAACAGTTTGAAAAAGCAATAGAAGAAAGTGAAACAAGTAAAACGGCCATGGAAGATTTGCTTGAATCTTTTGAGGTAAAACCCGGTGATGTTATTTATATTCCTGCAAAAATGGTGCACGCAATAGGTGCAGGCTGTCTTTTGCTTGAGGTTCAGGAGCCGTCTGATTTTACGGTTCAGCCCGAACGCTGGTGCGGTGATTACAAGCTTTCCGATAACGAAATGTATTTAGGCCTTGATAAAAAAGTTGCACTTGAATGCTTTGATGTTAATAAAAAATTCCCCGCACCGCTTACTCCTCAGGTAATTGAAGAAGAAAACGGCGTAAAATACGAATCTGTTATTGATGAAAGAATGACAAAAACATTTACTGTCAGAAGAATATTTATTGACGGCGGTAAATTCATTATGAAAAAAGGCGTTTCAATTTATGTTGTAACAGAAGGAAACGGTTATATTAAAGGCGGCGATTATGAAAAAGAAATTAAAAAAGGTGATTATTTCTTTATTTCAGAATCAGCAAAAGAAAAATACGAATTAACAGGAAAAATGACTTTGGTTGAATGTTATAAATAAAAGAAATAAACAGTTACAGATTTATTGATTTATTGCATAAAGAACAGAACCTCCTGCGGTAGAATGAACAACTACTACAGGAGGCTTTTTATGATAAAAATATGTACAAATTCAAGTTATGAAATTTTTTCCATAATTTTTGAACACAGCTTATCATATCCGCTGTACTTCTTTATAAGGTCAATCACAATGGAAAGCAGTACAGAAAGTACGAGAAGCACAAGGAATGTGAGCATTGAATATCCGAGACCGTAGAGGAAATGTTTCAGGAAATATGCTCTCAGGAGTGTATGTGAAAGGAAAATATTCATTGAATGCTTACCGAGGAACTGAAGCACATCCCTCAGTACGGGTATTTTAGCAAGGATAACATAACAGTAAATTACAACAAATGCCGGAATAATTCCGTCCTGAATGTAGTTAACTTTCCAGTCAATCCACTTACGGCAGTATATACAGCAAATAAAGACAGCTGTTAATACAATAAATTTTACAATATAATCAAGTGCATTGTTTTTTTTGAATATTCTGATTTCTCCGATCCTGACAATAAGATTTTTATCGGCAAAAACCATTCCCAGTTCAAGAGTAAACATCCAGCGAATCATATCAAAATTAACAATATCTTCAAAATCAGCTTTATTTATAAGCTCACATGCAAAGAATGTTAAGATGAACAACGGTATAGCACCGAATTTTTTATAGAACCTGTAAAGCAGCGGCATAATAGCTATGATAATCAACGCAAGACTCATATACCACCATGTGCCGATAAATGTCGGCGTACCGAACAACTCCGCAAGCCCGAAAAAGTCATACAAGGCAAAGATAAAACTGTTTAATATATGCGCATCCTTATATACCTTCAGCATTTTCGGCATTAAGATTGCTCCAGAAATAATGCTGAGAATAAAAATTATCCAGAAGCCGGACATCAGTGAGAATGTGCGTTTTCGTACCTGCTTAATATAACCTGAGGGGCTTGCCGGGTCAATCTTGGAAAGGCTGATTGCAATTCCGTAACCGGAAAGAAAAACAAAAAGTGCAACACAGATTTTGCAAAAAGTTGCAATCAGTACAGTCTGCCCTTCTGTCAGAGGGAAGAAATTCAAAGTATAATCTGCGAAGCGTTTTTTACTTTCAAAGCAGTGATGAAAAAGCATCATAAGTATTGCAACGCCCTTAACAAGAGCAGTATCTTTTTTTGTAAATTGCATAATAACTCCTCGTAATAAAAAAGCGGAGAAAGACTCCGTCTTTTTTATCAGTTGTTTTTAAATTTCCTGTCCTGTTCAACAACAAACTGATACAAATTTTCAGCGCAGTTACCGTCAAAGTCAAAATAGAAATTTTCCATACGGTCTGCATAAATTTTTTCGGGAATAAATTTATTCTCCACAATTTCACACAGACATTCCGCTGCCTTCTGCGGGTCAGTAAACATATGACCGAATGCTTTGTCAAACGGTAAATCAAGGTCACGGTAATGGTTCATACCCGACTTAAACTGAGGATAATCAGGAACAAAATACATAACCGGACGGTTCAAGTATGCAAAATCGAAAACATAAGAGGAAAAATCAGTAACAAATGCACTGTAATCAGCAACATTAACATCTCCGCTTATCATGTTGACATATTCACAGTCAATGTTAAACAAATCCGTAAGTCCGGAAATAATCGGATGAAGCTTAATATCAAGATAAATTTTATTCTCTTCAAGACATCTGTGCAGTTTTTTATCTGAAAGGAACTCAAGGAAGTTCTTATAATAATCAGACTTTTGAAGTTTTTCTGTGTTAACTTCCCAGTTAGAAGACTTAATTTCCGTTGTCAGATATTTTCTCCATGAGGGAGCAAACAGAATTCTGCTGCCGGCTTCATGATTTCTGTCAATATGGTCATATCTCGCCATGCCTGTTGTAATAAGATTTTCTTCGGCATAAGCATAGTTCTGCATATAGTTTTCAACCTCAAAAGGAGAAGAAACAACTATTTCCTCCGCCTGACTGCGCTCCTCAGAATTCTGAAGTCTGAGTGCGGCATGAAGAACACCGTGCTGAAGATAGATTGTTCTGAATTTCACTAAGTCCTCATAGAGATATTTCTGTTTTGCGGAATCAAACGGATTTATCGGAGCGAGTCCGTAATAAGCTGTGAAAACACGCTCGGCGCAAAGGAAAAGAAGCTTATGCTCTTTCGAACCGAACACAACAAGATGCTCTTTCTGTTCAGGAGTAAAAACATCATCAAGATTATCATACTCGTGAGTAAGAACATAGTACCTTTCAACACCGTCATTATGCTTAAGGTCATTAGCAAACTGAAAATATCCGTTATCTTTTTCAACAGAATAAAAATCGTAGTAAAGCCATATTCTGTGATCTTTGCGGTAATTGATAGTCTTAAATCTTAAAAGCGATGTTCTGGGATACCTGAGCAGCGGCAAAGTATTGCGAACTGCATTTTTTGTTACTTTAAAATCTGTTGCAGGCTTTGCGGAAATATATTTCTTTTTATTTTTGAGCATATATCCGCCACGGTTAATTTTCTTAAAACGCTTGCTGAATCCCGAATATGGCATAAACCAATAATGGGTTTTATATACCGTATTGTGTACTTTAACCTCAAACTGAATTTTATTGTTTTGAGTAAGATTACATTCATAATGAAAAGCAGGGAATTTATTTGTTATAACTTTTGCCTTGTAGTTACTGTGAACGGAAATAAATGTGTCAAGCTTTCTTCTTTCGCCGTTCTCAACAGCATATACCTCATATTCATCATCATTAAGGAAGTTGAAAACAGGAGACTTAATAAAACCTGTAAGCTTAAAACGGTCCCCCTCAACTCTCGGCTTATGTCCGATAACAACAAAATCCTCCTGAGTGTATGCCTCATTCCCATCAATAGTAAGGCGGAGTCCTTTTTCATCGTGTTCAAAATTTATTTCAGAATTTTCCTTCTGCTTTATCCAGTAGCATGAACGGAAAATATCCATAAGCGGATGATTAAGGATTGTTTCACTGTCTACTCTGTTAAGAAGCTTAACAAACCTGTTCATTGCGTTTTCCCACTTCTCACCTTCATAGTGATACGGATAAAGAATATCTGAGGAAAGACGCCAGTTAATATCATTTATAAACATCGCCTGAAAATAAGGCGGAACTTTATCTTTAAATGTGGCAAAAAGATTTTCAAAATATTCCATGGAAGTTTCAAAAAGATAAAAAGCATGGAAATACATTTTCATAATGCTGGTTTCATTGCCTTTGTTGTACATATAAGTACCATAAGGGCAATAGCCCATTTTCATTTTGGGCATAAGCACACGGTTACAGTATTCCTGATCCTCAAGCTTAAAGCCCGGAGTTGTGTTGAAAAGAACATTTTTACCTTCGCCGAGATTTTTTACGCAAACATTTACACGGGTCTGAGTAAGGTACGGATACTCCTCAAGGTCGTAAACGCCCTCATGGTCAAGCATACTGAATCTGAAATGAGGTTTAAGGATTATATCTTCCTTATACCTGTCTTCATAATACGCAACCATGTCGACTTCATCATATACCTTATCAAAAAAGTCAGTTACACGCTTAACTGTTTCAGGCTTAAAGTAATCATCACTGTCAAGGAAAAAGAGATACTTGCCCTTTGCATGATTTATACCGAAATTTCTTGTTGCGGAAAGTCCTTCGTTTTCTTTTGAGAAAATTTTGATAAAATCGTATTTCTCATGGTATTTCAGACAGATATCCCAACTGTTATCAGGAGAGCCGTCATTTATAACAAGAACCTCCATACGGGATTTATCAATTGTCTGTGCAACAAGAGAATCAAGACAAATTTCAAGATAATTTTCAACATTGTACACCGGTACGATAACGGAAGCCTGATATTCAAATTTCATATTCTGTGCTCCTTAGACATAGTTTCGCATTATTTACATTTTTTTCTAATTGTAATTATATCACAGTATAATTTGTTTTTCAAGCACAATATACACAATGTTTTCAGTCCGTTATTAAAAATTTCCTGTTATATACCGGCTTTTTCATAAAATACTCCTGACGGGATTTATATTGTTATCCGAGTGCAATACTTTTGAAAATGTTTCGCACTTCATTTACCGTTCCTGTTGTTATATAAAAATCATATTCAATGGGGTCAAAGCTTTGGAACAGCATTTCCTTCTCACCTGCAAGATAAGATGTAGGATTTGAAACATCGGGATTTTCCGTCTGTTCAGTTACCGTTCCGTAAACACCTGCGAGAATATGCTCCGAATCGGGGATATACAGACCTATACTGAAGCTGTCACTGAATTCACCTGTAAGCGCTCCCCAGTGTTCCGTTGCACGAACTGAGGGGTAATGAGCGTAAAGGTATTCGTCAAGACCGTCAAGTGTTGAAAGCTCACCGTCATTCCACGGATTATTTCCGCCGTAATACACAAAATTATCCAATGTTGCAGCGCTGTAAAACGCAGGAAGCTCCTGACCTCTTGAAGCAGGGTCATAACCTGAAAAATCAACAAATCTGCACTGCGTTTTTAATGTTTCGTCACATAAAGTATATGTTGCTTCCATATATGAATCGGTTATGTACTCTTTTTCTTTTGCCCAGTCAAGCGGACGGCATTTAATATATACGGAATTTTCCTCAATGCGCAAGTCGACGATTTTACTGCTGTCATTATACATATTTCCGCCCTGAACGGGATTATACGCACAGTAATGCCCGTCAAAAAAGCCCATTTCATAATTAGTTGTTCCGTAATACGACTGCTGAACAAGTCTGCCGGTATCGTGACAGTTAATAAGATTTACCCTGTCATTCAAAGATTCCGTACCGTAACGCTGTGAAGCATCGGTATCAATGCGTATAATTCCGTTATCTGAAACAGCCTGAACATCAGAATCAAGGTCTTCATAATAACTCAGCGCACCGCCCCATCTCATATCAACTCCGATTTTAATAAATCCGTTCTGAATATACGAAACTCTTTCAGGTGTTTCACGGTTGAAAACACCTATCCCCGACACTGAAAGATTAAAACTGTCACAATTAAGCGGAGTAAAAGAGACTGAAGTCAGCTGTGAAGCTCTGACATTTTCAAACACGCCGTCAATGAAAGAAAAGAATGTTCCGTTTTCGGCAGGCTCAAGGAAGAATACCTCTGAATATTCAGTTGCATTGAATTTATAAGTTACTGTTCCTTTAGCGTATGTGTCTGATGAATATTTTATGCCGAAGTAATTAAACTCATCACATTCTGTGTTAAGAATTATGCTCAGGCTATCAGAATCCGAGCTGATTTGTGCAGAAGCCTCTTTACCGTTAAACATAACTTTATCAGATGATACCTGCCCTGTTGGAATATTAAAATCAGTATCATAATATCCACGGGAAGAAACTGCATTCTGATTGACATTATCAAGCATCAGCCCTGCTGAAACAAGGAGCTTTTCGTCATCGTGATTTATTTTTTCATCACGCAGGCAATCCGCAGCGGATAATGAAGCAGGACTGAGTTTGTTTTCTTTAAGTATACCCTCTGCAAGGCAAGAAACTATAACAGAATCCATTCCGTCAGTTTTTCCGTCACAATCAACATCACCCAGAATAACCGTTTGCGCTGTGTCATAAACACCGTCAGAATCCAGGATTGAAAATTCAGTTCCCGTTACTATATCTGAATTGCTGACTTTTTTATTTATATTTGTAAAATTATTTTTCAGTTCATCGCCATTCATACTTAACAAAGCTTCGCCGTATATAAGCTTGTTTTTCGCATCAAAACTGAGCGTTGAATCGCAGGCAAGCTCTATTTTCTCGTGCTTCCAGACAGCATAAAGCACGGCTGATGAATTTTCGGTATAGTTTTCTCCTGCTTTGAAAGTTTTTCCGCTTCCGTCGGAAGATGTATTCCAACCGGCAAAGCAATAATAATCTTTATGGGGAATTGAAGCGGGAACGGATATGTTTTTACCGAAAGGCTTTGTTATCTGAGAAGGTGCACCGCTTCCCCCGTTTGCGTTGAAGCTTACGGTATAATCAGGCTTAGAGACGCTGAATGTACTCGTTTTTATTATTTTGGATTTTTCTCCGCTCTTCATTACCACAGTGCAGGTATGAGAGCCTTCTGAAAGGTTGCCGAGATAAACCTTTCTGTTGTATCCGCAATCTTTTCTGAAGCAATCTGTCTGAGTATTGTAAACATCAACCCGTTCTTCGCCTGTAAGATAGAACTCATCGCCGTCGTCATACTTTCCGTAAAATTCGGCTTCCTCGGCAGATGTGTTATAGCCCCAGCCTTGTATAAGAGCATAACAATTCTCTGCCATGTTGTACGAACCTTCGGGAATATGTTCTGAATGGGATTTCATCTCACCGTCAGAATCAACAATATTAAATTCAGTTTCTTTGATAACCTGAGAAACATCCCCGCATCTTGCAAGCACTTTAAATTTATGATTTCCCTTGTCAAGATTTTCTACGGTTATATTCATATGATAGCCGCAGTCATTTTGAGTGCATATATCCGAAAATGCGTTTTTAACATCGTTTCTTACTGACGGAGTAAGTAAAGTATATTCTCCGTTATCTATACTGTAATAACAGCGCACCTCATTACCCGAGGCACTGAACGCCCAACCTGAAAGCAGAATCTGTTCTGAGTAGCCGCACATATAAGTGCCGGAAAGATTATTGTCAGGTGAATACTTAAATATATCCGTACTGCTTGTAACAGTAATCTCAGACGAAGCAATTATTTTTGATGTGCCTCCGCTTTTTGCAATAAGCCTGAGAGTATGTTTACCTATGGGAAACTCATAAAAGGGAATAAAATAATTAAATCCGCAGTCAAGCTGTTTGCAAATATCTGAAAAAACAGATATAACATCGTTTCTGTTTTTATGCGGCATAGCAACTTGGCGGTTATCATCTATCTGATAATAGTAATCGGTATTTTCACCGCTTGAATTAAATGCCCAGCCGACAACATTGAAGTCCGAAGCATTTTCCGCCTGATATGTTCCCGACGGTATAAGATTGCAATCGGATTTAATTCCCACAACATTAAAAGATGTTTCGCACAGGGTTCTGATTTCCGCACCTTTTTTAGCATAAAAAAGAAATGTATGGGCTCCAAAGCTTAAATTATCAACAGGAATATATTGGTCAAATCCGCAGTCAGTCTGCGTACATTGACCCGGGAAAGCAGATACAACATCATTTCGAACAACCGGAGTAACCATAATTTCGTTCCCGTTGTCAATTTTATAATAACAGCGAACGGTAACACCGACTGTGTCAAATGCCCAGCCTTTAATATTAAGCTTGTCTTCTCCGAGCTTATATGAGCCTTGAGGTTTTGCGTCGACTGAATATTTTATTGTTTCAAACGCAAAAGCAGAGATGTTAAAAATACTGAAAATCATAACAATGCAAATAAATACCGAAACTGCTTTTTTCATACATCCACCACCTGTTTGGTTGATATAAATATTAAACCATTTTTTTCCATAATATTCAAGATGAATATATAAGAAAAACTGAAATACTGTTTTCAGAATATTCTTACCCCAAACCAACACAAGAAAAATGCTCGATATATGCCGACAGTTTATACAAGAACAGAAAATATGCTGTTCAACAGAGTTTACACACTATATGGCTATACGACGAAAAACGGAGCAGAAAATCTTCCTGCTCCGTTTAATATTAAAATTTAATCAGTATTAGTACCAAAGCCAGCCGAAAAGGACAATTTTAATTATCCACTGCCACCATGCATATTTTACATTAACATTACAGGTGTTCTGTACGGTGTTGCCATACTCATCTGTTACAATGCATGTTATTGTTGCGTTGCCTTTTTTTGCTCCATAGACATTTCCGTCTTTATCAACAGTTACAACACTGGCATCTGAAGATTTGTACTCAACCTTGTACTTTACTTCGTCATCTGCTTCAATAATAGAATTAAGTTTTGCTGAAGATTTGTATTGAAGTTCAAGATTATTGATTGAAACAGACTTAACCTTTCCTTTTCCTTCAACAAGTGCGTACTGGCTGAAATGATCTGTTTCAAACTCTGCATAACCGCCTATTACCTTTGTAGGTATGATTGTTGTATTTCCAGAAGTGGAATCAACATATGCAACAAAAATCTTACTTGCATCAAATTCTTTCGGTACAGGTATTCTTATTGTTACCATTCCTTTAGGCTGAACCTTTAAGCCGTCTTTTTCCGGTGTAATATCAAAAATCTTTGTTTTAACATCACCGAAATTATTGCTTATAACCTGTATTGACTGACCGTCAAATACTTCTTTCACCTTAATTTCAATACCTGCTTCAAACTCATCTTCAAAGCCTATTTTAACACCGGTAGTATTATCAACAAGTGTCTTGAGCTTATCAACGGTTTTGTTTTCTTTTTGGTGGCAAACTGCACATTCACGAGTTTCAACGCCTGTTGTATCCATTGTGGGTTCAGTTGTTCTTATCCATTCGCCCCATTTATGACCGGTTGCATCCACATAATTATCTTTGTAACTGTGGGGACAGGCAGAACAGATATGTTCTGTATAACCTTTTTCTGTGCAGGTAGGTGCTACAATCTTTGATGTGTACTTGTGAGCGGCAGGAATCACCTTGCTGTTAAATGTTTCTTCACATTCCAAACATTTATCATATTCCATTCCGTCTACGGTGCAGGTTGCAGGAACAACAATGTGTGAAAGAGTATGTGTATGTATCTGCGGTGAATCGGTGAAATGAATATTTGCATGATTCAGCCACCACTCATTGCCTTCACAAATCGTAATTTTATTCCATTGCTCACTTGTACCGGAATAATATATATCATTAATATCGCTAAATATCGCACCTTTGCCTATGGTTACTATAGTGTCGGGCAATGTAACGCTTGTTAAATCAAAGCAATAATCAAACGCCTCATCTGCTATAGTTTTTGTTCCTGCTTTTACGGAATATGAACCGGACACATCACCAGCTTTAATCAAATGATTTCCGATATATAAAACTCCGTTTTTCCAGTTAGCTTCATTATTATAATATCCGGTATCTTCAAATACATAATAACTAACGCTTGTTACACTATCCGGCATTGTTATTTTTGTTAAGTTTTCACAGCCATAAAAAGCAGATGCGTTAATATTTAACAACCCGTCAGGTAATGTAATACCTGTTAGTTTATCGCAATAATAAAACGCTTCTTCGGCTATAGTTTTTGTTCCTGATTTTACAGAATATGAACCGGACACTTCATCAGCTTTAATCAAATAATTTCCGATATACAGAACTCCGTTTTGCCAATTTGCAGAGTTATTATAATATCCTGTATCTTTAAATGCACTGTAACCAATGCTCGTTACGCTATCCGGAATTGCTATATCGGTTAAGCTTGAGCAACTATAAAATGCTCCGGAGCCAATGATTGTTACGCCGTTTTCTATTGCTATGCTCATTAATCCTGAACACCTATAAAATGCCCAAGGCGCTATGTTTTCAATGCTGCCGGGTATTGTTACACTCTTTAAGTCCGTGCAGGATGCAAAAGCATATTCACCAATGCTTGTTACGCTGTCGGGAATTGTTACGCTTGTTAAGCTGCAGCATTCTTCAAATGCATAACTACCGATACTTTTAACACTGTTCGGGATTGTTATACTTTCCAGACTTTCACAATAGCTGAATGCATCGATACCGATATCTGTAACACTATTCGGAATTGTAACACTTGTCAATCTGGTACAACCGCGAAATGTATTGTTATTTATACTTGTAACACCGTTTGGAATTATAACACTTGACAGATTTTCACAATACCAGAATGCACTGTATCCGATACTTACCACACTGTCGGGAATTGTTATTCCTGTTAAGCTCTTGCAGTTTTCAAATGCATGTCCCGCAATAACCTTGGTGCCGTACTTTATACTATACGTTCCTGTAATCGTAGGCTTTGCCTGCAAAAGAATATTTCCTATATACAGAACATCGTCTTTCCAATTAGCTTCATTATTATAATATCCTGTTTCATCAAAGGCAGAATAGCTAATGTCCGTTACACTGTCAGAAATTGTAATGCTTGTTAATTTTGTGCAACCGGCAAATGCCCAGTCATCTATTTCCTTTACGCTGTTTGGAATTGTAATACTTGTAAGAGATGTACAGCCGTTAAATGCATGGGAAAATATATTCGTTACACTATTGGGGATTGTTATGCTTGTTAATCCTGCACAACCGTAAAACGTTTCATTGTCTATAATCGTTACACTGTCGGGGATAGAAACGCTTGTAAGGTTCTTGAGACTGCCAAAAGCATATTCTCCTTCTTTAGGTTCATAATGACGGCCTATTCCGACTACCGTACGCCCGTCTAATTGCTTCGGAATACTTATTGTTTTTGCTGAGGCATCTGTATATCCGATTATTTCTATACCGTCATCAAAATGACAGTTTTTATAAATAAAATTACCTGATGTAAAAATCGGTTCATATCCACCGCCGGCAAAAGAAACAATACACATTGATGACATCAGCATTACAACAGCAATTAATATTGATAATGCTTTTTTGAAATTTCTCATAAAAATATCTCCTTATATTTTTTTAAGATGTTAATATTTAGTAACAAAATGTTTTCGGTTAATGATTATTTCCGATTATCCCTCCTTTTTCACAATTGATAATATCACAATTTTTCTATAAAAATCGCAACCCGCCCTGAAAAGTCGTTTTCACGGCTTGAAAAATCTGACAAATATAAAAGGTTGATTTTTACTGTTACATTACGAGTGTTCAAACAGAATTTTAAAAAGAAAAAGTGCCCATAACTCAAATGAGTTATGGGCACTCAGATGGTGCGAGAGACGGGACTTGAACCCGTACGTACTGCTACACACGCCCCTCAAACGTGCGCGTCTGCCGATTCCGCCACTCTCGCAAATATGTCTGCTGTCTCTCTGACAACATCAAAGATTATAGCAGACTAATAATTATTTGTCAACACTTTTTTAAATATTTTTTTATTTTTTTTAAGAAAGCTATCTTGGTCTTGTAGCAGCAACATCGTGAGCTTTATTTTCATAAATATCATCAAGGATTTGAAGTTCAGATTTCTCCCCTGTTTTTCTTTCTATAGCTTTACTTATAAGGAAATCCGCAATTTTCGGATTTTTCGGAAGAACAGGTCCGTGAAGATATGTTCCGATACAGTTTTTGTATCTCATACCTTCCGTTCCGTCAGAACCGTTATTACCCATTCCCTCAGGAACAGTACCTAATGCCATTGATTTATCATTTATATATGTAAGCCCCGAATGATTTTCATAACCGACGATTTCACCGAATTCAGGTGAATTAACGGTGATATTTCCTATCAGCCTTGAATTTCCTGCGTCAGTATAGAGATTAAGCACATCAATACCTTCCATGGTAATATCTTCCCTGGTATGAAAATATTTACCGAAAAGCTGATAAACACCGCAAATAACAAGAGCCGGCATTCCGTCATCAATCATCTTTTTCAATTCAGGGCCGATTTTAATTAAATCATCCGTAATTTTTGACTGGCCGGAATCCTGACCGCCTCCGCCGAAAATAATATCAATATCTTCAGGGAGCGGGTCGCCCGGCTCATAAGAATACACTCTGGCTTCTATGTTTCTCCATTCACAGCGCTTTAATAATGCAAGAACATTGCCGTGGTCGCCGTAAAGGTTCATTTCTTTTGGATATAAGTGAAGAATATTTATAATCATATAAGGCTCTTTCCTAAAATTATTTTTCTTAATTCAAGCATTGATGTATAAGTTGAAAAAATCCGTTTAGGCCTGTCCCCATCCGAAACAAATCCATCTAATGCTTTCGCAAGATCAGGTTCTATATTTTCAACATCTATTCCGTCATATTTCAGGCGTAACGCCATATCGTAAGCTCTTATTCCGCTGGTGTATTTCACTCTTTCAAGTGATGTAAAATCAACATTCCAAAGCCACGAAACATCTCTGCCGTCTGCGTCATGGTCATTTATACAAATCATATAGTCATAACCGTCGCCGACAAACGATTTAAGACTGAGCTGGAATGCAGACGGATTTTTAACAAGAAGCAGCTCAACATCTTTGCCGTTTATAACAAAATCTTCTCCCCTGCCGAATGCAGATTTTATCCGTGCAAGGTCAGAAACAAGCTTTTCATGTGAAGCTTCAGGCAGAATTTCAAGGCACAAAGCCAATGCCCCGGCGGCATTATATGCGTTATAATTACCTTTTAATGTAAGTGTGCAGGCATATTCTTTGCCACAGATTAAATACACAGCATCCGTGCCTTCAAGAGATGAACAAATAACAGATGCATTTTCCTTTGAAACTTCCGCCTCTTCTGCTGAGAAAAGATAATCATCAGAAGGAAAAGATGAAATCATTTTTTCACTTAAACCGAAAAAGACTCTGTTCTTTCCCTGAATATTTGACACTCTCGGGTCCTCACGGTTAAGAACAACTGTTTTACTGACACTTGATGCAAGCTTCTGCAGCAATTCGGCAGTGTAGTCAATTTCACCGAATCTGTCAAGCTGGTCACGCTGAACATTAAGTATCAATGCATAATCAACATCTGCAACCTGAGAGAACTTAACAGAATGTGCTTCGTCAAGCTCAAGAACAGCAATATCAAAATCAAACTTTCCTGTTATGCTGATATTTTCAAGAATTGCAGATATTACCCCGCGGACAAAATTACTGCCTGATTTATTTGTAAATACTTTCAATCCCTGATTTTCAAGAAGCTCGGTTACGATTTTTGTAGTTGTTGTTTTACCGTTTGTTCCCGAAACAACAACAACACCGTACGGAAGCTTTGAAAGAACTTTATTCAAAAAGTTCTTATCTGTTTTTTCAACAACAAGTCCCGGAAGAGATAAACCGTTGGAACCTTTAATTTTTACTAATTTTTGCACGGTCTTACCGAGCAGAATACTTAAATGTTTCATATCAAAATTCTTTCAATTATTATTTTATATTTTTTATCATAAAAAAATCAAAAAGTCAAGGAAGCAAAGAAATAGCTTAATATATTTATTATCAGGCTGAACAGTTTAGCAAACCATGCATCTGAAAACTTCATAATAAAATAATTGTTTACAATGCATTCGTCAGAATATACTCCTTTTTTAACAAAAGGACTGTCACTGTCATATTCAGCAAAAGCTCCGTTATCAAGGGCAAAATATAATGTTCTTTCATTAACGGGACTGATGGAACCTGCAAGCAAATAAGAAACGGTAACTTCACCTGAGGTTTTGCTTTCTTCTTTTAACTCACCTGTATATTCAACTGTTATACTCTCCCCCGGAGCCAGCTTTACTTTTTCAGGAAGCTTAAACATAATATTCCCCAGTCCCTTTGAATTAACGGCAAGTACAGTCATATTATATTTTTCCGAAAGGTTGGTAATTGTAAGTTTTGTGTTTTCTTTGTTAATTATGCCGTATGGTGCATTATCAAAGCTGAAAAATACAGAGCTTGACTTATTGCTTGTAGCACGAAAACGGGGATAATTTACATCGGAATATACATTTTCAAGCTCGTCAGTAAGCAGGAGTTTCATTGCAAGGTCAATAGAATATTTGTCTTTAAGAGTCATTCCGTGGAAAAGCCCGTCAATAAACCATGTATTATCCGGAAGATATGCTGTTGAGGCATCAACGGTCATTGACGGTGAAACATAAGAATTATCACCGTTTATTGCTGTATATCCGTCAGAAAATCTCATACCGTACGGTGCAACAACAGCACCTGTTGATGCATTTGTTGTAATAATTGAATCGGAATTTTCCTGCAAACCTGTAACAGCATCATTATCTGTACCTGCAACAATGCTGACATTTACATCATATTCATCCCTTGCCTTTTGTAATGCGTCTGCATATGACGGCATAAGCTGATAATGAACATAATCACTCTTTTTAATCATTTCGGCGTTGACAGTTTCATCAAGCCGCTGAGCTTTAACTTCATCGTAATATTCATAAGGTATAAAATCCCATATACTTCCCCAGTTTCCTAAAACATCATATAAATAAGGAAGAAGACCCTTGATTATTTCATCAATACCGTCAAGAGGATGATTCTGAACAAGCCATTCAAAATCACTTTCGAACATCATGCCGTGTTCAACAAACCGAACAAGATTTTCTTCATCAAGAGATGCGTTGCCTGAAAGAATATCGTAGGCAAGTGCTGCTCCGCCAATGGCCGGAATAGTAAGAACAGCATTATTGACGCACTTTTTGCTGCCGTAAAGAGAAAGATATGTTGCAACAGTCTGCCCGCCGTGGCTGACAGCATAAATATTCACCTTGTCGCTGCCGGTGTATTCAAGAACACTGTCAATAAACTCATTAAGCTTTTCTGCGCAGGAAACAGTTCCCATTCTGAAATCAACATTGAAAGTAAAAAGATTGCTGTATCCGCCGCTGAGCTCAGCAATTTTCGCCTGTATTTCAGGTTCGGTGATAAGATTTTCTCTGCCGGTGTTAATCAGATTTTCCGTGCAGGATTCCTCAGGGGTATGAATATATGTATCAATATTATTGATACTTTCGCCGTTATCATCAAAAGCAAGGTGTCCGAAAAGGTCATAAATAAAATTACCGGCATTTTCGATTATCTGTTTTTTTGAAAAATCGGTAAGTTTTTTAATACTGTCTTTATCAGACAAAATAAAATGGAAAAGAGTAGAAATAATTTTTTCAATTTCTATTCCGCCCCAGGCGCTTTCTTCACTGCCGTCGGAATTTATCATTTTAAGTTTGCTTGAGCTGTAACCCGCCACCATAATAACAGGAATATCCTTCTTGCCGGTGCTTTCCGAAAATGCGGTAACACCCATAGAAAAAACAAGAGCCAAACTCAGAAAAATACATAAAAATTTTTTCATTCAATCACCCTTTCAATAACTATATTTTATCACAATAGTAAAATTTTTCAACATAAAATAAAAATATCTTGATAAAAAATAATAATTGTTATATAATAAACTCATAAAAATAATTATGTACAAAAACGGAGGATACAATTATGGCAAACAAATATGCAGGTACACAGACAGAAAAAAATCTTGAAGCCGCTTTCGCAGGTGAATCACAGGCAAGAAACAAATACACATATTTTGCCTCAAAAGCACGCAAGGACGGCTACGAGCAGATTGCTGACCTTTTTGAAGAGACAGCAAAAAATGAAAAAGAACACGCAAAAATCTGGTTCAAACTTTTGCACGGTGGCGAAGTTCCTTCTACAGAAGAAAACCTCAAGGCCGCAGCTGAAGGCGAAAACTTTGAATGGACTGACATGTATGCAGGATTTGCAAAAACAGCTCAGGAAGAAGGTTTTCCAAGAATCGCAAAGCTTTTTGAAATGGTTGGAGCCATCGAAAAAGAGCATGAAGCACGCTATCTCAAGCTTCTTAAAAATGTTCAGGACGGACTTGTATTCAGCAAGGACGAAGACAAGATCTGGCAGTGTTCTAACTGCGGCCACATTGTAGTCGGTAAAAAAGCACCAGGAGCATGTCCTGTTTGTGCTCACCCACAGAGCTTCTTTGAAGTTAACAAACAAACCTACTAATTTTTAAATAGTGTTGCG